>NZ_CP038018.1:651081-1302162 GCF_008805035.1 Eikenella exigua | reverse complement strand
GCCGCCGAAGCACTCGATATTACCCTGCCTGGACGCGCGCAGGAAAATGGCGGTCTGCATCCCGTAACCCTGACCTTGCAGCGCGTGGTCGAACTCTTTCACGGCATGGGTTTTGAAGTGGCAGACGGCCCGGAAATCGAAGACGATTTCCACAACTTCCAAGCTTTGAACATTCCCGCAAACCATCCGGCCCGCGCCATGCAGGATACGTTCTACGTTGAAAACGGCGATGTTTTGCGTACACACACTTCCCCAATTCAAATCCGCTACATGCTCGACAAAAAAGAGCCGCCCATCCGTATTATCGCCCCAGGCCGTGTTTACCGCGTGGACAGCGATGCTACGCACTCGCCCATGTTCCACCAAGCTGAGGGCCTGTGGGTGGAAGAGGGCGTAACCTTCGCCGATTTGAAAGCCGTGTTCACCGATTTCATCCGCCGCTTTTTCGAACGCGATGATTTGCAAGTACGTTTCCGTCCGTCTTTCTTCCCGTTTACCGAACCGTCCGCAGAAATCGACATCATGTGTGAAAACGGCAAATGGCTGGAAGTCAGCGGCTGCGGCATGGTGCATCCCAACGTGTTGAAAAACGTGAATATCGACCCCGAAAAATACACCGGTTTCGCCTTCGGCATCGGCCTCGACCGCTTTGCCATGTTGCGTTACAACATGAACGATCTGCGATTGTTTTTCGATAACGATTTGAACTTTTTGAAACAGTTTGCGAAATGATTGTGCAGGCTGCCTAAAAATGAAAAAGCAGCCCGTACCGCAGAAAGCCGAATCATGAAACGCTATGTCGGCCCATCCGTTTGCTATGCGTTTGCTGTTGCATTGTGGCTGCTGTCCATCTATTGTGAAATCTGTGCTTTGGCACTGGCTGATTTGAAAACCCTGACCGGCGACGATGTGGAAGGTGCAATAAGGTGGTCGAATTACGGATTTACCGCATTTACCGTATCCTGTTTTGCCACCGCGATCGGTAGTTGGTTGATGTCGTGGTTTAAAAGCTGGGAGCGTGTGGCGTTTACAGTGAGTGTCACCTTAAGCTATACCTTGCTGGCGTGGTTCGTAACAATCTTATTGATTTGATTGCTTAAGGTTTGAAAAGGCTACTTGAAAGCAACAGCCTCAACAAAGTTAAAAAGCAGCCTGCCCCCTAAGCAAACAGGTCGTCTGAAAACAAAATCTGATAAAAAGTTAATTAGTTGATTGAGAACATAACATGCAATTCTCCTACTCATGGCTGAAAACCCAAGCCGATACCGAACTTTCCGCCGATAAGCTGGAACATTTGTTAACCATGTCCGGCTTGGAAGTGGAAGAGGCCGAGACTGCCGCGTCTGCGTTTACGGGCGTGGTGATTGCCGAAGTGAAATCCGTTGAAAAACATCCTGATGCCGACCGTTTGAACGTTACCCAAGTCGATGCGGGTACGGGCGAGTTGGTGCAGATTGTGTGCGGTGCGCCGAATGTGAAAGCGGGCATCAAAGTGCCGTGTTCGCTGCCGGGCGCGGTGTTGCCGGGCAATTTCAAAATCAAGCCGACCAAGATGCGCGGCGTGGTGTCGAACGGAATGTTGTGTTCCGCCAAAGAGTTGGGGCTACCTGAAAACGGCGTAGACGGCTTGCTCGTCCTGCCGCAAGACGCTCCTGTCGGCGCAAACATCCGTGAATATCTGGATTTGGACGATACGGTGTTCACGCTGAAAATTACACCGAACCGTGCCGACTGCCTGAGCATCAAAGGCATTGCGCGTGAAGTGTCCGCATTGACGGGTTGCGCGTTCAAGCAGCCTGAAATCCATGCCGCGCCCATTACGGGCAGCCGCAAACAGCCTGTGCAGATTGATGCGCCTGCCGATTGCGGCCGCTTTATCAGCCGCGTGATTGAAAACGTGAACGCGCGCGCCGCTACGCCGGATTGGATGAAGCAGCGTTTGGAGCGCAGCGGTGTCCGCAGTATTTCCGCGCTGGTGGACATTGGCAATTATGTGATGCTGGAAATCGGTCAGCCAATGCATGTTTTTGATGCAGACAAACTTTCAGGCAGCCTGCACATCCGCCGCGCGTGCGAAAGTGAAATGCTGGAATGCCTGAACGAGAAAACCGTCTCTCTGTCTGAAAACACGCTGGTAGTTGCCGACGAAAAAGGTGCGTTGAGCTTGGCAGGTCTGATGGGCGGCGCAGCGAGTGCAGTTTCAGACGACACGCAAAATATCGTGCTGGAAGCGGCTTGGTTTGCGCCTGAAATCATCGCAGGGAAATCGCGCCAATACGGTTTTGGCTCGGATTCGTCGTTCCGCTTTGAGCGCGGCGTGGATTACCGTTTGCAGGCTGATGCTATCGAACGCGCCACCGAATTGGTTTTGCAAATCTGCGGTGGTGAGGCAGGCGAAATGGTAGAAGCGTTGGGCAGGCTACCTGAAAACAAACAGGTTGAATTGCGTTTAGGCCGTCTGAAAACCGTGTTGGGCGTGGACATTCCTGCCGAACAGGTGGAAACCATTTTGCAGCACTTGGGCTTGCAGCCTGAAAAAACGGCGGAAGGCTTCCGCGTTACTGCGCCGAGCTTCCGTTTCGACATCGAAATCGAGGCCGATTTGATTGAAGAAATCGGTCGCGTTTACGGCTATGAAAATATCCCCGACGATTACACGTCAGGCCGTCTGAAAATGTTGGCGCTGCCCGAAACCCGCCGTCCGCGTTTTGCCGTTTATAACGAAATGGCGGCGCGCGGCTACCGCGAAGTGGTCAGCTATGCCTTCGTTGACGAGCAGTGGGAACTCGATTTTGCCGCCAACGCCAACCCCATCCGCCTGCAAAACCCGTTGGCGGCTCAGTATGCCGTGATGCGTTCCACGCTCATTGGTGGCTTGGTGGAAATTCTGCAGAACAATCTGAACCGCAAGCAAAACCGCGTGCGCGTGTTTGAAATTGCCCGCGTGTTCAGCAAAGGTTCAGACGGCCTGTTTGTGCAAAACGAACGCATCGGCGGCCTGTGGTACGGCGCGGTGATGCCCGAACAATGGGGCGAGAAAACGCGCAACGCAGATTTTTACGATATTAAGGCCGATGTGGAAAATCTGTTGAAAAACAAAGCGGTTGAGTTCGTCAAAACCGAACATTCCGCCCTGCATCCCGGCCGCGCTGCCAATATCGTTTCAGACGACCAAGTCATCGGCTTTGTCGGCGAATTGCATCCGAAATGGCTGCAAAAATACGACTTGCCGCAAGCGCCGCTGGTATTTGAAATCGACATGGCTGCCGTGTTAGAACGCGAAAAAACGCGCTATCAGGCAGTATCAAAATTCCAGCCGGTTCGCAGGGATTTGGCGTTTGTCATGCCGGAAACCACCACCTTCGAGCAGTTGCAGGCTGCTTTGCGCGGCGTACAATCGGATTTGATTCGAGAAATTACCTTGTTTGACGTATATCGTGGAGTAGGGCTACCTGAAAACATGAAAAGCATGGCAGTAAAAGTGATTTTGCAGGATACTGAACGTACCTTGACAGATGATATGGTTGAAGAGATCGTACAGAGGTTGATTGCTGCTGCTGAAACTGTTGGTGCACAGTTAAGATAGATAAGAATAAGAAGCCGGCTGCTTAGGTATCAAGTAACCGGCTTAGTTATATAAATAAAATCTATTTGTTAATCATTGTACAAGAAGATGATTTGCTTTGTGCCTCATTTACAGTTTTGCATTCGTAGATAGTACCAGATGCTGTAATGTAAAGGGACTTTCTGTAGTTGCTAGGTCTAGGTTGGAGGTATACATAGTAACTGTTAATAGATGAACCACTCCCAAACCCTGAAGTAAACGTATATTTGCCTGTGGGGTTGCTATTTTTAGAGTTAATCAAGCTAGCTAGCCCAGCAGTAGAGTAGTTACCATTATTGAGTATTTTATTTTGTCGCATTTGCGCTGCAATATCTAATAACTCATTTTTTGCAACTGCTAAATCAGTTCGTTCAACATAAGCTTGATAGGAAGGCAGGGCAATGATTGTCAATATAGCAATAATTGCAACCACTGTTAATAGCTCTAGGAGGGTAAATCCAGTTTGGGCTTTCATATTCTTGACCTGTTATGAGCTGATGTACTCTACATAAGATTGCAAAGTCACAACTGTGTTAGAGTTTGCGCCCCATGCTCTAGCTGTAACCCGGAAAATACTTTTCGATGCATTTTGATCCTGATGAGTGCCACCCAAACGCTCAACCATATAACAAGCATTATTTTTATTACTATTCCCAGAAATACAGTACCTACCTTTCCCGTTGGTATTCAGATCTACACTATCATCCGAACGTTTCCATACTGGCGTGGACTCAGATGCTTTACCACCACAAATTCCATTTGAGCAACTATTAGAAGTTTCCTGTTTATCAAATTCGGCATTCCCCACTTCTAAAATACGAGATTCACCACTACGTAAAGCTTGTTCGGCTAGTGAGAGAGCAAACTTCCGATCCGCTTCGTTTGAGCTGATACGCATTTCAGTATTAGTAGATTGTATACTAGCAATTACAACTATTGCAATTACCAGCATCATGATTAGAACAACAAATAAAGTGTAACCTTTTTGTTTTAGAATAGGTTGGCACATATATTACCTCCACGGACGTTTGCACGAATTAAATATTGATTCACGACACCGTAAGTTGATGGGCTATTATTAAGCCGTAATTGTACCTCAATAATGGTGGGTAAGGTGGATACACGCGTAATATTTGCTGTTGATTTTAGCTGGTCTCTATTTTCGGAAAAAGTAACCTTAGTACTAGTATCGTCACAGCCAGAATATATGGCAGAATATTGCATGCTCTGTATATTTGCAGCCATTAACTGAGGGTTACTCCACTGCCCATTTTTATCTAAGGTAAAACGGTAAAGAGCATCGGTGTCATTAACCCCATTTATACGACCAACAACGTAGGCAGCACTATATACCTGAGATAGTGTAGTTTGTGGGATATAAAAAACAGCACTATTATTTGAGTTTGATGTACGCGGGCCTGTACCAAAATCAGATACATCTACTTCATTGCTGTTAATTTTAATGTTGTTGCTTCTGTGTTTATCAATATACATTCGTGAACAAGAAGATAAAGCAACATGTCCGCCTGCTCGCACCACAGATCTTAACTCTTCAGAAGCACCAGTTGTTTTTGTTCCTGTGCTATCAAGAGGAGTGGGATGTAACCCGTACGTAAAAACGAGAACTTTTGATCCCGGTTTGGGAATAAAGTTATGGCGAGAAAATGCGGCGCTTGCATCAGTATTGCTCATGGTGCTAATGCCGTTATAATTTGGGTCACCCAATTTAAGTTGAAATTTAGCAGGAGATTGAAAACCATCACTTGAGCCAGGAGAAGTGGGGAGTTCTTTTGGGACTAAGTTACCCATGTTAAAACAACCGAAGGCACCTGCCATTTGAGCATCACGTAAGACTAACTCTGATACGTTGCGTAAATCTTGTTGTGCGGCTAGGCGGTTTTCTGATGTTCTTTTCATTCTGCTGGTGGTGCCGTAAGTAATACCAATAGCCAGCAATACAACCAAGGCAAGCGAGCTGGCCACCATGAATTCAATTAGAGTAAAACCATACTCTGTGTTCTGTGGAAGAAGGGGGGAAATTGGAGAAAGTTGTTTTTTCCTCATGTTAATCTCCTACGACGGCACTATATTGGAAGTTATAATTATCACTATTTGCCCCCGCTGCATCATCATTAGTTTCTGACCATTTGACGGATATGGTGGTCGTGGGGGTTGCTCCGCTTGTACTGTCTATTTTGTAGGCAATATTGCCGGCATTTGGTAATGCAATCTTTAACTCATTCACAAACGCATTCGTAATACAAGTAGTAAACTCGCTATTCGTCACGATTGAGTTGGCAGAACCTAATCCACATATAACATTAGCGGTCGGAGGATTGCTGTCAACATTGACCCAAGAAGCGGTTTTATAGTTTGAATATTGTAATTTGGCATTGACGTTACTAGCACTACCTAAATTGGTAATGACATCTGGATTACTCAGCATACCTGCAGATAGGTTTTGTACTGCCTGGGCAACACGAGTTTGCATTTCTGCCTCGCGGACATTACCAACAGATTTTAGTTGTGCAAGCATTAAAGCCATGATGCCGAAAGCCATAATAAAAACAGATATCAATACTTCAAGCAAGGTACTTCCGCGCATTGATTGTAGTTTTAGCATGGGAAATTTCTTTGTATGAGCCATGGTTTATAAGGTTCCTAAAATTATGAGAGAGCACAGAAGTTTTTGTAATCAGCTGCCTGAATCCTATCAAATACAGCAGGCGTCATGGATGTATTGCACGAGACAACCCTTCCACTAGGTGCAATGAGAGCCATCCGTACTCGTTTGCCATCACTGGCTGAAATTCTAATGTAGTGCGAGGCATAGGTGTAAGGTACACTGGATCCGCTTTTTATTCCAGTACCAAAAGAACCATTGGGTAAGAATATAAACCGGTATTTAGTGTTTGAAGTAGATAGCTTATTAAAACCAATATCCAAATAAGTGATATTGACATTGCCTTGATCGATCAAGACAGAGCGTAAATCAATATCGCTGTTAGGATTGGTGATACTACTTTGATAGTCGTCATCTTTGTTGCTATCAACAAATGCCAATAGGGAGCTACCTCCCTTATCACAGCCATTATCAGGTTTTGCGTCAGACTTTAACTTAATTCCTCCGCATATAAGCACGGGTGCGTTACGCCGAACAGCTTCTGTTCTGGCAAATCTAAAAGTGGTAACAACACGGTCAATATGCCCAGCAATTCTTTGATTTGAAATAAAATCACTCATGCTTGGCATGGCGAGCGTGGCCATAATCCCAATAAGGGTTAGGGTAATCATTAGTTCTATCAAGGTAAAACCCTGGATATGTTGTTGTGTTTTCATAGCCATCACTCTAAAACGGGGAATGGGGCACCCAAAAATAGGTGGATTGATTAGGATTATTCTTATTCTTCAGTGAAGTAAGTATGCCCAGTATGTACAGCATTGTCAAATTTGCTGAATTCACCGGTAAACACCAGCGGGATTTTGCCGGTGGGACCGTTACGGTGCTTGCCGATGATGCATTCGGCCATGCCTTTTTTGTCGGTATCGGGGTGGTAGTATTCATCACGATACATAAACATAATCAGGTCGGCATCCTGCTCGATGGCACCGGATTCGCGCAGGTCGGACATCATGGGGCGTTTGTCGGTGCGGGATTCAACAGTACGCGATAGCTGCGAGAGGGCGATAATTGGAATATCCAATTCTCTGGCCAGTGACTTAAGTGAACGAGAAATTTCTCCCAATTCTGCTGCACGGTTATTGTTATTGTGGCCGGTGCCGTTCATCAGCTGTAAGTAGTCGATAACCACCAGCCCTAATTTGCCTTTTCTTCTAGCCAGTCGGCGTACGCGGGCACGGACTTCCAACGAATTTAAGGCGGGAGTTTCGTCGATAAAGATGGGAGCGTCTGACAGTTTGTACAGAGCGTCATTGAGCTTGCTCCAATGTTCGTCTTGCAATTGACCGGTTTTGAGTAAGCTCTGATCCAGCCTCCCAACCGAACCAAGCATACGCATTACCAGCTGCACACCGCCCATTTCCATCGAGAAGATGGCAACGGGCAGGTGCGTACTGATAGCGACGTTTTCCGCGATATTCAATGAAAAAGCGGTTTTCCCCATTGCTGGTCTCCCAGCGACGATGATGAGATCGCCGCCGTGCAAACCAGCTATTTTTTTATCTAGATCAATGAATCCGGTTGGAATGCCAGTTACATCGTCTTTATTTTCCCTCGAGTAAGCCTTGTCGATTTTGGCGACTGCTTCTTTCAGCATGGCAGGCATCTCTAAGAACTCGTGTTGCACTCTGCTGGTGCTTTCCGCGATTTTAAAGATTTTGGCTTCTGCCTCGTCTAACATTTGTTTGACGTCCTTGCCTTGCGGATTGTAAGCATTCCTAGCAATCTCTGTGCCAGCTTGTGCCAGTTGGCGCATGATGGAGCGGCTACGTACGATTTCGGCATAGCGGGAGATGTTGATGGCAGAGGCAGTATTTTGTGCTAAATCTACCAGATAGCCAAAGCCGCCGGCTTCCTCCAACACTTCTTCACGCTGCAATACTTCTTCCACGGTGATGGTGTCGGCGGGGCGGTTGCGTTCAGCCAGGTGGGAAATGGCGTGGAAAATTAGGCGGTGTTCGTAGCGGTAGAAGTCTTCTTCCGAGATGGTGCCGGCAATGCGGTCCCAGGCGGAGGAATCCACCATCAGTCCGCCCAATACCGACTGTTCGGCTTCTATGGAGTGTGGTGGTAGGGCGAGGCTTTCGTTGCTTTGGTCTTGAATATTCATAATTAGTTGTGGCGGGGGAATAGGGACCCCTGAAAAATACGTTACTTAATGTGTGGTTCATGGCTACCTGAGAACCAGTATCCATTTGTTTTCCAGATAGCTTCCGAAGTGTACCCCGACTGATCGGAGTAAACTGACAAATTCCGTCACTTTTGTTGCTTGCACACGGGGTATGGAGCAGTCCTTTAGTTCCGTCGGATAAGGCAGGTTCATTCGGCGCAGGCAGGACGCTCAACTATCAACACCGTAGTTTGGTTGTACCAATGCGCACACAGGGCGGCTGCGGCGGCTGCGGCCGGGGATGCGGCCGCATTCCTGTGCGGGGCTGTCGAAGTAGCTGCTGTGTGAGAAGGATTTGCTGCGGCTGTCTGAGTTGCGGCCTCGTCGGCTGTGGCGTGTTTCACGCGACTCACGTGTTTCGCGCGAGGAGTGCTCGGCGGCGGGGCGGCTGCCTTCCTGCTGATGTTGCCACCAGCGCGGCTCGAAGCCCTCAATCCGTTCCACCGGCAGTTCTTTGCCAATGAGTTCTTTAATGGCTTCAAACATTTTCTGTTCGTCTTCATCCATCAGCGAGATGGCCACGCCCTCGGCGCCGGCGCGGCCGGTGCGGCCGATGCGGTGCACATAATCTTCGGCCTGGGTAGGCATTTCGTAGTTGATGACAAATGGCAGCTCGACAATGTCCAGCCCGCGTGCAGCCACGTCGGTGGCTACCAACACGCGCAGTTCGCCGGCTTTGAAGGCGTTGAGCGTTTCCAAGCGGGTTTGCTGTGATTTGTCGCCGTGAATCGGCGCCACGCTGAGACCGCGCCGTTTCAGATCGCGGGCTACCTGATCAACGCTCTGCTTGGTTTTGCAGAACACGATTACCTGGTTGATGTGCAAATCCACAATTAGCCGCTCCAGCAGATTGCGCTTTTGTGCGGTGTCGATGGCGATGATGTGCTGTTCAACGCTGGCGCTGGTGGTATTTTGCGGGGCAGTTTGCACCTGTTCCGGCTGGTACATGAGATCTTGCGCCAGCTTGCGGATGGGAGGGGAGAATGTGGCGGAAAACAGCAGGGTTTGACGCTGTTTGGGCAGCAGCTGCATGATGCGGCGGATGTCGTCGATGAAGCCCATGTCGAGCATGCGGTCGGCTTCGTCGAGCACCACGATTTCCACTTTATCCAGCCGGATATTTTTTTGCTGTACGTGATCCAGTAGGCGCCCCACGGTGGCCACCACGATTTCGCAGCCGGCGCGCAGGTCGGCAGTTTGTTTGTCCATATTCATGCCGCCGAACAGCACTGTGTGGCGCAGCGGCAGGTTTTTGATGTAGGCGGCGGTGTTTTGGTCGATTTGATCGGCCAGTTCGCGGGTAGGGGTGAGTACCAGCATGCGCACCGGATGCATGGCGGGCGAGGTGCTGGTGGTGGCATAGCGGCGCAGGCGTTCCAGGCTGGGCAGCATGAAGGCTGCAGTTTTGCCGGTGCCGGTTTGGGCGGCGGCCAGCAGATCGTGACCGGCCAGCACTTTGGGGATGGCGGCGGTTTGGATGGCGGTGGGCTGCTCGTAGCCCTGGTCGGTCAGTGCAGCGGTGATTTCAGCGCTGAGGCCGAGATTGGTAAAGGGGTTGTTCATATTTGCTCCGTGTGGCAGCCACACGGTGGGCGGCTGTGGGGAATTGGGACGGGCTTTGGTAGCGGTTTGGATAAACTTAGCCGGCAGAGGCTTAAGGCTACCTGAAAGCGTGGGCTTCAACGAAATTAAAATAAAAGGCCGGAAAAGCGAGATGCCGAACAGGCCGTATTGTGCCTGAAAAACCAGTTTTCAGGTAGCCTTTGCAACGGCCTATTTCCAGATTTGCCGCGCATTTTGGCGCAGGTAGTCGACATTGGAAAGGTGGTGATCAGATGCGGCTTGAGGGCGATGAAGATAGCAGACAGCAGGCCGGTAAGGAAGGCTTCACTCCAGGCAATCAGAAAGAACACCGGCAGTACGGAATCCAGCAGGATGGTGGTGGGAAAAGTTCCGGCCAGATACAGCAACACTCCATTTGTGGCCGCGCTGAGTAGGATGCCGGCCGCGGCGGCGAAAAAGCCGTTGAGGAAGATGTAGATAAACAGGTTGCGCGGTAGCCGCTGCACGATTTGCCGCGCCAGCGCTACGCCGACCAGCGGCGGCACAATGCCGGCCAAAACCGTTAGCCCCGCCACACTTAAATCGCCCACGCCTTGCCACAGCCAGATATAGGGCAACAGCAGCAATACGGCCAGGCAGAATGCTGCCGGGATGCCCACCATCAAGGCCAGTAGGCCGATACCCAGCAAGGGGTAGCTCAAACTGCCCAGCATCCTGCTGGCCGGTGCGGCGCGCAGGCTCCAGCACAGCGCCATGATCAACAGCCCAACCCATGCCGCCTGGCGGTGTGCCCGCCATGCTGCCAAAGCCGGGCGCAGGGCGGCGGCAAACAGCATCAAGCACAGCACGTTAGCGGCTCAGATTTGCCAATCAATCGGCGGCAGACCGTGCTGTTGCAAATAGGCATTGGCCTGTGAGAAATGGCGGCAGCCGAAGAAGCCGCGGTGGGCGGAGAGCGGCGAGGGGTGCGGCGCGGTGAGCACCAGATGGCGGGCGCGGTTGATAATGGCGCCTTTTTTCTGGGCATGGCTGCCCCACAGCATGAATACCAAGTGTTCGCGTCCTTCGTTGAGCACGGCAATCACGTGGTCGGTGAAGGTTTCCCAGCCCAGCGCGGCGTGGGAATGAGCTTGGCCGGCACGCACAGTGAGCACGGTGTTGAGCAGCAGCACACCCTGCTCTGCCCAGCTTTGCAGATAGCCGTGTTTGGGAATTTGAAAGCTGGGGATATCTTGTGCCAACTCTTTGTAAATATTTACCAGGGATGGCGGCACGGCCACGCCTTCGCGCACAGAAAATGCCAGCCCGTGCGCTTGGTTGGCACCGTGGTACGGGTCTTGCCCGAGGATAACCACGCGCACCCGGCCAAACTCGGTGGTGCGGAAGGCGTTGAACACATCGGCGGCGGGCGGGTACACAATCTGCCCGGCTTCGCGCTCGCGGTGCACGCTGTGAATGATGTGTTGGAAATAGGGCTGCTGTTTTTCCGCGCCGATGACTTCGTGCCAAGTTTGCATGGGGTTTCCTTATGAGATGGAGTGAGGCTATCTGAAAAATGGGAACTGCTAATTTCGGGTAGCTCTTTGGTTTACATCAGCCAGCCGTCCGGTGTGACGGATTGATTGTCGATTAAACGCACAATACCGGCCACCACGCGGAAGAGATACCACAGGCCGACTAGCAAGAACAGCGGCATGCCGATGATTAGGCCGATAATCGTGATCATCAACAGACAGCTTGCTGCCAACCCGATCAGGCTGGCCCAAAAAGTGCGCAGCAGGAATTGGATGTGGTCGAAATAAATCGTACCGCGCATATCGTCGCGCTTCACATAGGCCACGATGGCACCGATGATGGTGGGCATGGCAAAGCTGACTACGCCCAGCGCATACAGGCCGTAAATCGCATACATATAGTTGCGCTGCTCAGGCGTGGGTGTGCCAGCAGTGGGCACGGGGTAGGCGGAATCGGATTGTGTAGTCATGATGACACTCCTTGCAGTGGATTTAATGCGTATCCAGCTCGGCAAAACCTTTTACCAGATTATCAATCTGCTTGAGCTGGCTCAAGAAAGGCTCGAGCTGGCTTAGGTGCAGGGCGCAGGGGCCGTCGCACTTGGCCTGCTCGGGATCGGGGTGTGCTTCCAAAAACAGCCCGGCCAGCCCCACCGCCATGCCGGCGCGCGCCAAGGTAACAATCTGCTCTCGCCGCCCGCCGGCTGAATCGCTGCGTGCGCCGGGCTGCTGCAGGCTGTGGGTAACGTCGAAAAACACCGGCACGTTCATCTGCTTCATGGTGTCAAAGCCGAGCATATCCACCACCAAGTTGTTGTAGCCGAAGGTAGAGCCGCGCTCGCACAAGATGATTTTATCATTGCCCGCCTCCAGGCACTTGTTGATGATGTGTCGCATTTCATGCGGGGCGAGGAATTGCGCCTTTTTCACGTTGATAATCGCACCAGTGCGCGCCATGGCGTGCACCAGATCGGTTTGGCGGCTCAAAAAGGCCGGCAGCTGCAAAATATCGGCCACCTCCGCCGCTGGCGCGGCTTGGTAAGGTTCGTGGATGTCGGTAATCACTGGCACGCCGTAGGCCGATTTAATATCGGCCAACCATTGCAAACCCTTTTCCAAACCCGGTCCGCGGAAAGAATGCAGGCTGGAGCGGTTGGCCTTGTCGAAACTGGCTTTGAATACATAGGGAATATCTAGCTTGCGGCAGATTTCCACATAAGTGGCGGCAATTTCCATGGCCAAATCGCGGCTTTCCAGCACGTTCATGCCGCCGAACAAAACAAAGGGGTGATTGTTGGCAATGGCGAAGCCGTGAAGCGGGATTTGCGAAAGGGCGGTTTGCATGGCGTGCGTCCGTTGTTTGGGTGGATTTAAAGATGGCACGATTATAGCGGAAAAAAAGGGGGGGGACGGAAGGCTTAAGATAGTTTATATATTTCCAGGTATCCTATTTGGGCAATGTAGGAAAATCAATGAATTGCCTACTGCGCAACCTGAGCGCACTAGGCTTTGTGCCGAGATTTGAGTACAATACACTACATCAAAGTAACGTGTTTGCTGCAAGCAAACAGACCGCCAGCCGCCGCCGGAACCACAACCAAACAGAGGCTGGCGTTTGTTTCAGCCCGGCTGACAGCGCGCCCCTTCGGGTGTAGAAAGTGGAACATGACCAAAGCGAAAACAACGCCGATTTTACCACCCGCCATGCTGGGCATTTTGGGCGGAGGCCAGTTGGGCCGGATGTTTACCGTGGCCGCCAAACAAATGGGCTACAGCGTTACCGTGCTCGATCCCGATCCCAACTCCCCTGCTGCTGTGCTGGCCGACAAACACATCTGTGCCCCGTATGATGACCTCGGTGCACTGGCCGACCTTTCCATCTGCGCCGCCATTACCACCGAATTTGAAAACGTCAATGCCCAGGCTATGCGCGCCTTGGCCTTAGAAACCCGCGTTTGTCCCAGCGGCGATAGCGTGGAAATCGCCCAAAACCGCATTCAAGAAAAAGCCTGGATAGCCAAAGCTGGCCTCCAAACCGCGCCTTACCTGCCTGTTACCCAAGAAGCCAACCTCACCGACGAAGCCCTCGAGCCGCTCCTGCCCGGCATCTTCAAAACTGCCATGTTTGGCTATGACGGCAAAGGCCAGGTGCGCGTGTCCAGCCCGAAAGAAGCCCGCGCCGCTTTCAAACGGCTCGGCAGCGTGCCTTGCGTGTTGGAAAAAATGCTCAACCTGCATTCCGAGATTTCCGTGATCGTGTGCCGACTCAACAGCCAGCAGGTGGAATGCTTCCCGCCTGCCGAAAACCGCCACGAAGACGGCATCCTCGCCTACTCTATTGTGCCTGCCCGCCTGCCTGACGAAGTGCAGAAACAGGCACAGGCAATGGCCTGCCAGCTGGCCGAAGCCATGAATTACGTCGGTGTGCTGGCTGTGGAAATCTTCGTGATCGGCAACGACCACAAACTGATTGTGAACGAAATCGCCCCGCGCCCGCACAACTCCGGCCACTACACTTTGGATGCCTGCGCCAGCAACCAATTCGAGCAGCAAGTGCGCCTCATGTGCGGCCTGCCGCCCGCCGATACCCGTTTGCTCTCCTGCTGCAGCATGGCCAATCTTTTGGGCGATATTTGGCTACCCGCAGGCAAAGTAAACTGGCTGCCGCTTCTGCAACGCCCCGACGTGTGCCTGCATCTCTATGGCAAAAAAGATGCCCGCCCGAAACGCAAGATGGGTCACTTCACCGTGCTCTCCTCACAATCTGCCGACATCGCTTTTATGCTTGCACACAAATTGCAGCGGCAACTGCAACGCAAAGGGAAATAGCAAACACAAACTCAACGGGGCTGCCGGAAACGGTGGCTCTGTTTTTTATGGGGAGCGGATACGGAGTAGCTTGGAGGGTAGAGGCTACCTGAAAATTTCAGGTAGCCTTTATCTTGCCCGGCCGGTCTATAACGCGTTTTGCGGCCTGCCTTCGGCGAAGGCGGTGATGTTGGCTTCGAGGATTTCGGTCATATTGAGCAGGGCCTCCTGGCTGGTCCAGGCGATATGCGGGGTAACAATGAGGTTGGGCAACGGGGCGAGCAAGGGGTTGCCTTGGCGCGGGGGTTCTTGGCTGAGTACGTCGAAACCGGCGCCGCCGAGCCGGCCTTGTTGCAGAGCGGCGAATACGGCTTGTTCGTCGGCGAGGCCGCCGCGGCCGGTGTTGATGAGGATGGCGGTGGGTTTCATCAGGCGCAGCTCGGCCTCGCCGATCATGTGGCGGGTGTGCTCGTTGAGCGGGCAGTGCAAGGAAACGGCATCGGCCTGCTGCAAGGCTACCTGAAACGGGGTGTAGCCTTCGCGCACGGCGGCTGCGTGTTTGTGTTCGCCCCAGATGACTTTCATGCCGAAGGCCTGGGCATAGCCGGCGAGGGTGCGGCCGATATTGCCGCGGCCGAAGATGGCGAGGGTTTTGCCGCCGAGGTCGTGCATGGGGGTGTTGAAATGGACGAATTGGGGGGATTGCTGCCAGGCGCCGGCAGCGATGTCGCGCATACAGGCGGGCAAGTGGCGGATGAGGGCGAGCAGCATCATGAAGGCGTGCTGGGCCACGCTTTCGCTGCTGTAGTTGCGCACGTTGCACACGGTAACGCCGGCGGCCTTGGCGGCGGCCAGGTCGATGTGATCGTAGCCGGTGGCGGCCACGGCGATGAGTTTGAGCTGGGGGTTGGCGGCGAGGTGTTCGGCACGGATGGCAACTTTGTTGGTGATGCCGATTTGCGCGCCGGCGAGGTGGGAGTTGGTTTGCTCGGGCGCGGTGGCCGGAAATTCGTGCAGGGTATGGGGAAAGTTGAAAGAGAGCGGACGGGCGGGGAGAGTGTCGCGGTCGAGGAAGACGATGTGCATGAATGGCTCCTTGGAACAGGGATTATGAAGACGATATGGCCTGCAGCGAGTATAGCGCGAAACCAGGGGCGGGTGGCAGGCTACCTGAAAATTGGCGCCGTCTGCTTTCAGGTAGCCTTAATTAGATTTTCGGCGGCCTGCCGGTTTTAGCCTCATGGAACCACCGCTGCCTACTACTTTCACCGTTTGAGTTTGCTTTTTTTCATAGTTGCGAGCACTTGGAACGATTTGATGGCGCAGTAGAAGCAGATGAAGGTTATTTGGAAGGCGGCCGCAAAGGCAAACGCAGTCTCGGAACAGCCGGCAAAGTTGTGGTATTCGGGCTGTTAAAGCGTAACGGCAAGGTTTACACCGTTACCGTAGCCAATATTAGCGACTACCCTACTGCCGATTATCCGGGAGCAGATAAGGCCGGACAGCGTAGCTTATACCGATTGTCACAGTATCCCAATGTATTGGATGTTAGCTTAGCCGCTTGCACATTAATTACCACACTCATTTTGCAGGCAGGCAAAACCACATTAACGGGATTGAGAATTTCTAGAACCGAGCCAAACGTCATTTACGCAAGCTCAACACAAAGACATTGCTGAAGATATTGAAGACGCTAAATCAGGCGAATAAGCCCGATTGCAGTTGTATTGGAAATGCTGCTGGAAAGCCCGGCGGCATTTTTGCTGGCTGGATAGATTGATGGAGAAAAGGCTACCTGAAACTTTAGATTGCAGCTGTGCTAGTGTGCTCATACTGGCTGGTGTGTGGATTTTCAGGCAGCCTTTAAGCCTCTCTCAAAAGGCTACCTGAAAGACAGTGTGGGCTAATGCTGTTTGAGGGGCAGTTTGATATGGGGTTTGGACGTAGTTTTAGGGGCGGGAGTAGGTGCGGCTTTGAAGCCGAGTTCGATTTGCTGCTCATCGCTGAACAGGTTGCTCCAGTCGCCGCTTTTATACCATTTGGGGCCGTCGGTTTCAATGGGATGTTGGATACGTTCGCAGCCATTGCCGCATTGCAGATCTTCGGTGCGGCAGTATTTGTCACAACCCCAGCAGATGCGTTCGGGGTGTTTGGGGGAAATGGGGAATTTTTTGGCCATGATGTGTGTCTTTTATTGATATGGTTTAAAACACGGCGGTGCGGGCTAAGGAGAGGATTCTTATAGCTGCTACTGCATTAGCTTGCTTTGCCTCAGCTACAATAATAAAAATCCCACTCTCATTGGCGCTGCACTTTGCGTACCTGCGAAATGGTATGCAGGGAATGGATGATTTGCTTGAGTTGTCCGAGGTTGGATACTTGGAGGCGGAAGCTGAATTCGATGAAGCCTTCGTTGTTTTCCTGCGCGGAGCTGAGGGTATCAACCGATTCGATGTCGGCACCATGCCCGGATACGGCTTGTGCCATGGCGGCGAGCAGGCCGTGGGCGCGTTTGGCGGATACGGTGATGCTGGTGTGGTAGGTTTTCTTTTGCTCGATGCCTTCCCAGTTGGCATCCAGCTGCTGCTCGGGTGGGGCTTTGAGGGTATTGGGGCAGGTATCGCGGTGGATGATGAGGCCGTGGTCTCTCACGAGCAGGGCTTTGATACTGTCGCCGGGGATGGGGTGGCAGCAGGAAGCAAGTTGGACACGGCCGCTGTCGCTGCTGCCCACGCTGATAGGGGCGATTTTCACGCCGTTGTTTTCGGGCTGGCGGCCGGCGATTTCGGCAATGTGCATGGCTACGGATACGGGGGCGAGCCTGCCCATGCCCACGTCGTAGAGGATGTCTTCGAAGCTGGTGTTTTTGCGGCTGAGATCGTCGAGATAGCTTTGCTTGAGATCTTCGGAGAGTAGGAGCTCTTGGGGCAGCAAGGCGGTGAGGGCGCGTTGCAGCAGTTGCTCACCCAGGCGAACGGCATCGCTGCGGTCGATGTTTTTGAGTTTGTTGCGGATGGCACTGCGGGCGCGGCCGGAAATCACGAAGTTGAGCCAGGCCGGATTGGGACGGGCGGTGTTGGAAGTAATGATTTCCACGCTGTCGCCAGTGCGCAGGCGGGTGCGCAGGGAAACCATGTTGTTGTTGACGCGGGCGGCAATGCAGCGGTGGCCGATGTCGGTGTGCACGGCATAGGCGAAATCCACCGGTGTGGCGCCTTCGGGCAGCACGAGGATTTTGCCCTTTGGGGTAAACACATACACTTCACGCGGGAACAAATCCACTTTAACGTGTTCAAGGAATTCGATGGCGCTGTCACCTTGGGCTTGGAAGTCGAGAATATTTTGCAGCCATTGGTGGGTGCGTTGGGCGGCGGGGTCGGTGGCGGGGTTTTTGTAGAGCAGATGGCTGGCCACGCCTTCTTCGGCCACTTTATCCATTTCGCGGGTGCGGATTTGCACTTCGATGGGCAGGCCGAAGGGGCCGACCAGGGTGGTATGCAGGCTTTGGTAACCATTGGCCTTGGGGATGGCGATGTAGTCTTTGATGTGGCCGGGCTTGGGTTTATAGAGGCTGTGTAGCGCGCCGAGGGCAGCGTAGCAGGCAGGGATGTTGTTTACGATGACGCGGAAACCGTAAATATCCATCACTTCGGAAAAATGCAGTTTTTTGTCCTGCATTTTCTTGTAGATGCTGTAGAGGTTTTTTTCACGGCCACAGATTTTGGCTTCGATATTGGCACTTACCAGCCGCTGGCTGAAGGCGCTCAATACTTTGCCCACCACGTCGCGGCGGTTACGACGGCTGGCTTGGCGGGCGCGTTCGAGCACGGCGTAGCGGTTGGGCAGCAGATATTTGAAGGAGAGATCTTGCAGTTCGCGGTAGGCTTGGTTGAGGCCTATGCGGTTGGCGAGCTGGGCGTAGATTTCCAGCGTTTCATGGGCGATGCGGCGGCGGCTGTCGGGCTTTTTGGCATCGAGCGTGCGCATATTGTGCAGACGGTCGGAGAGCTTGATGATGATGACACGGATGTCTTTGGTCATTGCCATGATGAGCTTGCGGAAGCTCTCGGCCTGGTGCTCGGCCTGGCTGTCGTATTCGAGCTTTTCCAGCTTGGAAAGGCCATCCACCATGTTGGCGATGGCTTGGCCGAATTCGGCGGCAAGCTCTTCTTTGCTCGTACCAGTGTCTTCGAGCACGTCGTGCAGCACACCAGCGCACAGGCCTTGGGCATCGATGTGCCATTCGGCCAGCTGTTGAGTCACGGCCATAGGGTGGGTAATGTAGGGCACGCCACTGTTGCGGAATTGGTTTTGGTGGGCGCGGATGCCGAAATCGCAGGCGCGGTTGAGCAGGCTTTGTTCTTCGGTTTTCAGGTAGCCTGCGGCGTGCAGCAGGGATTGGCGGCTGCGTTCGATGATGAGGTGGTAAACCTCGTTGATTTGCCGGCGGCACTGGGTGAGCTGGGCTTCTTGACCGGCTTCTGGGTTGGTGTGGATGTGGGCGATGATTTCGATGCACACTTCGCCGAATGTGGGCTGCAAAAAGGCAGGGTCTGCCTGTGTGCCGAGGTCTTCCATGGCAATTTGTACTAGCACCGCGCACAGGGCGTGCACGCGCTGTTTTTCTTCGGCCAGTGCGGCGGTGAGGCGGAAGGCGCGTTCGAGCCGCTCGGGCTGCCCCTGCTTGGTGGCGGTGTCGTAAATGTAAACGCAGGCGGCTTCGAGCAAGGCCCAGCGTTCCATTTTTTTCAGGTAGCCTGTTTGGGCAAACAGGTGTTCACGCCAGGCAGCAACGGGGGCGGCATAATCGGCGCTGGGGGCAATCATAGTTACTTGCTGCGGGAAAGAATTTCTTCGCCGATTTGGCCGGCAGCGATTTCGCGCAGGGCGGTTACAGTTGGTTTGTTGTTGCGGATATCGTCCACCAGCGGCATGGAGCCGTTGGCCAGCTGGCGGGCGCGGTAGGCGGCGGCCAGGGTGAGGTTGAAGTGGTTGGGGATACGGCTGATGCAGTCTTCTACAGTAATACGTGCCATGATGTGTTCCTTAAATATGTTGTGAATTAAATGGGGTAAATGTTTTCAGGTGGCCTATTGGCAGGTTGAAGCTGCCTGAAAAGATTAATTCGGAATTGGCTCAGGCGTTTTCGCTACCGCCAAGCAGTTTGGTGAGGAAGGGCGTTTGGTTTTCCAAATGAAAACGCTGGGATTTGATAATGTGCAACAGGGCAGCTTCGGCGGCAGTGAGGTCGTCGTTGATCACTAGGTAGTCGAACAGGCGTGCCTGTTCGATTTCGTTGCGCGCTTCGGCCAGCCGCACAGCAATCACCTGCGGGGCATCGGCGGCGCGCTGGCGCAGGCGCTGTTCCAAAGTGCCTAAGGAGGGCGGGGCGATGAAGATGCTGTAGGCCTGTGGCAGCTGGCGGCGGATTTGCTCCGCGCCTTGGGTGTCGATTTCGAGGATAACGTCGGTGCCTTGGCGGGTGAGGCTTTCCAGGCTTTGGGTGCTGGTGCCGTAATAGTTGCCGTACACTTTGGCGTACTCCACGAATCGGCCTTCTTCTATCATGCGCTCGAATTCGGGTACGCTGACGAAGTGGTAGTGCTTGCCGTTTTCTTCGCCTCGGCGCGGGGCACGGGTGGTGTGGGAAATGGACACGCGGATGTCGGAATGGTGCTGCAGCAGCCGGGCGATCAGTGTAGTTTTGCCGGTGCCGGAGGCAGCGGAAATAACGAAAATATTGCCTTGCATGGTACAGAAAATTTTTAGTTGAAACTCGGGCGTATTATCGCATAGCATTCAGGGCTTTGGAAGGGTGGCAGATAGGGCTTTGCACTTTGTTGGTGTGTATTTTTCAGGTAGCCTTTACTCAGGCAGGCTACCTGAAAACCGAAAACCCCGTGCTTTTGCTTTTGCGGGAAACGGGGTAAAATTATGCTTTCCAAAGTGGGCATTTCATCATGACCAAATTTATTTTCGTAACCGGCGGAGTGGTATCTTCCTTAGGGAAAGGTATCGCCGCCGCTTCTATTGCCGCCATTCTCGAATCGCGCGGGCTGAACGTAACCATGCTTAAGCTGGATCCGTATATCAACGTGGATCCTGGTACGATGAGCCCCTTCCAGCACGGCGAGGTGTTCGTGACCGAAGACGGCGCGGAAACCGACCTCGACCTCGGCCACTACGAACGTTTTATCGACGCCAAGCTCACCCGCGCCAACAGCTTCAGCGCCGGGCAGGTGTATGAAAACGTGATTGCCAAAGAGCGGCGCGGCGACTACTTGGGCGGTACGGTGCAGGTGATTCCGCATATCACCGACGAAATCAAACGCCGCATCCACGAAGGTGCGGCCAATAAAGACGTGGCTATTGTGGAAATCGGCGGCACGGTGGGCGATATCGAATCGCTACCATTTTTGGAAGCTATCCGCCAGATGCGCAGCCAGCTCGGCCGCGCTAACACGCTGTTTGTGCACTTAAGCTACGTTCCCTACATCGCCGCTGCTGGCGAAATCAAAACCAAGCCCACCCAGCATTCGGTGAAAGAACTGCGCGAAATCGGTATCCAGCCCGACGTGCTCATCTGCCGTATGGACAGACTGCTGCCCGAAGAAGAGCGGCGAAAAATCGCCTTGTTCTGCAACGTGGAAGAGCGCGCCGTGATCGGCTGCTACGATGCCGACAGCATCTATAAGATCCCCGAAATGCTACACGGCCAGGGCATCGATGATGCCATCTGCGAGCAGCTCCAGCTCAACATCCGGCAGGCCGATCTCACCGAATGGCGCAAAATCGTGTATGCCATCGAGCATCCGAAGCACACTGTGCACATCGCCATGGTGGGCAAATATGTGGATCTGACCGAATCCTACAAATCGCTCAGCGAAGCCCTGAAGCATGCCGGCATCCACACCGAAACCAAAGTGTGCATCACCTATATCGACAGCGAAAACATCGAAACCGAAGGCACCGACTGCCTGAAAAACTTCGATGCCATCCTCGTACCCGGCGGCTTCGGCGTGCGCGGTGTGGAAGGCAAAATCGCTGCCGCCCGCTATGCCCGCGAAAACAAAGTGCCCTATTTGGGTATTTGTCTCGGTATGCAGATTGCGCTCATCGAGTTTGCCCGCCACATGGCCGGCATGGAAGGCGCCAATTCCACCGAGTTTGATTTGAAAACGCCCTATCCCGTGGTGGCGCTGATTGATGAATGGCAAACCGCCGACGGCGCGGTGGAAAAACGCGATGAACACGCCGATTTGGGAGGCACCATGCGCTTGGGCGCGCAGGAAGTGGAGCTCGCCGCCGGCAGTCTGGCCGCAGCCATCTACGGCAGCACCAACATCAAAGAACGCCACCGCCACCGTTATGAAGTAAACAACCACTTCGTACCGGCGCTGGAAAAGGCCGGGTTGGTGATCAGCGGCGTATCCGGCGGGCGCGAACGCTTGGTGGAAACCATCGAGTTGCCGCAGGGTACGCATCCTTGGTTCTTCGCCAGCCAGTTCCACCCCGAATTCACTTCCACCCCGCGCAAAGGGCATCCGCTGTTTACTTCGTTTATCAAGGCGGCCTTGCAGCATAAGGAATAGGCACGTGTGCGATTGAATAAAGGCTACCTGAAAATTTTCAGGTAGCCTTTCTCTTGTGCCGCAATCAGGGAGAACCACATGACCGAGCAAGAATTAATCCGCCGTTTTCATCAGGCTTTGGCTGAGATTGCCCAACTGGCCGGAGCCATCGGCGAGCAGCATTGGCAACAGGCTTTTTTTGACAAGGCACGGCACACGCTGGCCAACGAAGCCCTGCTTGCGCGGGAACGCCTGCGGCTGGCCTGCGAACAGAGCCATGTGTTTGGCGGTATGGGCTCTTGGAACGATTCCCCGCCGTTTTCCGCCGCCGAGCACGGCCTGCTGGAAGAGTTTGAGCAAACCACCGCCGCGCTGTATGAAATACGTTCGGCCGCCATCGTGCATTTGAGGCGGCGGGGCAGGGGGCAAGGGTAGGGTCGGGTTTGGATGCACTGTTTGGCATGCCCGACAGCCGCGGCAAAAGGCTACCTGAAAGCGTGAGCTTCAACGGAGTTAAAACGTAGCGCAGCGAAGTTTCTGCGAAGCTAAAATTTTTCAGGTAGCCTCAAATATGGGTTGGTTATGCCGCGTGTTTGGCCGTGCTGGGATTAGTTGAAGTGGTCGTTGCAGCTAATCCGCCGATCGCCGATGGATTCCCAGTGGTAGTCCACTACGATGTCGTTGGCGTCGGTGTAGTAGGTTTGGTAGAGGTTGTGCCCGTAGCAGACATCGCTATAGTAGCTGGTAATGATGGGGCCGTTTAGGCTGCGGCCTTCGAATTGACGGCCAGCGTAGCGGGTACGGTAGTAGTTGTAGGTGTAGGCGTAGCGGTTGTTGCCCACTTTGCGGCGTCCGGCATTGGGGCGGCCGCCGTGTTCGCGGAACACTTCGCTGATGTGCTGGCCGACGTGGCGCTGCATGGTGTCGTCGAGGGTGGCGCAGCCGGCCATCAGGAAAACGGCGGCGGCAATCAGGCCGAGACGCGACAGATTTTTAACGCGCGGGGGAGGGAGTGTTGTATACATACATGGATTGCTCCTTGCTGGTTGAAATTACAAGGGATAATACAGACGGCAGGATGGGTTGGCAAGCAAAAGGCTACCTGAAAAATTAGCTTCGGTTTGACTGCGTTGAAGCTGCATTTTCAGGTAGCCTTTTGCCCGGCGGCCGATGCTTATTTGAGGGAATCCAACAGGCCGCTCAAGTTCAGCAGGAACAGCAGGGTAAATCCAGTGAGGTAGATGAGGCCGATGATGGCGAGGAAGTTCATGCCGGTGGTGAGCTTATGGCGTTTATCGCCTTTCACGAGGCGGTAGTTGAGCCAGGCAAACACGGGGGCGGAGAGGAAGGCGGTGATCATGGCGAATTTGAGCAGTTCGGCCATGGCACTGTTGAACCAGAAAATCACGGCCAATCCGGAGCCGGCCACCCAAGTATTCCAGGCAAAGAGCTCGATATTGCCGGTTTTATCTTTGCCGCGCAGCAGGCGGATGGGTTCGGCAATGGCGCGTGCGTAGCCGTCTACCACGGTAATCGTGGTGCCATACATGCAGGCGAAGGCGATAAAGGCCACCAGCGGTTTCGACCAGCTGCCAATGGTAACGGCATACATATTGATCAGTTGGCTCACGTATTTGCCACCTGCCATCTGCACTTCTTCGCCGTTGCCGTATTGCACATACGCGCCCAAAGCAAGAAACACCACGGCCAGCACGGCGCTGGTGATGTAGCCGACGTTGAAGTCGAAAATGCCGTCGCGGTAGCTGGAAGGATTGAGCCGTTGTTTTTCGGTTACCCACAGCGAATTGATGGCCGAAATTTCAATCGGTGCCGGCATCCAGCCCATCAGTGCGATGAGGAAACCCAAGGCGGTGAATGTCCACGGCGTAGGCTCGATAAAGTCGGGCTTCATCTGCATGCCGCGCGACATGGCGATGGCGGCAGCGGCCACGGTGGCGATGGTGAGGCTCACGATGATGATTTTGGAAACATTATCCAAAGCCTTGTAGCGCCCGCTGGCCAGGATAATCAGGCAGGAAGCCATAATCAGCGCGGAGATTGCGCCTACATCCAATGTTAGCGAAGGAATCGCCATTTTGACGATGGCGGCAGTGACCACCGCCACTGCGCCGGCATTAATCGTGGCCGATGCCACACACAAAATCAGGAATACCCACAGATAAAAGCGGCTTTTCTCGGCATAGCCCTCAATCAGGCTTTTGCCCATGTCCAATGTGTAGTGTGCGCTGAAACGGAAAAATGGGTATTTAAACAGGTTGGTGAGGATGATGATCAGTGCAAGCTGCCAGCCGTAGAGTGCGCCGGCCTGGGTGGAAGCAATCAGGTGTGAGCCGCCCACTGCTGCCGAGGCCATCATGATTCCAGGGCCAAGCGCATTGATGCGGCTTTTCCAAGTTGAAGTGTGTGCGTGGTGTTCAGACATAAAATTCCCGCCTGGTGAGGCGTCCTTCACGAAAAAAAGGCGCATTTTAACGTAAATCAAAACGCGCCCTAATAAATATTTGGCTATTTTATATTTTATTTAATCAAAATTATTCTATTTCAAGCAGAAATGGGTATATCACAAGCATAATGTGCTATGAAACTTTTTTCAGGTAGCCTGGTATCGCTTTTTACTTGCCGTTAGCCGTGCCAATAGTAGCGGACGATGTGGAAAAAAATCGGTGCGGCAAAGCAGATGGAATCCACACGGTCGAGCATACCGCCGTGGCCGCGTATCAAGTTGCCCCAGTCTTTCACGCCGTAGTCGCGTTTGATGGCGGACATCACCAGCCCGCCAAAGAAGCCCATCAGGCAGATGGTAAAACCGATGGCTGCGGCCTGGCCGTGGGTAAATGGAGTAATTGGCGACATCAATGCGGCGAGCGCGGTGGCAGACAAAATGCCGCCCACCGTGCCGGATACGGTTTTAGATGGGGAAAGCGAAGGCATGATTTTGGCACCGCCCACCAGTTTGCCCCAAACGTATTGCAACACGTCTGAAGCCTGTACCACGCCGATCAGGAAAATCAGCAACAGGATATTGCTGCTTCTGTCGAAGCCGTCTAAGTTTAGGAATATTAGGGCGGGAACATGGGAGAGGCAGAAGATGCAGATCATCGCCATCCATTGCGTTTTGGCTGCGCGTTCGAGGAAATGAGCGGTTTGGCCGCTTAGGCTGGCGATAATCGGCAACACCAAAAAGCCGTACACGGGGATGAAAATGCTGAACATGCCGTACCAGCCGTCATAAACAAAATAATATTGCACCGGCAACAGCAGGTAGAAGCAGGTTACCATGCTGTAATAATCGCTGCGGCGGCGATAAACGAGGGTCATGAATTCGCGCAGGGCGGCAAACGAAATCAGGAAAAACAACACCACCGTACCGGTTTTGCCAAACCAGAAGGCGGCCAGCAGCACCAGCGTCATCAGCCACCAAGTATAGATGCGGGCGTTGAGGTTGGCGATGGTGGCATTGCCTGTGCCGTTTTTGCGTTTCAGCCATTGCCCGATGATGCTGGCGAAAATCAATACGGCAAATACGCCGGTAAAGATATAGCTCACCTGTGGGGTGAGATGAGCGGCGGTTTGTTCGGTGGTGATTTGGCTGGATGTGTTGGCAAAGCTCATGATGCTTCTCCTGTGTTTTGGTGCGGCTCACTGTGTTCGTTTGGGCGAACATCGTTGCCCTCGTTTTGGCGAAGCTCACTCCGTTCGCTTTCAGACGGATTCAAAGTCACGAGAATTTTATATAACCCATTGATTTAGCTAATTTACCGCTTGCTAAAACTTTGGATACCTTGGCCGTATTAAACCATACGCTGGCAAACTTTGTCCAAACTCTTTATTAGCCATCGTTGTACTAGTGGCTGCCTACCTCGGCCATGCCTTGATTAGGCCGTCATGCCGTGCCGCACAGTCGTTATACAGATGCACCACTTCCAGCGCCCACGGCAGCATCACCTTGCCCGTTGTTCCCGACAATTCGGGCAGCCTTGGGCAGGGCATAGCCAAATCGGCCGGCGGCTCAATGGCGCTCGGCAATGGCGGCGTTGAGGACTTGCACCCCGGAAGCATCAACGCAATCGCCAGTAAACACAGGCCGCTCGATAATTTGCTGTACCACTTCACGCCTTACCCTCACTTTCTCGTCCGCTTTGGACTTCTCTTGTTGATATTCCACGCTTGCCGCATGGGCGGTTTTTTGATGCTTCTGCTTTTGCTCGGCCAGTTTGGCATTGATGGCTGCCGTGGCCGCAGCATAGCCCGCTTGGTAGCGCAGCTTGCCGTATTGCACTTCGCCGTATATCACGGCCAGCAGTACCACACCGCCGAGTAGCGGCTTCCAGTATTTCAATATCCATGTCATGGGATTCCTTTCTTTATGTTGCCAATCAAGAGAAAACACGCTACTATATCCACGCTGTTCAATAGCAGCACAGGCTTGGCGGCCTGTTTTCTTCAGTATCGGACGCATCAATGCCGCATCTGCGGTTTTTGTTGTCATTGCGCTTACCCTTTGGGCAAGAGCGTGTGGGAAGCCCGTAAAGCTTGCTGTGCCCCGTCCGGTACCACAGTCCGCCAACCTGCACGTTTCTGCCCTCCCCGCTTGGCGGCGGGAGGCAGGTTTTCAAACTTGTTACCGGAGCGCAAAATGCAAACTCAACTTTCTCTTTCTTTCCGCAACGTATCCTTTGATATTACCGACATCCACGGCCAGCCTTGGTTAAGGGGCTTGCAAGTTGCAAGTGCCTTGGGATACAAAAATCCAGCGGCTGATATTGTCAATCTCTACAATCGCAACGCCGACGAATTTACCGACAGCATGACCCAAGTCATCGAACTGCCCACCGCCGGCGGTAAGCAGCAGGTACGCGTATTCAGCCTGCGCGGCTGCCACCTTCTCGGCATATTGGCTCGCACCAAAGTAGCCAAAGAGTTCCGCCGCTGGGTGCTGGACGTGTTGGAGAAAGAAGTTTCAGGCAGCCCCCAAACCCGCAAAGCCCTACCGTCCGGCCTGACCTACGAGCAGCAGGAACAAGTCAAAGCCCTACACCGTATGCTGGTGGGAGCCGTGCCGAGAGAACATCAGGCCAAGCTGGCTATTACCTTGTGGAGCAGCATCAAATCCAAATTCAAAGTCGGCTACAAAGACGTGCCGCCCGAACAGTTCCTTGAAGTGTTGAGCCTGATGAGCCGCGTGGCGGTGGAGAAGGGCGTACAGTACAGCGAAGCCGACACCGTGAACTTGGAAACCGTGCCGAAGCTGTTTGCCAATCAGGCCAATATCCCGTTCAACCTGAACCGCAACGCCTACTACGCCGTTACAGTGAAGGGCGGCAAAATCTACCGCCATCTCGTCAGCTACATCACCTCTCCGTATGAAGACGGCATGATTCCGTGTCTGGCGCATCAGGTGTAAGATACTGTTGTTTCCGATAGCAATATCGGTAGGAATCTGTTTCCCGCTAGGTTGAGACAGTGACAGCAGGGCATCGGGCAACCGGTGCCCTTTGCCTTACCCCTGGATTTCTGAGGGCAAATCGTTTATGATTCACGTAGTCGTCAGTCTCCATGCCGCCGCTCCGAGATTGATGATTAGAGACCCCGCCAACCCGCCTGTTTGCGGGGTTTCGCCTGTTCGGGCAGTTTGTTTCTGCCGGCCATAGTTACGCCTCGTTTCTGCTCAGCTTCCCGTCGCTCTGCAACAGCGGCAGCGTATAGCGCCCTTCTGCGGGATAAGCGGGTTTGCCGCCTTTGTTCGGCCACAGGTAGGCAATCACGCGGCTCTTGGCAAACGGTTTGATATTGACCGCGTCGCCCTGGTTGCCGCCCAATACCATCAGGTTGCCCTGCCTGTCCTGCCCGACCACAAAGCCCACATGCCCGCCGCCCTGCCGCTCGAATACCACGATGCAGCCGTAGGCCGGCTTCGCCAAACGGGTTGCGCCTTTTGCCCAGGATTTCGCCCGATACCATTCTTTTGCAATATCCCTGCCGGCTGCCTGCAGACAGTGGCCGACAAACGTTCCGCACCACGGCGTTTTGGTATCGCTCCACCAGCCTTTCAAAGCCCGTACCCACATAGGGATGGTTTTTAAGCCGCGGGCATCCCGTTCGTGCATACCGATGTATTTTCTTGCTTCGTCAATCCACGGCAATTCTGTCATTTCGTTTCCTTTCTGGTTTTCAGGTAGCCTAAAATTCTGCCGTCTAGCGGCGTGCCTTGAAGGCGGGATTAGCGCGGCAGCTGTCGGCAAACTCTTCCAGCCTTTTGGTGTACACGGCGGCGGTGTGCAGGGATTGGGTCAGCAGTTCCACGGCCTTGTCTTGGCCGGTACCGGCTCTGATTTGCGCCGCCGGCAGCCGGGGGGCGTCGGTGCTGGGTTTCGGTTTGCTGCAGACGGTCGGGTAGTGGGCGGGGCCGGTGCAGGCCGCCAGGCCCAGCAGTGCGGCGGTCAGGATTATTTTTGCCATAGTCTGTTTATCCTTCTCAGGTTGTTAGCGGTCTCGCGTCCGACTTTTTCAGGTGGCCTGAAGGCGGCGGCCGGATGTTTGGCAGCCAGCTCGGCGCGCATCTGTGCCAGTTTTTGCGCCTGGGCACGGAGTTCTGCCCGGCTGCCGGCATTGTCCAGCTTGGCGCTTTGCAGTGCGGCGGTTTGGCTCTGTATCAGGCCGTCCTGCGCCACCATGATCTCCAGCAGTTCGTCCCGCTCGGCCGCCAAGGCCGCCAGTTCGGCATTCTTGCCCGCCAGCGCTTCGGCAAAGCCGTACCACGAATAGGCGGTAAAGCCGGCCAGCGCACCGCAAATCACGATGGCGGCGGTGCAGTGTTTGGGCAGTCTCGGCTTCATGATGCCCCTCCTTGTTCGTCCCGAGAGGCGGCCGGCCGCCGGCCGAGGATGCTGATGGCCTTGTTGGTGCTGTTCGCGCCGTAGCAGGCGCAGATGTAGGCCAGGTAGAAATCAAAGTGCAGGCTGCCCTTGTATGCCTGCCAGCCGATCACCGCGCTGCACACCACATGCCCGCTGAACATCACGACTTTGGACAGGCTGGCGGTACCGCCGCCGTATCCGGTCAGTAAGCCCCTCATAGATACGCTCCCAATCTCGCGGCGGCGGTTTCCAACTGCGCGCGCGTTGCCGCGTCCAATTCCTTTTCCGCATACACGGCCAGATAGCCTGCCACGCGCCCGCCTTTTTTAACGGGGTAGCGGTATATGAGATTTAACTAACAACACAAAAGCAGCCCGAAGGCTGCTTGAGGCATACTGCTCTAATCAATTTTTAGCTTGGGTTTGGAGTGATGTATTCCCCTTCCCACAGGGGCATTCCTGCATCCAAGGTGGTAAGGTTTAATTCCATCTGAAGATGAATACCTACCGCAATTTGCGAATATTCATGTAATTTCGCCACTAGCGCGGGGTTTCTGCCTAATGCTTGTTCCGGGGTTTGCCCGTCTACGCCTTCTAAGCGAAAAAACACCATATATTCGGATTCGAGGGCGAAAATCTCTTCATCCTCCCCATTCGCAATCCGAAATTGTACTTGGGGACGGATTAAAATCTGGTCATTTTCTTCATTCAGAAACAGCTTACCTCGGGTGATGGTGAGGCTTCTGTTGATTCCCGATATATCAATACCCTGCCCACCAAGACGTTTGGTTGACGAGCCCTGTTTGATGTCGAGCAGTTGTATTTTCACTTTACACCTCCAGCGCTAGCGGCCTGAAGTTGCCGATGTGGTAAGGCTGTCGCTTAGATAAGTTGGTTATAGGGGAGTCGGATGTAATACTCAAAACCCGTCCATATTCTGCTTGCAGCTTATCTTCGGTAGAAATCACAATTTTTTCATCCAGCGCAAATAACATAGAAACCATGGTTTCTATAGTCAGATTATTGCTGCCGCCCATAATCCTAGAAACAAGTGATTTACTTTTGCCCGTGAGTTTGGCCAGGTCGGTATAGGAGAGTTTTTTCTCATCCAAGAGGTTATTCAGCATGATGGCGAAATCTACCTTCGCCTCTTCTTGAGCTTTTATCAGTTCGTAATTTTCTATTTTATTCATGATACCAAATGCTCCAATGACAACACATTTTGCAGTTGCCGATAAGCTTTTTCCAAATCTGATGATTTAGTTTTCTGCCATTTTTTCAACACGCTATGGCTAAGCAGGAGACAGCCTTTTGAGTTCGGGATATTTATACAATAAACACGAATCGGCTATTTGATGAACTCATACACGGTGAAGCCGTGTGCCTTGCCGGCCTCATGAAACATCTTCGGTGTCAGTCTTTCGCCGTTGGCGAAGCGCTGCATAATAGCTTGGATACTAGCCTCATGGCGGACGGTTTGGGCGGATTGCCGGTAGCTATCCAGCTCATGCTCTAAGCCAGACAACTCTTCCCCATCTTCGCAGAGTACATATAAAGGGCGTATGCCATTGTATAGCAGTTTAGGTTTCATTGTACACTTATAAGTAAACTATGGGCATCAAATTTATCCAACAACACACCTGGGCAAACTAAGTTCCATCATACCGCAGCCGCAATAAAAAAAGCAGCCCGAAGGCTGCTGAAAAAGCCCGCACGGGGCGGGCTGAGGATTATGCCATAGCAAATTTAGCAATCAGGAGCTTAACCTCCCTGCTGGCATATCGCGATGTTGATGCGCCGGCAATGATACGGCTCAACAGCTCCGCGCTGCACGGTGGTTTCACAGAGAACACTCCTTCGTGTACACGTTTTTCTATATGTTCTACAGCATCAATCCTAGCATCACGGTAGCGTACATAACTGTCATGCTGGACAAATGGGTGTTCTCCCGATTTGATGATACAGGCATTGTCATATGGGATATTTGCCCGGATAGAAGAAATGCCGACAGAAAGAACCTGTGGCTTACTCCCACGACTGGGTAAGATGCAAGGATTAACTAGAATGGTAAATAAGTGCTGATAACTGCCCGGTCCGGAAGGGATGAGCAAGCATTCTCCTTGTCCGCATTGCCACAATTGAGACATGCCATCGTCCTTACTGGAAAGAACGATTGATGTAAGCCTGTTCTTCCAGCCTTTCTACAATCGCTACGGCTTGTTCGTCACTATAACCAAGCACAGACAACAGTTTTTTGATAGGAATAGGCCGGCTTGAGCCGTGGGGGTCTTCCCATTCCGGGCATAGCCCGTTGTGGGTCATGTTACGCAATTCCCATGCAGAATAATGACCGTACTCTTTCCAAACCGATTCCAGCACTTCCAAATCAGCCTCAGACAATGCCAGTAAGTCTTGCTCAGGCGTCCGAATCATACTTGGGTCGCGCAAAGCAAGCATCCTGTCTTCGCGGTCGGTAACCCATGTTGCCCATCCGTTCGGGACAGACTCATGCCCGCCGTTAATGAAATCCAAAGTCATAGAGAGTACCGGGCCATGCGGCATTGAAACCAACGCATCTCCTGTCAGTCCTTCCCCGAAACGGGAAAAAGACTCACGCTCAGCCAAGTACATCAGCTTCACCAGCTTCAGCACTTCAAGCTTGCCGTTTGCCTTGTACAGCATGAAGGCGGCTGCTTGGGCAGCCTTCGGCTCTTGGAAAAGGGTGTCGTTATGCGGTTTCATACTTTTGATTATATGCGGGTGGCTGCAAAACAGGCAATTTAATTCGGCATATTTCCGTACATTTTACATCTTTTCCGTATATTTCAGCATATTCCAGCATATTTCAATCCAACATCCCTCCCGCTCCTTTATTGAACTAGTTCGAACCCAGCCCCGTGATGCGTTCGCGGGGCTGGGCTACCTGAAAATCAGGCGTTGAGCTGGTGATAGCTAGCTTTCTCCGCACTATCGCCATCCCAAGGGAAGTATTGGAAATACTCGTTATCGGGTACTCTGATGCCTGCCTGTTCGGCCACGTTGCGCAGGAACATGATGCTGTCGGCGGCATGGTCGTTCAGGGTGGCGGCCAGGCGGCGGTTCAGCCCTCGCAAGGCTAGCCGGTGCTGATAGATAAATTCGGCACAGTACAGGCTGTTGAGGACTGCACCCTGCAAGTTGCGCAATGGCTTGGGCTGCATATTTTCAGGCAGCCTGTCCAACACTTCGCTGCTAATACCGTTATGCAGCATCAAGCTGTGAACGTAGGCCACCGCAGAGGGCAACAGCGGGGCGGCGATTTGGTCGATATGCGCCACACCGAAGCGCTGATGCACCATGCGGTAGGCAGCCGAATAATCGATGCCGCAGCGGGCTACCAGCAGCTTGACCGCATCCACCAGGCCGCGCCGCTCGTCTATCGTGGTTTGGGCAGATGGCAGAGCTTCGGGAGCGTGCAGGCTGCCTGAAATTACTGCATCGAAGGTTCGGATAACCTGTAAGAAGAATTTAGCGGAAACCCAAGTGGCATAGGCATACACTAGCTCCTTGCAGACGAATGTACCGCTTTGGTTACCACCTTTAACAACTTTGATAACGTGTTGATTCTTATCCAAAGCAGGAAATCCTGCTTTGGAAATTTCATCAACTAAATCAATTGATTGTTGGTTTTTTAGCCATAGCGACGGTTTGTGCCGGTTTTCAGCCCCACTAGCCCTATGTAGATCATTGAGAGAATAAAGATTTTCAGTTTGTCGGATAGTTATGTTAGCTATTGATACTGTTCTCATGGTAGAATACTTCCGCTTAGATTAATTTGTAATGGATTTAAGTGCCTGTGTCCCAGTAGCTGCAACTACTGGGGCAATTTTATTACGCTCACAATTCCTACAGTCTTTGATTATACTTACAATTTCACCAGAAACGGTGCGTACATTGTTCGTGGCTCTTGACTGAATCCATTCAGCTATATCCAGAGGGACTCGAACCGAAACTAATTTTGTTTCTTTTTTCAACATAATATATACTCCTAATATAGTTCAAAATCATCATCCATTTAAAGATGATAAAGCTATATTAGACTATCGAAAAGATAATTTCAAGCTATTTTTATACAATCTAAGATAATTTCAAGCTATTTTTATACAATCTAAGATGATTTCAGATTTTTCTACTCTTTTAAAAGCCTGTCGAATTAAAGCTAAACTATCCCAGAAGGAGTTAGCTGAGAAGGCTGGTACCACGCCTGCTTTAATCTCCAAGTACGAGTTAGGCAAGGTTATGCCACGCACAGAGACGATAGCTAAGCTAGCAGCTGTTCTTCATGTCCCTTTAGAAGATATGCTAAACAGTGTCTCTGCTTTTGACGTGAGATCACCGGTAGTCTCTATCCCCATAGGGAATAACAGGGAACTTTTCTTATCTGAAGAAGAATTAAGAAAGCATGGGCTTAATCCGTTAAACCTGTTGGCTATAGAACAGCAGGGGGACGCAATGAGACCCATCTTGAATGATGAAGATGTGTTTTTAGTAGATGTCAGTAAGCAAAAGGTATTTGATGGAAAGATTTATGCTATCAGCGATAAGGAGAATAAAATCATCCGTAGTTATATGCTGATGAATTTATTAGATGGGTCTTTGAGACTTGTTAGCTTTAGTCCACATTACCCGGATATGGAGATAAATCGAGACGATATAGAAATTATTGGAGAGATAGTTTGGAGGAGCGGCTTTATAATCCGTTGATATATATTTAAAACAAAACCCCCTGCGAATGCAAGGGGCTTTGATTATTGGTTACTTCATCGTCATACTGACTTCTACATCCGTATCGGTAATAACGCAACGTGCGCGGTACTCTATTTCCATGCCAGCGTTATTTTTTGCAGTAAAGCCACGGGTAACAACAATATTCCCTGTCGCCCCGATAGATGTTCCTGTATCAAGGATATGCCCGCTAAACGTGGATGGGTTTGCTAATTGCCGCTTAATAGCAGCATCGCATAGGTTGATAGCAGCGGCTTCATCAACCTGCTTATCCTGCACAGCCGTAACAGATGCTTGGCCTTTAATATCAGCCTCGGAAACATAGAAACGCTTACCGTTGGCGCAATCGGCGAAGAATACAATCTGACTGCGCGGCTTACTCTTGCTGTCAGAAACCTCTACGATTTCCACCCTATCGCAAGTGGATTCACTGGCTACAAGTAAAGCCGCTTGTGGTAGTAGCTCGTTGATTTTCGCAACGCCTGCTCTGCCCCAACGCTGGTAAAGTTTCGGGTAGTCTTTTTGCGTGTATTTGAAATCCAAAATACCAGCAGCAATTTTGGATTCTGGAGAGACAGTAGAAGATTGGCTGGCTTGGCTGCCTCCACTAGACGAGCCTCCACCATCACAACCCCTGCCAAGTGAGAAAAACACACAGACGGCAAAGAGTATCCAGAGCACCTTTTTAACTGGGATTTTTTGTTTAGTTCCCACGCCGTTTTCAGGAGTATTTTTTTTGATTTTCACTCCTTTTTGTTGTTTAGTTCCCACACTAGCTAATGTTTTGCGCTGTATCCAATTCTGCCTACGGACTTCCAAATCTTGCGGCTCGTCAAATAACGCGGTACGCAATGTTTTGATAAATGCTTCATTTTGCTCTATCAGCAACCGCCTACCATCAAACAGGTGGATTTCAATTACGCCGCCGCTTTCTTCGCTATATGATTCAATATCGATTAGATAAATCTTTGTTTTCCTGTTGAAAACAATAAATGAATCATTATAAGCAGCTGGAGCTTTCGGGAAGTCTCCTGCCAGCACTTTGATTAAACGCATCATCTTCTGGCTCTCTTGTGTAGTTGAGAATATTACTAAATCTTAACAAAACCATTACAACAGTTCAAACAACAGCGAGCAAATATACATATTTTTACACAACATAGCCGCACAAGCACAAACTACCCAATAATCCCCGCTTGCCTAAACTCTGGCTCCAGTTTACAAATGGCGCTATTGAGCAGCCCAGCCACGATTTCCCCAACCTGTTTCTTTTTCCGCCACAACGTTACTCGCCCAATATCAAATCTATCCTGAATCTCTGTTTGCTTCGGGCTACCTGAAAAAATATGAGACAACAGGGCATCACAGAGCAACAAGGAAATGCCTTGCTGCTGTTCTAAGATGTAGCTGCTCAAATCCACGATACGGCTTAACTTGCTGCCGTATTGGGCTTCTACAGCACAAAGCTCCAAATGGTTCAGCAGTCGTTCCACCCTTGCCCGTATCATCGCACTGTTGGCGTGCCAGTCATGTTGTGTCATCCCTTGTCCGCCGCCACGACTTACGCCCTTATCCTCCACCCAGTGGCAAATTTGTGCGGTATTGTTCAATGGCTCAATCCGCATACAAGATAAGCGGTAGGCGTGGCTCAATGCTGCTTCGACTGACTGGTACATGCTATTTCCTGTTCATCTGTTTGGATAGTAGTTTCTTGATACGGCGGCGTTTCATTACTCGATACCAGCGGCTTGCCCGGATTTTTGCCTTGCGCTGCCGTTGGGCTTCACGGCGGGCTACTTCATCAAAGGTCGGGTCTTTGTAGGTTTGCGGCATTTACCCCTCCGCCCTTCCGCCAAACTCCACCCCGTTGCCCGCCGCCCACGCCTGGATATACTCAATCAAACTCGCCGTACGCCGCACCCCCATCCGCGCCGTACTCTCCCGTAGGTTGATGACTTCGCCCTCCAAGCCAATCGCCATTTCAGCCGTGCCGCCGGTGGCAATCCGATGCCCGGAGACAAAAATCATCTTCCATTGCTCGATTGAGAGTTTTTGGCCGTTAAAGGTTTTCTGTTTCGCAATATCCCCCAGCATCGCGTGCAGCTTGGCATTTTGCGCATCCGAACGTTTCCGCTCCCGCACTTCCACAATGACCTTTTCATGCGACTGCAATAGCGTTCCCGCCATCTCATACGCCAGCTTCATCACATCCCGCTTGTTTTTCTTGTCCAGCACCCGCTCAAACTTTTGGCTCATTCGATTTCCCTCGCCTTCCGGCGGTACTCCGCCGCCAGTTCGCGCAGCTCTTCTTTCGTCCACTTCCGCACTTCATGGTCGGCATCCAGCTCCTCCACCCGCGCCTGCCCGATGCGTTCAATCAAGCCCTGCCGGTAGCCGCGGATATTGCCGCTCTCGTACAGGTTGCAGCGCACACAGCCACCATGCACATTGGCCTCGTCAAACCGCAGCTTGCCGCTCCTGCCCGCCGGCACATAGTGGCAGGCTTGGAAATTGTCCTTCCACGGCGCACCGCAGCTGATGCAAGGCCTGCCCCTGTCCCGCAGCCGGATGTAGCGGTTAAACGCCGCCTGCGCCTTCTTGGTCAGCTCCGGTATGGTTTCCAGCCTATGCCGCAGCGCCTTGGTCCTTGCCCGTTCCTTGCGCTTGGCTTCCCGCTCTGCCTTGGTAGCCGCCTTGCGCTTCTGCTCACGCCGATACTCAATGCCGCAGGTTATGGAACAGACAAGCTGCCCCATCCTCTGCTTCTCAAACACCGTGCCGCATACTTTGCATTTACGCCCGGCCATCCCGCTTCCTCCCGCGCCAAACCGCCCGGTAGCGTTGCGGGTATGATGTGATGTAGCCCCGGTATTCGCGCCAGCATTCCGATACGAACAGCCAAGCCCCGGCCAAAGCCGTGAATATCAGCAACAGCACAAAGCCAATCAACAGCACCACGGGCGAAGTCAGGATATACAGCCATCTGTGCTGCTCGTAACGTTGTAAAAATTCATCAATCGATTCCATGTTGTTTCCTCACTTTCTCCAAAATCTCTTCACGGGTCGGCGCACCGGACATGGCAGTCAGCTGGTGCAACATCTTCTCCTGCAGCTTCCTGTTCGGCCGGCAGCGGCGGATTTGTTCGGCACAGCATTCCGGGCAGCGGAAGTTCAGCACAGGGCCGGTAGGCGGGCAGCAGGGGCAGGTGTCCATATCACACCTCCATCGTCAATCGCTCGAGCAGCGCAGCAATCTGCGGGCGGAACGGGTTGCCGTTCGGCAATGCGGGCAGCGGCTCGCCGGTTTCCAGCCAATGCCTTTCCTCCGCCGCCTCGGAAGGCAAGCAAGTCAGTGCCTGTTCGGCGGTCAGGCGGCCTTTGCGTACTGCATCCATGATGGCGGTGGTCTGATGCTCGCGGTTGTAGCCACGGCTAACGAACCATTTCACTTTGCCCCCGTTGGCCAGCAAGTCGGCGGAAAGTCGGGTGTAGCTGTCGCGGAAGGCCAAACGCGCCCCAGTCTTATCCCCGGCGGCGAACAGCTCCCATGCCCCGTTGCCCGCCGCCGTCATGGCGATTTCCGGCACAATCACAGTCAACTCCTCATTGCGCCATCCTTCGGCCAACATCCCGAAAGCTTCATCGGCAGACGGCAGGCCGGTATCGATACGCTCCAAGATAGCGGCCAAGCTCAACCGTCCGGTCAGTTCACGGCGGCAGCGGTTAAGTGCGGACAGCACGGCTGCCGTTTCGTAGGTTTGCAAGTCATCCACCATCACATCCACAGCGGCTGCGCTCAAAGTGGTGCCGGTTAGTTCGGCGGTAACGGCCAGCGCCTGTTTCAGTTCGGCGCGTTTGGCCAAAAATTCTTGTTGGTTCATACTGCTGCTCCCTGTTGTTTGCGTTGGTAGCGCTCCCACGCCGCTATGTCGTCGGACTGCATCACGGCATCAAAATTGCCTTGTGTGCGTTCGGCCTGCTGCGCTTTGGCTTGGGTCATCTGTTCGCCGCGCTGCATATCGGTCAGCACCTGCTGGTAGGACTTGAGCAGGCAGCCGATTTCGTGGCGGCACTGCACAAACCAGCGGTTATTGTGGGAAACGAAGTAGGCCGCCAGATGCGGGGCAAGCTCCCTGCCAACGAAGCGCACCAGTTGCGCCGTCTGCCCGCGTGTTTTGGCATTCGAGGCAGGCAATACCCCGTAGCGCTCGCGGTAAGCTCCGGCATAGGCTTGCCAAGTCGCCACGTTGTCGGGGTTCGGTTCAGATTTGGGTTTTGGTTTGGCAGGCTTGGCAGTTTGGATTTCTGCCAGCTGAAATTCAGGTTCGGCAGCGGCGGGATTTATCCCCGTCGCCACCTCTGACGGTTCTCTCTGATGGTTAAAGGTTTCTGATGGTTCTTCTTTATACGAAGGTGCAAAATTTGCACGTTCGGGGCTGTATTTTGCACATGCAGAATTTGCACATGCAGAATTTGCACATGCAGAATTTGCACATGCAGAATTTGCACATGCAGAATTTGCACATGCAGAATTTGCACATGCAGAATTTGCAGGTTCTGAATATTCATCCAGCGTGATGTAGTACAGGTCGGTTTTCCTGCGTTGGGTGTTTTGGCGGCGCTCTTTTCTCAAAATGCCGCGCTGCTCCAGCCATTTGCAATGGCTGACCACCGTCCGCAGCGCCATGCTGCACTTGGCGGCAAGCCTTTCTTGGCTCGGATAGCACACCCCTTCGTCGTTGGCATGGTCGCACAGTGCCAGTAACAACATTTTCTGCCCCATCGGCAAACTCATATCCCATGCAATACTCATCAACTTCACGCTCATTTCCTGTTCCTCACTACCGCCAACATGCGGCGCTCGCAAAATTCACTCACTCCCAAAGCCAGGGAGAATGCCCAACTCCAAAAACGCTCACGCATGGCCGGCCTCCGCTTCCACCATCTGTGCCAGCTTGGTAATGCCCTTTGGGGTTAAATACACTTGGGCGCGCAGCTGCTCCGTGCCGCTGCTGTCGGTGTAACGGTGCTCGCTGTGGCGGATTAGGCCCTGCTGCACCTTGTCCTGATAGCCAATCCACGAGCCGCGCCCGTCGCGCTTGTAAATCCAGCGGCGCATATTCAACAGTCCGAACAGGTCTTTCGGGCGGAGTTTGAGCAGCTTGGCCGCATCGGTAATGCACATATCGCCGTCGGCATGGCTGATACGCTCCAATGCCTGCGCCTTGGGTTGTGTTTCAGCCAGCAAGGCAGCCTGTTTTTCGTTTTGTTCGGCCAAGTCGGCAGCCAAGCGCAGAGCTTCGGGCAGGGTTTGCGGGATAGACGGCGCAGTCTGTTGCTCCAACTCCATCCAGCGGCGGTTGATGCGGATACGCATGTCCGAGCGGTAGCCCGTTATCAAGTCGACGCACTGCTCGCGGGTAAGCAGGTATTCGGGATACTCGACACCATTTAACTGATTGATATATTTAGAGACCTCAATTTTGAGGAGACCCATTTCCGCATAGGTCGCATTCAGCCGCTCAATGTCGCGCAAAACGTTGTCATGTCGTTTCTCGCACAACTGGGCGATTTCACGGCTGCTCATCAAAGGTTGTTGCTGCTTGCCAATTTGGATAATCTGATTCATAATCTGCTCCGATTTGTAGCTCTCCCTAACACCATTGCCCGCCACGCTCCGGCGGGCTTTTTTTCATCCCCACCATTTCCGAAACCGCCGAAACCAAGCAGCCTTGACCGGCACATAAATCCGTTGCATAACTTGCCCGTCATAACGCGCATTGGCCGCTGCCACCAGTTTCTCCCTAGCCTCTTCCGGGCTGTCCGCCCAAATACTCAATGACCACGTCCTGCCTTTGAAACGGTAGGAGAACGTGTATTCGTTTTTCGCATAATCCATAGGAGTTCCTTTAGCTAACCTTCCCGCTTGGCAAACCGCACCAAGTCCAGAAAATCCCCGCACATTTCCAACGCGTGGCCTAACTCGTCCTTGAATCCGTAACGTTTGAAATAGGCTATAATTTCCGCCTCGCTCATTCGTTCGAAAGGTGCCGGGAATGCACCATCAATTTGTTTCGTCATCAACCCTGCTCTCCATTGGTTATGAACATCCGGTTTTGGAAGTGCGCTTCAAACACGGCGGCTGTTACCAGTATCACGGTGTGCCGGAAGGTGTGTATCGCGAACTGCTGAACACTCCTTCCAAAGGCCGCTACCTGCACTACCAAATCAAACCCTTCTACCCGTGCTACAAAGTGTTCTGATTGCCCGTCTGTCCGGATTGTCATTGTTGAGGTTTCCGATATTGGTTGGCATAACTTAGAGCCATTGATGCAATTACGTTTGCAAACTCGTTTTCACCGATAAAGCAGCTGTCTGATTCCTGCGAACATTCTTTGGCTTCGGTAGCAGTTGCCCCATCCGTTGCCGTCAGACGGTCGTCATAGCGCCGCACGGCGGCAACCGCACGGCACATTCCGTAAGCCGTTGCCTGCAAGTCAATCATCGGATGCGCCTCCGCCGTCCGCAGCAACGCATTGATAATCTCGTTGCGGTCTTCCAAAGACAGTACTTGCTCAATCTCTTGTCTTTCCCTCATCTTCTTTCCTTTCCTCAAAAATATTTGCGACCCTACTCGTCCCTAATCGTCTCTGTGAGCAAATCCTGATTAGGCGTAACCTCTCCGTACAGTTTTTCGCGCAGCAGTTGGCGAATCAGCGGGCTGAGCGAATCGTAGCCACGTATGGCGGCCAGCGTTTTCAAGTCGGCCTTGAGCTTCTCCGGCAGGTGCAGCTTGACCTCTTCAGTGCATTTTTCGCGTTTCATGGCTTAACCCTAAATACTTCCGCATACAAAGCACGCAGTTTGTCCATAACGATGTATGAAGGGGTTGTTCGGGTGCCATTATTCAGCTTCGACACATAGGCGGTTGAGCAGCCAATATTCTTAGCAATAGCCTCATTACTCAGGCCTTTTTTCTTAATATTCGCTACAAGAGTTCTCGGTTTCATAGTCTTATCCTACTCATCAATAGCTGCATTATAAGTACTAATGTACTCAAAAAGCAAGCACCAAGATACTTATCTCATTAAGTACAATAGTACAAAAGGAAATTAAGATGAAAACACTACAAGACCGTTTGAAGTTTGCTCGAGCCAAGAAGGGATTAAGTCAAGCCAGCCTAGCTAAAGCCATCGGTAAATCCCAGTCCTCCATTGCCGCCATCGAAGCAGGCCGGAATAAAGAGACCACCAATATTGCTTCACTAGCTATGGCATTGGGCGTAGATGCAGTTTGGCTGGAAACAGGTAGAGGTACACCATTCATCAACAGTGCCAACGTCCGTGAGTTAGACATTCCCCTTAATACCGTCCCCCTCATCTCATGGGTCAAAGCCGGGTATTGGGCGGAAGCCATTGATTTGCTCCAGCCCGGCGAAGGCGAGCGCATCTCCACCAGTATCAAAGTCCGCCGCCACACCTACGCCCTAATCGTGGATGGCGACAGCATGGAGCCGGAATTTACCGAAGGCGACATCATCATCGTAGAGCCGGATGAAGAGCCCGTCCCCGGCAAATTCGTCATCATCCGCCAAAACGGCGGCGAGACCACCTTCAAGCAGCTTATCAAAGACGGCGGCCGCTGGCTGCTCAAGCCGCTCAACCCCCGCTACCCTGTCATGGAGATGCGCGAAGACGCCGTTTTCTGCGGCGTGGTTAAAGAAAAAATCAAACGCTATTAGCTAAAAGGAAAATAAGGATGAAAGGTTTGGCACTCATAGTTTTCTTGGCCTATTCGCTGGCTTCGCTGATATTGGGAGTAATGGGTATAGGCCATGAATTTGGTTACTGGTGGGCATTTGCCGCAGTTGCCGCTTTTATTTTCGCCCGCTTTGCCATTCCGATATCTGTCGGCGTCTATCTCTATGCCCACCACGTTTGGGGTTGGCATTGGATCGGCGCGGCCGCATTCGCCTTCCCATTGGTCGCCGTCCAAGTCGCCTTACTGTTCGGCGCAACACTTGCAACCGCCTTCGAATACATCACACGCCCCAAGTCATAGGCCGCGTATTTTGGTGGAGCGTGTTGGATTGATTTAAGTAGCCAGCAGAATAAATTGTAGTTATCAAAAATTTAAGGGAATATCTATGGATAATATTGAAAAGAACGAGCAAGAATCTCAAATAGAAAAGGAAGAATCCAAAATAGAAATCAGCTCTGAGACTGCTTATAACTCCACAACAAACATCCAGCCTGGATTGTTTCCTGTAGAGATACTACAGACAAAGAAAATATCTAAAGCAACAGCACAAAGTCCTTTTTACGCACAAGGCAGTGATGGGGTCAGCTATGTTGCCAAGCCGGCAAGAGGCATAGATAATGCAATTAAAGAAGAGGTTGAGCGGCGAAATATCCCGTGTAAAATCATATCAGCGATGACCCCAGCTGCTGAAATATTAGGCACGGAAATCGCTAGATATTGTGGACTGGCTGTTCCAGAGTACAATATATTGATAGATATAGAGACTAGGGAGCTATTCTTTGGCTCATGTGTTGAATATGCTCACCAACATGGAGGGGTGCCGCCAGAACGACTGCTATCCTTCATCACAGGAGGAACCCCAGGAGAAGCCGATGTGGTATGTAAGCAACTTTGGGCAACACACGGCATTGATTGCTTCCTTCTTAATATAGATAGGCATCTTGGAAACTATCTGTATATCAATAGTGAGATATTTGGCAACAGTTATATTATGCCATTTGATTTTGGATTGTCTTCATTAGCTATAGATGGATGGCCAAAGAATGACACTCATTTATCAGAACTAAGTCAATTGACTTGCAACTCAAATAAAAACTGGCGTTATATAACGCATGTATTACGAGAAGGACATCCAAGATATGGCTTGTACGAACAAAACTATAAACGGCATGCAGCTAATATGTTGTTGCGGCTAAATGAGATGAATAAAGATCAGTTTTCATCTCTCCTGCACAAGATTCCTGAGCAGTGGTTAGCCGCCAAAGAAAAGCAGACTTTGGCGGAATGGTGGGATAGCCCGCATAAAGAGATTAGAATACAGAAGATTATAGACGAGCAGCTGACATGAAAAAAGTATCTTATAACATCCTCAAGCTCTGCCCTGATGTTTTCCGAGGGGAAGTGGTAAATATTGGCATTGTAGCAGAATGGAAAAACGAGCTTCGTTATATCCTTGTTAAGGATAAACGGAAAGTTAGACTGTTGTCATCAACTTTTTCTGTTTTTGATATTGAAAGCTATTTATTTAGCGCAAATATAATTTATAGAACATACAAAAATATAAATGTATTACGAGAGTTAATACCAAACTCTCAAATATCTATGGAGGATTCCGGTTATTTTATTCTAGAATATGATTCTGAAGAACTATTCAAAGATAAATTAAACGAGCTCTATTTAAAATGGGTGGAGCTACCAAGGAAAAAGCATCCCAAAACTACATATGATAAAAAACTATCTCAAACAGTTAAAGATTTTTTTAATAATCAAGGTTTACTAAGCAGCAATCCTAATGATTTATATAGCCATAAAATCATTTCAAATTACCCATTGTCAGAAAGCAAAGGGTTAAAAGCAGATTTGCTGTTAAAAAACGGGGAATATCATTTAACAGAAATTATTAATTTTTCTAAAAAGAATGATTTTACTCTTAACTTACAGCGTGCGGCATTAAAGACAGTAACCATCGAAGAAGCTAAAACTGTGCTTAATTCGAGAGTGAATGCTTTTTTAATTTATGACTTAAGCGCTGATGATGAAAAAAAATTTACTCCGCACTTGAACTTATTGGAAGAAAGAGCAACACTGGTAAATTACCGTTCTACCCAAGACATCACCTCATATTATAAATATATCATAGACAAAACAGATAATCCGCAGTTGCCCAATCTGCATCCATAACCCAGCCCGCCCCGCGCGGGCTTTTCTTTTGCCCGCCAAATCCCGTCCAACCGTAAACCCGTAGCCGACTGTTGCCGCCTTGTGCGGCTTTTTTGTTGCCTGCTGAAAAAATAAATTCAACGGATAATCAAGTACTAAAGTAATTTATACTGAAATTAAGTACAATAGTACTTTACAAGTATTGAGTACGATAGTACTATACACCCCAACGAAGCACAACACCGCTTCACCGCCACCCTCAAGTAGCAGCAGTCAGGCCGGAGGGGAACTGGGGCAAAAGACAGACAGGCCGGGAAGCCGCCGCCCCTATCAACGGTAAACGAATTTTTAACAGAGCCATTTCAAGGAGATGGCTTGATTAAACATTCATTAATTGATTGGAGAGAACAATCATGTACACCATCCACCCAAACTACGACGGCATGCTAGCCGCCCACTTGAGCAGCCTAGACTATGACAGTTACGTTTCTGATACTGCGGACGAAATCATAGCCGACAGCATCCTAGACGACATCATGCCCTACCTCAGCCCCGCCGCCGAGGATGAAGTAAGAAAAATCGTTTTAGAGATGGCAGCAAAGCGCATCCGAAAAGAGCGTGAAGAAGCAGAGCGTGAAAGAGAATCTGACGAGCGCGAGTACCGCGAGGAGTGCATCAATGAAGCATACTGGAACAGCTTCTAACATAAGGAAGAGAACATCATGCAAAGCAATACAGATTGGAAGTGCAGCCGCGCCATTAGGGTGCTACAGCGCGGCATAAACCTTATCCAAGGCACAACGCTGGATGAAATCATAGACGGGCTAAGCCCGGAGGTGCGAGCTGCAATCATCAGGCACATGATGGATAAAGCCGACAGCCTTATCCGCGAGGAAGAGGAAGAACAAGAGGAACTAGAGCGGCGCGAACGCGAACGGCAGTTCATAGGCTTGGCAGCCAGCCAATAACCGCAAAGTGGCGCAGAGACCCCCAGCCGGCGGTGGGGCAAAACACCGGCAGCAGGCAACGGAAAAAGCAAAGACCTCCTATACGGGTAATCCCCCCGAAAAGTCGCCGGATGCCTGCATCTATACCACAAATTTCAAACGCCGCAATGATTGCAAACCACCAACGACACAATCCGCGTCAAACCGTTATATGCAATTTTTTGAGTAGGGCGGACGTAACACAATGTAAACGCCACATCCTTCTTTTTACAATACGGACAATCCAAAGGAATTTGTAACATGAATACTTTCAATCAAGATTTGACCCGGGAGACCAGATTTTTAAACAGCATCATGAATCTGCCAAACCGAGAAGCCATACTGATACAGCATTATAAAGGTTTGGGTGAACAAGAGCGCACCAAACTGTTTATTGCCTTAGTCGGTAAATACAGCATTCTGACACAGATCCAAACTACAGGAGACCCAAAATGAAATCCCCCCTCGCCGCTTGGACAGCGGCCTTTTTTATCGGCGCGGCCTTTGTCGCCATGCCCACCCTAGACAGCCAAGACGAATACCTACAGGCCGAAGAAACCGCCGCCGAACGGGTAGCCAAGCTAGACCAGCAAGCCTCACAAGAGGCCGCCGAAGCGCAGAAACACTACGAAGAGATGACCGACTACGAGGTAATGCGCGGCGTGGTGTATGAGCCTGCTGAATAGGCTACCTGAAACCATTGCCAAACCACCCCAACCCTGCAAAAATCATCTCCGTTTATTACCCGAACGGAGATGAGCATGGAAGCCAAACTGGACGACAACATGACACTCGTAGTAGAAATCAACAACAGCGAGCCCGTAGAGCTGGCCGATTTTGCCAAAAGCATGATGAGCTTGGCCAACGACTACCAAAGCCGCCAAACCGCCGACCCCAAACTCCCTGCCAAACTCTACATCAAAGAAATCAAAAGCGGCAGCATCATAGCCGCACTTGCCCCCATGATGCCGTTGGCCGGGCAGCTACTGATAGAGCATTACGACCAAATCGAAAACTACGCCGAACACCTGTATCGCCTGATCGGCTGGCTGCTGGGGAAAAACGACAAGCCCGAAAACACCAACGGCAAGCAACTGAACAACCTGTACAACATCGTTAACCCCGTTGCCAACGACAAAGGCAGCCAACTCACATTCAGTACCATCGACACCAGCGGCAGCGTCGTTAACAACATCACCGTCAACTATTACGAAGCCAACACCGTGCAAAACCGCGCACGGCAGGAAATCCAACAGCTTCAAGAGCAAGAAGCGCCGGTAGAAACCGGCGACTATACCCAAGTTGTCATGTACTGGGCGCAGGCAGCCCCAAACAAAGAAACGGATCAGGCCGTTATTGAAGCGGTTTGGCCCAAGCCCGTCAAAGTCATACTGCCCGACCGCATCAAACAGGAAATCCTGCTGGACGAGCCGTATCCTTTCAAAAAACTCTACATCGTGGATGTGAACGTACAAGTCGTCAAAGGCAGGCCGAAGCTCTACAAAGTCCTGGCCTGCTACGGCTCAATGGAGATGGATGAAAACTGATTGCCAAACCCGCGGAAACAGGGTACTATGGCCGCATCACTTACATAGCGGTTTACATCGCACCCGTCAGCTGCGGCTTTTTTATGCCTGATACTTTTCAGGTAGCCTTCAATGGCGGGTCGAGAGAGCCGAATACAATACCCGAAAGGGGAATACGCTCCGCCGACTATGTACGGTGATTGAAGCCCGCCACCTCATCAAGTGGCAATCCAATCAATTTACATAGGAGTTCAGAAATGAACGCAATTCAGTCTTTCTCTTTCAACAATATCCCTGTTTCTTTCCGTGATGACGGCTACCTGAACGCAACAGCAGTTGCCGCGCATTTCAGCAAATTGCCGAAAGACTTTTTGAAAAACGAGCAAACTCAAGAGTATATTGCTGCACTTGCTGATAATTTGAGCAAGAGGAGAAAAATCCTCTTGGATAAAAATCAACTGGTTATTGTTAAACACGGCGGCAATAATCGCGGCACATGGCTACACCCAAAGCTGGCCATTCACTTCGCCCGCTGGCTCGACCCTAAATTTGCCGTATGGTGCGATGAACAGATTGAGCAGATTCTTTCAGGCAGCCCGAACCCCAAAACCACCGTAGACGACCGCACCGGATTGCGCCAAGCCGTATCCGCCCTGGTCGGCAGGTGCGGCATCGACTACAGCAGCGCCTACAACATGGTGCATCAGCGCTTCGGCGTCGCCGCCATCGAAGACATCCCCGCCGAAAAGCTGAGCGATGCCGTGCAGTACGTCCACACCATCACGCTATGCAGCGGCATCAATGGCGAAGTGTTGGACAGGCTGCCTGAAAACCTGCAGCCCAAGCCCCTGCGCAACTTGCAGGGTGCTGTAATCAATAGTCTGTACTGTGCCGAATTTATCTATCAACACCGGCTAGCCTTGCGAGGGCTGAACCGCCGCCTGGCCGCCACCTTGAACGACCACGCCGCCGACAGCATCATGTTCCTGCGCAATGTGGCCGAACAGGCTGGCATCAACGTGCCCGACAACGAGTATTTCCAATACTTCCCTTGGGATGGCGATAGTGCAGAGAAAGCCAGCTATCACCAGCTCAACGCCTGATTTTCAGGTAGCCCTTAACCCCCGCCCCGTATCCACGGGGCTTTTTCTTTGGAAACCATCATGACCCAGCAAAACAAAACCCACTATCGCAAAGTATTCGACAGCCCCTACCTGTCCGCCGCCGATATTGTCGAGCCGGTAGTGCTTACCATCAGATGCGTTCAAGTCGAGGCAGACAAAACCAAAAAGACCAAAGACAGTATGAATACCGCCTACTTCGCCGAGCGTGAAATCCGAGCCGGCGAGCCGTTAAAACCCATGATACTCAACGCCACCAATTCCAAGATGGTCGCCAAGATAACCGGCAGCCCGTTCCTTGAGGATTGGAACGGCGTGCAGGTAGAAATCTATGTAGACCACAACGTGAGATTCGGGCGCGAAACCGTGGAAGGCCTGCGCATCCGCCCTGCCGCCGTCCGCCCGCCGAAGCGCGAGCTCACCCCAAGCAACCAAGTCATGTGGCAGCGCGCCATTGATGCCTATAAACGCGACGGCAGTCTGGAACAGGTGGAAGCCCACGTTCACATCAGCGAAGAGAACCGGCAATTACTTATCCAACAGGCAGAGCAATCATGAAATGGTACGACATCGAACAGAACAGCCCGGAATGGGATGAACTCCGCGCCGGGCGGCTGACTGCTTCCAACTTCGCCCTCATCATGGCCAACCAACCCAAAGCCTTCAGCGATGCCGCCAAACGCCTGGCCGTGCAAATCGCCTTCGAGCGCATCAACGGCCATTCCATGCGCGCCCACTACGGCGACGGCTACAGCAATGCCGATATGGAGCGCGGCCACATAGAAGAGCCGGCAGCCCGTGCCTTGTATGAGGCAGAAACATTCTGCACCGTGCAAAACGGCGGCTTTTTCTGTGATGACTATATCGGCTGCTCCCCCGACGGCCTTATCGGAGAGGATGGCGGGATTGAAATTAAAAGCGTGCTGCCGCAAACCCACGCCGCCACCAAACGGCGCGGCAGCTTCGACCCCGCCTACCGCTGGCAGATACTGGGCAACCTTGCCCACTCCGGGCGCGATTGGTGGGATTTTGTCAGCTATTGCAGCTTCGCCCCCGATCCATACCGATTATTGGTTTACCGCGTCTGCCGCGAGCAGTATCACACCCAAATCCAGCAGCTTCTCGCACGGGAAAAAAGATTCATCGAATTGATAAACAAACAGATAAAGGAGTTTTCATGAGCGCCATCGCAGTAGCAGGCCGTTTCACCAAAGACGGCGAAATCCGTATTACCCCGAACGGCCGCCACATTCTTAATTTCGGCATTGCCGAAAACATCCGCATCAACGGGCAAGAGCAGGCACAGTTCTTCAACTGCCAACTGTTCGGCAATCGTGCCGAAAAGCTTGCCCCTTATATCAAAAAGGGCGGGGCGGCTACCGTATTTGGCAGCCTGCAAATCCGCAAATATACCGACCGCCAAGGCATCGAGAGGCAGGGCATCGACATCATAGTCGGCGACATTACCCTGCAAGGCAGCCGCGACCAAGCCCACGCTTCCCAACCGGCAACACATCCTGCCGCAGCAAGGCCACACGCCGCGCAACCAGCAAGGCAACAAGCCGCCGTGCCCGTACCACAAGATGGAATCGATGATTCAATCCCTTTTTAGGAGCAACCATGACACCCACCACAAACCCCGCCGCGTAAAACACCGGAAGCAGGCGGCAGTATGCTTCTTTCCTTATGCGGACAAATCCTCAGCTGGGCGCTTACACTTACTACCATTGATTTATATGCTTTACTTCCACAATATTTCCTAATATACTACATCATTATGATGTGTTGATAAAGGAAATCCGATGTTTGAATTACAAGCCGTCCAAGGGATGGAGCAAGCCGTCATCACGCAAGGTGATGAGGTAGAAGAGAGACTCAAACGCATTGACAGCCACTTGACAATTGGTGTATTCACCGAATTGGCACAACATCTGCAATATGTCTGTCAGCATCTCACCCCGTTCCACACCCAGAATTACACCGGAGTCATGCCGCAAGGCGAATTATCCGCGGCGGTACGCAGCAGATTGGCGGATTTCGGTTGGCATCTGGTCAATACTACCGGTGGAGGCGGGATAAGCGTTTCTCCAAACAATGACTATATTATCACCGTAGCGACCGGTACGGAACAAACCGGCTGCGAGAATGGGTTTCCTTATAATAAAAGCTCTAAAGGCACAGTTTGGGAACAGGCCAGCCAGCAAAAATTACCCAATTTGGATACTGCCGAATTTTGGGTATTGCTGTTCTACCGAGACAGCCTCAATGGGCGCATACAAATGGAGCTCTCCCAAGTAGCTGAGTTCCAAGATAAGCATATTGAATCATTCAAAGAAAGAATACTGTTGCCTACCGTCTCCATCAATGATGTTTCGGTTTCACGTTTGGAACCGGCTGAAGTTGAGGAAATCACAGTTGAAAGGAGGCAGCGGCAAGGATAATAGAAAGCGTTTTTACATCATGTTCAATCCAGAAAGGCTTAAATTCGCGCTTGCCAAACGCGGAATGAGTAATTCGGCTTTTGCCCTACAGGCCGGAGTAAGTGTTCGGCAGGTCAGCAATTATCTGAACGGAACCACCACTCCAGACATTAAGCAGCTTTCCTCCATCTTAAATTTCCCTGCAGAATTTTTCTATGGCGGCGAACTACCGGAGATTAGCGAATATGCAGTCAGTTTCCGCTCCAAAGCCCGCACTCCCCAGAAGCTGTTGCGCCAAGCACGAGCCCATGGCGTAACAGCATTTTTGCTGAATGATTGGCTAGAGAAAGAGTTTAGGCTGAAAAAAGCCGAGCTGGCCGATTACAGCGACCTGCCGCCAGAAGAAGCTGCCGAAGCAGTACGGCTGGACTGGGGCTTAGGGATACAGCCAATCGGGAACATGATTAAATTACTGGAGTCAAAAGGCATCAGGGTATTTTCCCTTTCCATAGAAACATCTGATGTGGATGCATTTTGCACTTGGCATGACAGCCGGCCCTTCATCTTCCTCAATACCCAGAAATCAGGCGAGAGGAGCCGTTTTGATGCCGCACATGAACTCGGCCACCTGCTCCGAGATTCACATAACATGAAACATGGTAAGGAGAAACCCAACGACATTGAGCATCAGGCAAATAAATTTGCTGCCGCCTTCCTAATGCCGGAAGCGGCATTACGTCAATACAATTCTATTCAACCTACCCTGGAAAATTTATTCAAACTCAAATCTGTATTTGGCGTATCTCTCATTGCCCTTACCCGTAGAATGCACGAAATCGGCCTAATCAGCGAATGGATTTACAGCAGGGTGCTCTGTCCGCAGATTGCCAGGCTCAAATATCGAACAAACGAACCCTATCCAATGGATAGGGAGACTTCAGAGGTATTGGAGAAAGCTTTATCCATGTTGAGGGCAGACAATATCAAACTGGACGAAATCGCACGACAGCTTGCCGTTGACCCCACACAGGACATAAAAGCATTAACCTTCCAACTGGTCAGGGAGAATCTAACCAGATACCCAAGGTTAATCAAATAGACAATTAAACGGTTTTTCAGCCCTATGAGAGACATAGGGCTTTTTTCATGGAGCTACAAAATGAAATCCACTCTTGCCTCCTGGACAGGCCGCCTGCCTGGCCTTCGGCTTGCGGGAGCTAGACGGGCTGGAAGAGGTGGACGGCGAACAGTCCGTCATCAAGATTATTATTTAAGCAGGAGAACATCATGCAAACCTACAACATCCGCGAAGCCGCCGCGCTACTCAAGTGCCACCACACCACCGTCTGCACCATGTGCAAAACCGGCGAAATCGCCGCCTTCAAAGCGGGCAGGGCATGGGTAATTACAGAAACCGCACTTGAAAACTACATCGCCGCCAAGCAAAATGAACGCGAGCAAGCGGTGATTGGCAAAAGGAGTAAAACACAATGTCAATCCATCTCAACAAACACGGGATATGGCAAATATCCTTTCGTACACCAAGCGGTGTCCGCTTTAGACGTACTGCTGGAACAACCGACCGACAACTCGCGCAAGAGTTGCACGATAAACTAAAGCACGAGCTTTGGCGGCAAGAGAAACTAGGGGAGAAACCGCAGCGCCTATGGGATGAAGCCTGCATCCGCTGGATACAAGAAAACCAAGGCAAGAAAAGCCTGTCAGACGACAAAACAAAGATAAGGCTGCTAACCGAACTGCGCGGCCTGCCACTTGAGATGCTAACCCGTGACCTAATCCATAGCGTAGTGAATAAGCGACCGGGAACAGGCAGCACCAAGAACAGATACTTTGCCCTGATACGCGCCATCTTGAATAAGTGCGTGAACGAATGGGATTGGCTCGATAAAGCCCCCAAGCTCAAACTTCACAAAGAGCCAAAGAAACGCATCAGGTGGCTGTATCCCGAAGAAGCACAGCGCCTAGTTAATGCCTTGGCACACCTGCCCTATATGCAGCATCTGGTTATCTTCTCGCTCGCTACCGGATTGAGACAAGCCAACGTGCTTAATCTCAAATGGGAGCAGCTAGACCTTAACCGGCAGGTGGCCTGGATATATCCCGATCAAGCCAAAGCAGGGAAAGCGATAGGTGTGCCGCTCAATCACACCGCCATGCAAGTATTGATGGGGCGGCCACGGGTAAGCGATTATGTGTTTACCAACACACGCGGCGGCAGAGTTCAAGAGGTTAGCACCAGGGTATGGCGCGAAGCGTTGGAGAAAGCGGGGATAGAAGATTTCCGCTGGCATGATTTGCGGCACACTTGGGCAAGCTGGCTAGTCCAGCAGGGTACGCCCCTAGCAGCGCTAAAAGAAATGGGCGGTTGGGAAAGTATCGAAATGGTGCAAAGGTATGCCCACCTGGCACCGGAACACCTTTCGCAACACGCCAGATTGATTGATTCAGACCTACGCCCCGGAGTCGAGTTAGTCCAAAATTTGTCCAAAGTGCCAGAGAGCATTCAGGCAAGAAAAATCGCAAACCAACTTAACTAGCTGATTTGCGATTAGAAGTGTGGTGCCGGCGGCAGGAATCGAACTCGCGACCCCCTGATTACAAGTCAGGTGCTCTACCAACTGAGCTACACCGGCAAGGAACGCTGCATTATGCCGATGTTGTGTATATTTGGCAAGTAGGCGCTGCAAAAAACAGTGGAACGTGGTTTTGCGGTAACTTGGTGAGAATGGGTAAGAATAGAATGGTGTAGCATATATTCTCAGGTAGCCTGTTGCGGGAACCAGGCTACCTGAAATATGTTTGTGGTGGTTTAAGCTTAACCAGTGAGTTGTTTGGTAATCAGTTTTTTCACCGGTGGCAGGTGGTTGCTCAGGCGCAGTACAGTATTACGCAGGAATTTGGCGGGTAAAGAAGCCGGCGGGTGTGTACATTGATCAAGAGGTAGGCGTGGATGCTGCCGGCTGGTGTTATGTTGCCGAGCTTGTGTCGGCAGCGATGAGCAGGCAGGCGGATACGGTATCGCCGTTGTCGAGCAGGATGCTCACGTTTTCTTCGCTATCTACGGCTTCCTGCACTTTATGGCTGGTGAGAAAGTGGACATTTTTTGCCGGCTGGCAGTTTGGTAGGCGGTGCGGCGGATGTCGTGAGTTGGATATGAGGAGGCTGAGCTGGCCTTTGCCGTTGGTGTGTGTGGGAAGTTGATGGTGCGGGGGAGCTGTCCTTGATCACTTTGGGGCTTTGAGCGGGTAGATACCTTCGGCGGGAATGTGCTGCCACAGGCTGAGTTTCCCCATGATGCCGTGCGAGGGGTGGGTGAGGGCGATTTTGCAGCTATCATGGGGCGGGTTAGCCAAGGGTTCCTGGCTGCTTTGTTTGATAAGCAGGATGTTCAGGCTGCCGTATGCGGCTGCGGTGGCGAAGCTGAGGCTGGCTGGGCCGATGCCGATAATGACGATATCGCAAGTGTGCTGCATGGTAAAGCCCCTCTTGGGGTGGTGGGAAAATCGTGTGGCTGTATCCGATTATGCCGCTTCAGTTATAAAATAGTCAGTTGAAAAGATGAAACTAGATATGGAGCCGAAATAATGGATAAACAGGATACGCAAAAGCTGCTGCAGCAATTGGGTAAGGAGGCGAAGCGGCGGCAGGAGGAAGTGGTGGCGCAAACGAGGCAGCAGCGGCAGGAAGATCTGGATTTTGCGGCGGCAGTGGGCAAGGTTACGCCGCTGAAAAACAGTAATCGGGTGGCTGCACCGAAAGACAATAAACCTTTGAAACGGCGGTTTGATGAGGCGGAGTGGGATGATGATGAGTATTTTTATGTGAGCGCCGACAGCGAACACGAGCCGCCGCGTTCGTTTTGCAAAAACGGCCGTGGGCAGGACGACATCCGCCGCTTGGTGGCCGGTCATTGGCCGTGCGTGGGGCGCTTGGATTTGCACGGCTGCACGCGCGAGGAAGCGCAGCGGGAGTTGAGCGAGTTTCTTGAGGAAGTGTTGCGACGCGGGGTGTGCGCGGAAATCGTGCACGGTAGCGGGCTGGGTTCGCACGGCTTTGTGCCGGTGTTGAAAAGCTTGGTGCGCCGCTGGCTGATGGCGCATCCGGAAGTGCTGGCTTATGTCGAGCCACATGGTGCGAACGATGGGGCTGTGCGCATTTTGTTGCGTAAACGGCGCGCAGGGTAGGCGGTTCTGTTTTGTTGTTTTATGTATATGCCATCCTAGCCTGTTTTCGGATGATTTTTTAGGCAGTGAGGTGCCGGAAAGGGGCTTGTGTCTTGAAGAATAAAGGCTTTAAAAGCCTGAAAAAAACGTTGCCAATCAGGCGCAAGACTGTTAATATTCCATGGAAATGCAGAGTGTTGCAGCATTGTTGGTGTGGCAGAAATCTTTAGGAAACAGCGGTTTCCTAATTTTTCTGTTTAAGTGCGTGCTTTGTAAGGGTTTTATGTAGATGATTAAGATACTATGTTTGTAGGAAAGGATTTTGATTGAGATGAAGAAATTATTAATAATGATATTTTTTTTAGCAATTTCAAGTTTGGGATTTTCTAGAGAATTTGCAATGCATGGTGGAGTTTTAGATGGGGCTAATCTTAGGGAAAAACCTAATACTAATTCAAGGATATTGGCAAAATTAGATATCTTTGACGGCGGTAGAATAATAAGAAAAGAAGGAAGCTGGTATTATATTGAATATAAAACAGAATCAGGGAAAACTGTCTATGGATATGTCCATGAAAGTCAAGGTAATGTAATAGATTCTTATGTAGTTTCAGCAAGAGATGGCTATGCAAATGTAAGAGCAGGAGCTTCTTCTGAATCAAGAATTATGGGAAAGGTATATAATGGAGAAACAGTACATTCCTATGGGGAAGAGGGAGATGGATGGCTACATATTACATGGGATGGATCTGCGGAAATACCAGTGGCGTATATTCATAAAAGCCAAGTAAGAAAAATAGAATAATATGGTAGATTTTTACTGTGTTGCCAAACGAAAAAGCGAAGCTCATTGATTAACCCAAGTAAAGAGGATAAGGATTTATGTCTGCCGAAAAACATGATATCGACCCGATTGAAACCCAGGAGTGGTTGGATGCGCTCAGTTCCGTGCTAGAAAACGAAGGCTCGGAGCGGGCGCATTTTCTGTTGGAAAACTTGGTGCGCTACACCCGCCGCCGCGGCGTGCACCTGCCGTTTAGCGCCACTACTGCGTATCTGAACACCATCCCGGTCGGCAAGGAGCAGAAATCGCCCGGCAATCAAGAGCTGGAACATCGCATCCGCGCCGCCATCCGCTGGAACGCCGCCGCCATGGTGCTGCGTGCCGGCAAAAAAGATTTGGAATTGGGCGGCCACATTGCTTCCTTCCAGTCTTCCGCTACTTTGTATGACGTGGGCTTCAACCACTTCTGGCGTGCCAAAGACGAAGCTGCCGGTGAAGAAGGTGATTTGATTTATGTTCAAGGCCACTCTGCTCCCGGCATTTATTCCCGCGCCTTTGTGGAAGGCCGCCTGAGCGAAGATCAGCTGAACAACTTTCGCCAAGAAGTGGGTGGCAACGGTCTGCCGTCTTATCCGCACCCGCACCTTATGCCTGATTTCTGGCAGTTCCCCACTGTATCCATGGGTTTGGGCCCGTTGATGGCGATTTACCAGGCACGCTTCCTGAAATACTTGGAGTCTCGTGGCCTGGCCAAAACCAAAGGCCGCAAAGTATGGTGCTTCTGCGGCGACGGCGAGATGGACGAGCCGGAAAGCCAAGGCGCTATCGCTTTGGCCGCCCGCGAAGGCTTGGACAACCTGATTTTCGTTATTAACTGCAACCTGCAGCGTTTGGATGGCCCGGTGCGCGGCAACGGCAAAATCATCCAAGAACTGGAAGGCAACTTCCACGGCGCAGGCTGGAATGTGTTGAAAGTGATTTGGGGTCGCCGTTGGGACGGCCTCTTGGCACGCGACACTAACCACGCCCTGAAACAGCGCATGGAAGAATGCCTGGACGGCGACTACCAAACCTTCAAGTCCAAAGACGGTGCATACGTTCGCGAACACTTCTTCAACACGCCCGAATTGAAAGCCCTTGTGGCCGATATGTCTGACGACGAAATCTGGGCCTTGAACCGTGGCGGTCACGACCCGTACAAAGTTTACGCTGCTTACCATGAAGCCGTGAACAACGCCGGCGGCCGCCCCACTGTGATTTTGGCCAAAACCATCAAAGGCTACGGCATGGGTGCATCTGGCGAAGGCCAAAACGTTGCCCACCAAGCCAAGAAAATGGACGTGAAGTCGCTCAAACAATTCCGCGACCGCTTCGGTATTCAGGTAACCGACGAGCAAATCGACAGTGGCGACTTGCCCTACTTCCGCTTTGCTGAAGACAGCCCGGAAATGCAATATCTGCGCGAACGTCGCAACGCCTTGGGCGGTTACTTGCCGGTACGTAATCCGAACAACGAAGCCCTGCCGATTCCGGCTCTGGAAACATTCGATGCCCAGCTGCAATCCAGTGGTGATCGCGAATTCTCCACCACCATGGCTTTCGTACGTATCTTGGCTGCCTTGCTGAAAGACAAGCAAATCGGTCGCCGCATCGTGCCGATTGTGCCTGATGAAAGCCGCACCTTCGGTATGGAAGGCATGTTCCGCCAATACGGCATTTGGAATCCGAAAGGCCAGCAATACACGCCGCAAGATAAAGACCAACTGATGTTCTATAAAGAATCCGTTGACGGTCAAATCCTGCAAGAAGGCATTAACGAACCCGGCGCGATGGCCGACTGGATTGCTGCTTCCACCAGCTATGCCAACAACCGCTACGCCATGATTCCGTTCTACATCTACTACTCCATGTTCGGTTTCCAACGCATCGGCGATTTGGCTTGGGCTGCCGGCGATATGCACGCCCGCGGCTTCCTCTTGGGCGGCACCGCAGGCCGTACCACCCTCAACGGCGAAGGCCTGCAACACGAAGACGGTCATAGCCAACTGCAAGCCGACCTGATTCCGAACTGCATCAGCTACGACCCGACCTTCCAATACGAAGTGGCCGTAATCGTACACAACGGCCTGCAACGCATGTACGTGGATAACGAAGACGTATTCTTCTACATCACCCTGATGAACGAAAACTACGCCCACCCCGCCATGCCGCAACGCAAAGGCATCGAGCAGGAAATCCTCAAAGGTATGTATCTGTTCCGCGAAGGCGACAAAGGCGACAAACGCGTTCAGCTGATGGGATCCGGCACCATCCTGCAGGAAGTGATTCATGCTGCCGATTTGCTGAAAAACGATTTCGGTGTGGAAGCCGACATCTGGTCTTGCCCCTCATTCAACCTGCTGCACCGCGAAGCCATCGAAACCGATCGTTGGAACCGCCTGCATCCGGCTGCCGAGCAGAAACTGCCTTTCGTGAGCCAGCAGCTGCAAGGCCATGCCGGCCCGGTTGTAGCCGCTACCGACTACATCCGCAGCTTTGCCGACCGCATCCGCGCCTACATCCCCAAAGAAAACGGCGACTATGTGGTGCTCGGTACCGATGGTTTCGGCCGCTCCGACAGCCGCGCCAACCTGCGCAGCTTCTTCGAAGTAGACCGTTACCATGTGGCTGTAGCTGCGCTGGACGCTTTGGCCAAACAGGGCAAAGTGGGCAAAGACGTGGTGCAGAAAGCCATTGAGAAATACGGAGTTCAAACCGAAGTTGCCCCCAGCTGGAAACGCTAATCCCGGCCTGAAGTTTTCAGGTAGCCTTGCCCCGCGGTAGAGGCTACCTGAAAAACAGAAAAGGAAGAATATGAACCCCTTATTCGTTGCATGCTCCGTCAGTCTTACTGACTGCTTGCGCTTCTAATACGCCGGTGGCGCAGGAGAAAAACACCGCGGTTACTAACAGCAGTACCCAAGTTACACGTGCCCCTATATGTCCAAAACAGGAAGCCACCGTCATGGTGAGCGGCATCAACTGCGAAGATGAAAATTGATCCGCTGCGGCCACAAAGTGAATGTGGGCGGCAGCTTGGGCGATGCGTTTGGCTCGTTTGCCGGTACGGTCAAAAGCCGCAGTTTGGGCATAGCCGAAACCGTACACAGCAAAAATATTGGTCAATCCAACGGTATTTTATCGCGGGCGATTTTTCCGCGAATTTGCCGTGCCGGCCGGCACGGCTGTGAACGTACAGGCCGCCTATCTCGACTTGCAGAATGTGATGGAAGGCGCTACCGAAACCGTCATTCAAACCGAAGGCTCGTGCAACACCCGCATGGCTTCATTCGTGCCCCAGGCCGGGCACGATTACGAAGTGATCGGCCTGTCCGGGCGGCGCTGTGCCGTGGCCGTGTATGAAGTCGGCACCCAAGGTGAACTGAAGCCGGTGGAATTGCAAGACGCGGTAAGCTGCCGAAGAAGGCGTTAAGTTAACGGTGTCTGAATCTGTTCAGACCATATCCAACCGAATACCAAAGGAACTCTTATGAGTATTGTAGAAATCAAGGTCCCCGATATCGGCGGACACGAAAATGTAGATATTATTGCCGTGGAAATCAAAGCCGGCGACACCATCGCGCTGGACGACACCCTGATTACCCTGGAAACCGACAAAGCCACCATGGATGTGCCGGCCGATGCCGCCGGCGTGGTGAAAGAAGTGAAGGTGAAAGTGGGCGATAAAGTGTCTGAAGGTGATGTGATTGTGCTGGTGGAAGCCGCCGGTGCAGGCGCCGCTGCCGCTCCGGCTGCCGCACCCAAAGCCGAAGCCGCTCCCGCACCTGCTGCGCCCGCCGCTGCCCCGGCTGCTGCCGCCAATGTTCAGGTAGCCGTACCCGATATCGGCGGCCACACCGATGTGGACGTGATTGCTGTGGAAGTGAAAGTGGGCGACACCGTGGCCGTGGACGACACCCTGATTACTCTGGAAACCGACAAAGCCACGATGGACGTGCCCAGCACCGCTGCCGGTACGGTTACCGCCGTACACATCAAAGTGGGCGACAAAGTGTCTGAAGGCAGCATCATCATCGACGTGGCCGCCGCCGGCGCACCTGCCGCTGCTGCGCCCGCCGCTGCCGAAGTGCCCAAAGCCGCTCCCGCGCCTGCTGCCGCCCCGGCTCCTGCTCCCGCTGCACCTGCCGCTCCGGCCACTGCCGCCTATGGCAGCGCACCTGTAAACGAAGCCGGTTTCGCCAAAGCCCACGCCGGCCCCTCCGCCCGCAAATTGGCGCGCGAACTGGGCGTGGATTTGAGCCTGGTGAAAGGCAGCGGCAACAAAGGCCGCATCACCAAAGACGACATCAAAGCCTTCGTTAAAGCCGCCATGCAGGGCGGTGCAGGCAAACCTGCAGCTGCCGGTGCTTCTTTGGGCGGCGGCTTGGATTTGCTGCCGTGGCCGAAAGTGGATTTCGCCAAATTCGGCGAAGTCGAAGTGAAAGAGCTCAGCCGCATCAAGAAGATTTCCGGCCAAAACCTGTCGCGCAACTGGGTAATGATTCCGCACGTTACCGTACACGACGAAGCCGACATGACCGAGCTGGAAAGCTTCCGCAAACAGCTCAACAAAGAGTGGGAGCGCGAAGGCGTGAAACTCTCGCCCCTGGCCTTCATCATCAAAGCCAGCGTGGCCGCGCTCAAAGCCTTCCCCGAGTTCAACTCCTCGCTCGACGGCGACAACCTGGTATTGAAAAAATACTTCCACATCGGCTTTGCCGCCGACACCCCCAACGGCTTGGTAGTGCCCGTGATTAAAGATGTGGACAAAAAAGGCCTCAAAGAAATCAGCATCGAGCTGGGCGAATTGAGCAAAAAAGCCCGCGAAGGCAAGCTCAAACCGCAGGAAATGCAGGGCGCTTGCTTCACCATTTCCAGCCTAGGCGGTATTGGTGGCACCGGCTTCACCCCGATTGTGAATGCCCCCGAAGTAGCCATCTTGGGCGTGTGCAAATCACAGATGAAACCGGTGTGGAACGGCTCCGATTTCGAAGCCCGCCTAATGTGCCCGCTCTCCCTGTCGTTCGACCACCGTGTGATCGACGGCGCCGCCGGCATGCGCTTCACTGTATTCTTGGCCAACTTGCTCAAAGACTTCCGCCGTATTTCCCTGTAAGCGTTTGGGCATGATTAAAAGGCTACCTGAAAGTTGTCAGGTAGCCTTTTTGTTGTTCTCGTGGATTAGAAATAAGGATGGGATACGGCGGCGAGCCGCAGGCCATACATACGGCCAAGCTAGCCATTCTTAATTTTAATTCGTATATGGTGAAAGCCGAGGTTAGGGTGGTATTGTTGTAGTAAAGTGCTGTTTGGCTGTCTTTCTTAATTTTCAGGTAGCCCCAAGGTGATATGAGGCTACCTGAAAACCGATGTAAGCCAAACAAACCGGCTGCCTGATGCGTTCTGGCAGCCGGTGTTTTATGCGCGGATTACTTGAAGAAGTTGTCCATGCCGGGGGGTAGGCCGAGGCCTTGGGTGAATTGCGACATATGCTGTTGGGCGGCGGCTTCCACTTTGCGGGTAGCATCGTTGAAGGCGGCGGCAATCAGGTCTTCCAGCATTTCTTTGTCGGAAGCGGCATCGGCGGCGAGGCTGTCGTCGATGTGCACGCGTTTAACGGCGTGGTGGCAGCTGAGGGTGATTTTCACCATGCCGCCGCCGGCTTCGCCTTCCACGGTGATGTTGGCCAATTCGGCCTGTGCCTGTTTCATTTTTTCCTGCATTTTTTGTGCCTGTTGCATCAGGTTGCCGAGGCCGGCTTTGCTGAACATGAGTGTGCTCCTATTTAAAGAGTGGGTGGAAATGAAAAAGTACGGGAGCGGCCTTAGGTTTGGCCATTTTCCTGCAATACAAGGCTTTCGGGCAGCCAGCGGGCGCCGAATAGATTGAGGATATCTTGCGCGGCGGGGTCTTGCTCCAGCAGGCTTTGCGCTTGCTCGCGGGCGGCCTGGCGCAGGCGCTGTTGGCGCATGGCGGGGGTTTCGGCGGTTGTGCCGTCGGCCGGCCAATCGGTAGTGCGGATGCTGATGGGATGGCCGTAAGCGGCGGCCAGGTGCTGCTCGATGCGCTGGATGTGTTCGCGGCTGATGCTGACTTGCCCGGCTTCGGCTACGGCAAGGGTGAGCAGGTGTTGCTGCTGGTCGTAGCCGAGGCAGGCGGTGTGCTGGGCGCTCATTTGGGCGGCACCGATTTTGGGCGCGATGGCGGCGACGATGTGCGGCCAGGTATCGGCATCGGGCAGAGGCAGGGCTGTCGTGCCGGAGTGTTCCGGGGCTGCGGCAGCGGCTGATTGGGCTTCGGTTTGCCCGTTTTGGCTGTGTAAAAATCCGCTTTGTTCGGTTTCAGGTAGCCTTTCGCTGCCTAATCCAGTTTCGTTTTGGGATGCGGCATCATGCTGGTGCTGGGGCAGGCTGTCATTTTGGTTTCGGCTATGCGGAAACTCGTTTGCGGGGTTTTGGCTGTGCTTGGTTTCAGCTAGCCTTGGGCTTGGGGGGCTGTCGGGCTGTTGAGTTTCAAAACCAGCGGGCGGCGGGCTGTCGTCCCATGGCGGGCTGCTTTCGAAGGCGGCGGGGACGGCTTCTGCCGGGGTAGGTTGCGGCTCGCTAGGATAGGGGAGGCCGGGTTCGGCTAAACCGGGCGCGGGGTTGCTGGATGCGCTTAGGTTGGGCGAAAGCCCGTGCTGACCATTTGGGCTGCCTGAAATATTTTCAGGTAGCCTTTCGGTATGGCGGGCAGCGGGAGCAGTTTCCTGCGGCAGGGGTTCGTTTGGCGAAAGCCTGCCGTTGTTGTTTGGGCTACCTGAAAAACTGCCGTGTTCATTTTGTTTGTTAGGCTCGTTTTCAGGTAGCCTGGGTTCGGCTTGGGCGGGCGGGGCTTCTGCGGGATGGTTTTCGGCTGGAATGCGGGTCTTATCCGGCTGCGGTGTGGCAGCCGGACGGGGCTTTGGGGTGGGATCGTGCAGTTCGCTGCCGCTGATGTGGCTGCCTTCGGGCAGCTCGGCGGCGGCCAAGGGAGCGAAGGCGAGCAGGCGCAGCAGGGTCATAACGAAGCCGGCGTATTCGTCGGGCGCGAGCGGCAGGTCTTGTTTGCCGTGGATAACGCATTGGTAATACAGCTGGATTTGTTCGTCACCCAGTTGGCTGGCGAGCTGTTGCAAGGTGTCGCACTCGGGATCGTCTGCGGGCACGGCGGTGGGGATGGTTTTGATGAGGGCAAGCTTTTGCAGCAGGAGGGCGAGCTCGCTCAAGGCGCTGTCGAAACCGATGGCGCGGCCGGCCATTTCCTGCGCGGTGGCGAGCAGGGCGGCGCCATCTTGGTTGGCGGCGGCTTGCAGCAGGGAATAAAGGTAGCGTTGGTCGACGGCGCCAATCATTTGGCGCACGTCGGCTTCGGTTACGCTGCCGGAGCCCATAGCGATGGCTTGGTCGAGCAGGCTGAGTGCGTCGCGCATGGAGCCGGCTGCGGCGCGGCCGAGCAGGGCGAGGGCGGGGGCTTCGTAGGGGATTTGTTCGCTGGTCAGAACGTGCGCGAGGTGCTGCGATACCTGCTGGGCGGTCATGTTGCGTAGCACGAATTGCAGGCAGCGGCTGAGTACGGTAACGGGGACTTTGTGCGGGTCGGTGGTGGCCAGGATGAATTTGACGTGTTCGGGCGGCTCTTCCAGCGTTTTGAGCATGGCGTTGAACGCGGATTTGGAGAGCATATGCACTTCGTCGATGATATAGACTTTGTATTTGCCGGCGGTGGGCGCGTATTGGGCGTTTTCCAGCACTTCGCGGATGTTGTCGATACCGGTGTTGGAGGCGGCGTCGATTTCCAGCAGATCCACAAACCGCCCTGCGTCGATATCGCGGCAGCTTTGGCATTGGCCGCACGGCTCGCCTTCGTGCGGGGTTTCGCAGTTGAGGCTTTTGGCAAGGATGCGGGCGATGGTGGTTTTGCCCACGCCCCTCGTGCCGGTGAGCAGGTAGGCGTGGTGTAGGCGGCCTTTGCCCAGGGCGTTTTGCAGGGCTTTGACAACGTGTTCCTGCCCGACTAAATCGGCAAAGGTTTTGGGGCGCCACTTGCGGGCGAGAACTTGGTAGGCCATGTGGGATGCTTTGATGGGGTTGTTCGGGCGCACGGATGCGCGGGGCGCGCATGATGGTGCTAAAGGCGGTATTTTAGCATTATCGCCGCTATTCTTGGGGGCGGGGAAAGGCAAACAGGCAGGCTACCTGAAAACCGGATTTCAGGTAGCCTGCCTGTTTGGCCGAGTGGGGCTTATTTGCCGTTGCCGCCGTTGTTGGCGCGGTAGTATGCCCATTCTTCCACTTCTTTGCCGTCGGGCAGAATGCACACGCCGTATTCGCTGCCGTCTTGGTTTTTGCGGATTTCAGACTTGCCGCCTTGCTGCACGCAGTACACGCTGGCGGGATTAGCCGCGCCCACGGCGGGCATGGAGGAGTCGGCTGGCTCAGAGGCGGAAGCAGGGGTTTGGCTGCCGGCGCAAGCGGCCAGGCTGAGGGCGGCCATCAGGGGCAAGAAACGTTTCATGGGTTATCCTTTCCGGGTGTTGCGAACGAATTTTCAGGTAGCCTTGTCAAGGTTATAGTGAATTGATTTTAAAACAAGACTGCGTTGATCTACCTTGCTGTGCTACCCATGCTATCTGCAGCTTGCCGCCTTGTCCTGATTTAAATTTAATCCACTATGGGTTTGCCTTGATTAAGACTACCTGAAAGATATATAGATAAACGGAAAATTAAACGTTAATCCGAGTTTGTGCAGGTAAAGGCGCGGTGTTTTACAACCTAACCTTGCGTACGGCGCGGCAACATTGGCGATACCAGCGCTTTTGTGCGGCTTTCGGAGGCAGGCCGTCGGCGTAGTTCCAGCGCTCGTATTGCGCTAGCAGGCTTTCTAGCTCGGGACAGAGATGCTCTTGTTCACGCAAGATGTTGGCAGTTTCGGCGGGGCCAAGGGCGGCAGGGTCGATGCCTTCCACATCGAGCAGGCGTTCTTTGATGTGGGCGAAGCCTTCTTCCAGGAGGTTGGCATAACGCCGGCTGCTGCGCCACCACCATAACCACAGCGGAATCACGGCTAAGGTGCCGCCAATCAGCAGGAATACGAGCAGGCTCAATAGGTTGAAGCCGCCCAAGCCCAAGCTGTGGAACAGGTTTTGCTGCGAACTGCTGTCGTAGTTCACCACCCATTGCTGCCAGTAGAACTGGCCTTCGGCGCTGAGTTTGCTCCACCATTGCCAATTGCCGCTGCCGGCCACCAGCTCTTGCTCGCCGCCATCCAGCGCGGAGGAGAGGCCTTGTTCGATACGGTTGCTGCTCACGGCGGCGGTGGGATCGACACGCAGCCAGGCTTCTTCTTCGGGCAGCCACACTTCGGCCCAGGCGTGGGCATCTTTGCCGCGCACCTGCCAGAAGCCGCCGTCGGGGTTGTATTCGCCGCCCTGATAGCCGGTAACCACGCGGGCGGGCACGCCGGCTGCGCGCATGATGGCCACAAAGCTTTCGGCATAGTGTTCGCAGAAGCCGCGACGGTTGTCGAACACGAAGTTGTCGATTCGGTCGGGGCTGCGGTCGAGCGGGGGGTTGAGGGTGTAGGCGAAGGATTGGTTGCGGTAGTAGGCCAGGGTGCGGTTAACGAAATCGGCGGTGTTGGCGGATTGGTTGCGCAGCTGGCGGGCGAACGAGCGGGTGCGCTGGTTACTGTAACCGGGCAGGCGACTCAGCTGGCGTTGGCGCGAGGGGGAAAGTTTTTCAGGTAGCCTGTTGCCGATAGCGGCACGGAGTACGAAACGGCGCAGGCCGTCGTGGCTGCGTACGCGGATAGTGTGGCCTTCGGCAAAACGCATTTTGCTGCGGGCGTTGTCGGTATTGAAGTTGATGATGGGGTAGTCTAGCGCAGGAATGCGGCCTTGCTCGTCGCGCATAATGATGCTGTAGGAAATAATGGTTTGCGTGTAGGCAGTGTCGGCGCGGGTGGGCAGTTCGTCATCATCGGCACGCCATTGCTCGCCATCAAACTGGCTCATGGTGATGGCGCGCCAATAAAGGTCGGATTGGTTGGGGGTGTAGCCCCCATCGAAAGTGGCGTTGAAAGCCAGTTCGTTGCTCTGCACCAAATTGCTGATACTGCCCGGCTGCATGGTGTCGGACAGGCCGGTTTGGGCTTGGCCGGGTTTGAGCGGCTGCGGAATGCGCCATAGAGGCTCGCTCATGCGTGGCACGGCGATAAATAATACGGCGGCCAGCGGCAGGGTGAGTAGCAGGGCGGTAGCGGCGTGGCGGGCGGCCAGACGCAGCGGCATATTCAAGAGGGCAATGCAGGTGGCGGTGCCGAACAGGCCAGCCAACAGCCACAGGCCGATGAACATGCCTTGATTGAGCAGCACGGTGGCGCCCATCAGGAATACCATGGCGGTGAGCAGCATATGCCAATCGCGCAACACGCGGCTTTCATAGGTTTTCAGCAGCACCAGCAGCAGAAGCAGTGCGCTGCCGCCTTCGCTGCCGAGAAACGTGCCTAACTGCGAAAACACGAAGCCGAACACAGCCAGGCCGCCAATGGCGGTGGCCCAAGCGGGCAGGCCACGGCTACCGATAAGCGTGAGCCCGAGCTGTATCAGCCACAGCACGCCGAATACGACAATCACGCTGGCAGGCAGGGCAAAGGCTAGCGGCAGGGTGATCCATAGCAGCAGCAATAGAACGCCCAAACGCGGCAGGCGTTCGGGCGGGCGGTTGATATATTCGGGATTAAAAATAAACATGGCGGTTTGAGTTTGACGACGGCTTTGTTTTTGGCTTCGCAGAAGGCTGGCTTCTGCTGTGCCGAAGCTTCGTTGAAGCTCACATTTTTCAGGTAGCCTGAACGGTTGTTTTGGTTTCTTGAAAACTCGGCTTCCTTCGGGAGCTTTGTTTCAGGTAGCCTTTTTATCAGACGGTGTGTTTTGTTTGTCCGCTGCTGTCCACCTGCGTTCAATCGGCAATGAGGTTGGGCAAGGTGCGGCTTAGTTGCAGCGAATTGCCAATTATACCCAAATCCGCATCGGCAAAGCAGGCGTTTTCCAAAATCAGCCCCCTGTTGGGGCGCGAGGCGTGCAGGCTCATGCGCATCTGCGCCGGGGTGAAGGGCAGGTTGTGCTTGCGGGCGTATTCGGCGGCGCGGCGATTGGCAGTTTGCAGTATCGGAATCAGCGTGATGTCCAAATGAAACACGCGCACGCCCAACACCAAAATGCGGGCGGAAAACCAATCGGCTTCTTCGGTGAACACTTCTGGGCTATGCTGCTCGAAATTGTGCCGCTCGGCAGCAATCAGGCAGACCGGGAGCGGATTTGCGGCAGCAGGGCTTCGCACGGCATGAAATCTTGCTGCTGCGGCGTATCGGCCTGTAAATCGGCGCGGTGCTGGTTGCCGTCCGCAGCCAAATACCAGCGTTGCAGCTCGGTGCGGGGATGGGCGGGGGAAGCTGGAGCTGGCGGAGTTGGCGGGCTAGGGCAGACATTTTGTGTTCCTGTTCGGCTGGGAGGTTCATGGAAGGATTCCGTGGGTGAGCGGCCTTGCCGGGGCAAATAAAAAACCGCTCGGGGTTTCCGGGCGGTAGCTTTTCTTTCGGCTAATGTAGCGCGAATCAGGTGCGCAGTATAAAGATACTGCTCGGTTGGGCGGTACCATAAAAAGGAGGTGAAAGAGAAGTTTTGCGTATTCATGGGGGGTGCCAATGTGGTGGCGTAGGCTGTCAAGTGCCGGGCAGCGACGGGATTGGCGTTTTCAGACAGCCTTTATAAACAGGAGCAGCTGGTTTTTCAACTGTAAAAATAATATTGCAGACAGTATGTTGGAGTAAAGCCGGGTTAAACGGTTTCGAAATTGCTTGCTCCGCTGCTATCATGCATGACTTTGTGGATACCGCGCGGGCATTCCGAATTCTGTTCCAAATCAGCCGGGCTTGATCAGGTTTGGCTGGCTGTAGGAGAAAAAAGTTGAAATATTCAAATTTATTGTGGCTGCTGCCGCTTTTGGCGCTGGCCGGTTGCATTTCGCCGGAAGCAGCGGGCATCCGCCGGCAGCAGTCGAATATCAATTATGATGACGATGTGAAAATCGGTAGTTCGCGCATGGCCTACGGCTTCCGCAGCCAGCCCACACGCGGCAGGCCGGAGGTGGAAGTGCGGAGCGACAAAGCGCCGGGCGAGGCAGCGCAATGCCTGCAAAAACAGCTGCAAACCCGTTTGCGTTTGCCGGAAAACTTTATCCAAGTCCGCAGCTATACCAATTCGGCCTATACTGTGGCACTGCACAACCCCTTCACACATAAAGACGGCGTGGTGATGGATGTGCGGCAACGCGGCGTAAAAAGTTCGGAGATTAAACTGTATGCCAACGGCACCACGCTTTCGCGCGTTTGGCGCAGCATACCGGCAGCGTGCAAGTAGCCGAGTGTTTGCCAAGATATTATAATGACAGCGTTTTAATCCGACTAATCACACAGGCAGACGAAACATGAAAAAATATTTGCTGGCTTTGCTGCTGGCCTTGAGCAGCACCGCTTGGGCGCACCGCTTCCCCATCGACAGCATGGAAGTAGCCGTGCTGAAATCTGCTTCTTTCCCGCAGGTTACGCTCACTACCGACGGCTTTTCCTGGTTGCGCACCCTGACTTTGGGTTGGCTGGACGATGGCGCGAAAACTGTGGATATGGTGCAGGGCGTGCGCATTAAAGACGAGAACAACCGCTTCATTACCCACGGCCAGCTGCAAAACTACACCGGCCGCATCGTGGCTCTGCGCCGCAACGGGGCGGGCAATATCGTGGAAATGTGGATACTGACCCCGCAGGAAAACGAAGCATTCAAAGAACGCGCTGCCTTGCTGCAAAACCAGCAGCGTTAAGGCGGGATGAGAAATGAAACCTCCTGCTGCCCCGAATGGGGTGGCGGGAGGTTTTGGTTTGAATGGAGTTGAGATTTTGCTTTCAGGTAGCCTTTGGGAAAAGGCTACCTGAAAAAGTGAAAGCCATTCTATGAGGCTACCTGAAAACGCTGTACTGGGTTTTCAGGTAGCTTTTTTAAACAGAAGGGCCGGATAGTACGTTTAATCCGATGCAGTTTATGCGCGGCAACATATATCAATCCTACGGCTTGAGTTAAGCACCACTCCCGTTATACACATCAAACCGGGTTGATTTGCCCGTGTATTGGTAATCCGGCTTGCGACCGCACAGGAAATCGCCCAGACGCGGGCGTTTGACCACCACGCGGGCGGTGGCTGTGGCAAGGGCGGCATCGAGCAGGGTGGAGTCGTTTTGCGCGGTGCCAACCAACTCGTGGAAAAACGCCATTTCTTTTTTTACCGCTGCCGATTTGCGCCGTTCGGAGTACATCGGGTCGAGATACACCACCTGCGGGCGGCCGATTTCGGCGGCCAGGCGTGGCATATATTCGGCGGCATCGGCGTGGTGCAGGGTGAGGCGGGAAGCGGTTTCGGCGGTGTTCGGGTGGAGTAGGGCGCGTGCAAGGCCATCGGCCAAGAGGCAATATACGGCGGGATGCCGCTCGAAAATATGCACGTTTAGCCCGAGCCCGGCCAAAACAAAACTGTCGCGGCCGAGCCCGCCGGTGGCATCCCAAACGGTGGGCTGTTTGCTGCGGCCGACAGCTTTGGCCAGCAACTCGCCGCCGCCGTGCAACCGCCTGTGCTGCGCCGCGCCGGTAGTGAAGTCCACCCACACGGCGCCTTTGTCGCCCACGCGGTGTAGTACGATGCCGTACTCTTCGATGGCTAGGTAGAGGCCGGAATCAGGCAGGGTGTCGGAAACAGTCAGTGCGGGATGGCGGGCGTAGTCTGGCAGGGTGTGCTGGGTTGGGGTGATGAGAGGGATGGGGTGCATGGTGGGTTTCAGGTAGTGTTTTCAGGTAGCCTCCTAGGCAGGCTGCCTGAAAATCTGTATTACGTCGACACAATCCAAAAAATCAGATCGAGCCCAAAGGGGATATTTGGTAGCTAAAAATGCTCGCCTAAATTGAGTGGCGGGGTTGCCTTCCAAACTGCGTTGTGCTAGCAGCACACCGGCGAAGCCCAGTAGCCATATCGGCACGGATACGACGAAATACACAACAAAAACTTCTGGGCCGGGCATCAGCCGATCCAGCAGCAGGTAGCCGAACAGCCCAAAATCAAAGCTGAATGAAATAGCTGATGCAAAATAGGGCCGAACGCTTTTTATCCGCCAGCGGCAGAAGAAAGCCATAAATGTGGGCAGCATGGCTATGGGCACAAAAAATATGCCGCTCCAATCGCCATGTGCGGCGCGAACAGGATAATCAGCGGCAGATACAGGGGTAATGCAATCAGCATATTTTTATTTATGCTGGCTGGTACTTTTACACATTAGCATCTCCTTTGGATTTAGGTGCTAGTGGGGTTACAACTTCGCTTTCAGGTAGCCTTTATGGTAGGTAGAGGCTACCTGAAAAGCTGCCGTTTTGTTTCAGTGGCTATTCGATTTCCAAACGCTCCATCCGATAGCGCATGGAACGGAAGCTGATGCCGAGCAGTTTGGCGGCTTGGGTGCGGTTGTAGCGGGTTTTTTGCAGGGCTTGCTCGATAATCAGCCGTTCCACATCGTCGAGATAGTCTTGCACTTGGGTGCGGCCGAGTACAAAACCGGGTAGGTTGTCGAGCTGCCCGCTGCTTTCGGGAGCAGCTGTTTCGGCGCTGCTGCTGTTTTGGCCAACGGCGTCAATGGCGCTGCCCCAGTTGTCATCTTCTTCCAATAGCGGGGAGCTGGAGAGCTGGAGGTCGGCGGCGTCGATGGTGTTGTCGGCAGCGAGGGCGACGGCGCGTTCGAGGATGTTTTCCAGCTCGCGGAAGTTGCCGGGATAGCTGTATTGCAAGAGGGCCTGTTTGGCAGGCTGGGTGAGGGTGTAGTAGCTGCCTTGGCGGTGTTTGCGCAAGAGCTGGGTGATGAGCTGGGGCAGGTCTTCGCGCATTTCGCGCAGGGGCGGCATGGTGAGGGAGACGACGTTGAGGCGGTAGAACAAGTCTTGCCGGAATGCGCCCTTAGTCACGAGGCCGGCAAGATCTTTATGCGTGGCGGAGATGATGCGCACGTTTACTTTCACTTCTTGCGCGTCGCCGATGCGGCGCACGGCTTTTTCCTGGATGGCGCGCAGGAGTTTTACCTGCATATGTAGGGGCAGGTCGGCCACTTCGTCGAGGAAAAGGGTGCCGCCGTGGGCGTGCTGGAAGAAGCCGAGGCGGTCTTGGTCGGCGCCGGTGAAGCTGCCTTTTTTGTAGCCAAAGAATTCGCTTTCCATCAGGTTTTCAGGGATGGCACCGCAGTTTACGGCTACAAAGGGGCGGCTGTGCCGCTCGGAGAGTTCGTGGATGCTGCGTGCGGCCTGTTCCTTACCGGAACCGGATTCGCCGGCAATATACACGGGCACGGTGGTGCGGGCTAGCTTGCGGATCATCTGCCGGGCTTCTTCGATTTGTGGGGAGCGGCCGATGAGGCGGGGGATGTCTTCGGGATTGGCTGCAGGCTGTTTGTCGGCTGTAGGCTGGAGCTTGCGGCTGGCAGCCTTGCTGTCTTGTGATTCTGCTACGGGAGGCTTTTGCTCTGGATGAAACTCACTATCTTCGCTTTCAGGTAGCCCTTCGTCTGCGCTTTCTGCTTTAGCACTGTTGTCTTTTTTGGCCGGTGCGGGGGCAGGGTGGCTGTCTTCTTCGTGGATCTTGATGGCGGATTTCACCAGGGTGCGCAGTTGCGCCAGGGTGATGGGCTTTTGCAGGTAGTCAAAGGCGCCGGTTTTAATGGCTTGCACGGCCTGGTCGGCATTGCCGAAGGCGGTGATTACGGCCACGGGCACGTCGAGCTCTTTTTCGTTAATATATTCCACCACTTCGAGCCCGGAGCCGTCAGGCATGCGCATATCGGTGAGCACGAGGGAGAATTTTTTGCTGTCGAGCCACTTTTTAGCGGCATTGACGCCCTCGGCGGTTTCCACCGACAGGCCCATTTTCATCAGGGTCATTTCCATCAGATCGCGGATGTCTTGTTCGTCGTCCACAACCAATACCGGTTTTTGCAGGCTTTGTTTACTCATTGATATCTTTCGGCATGATTAGTTCGAATCCCTTGACTTCGGGATGATAGTGAAGCTGGCCGGAGTTGGCGTGCGCCAATTCGCGTGCCACATACAGCCCCAGCCCGGTGCCTTCGGAACGGGTGGTGAAAAACGGTTCGAACAGGCGCGGCTGGTTTTCGAGCGAAACGCCAGGGCCGTCGTCCATCACAGTGAGCGATACGGATACGTTGTCGTCGGTGGGCTTAACCAATACGGTAATGGAATCGGCCTGCTTGCTGCCGTGCTGCCAGGCGTTGTTGATGAGGTTCCATATAATCTGCTGCAGGTGCATTTTGTCGAAATACACTTTCAGCGCGCCGCCTTGCATATAAAGGTGCACGGCATGTTTGGCTTCGGGACGGGTGAGCAGGAATTCCTGTTTGAAATCGAGCCAGAATTTCATCAGGTTGATGGTTTGCGCATCGAGGCGGTCGCTCTTATTCAGGCTGCTCACTTCTTCCAGCATTTTATCGATACGCTGGATATTGTTGTCGATGATGCCGCGCAGCTTGGTGGTCATCGGATCTTCGTCTTCCTCGGCCAATAAGCCGTTGGATTGGCGGATGGCGGAGAGCGGGTTGCGGATTTCGTGCGCCAGGTTGGCCGTGAGCTGGCCGAGCGCGGCTAGTTTGGTGGCCATGGCTTCCATGGCGACTTCTTGGTCGGAGCGGATAAACAGCATCAGCAGCGATTCGTCTTCGCGCACCAGCGGGCGGGCACGCACCTGCACGCCTTGCCCGCCCAGCTCGGCATGGGTGATGAAGTTGCGTGTGGGTGTGCGCTGCCAGCGTTTCACCAAAATATCGAACATTTCTTCGTGGCGGTCGACTTTCACATAAGGAAAATAGAGGCCGGCCTGGCGGTTCATCAGCCAGATGCGGCTGCCGGTATCCACCACTACCACGGCCTCGGCCACATGGTTGAGTACCAGTTCGTTCAGGCCTTTGAGGCGGTCGAAGGCGCGGCGGTGTTTGCTCAGGGTGGAGGAGGCGCGGTTGAGGAAAGAGGCGTAAAACGAGGTGAGCAACGCCACCAGATAGCCTACCGCCGAGAGCACGATGGTATGGATAATCGCACTGCTGCCGGCTTGGCTGTTGGCTTCAAACGGCCAATAATGCAGCCAAGTGCCGATAAACAACAGGAGGGCAACGTAGGAGGCATATAGGAGCGGGTAGCGGCCGTGGCTGAGCAGGCAGGATACGCCGATAAAGGGCAGGATGAGGATGCCGAAGCCGGAGGCAATGCCACCGGCCAGGTGCATCAGTATCACCATCATAGTGATGTCGACCACCGCACTGATGTTGGGCAGATTGTTTCTTTGTTGCTGCCAGTTGGGAAACGCCATGCTGAACACGATTAGCCCTCCGTATACTGCTGCCCAAATATAGAAGCGGCTGCTGAAAATGGGCATTGAGGCCAGCCTAGCCATGCCCACATTTGAGCCGTAGGCATTTACCAACACGTGGAAGGTGAGCAGCGAGAGCAAGAGGCTCACGCGGGCGATGTTCATCAGCCAGGGCAGGCGGTCGAGTTGGCTGTCCCATTCGTTGGGGGCATACGGTTTCGGCAGTTGGGTCATGCTTCGCCCTCCTTCGTGCTGCTCAGGCTGATGAGGCTACCTGAAACATTCAGCACCCGGCCTTTGCGGCCGCGTTTGCCTTCAATGTCCTGCACGCGTAAGCGTTCGCGGTGTGCCGCACCGCGTTTGCCGCGGCTGCATACCCAGAAATCGGGGGTGGACACCAAGGCGGTCAGTTGCAGCGAGTCGTTGCCACGCAAAGACATCAGTTGCAGGCCACGCCCTTTGGCCATCACTTTCAATTCGCCAATCGGGAAGGCGAGCAGGTGTTTTCCCGCGCTGGCCAGCACCAATCGGCAATCAGGGTTGATCAGTGCAGACTGGCGTACCGGCTGCGGCATCAGCAGGGTTTCGCCCGCCTCCAGTTTTACCACTTCCTTGCCCGCCTTAACGCGGCCGACCAAATCGCCCAGTTTGACGATGAAGCCATAGCCGCCGCTGCCGGCGAGCAGGTAGTGCTCTTGTGGCTGCCCGGCCAGCATGGTGAGCACCGACGCGTCCGGCTGTAATTCTAAGAGTGAGGCCAGCGGCACACCGTCGCCGCGCCCGCCAGGGATTTCGGCCGGGTCGATGGTATAGCTGCGGCCGAGCGTGTCGAGCACTACCACCGGATCGACAGTACGCGTTTCCAGTGTTTGCTGTAATTCGTCGCCTTCTTTAAACGCGGTGGCCGACAAATCCAGCCCGTGCCCGGCCCGGCTGCGAATCCAGCCCTGGCGCGACAGGATGAGCGTTACCGGCTCGTCGGCCGTGGTGTGGGTAAGCGCGGCGCGTTCGGCTTCGGCCACCAGCGTGCGGCGCGGGTCGCCAAACTGCTTGGCATCGGCCTGCATCTCTTTGATGATGAGCTTTTTCTTCGCGCTTTCGTCGGCCAATAAGTTTTTCAGGTAGCCTTCTTCTTCGCGTAAATCAGCCAATTCCTGCTCCAGTTTGAAACCTTCCAAACGGGCGAGCTGGCGCAGGCGGATTTCCAAAATATCTTCGGCTTGGATTTCGGAGAGGCCGAAGGCGGCCATCAATTCGGGCTTGGGTTCATCGGCTTCGCGGATGACGCGGATAACCTCGTCGATGTGCAAAAAGGCGGTCATGCGCCCGTCGAGGATATGGATGCGTTTGAGCACCTGTTCCAAGCGGTATTGCAGGCGGCGGGTTACGGTGGATACGCGGAAATCGAGCCATTCTTGCAAAATAGTTTTCAGGTTTTTCTGCGCGGGGCGGTTGTCGAGCCCGATCATCACCAAGTTGGCCGGCACATTGCCTTCCAAACCGGTTTGCGCCATTAGGGTGTTGATGAAGTTATCCGGCTCGATTCGGCTGGATTTGGGCTCGAATACGAGGCGCACGGGGTGTTCGCCGTCGCTTTCGTCACGCACTTTGTCGATGAGCTCGAGCATCAGCTTTTTGGTGTTGAGCTGGTCTTGGTTGAGCTGTTTTTTGCCGGATTTGGGCTTAGGGTTGGTTTGCTCTTCGATTTCGGCCAGGATTTTCTGTGCGCTGGTGTTGGGTGGCAGCTCGGTGATGATGAGGCGCCATTGGCCGCGTGTCAGTTTTTCGATTTCGTAGCGGGCGCGCACGCGGATGCTGCCTTTGCCGGTTTCGTAGAGCTGGAGTAGGTCTTTGGCCGGGGTGATGATGTGGCCGCCGCTGGCGAAATCGGGGGCGGGGATGTGCTCCATCAGCTCGGCGGTGGTGAGCGTGGGTTTTTTGAGCAGGGCCACGGCAGCGGCGGTTACTTCGCCCAGGTTGTGCGGCGGGATTTCGGTAGCCATGCCCACGGCGATACCGGAGGCGCCGTTGAGCAGCACCATGGGCAGGCGGGCGGGCAGGGCCACGGGCTCATCAAACGTGCCGTCGTAATTCGGCACAAAGTCTACCGTGCCTTGATGCAACTCGGAAAGTAGCAACTCGGCAATCGGGGTGAGGCGGGCTTCGGTGTAGCGCATGGCAGCCGCGCCGTCGCCGTCGCGCGAGCCGAAGTTGCCGATGCCGTCGATTAAGGGATAGCGCAAGGTGAAGTCTTGCGCCATGCGCACCATGGCGTCATAGGCGGAAGCGTCGCCGTGCGGGTGGTATTTACCCAGGATTTCGCCCACCACGCGCGCGGATTTCACTGGCTTAGAATTGGCGGCCAGCCCCATTTCTTTCATGGCAAACAGGATGCGCCGCTGCACGGGCTTTTGGCCGTCGCCCACGTCGGGCAGGGCGCGGCCTTTCACCACGCTCATAGCGTATTCGAGGTAGGCGCGTTCGGCGTAGGGGGCGAGCAGCAGGATGTCGCTGTTTTCAGCGGATACGGTGTTTTCTGGCATGGTGTGGCTGGTGTTTCGGTTGCTAAACGCCGTAATTGTAAAGCAAGCAAGGGTTTTCAGGTAGCCTGCGGGAGTGTAGGGCTACCTGAAACCATCGTGAAAGAACAAGTTAAGTTTTGTAGTGCGCCTTGTAGGTAGAGGGAAATGGAGTTTTATAATTGCGCGCTTTCAGGTAGCCTGCATAGGAAGGCTACCTGAAACCGGGAAGCCGGCGCATACCGGCATGAAACGTCTGACTCACTGTTAAGAGGTAAAAATAATGACTGAAAAACAAATCAAAATTTTAGGCATCGTGGCCAGCATCATGGCTGTGGGCATGTATGTGGCCTACATTCCGCAGATTGCCGACAACCTGGCCGGGCATAAAGGCAATCCGGTGCAGCCCCTCGTGGCTTTTGTGAACTGCACGTTGTGGACTGGCTACGGCCTGTTTAAAAAGCCGCGCGACTGGCCGATTGTGGTGGCCAACGTGCCGGGCATCTTTTTGGGTTTGGCAGCCTGTTTTACCGCGCTGTAAACCTTTTAACTTCGCAGCAGCCACGCTTTCAGGTAGCCTTTTGCCGACACGGCAGGCTACCTGAAAACATTGCAGAGTTTCTGTTCAGCGAACACTTATCTAAACCCAACCACAAGCCCATGCTCTATCTGCACGCCTTCCCCTCGCCCTTGGGCAATATCCTTGCCGCCGCCAGCGAACGCGGCCTGTGCTTGCTCGAATTTGCCGGCAGTCAGCGTATCGACGATGAATTGCGCGATCTTCAGCGCCTGCTCGGCTGCCAAACCAAGCAAGGCGAAAACGAACACACCCACCTAGTGCAAACCCAGCTGGGCGAATATTTCCAAGGCGCGCGCCGCGAGTTTAGCGTGCCGTTGCACGCCCCCAGCAGCCCGTTTCAGCGGCGGGTGTGGAACGTGCTGCAAACCATCCCCTACGGCGGAACCACTCATTATCAGGCGCTGGCCGAACAGCTCGGCAACCCTGCCGCCGTGCGCGCCGTGGCCGCCGCCAACGGCGCCAACCGCCTCTCCATCCTCATTCCCTGCCACCGCGTCATTGGCAAAGACGGCAGCCTCACCGGCTACGGCGGCGGCCTGCAGCGCAAACAATGGCTGCTCGACCACGAACAGGGCAGGCATCAGGTGCAGCCTGATTGGCTGGGCTAATAGACAGAGGCGTTTCAGGTAGCCTGCCCGTGCATTAAAGACTACCTGAAAGAGTGAACCCGGTGGATCTATGCCGACATTTGTAGTTTCGAACCTTTTAGCTTTTCAGGTAGCCTTTTACTATGTGCAATTTGTTCACCTTTGCGCATCATGCCGGCGCGGGCACTTCCTTTTCTTTGCTTCGCCAAAGAAAAGGAAGCAAAAGAAAGGCGACTGCGGGCACAGGTTTGGCTTCGCCAAACCTCCCTCACTCCACGCGGTTTTTCGGGCTGGCTCGCAACTTGCGGCTTCGCCGCTTCGAACATGCAAGCCCTTGTTCCCCGAAAAACCGCGCTCCGCTCGGCTGTGCCAGCAGACGGGTGGCAAGACCGATAGGTTTAAGGGAGAGTTAACTGTATTTATCTTGTTAGATGTTCAAGGCTACCTGAAGCAGTAGGTTTTATCCCGTCTGCCGTAATATAGGCTACCTGAAATTCCATCCGCCCCATTTTTCACGTATCATCTGCCTCCCCGTAACCACCGCCACCGCCATGACCACTTTCACCCACCAACACACCGCCCACTGCGAAAGCGGCGTGATGTCCGCCCTCCTCACCCACCACGGCTGCGCCATGAACGAAGCGATGGTATTCGGGCTAGCTCATGCGCTCACCTTTGTGTATCTGCCCGTGGTCAAACTCAACGGTATGCCCCTGATTTCCTACCGCATCGCCCCGCGCGGCATCATCAAAAACGTTTGCCGCGCCCTCGGTGTGAAGCTCGATATGCGCAAATTCGCCCAAGCCGAGCGTGGTGCGGCTGCGCTGGATGAGGCGCTTTTGCGCGGGCAGATTGCCGGTTTGCAAACCTCCGTGTATTGGCTGCCTTTTTTCCCGCCTGAAATGCGCTTTCATTTCAACGCCCACAATCTTTTGGTGTATGGCCGCGAAGGCGGGGATTATTTAATTAGCGACCCCGTGTTTGAAACGCCCCAGCGCTGCGCCGCCGCCGATTTGCAGCGCGCCCGCTTTGCCAAAGGCGCCCTGGCCGGCAAAGGCTTGATGTACACGCTCGACACCGCCAGCCTGCCGCAAAAGCAGCAGCTGGCCGAACGCCTGCCAGCCCTGCTGTATGCCGCCATCCGCAAAAACGCCAAACAAATGCTCGCCCCCGTGTTTTTCGTGGGCGTGCGCGGCATCCGCACCGTGGCCAAGAAAATCGAACGCCTGCCGCAAGAGCCGGAAAAATACCAAAAGCTGTGGCTCGGTCATCTCGTTCGCATGCAGGAAGAAATCGGCACCGGCGGCGCCGGCTTCCGCTATCTTTACGCCTATTTTTTAGAGCAGGCCGCCGATGCCTGCGCCAACCCCGCCTTGCAAACCGCCTCGCAGGAAATGACCGCCATCGGCGACCAATGGCGGCAGCTGGCCAGCCAGTGCGTGAAACAATGCCGCCGCCCGAGCGAACAAGGCTGCGCCCAAATCGCCGCCTTCCTGCGCGAAATTGCGGATAGGGAAGAAAAACTGTGGCGCGGCTTGCTGCATATTGCGAAATAAGATAGAGGGCAAGATGAAAGGCTACCTGAAACTTCAGGTAGCCTTTGCAGACTGTTTTATCAAACGCTGAATGGTTCACTCTAAACTATCGCTTTGGTTTTCAGATTTCCTTGTTTAGAATTCTCTTTTTTAACCACACACAGATAAAAATCATGGATTTGGATATTCAACAACTCTCTTCAAATTCCGGCTGGGAACGGCTTATCGAAGTCGGCATGGCATTTGGCACCAATTTGGTTGCTGCGCTGGCGATTTTCCTTATTGGTAAATGGATAGCTGCCCGCCTCGTTATTTTGATGAAGGGCACTTTGATACGTGCCAAAGTGGATAAGACGCTGGTCAGCTTTCTCGGTAATGTGGCTAATATTGGTTTGTTAATCCTCATTATTATTGCTGCACTGGGCAAGCTGGGCATTCCCACTACATCAGTTACCGCTTTAATTGGCGGTGCTGGCTTGGCAGTCGCCCTGTCGCTGAAAGACCAACTGTCGAACTTCGCCGCCGGCGCGCTGATTATCCTGTTCCGCCCGTTCAAAGTGGGCGATTTCATTAGGGTGAACGGTTTTGAAGGTACCGTGAGCGAAATCAAAATGGTGCAGACCGCGCTGAGTACACCGGATAACGAAGAAGTTATTTTGCCAAACAGCGTGGTGATGAGTAACAGCATTGTAAACCGTTCTTCCAACCCGTTGTGCCGCGTGCAGGTGGTGGTGGGTGTGGATTACGCTTGCGATTTGAAAGCCGCCAAAGCCGCCGTATTGAAAGCCGCCACAGAGCATCCCCTGTGTGTGCAGACCAAAGACAGGCAGGCCGTGGCATACATCACCAACCTGGGCGACAGCGCCATCGAAATCACATTGTGGGCGTGGACGAACGAAGCCGATTTGGGCGCATTCCGCTTCGGCCTGAACGAGCAGGTGGTGGAAAACCTGCGCGCCGCCAATATCAATATTCCTTTCCCGCAGCGGGATGTCCATATTATTTCTCAGGGCTGATTAGAAGTATAAAAATTTAATCGTTGATAGCTGAGGCCTGCCCTAACGCCGGGCAAGCTGCCTCAGCCATATCGCACGATACCGTTTTATGAGGTACATGAAGCCGCGCGCGATAAATATCCCCACTTCGGCGCGATAAATCAGTCCTGATATTATTGCACCCTGTGCAACAACGTTACAAATCCCACCTTACTTGGTGGGATTTTTTACATCAAGCTGACTTCGCCTGCTCCGTGGTGATGGGGTAGTTGGCAATCAACAGCTCGTCAGCCTCGGTAGTAATCTCCTTATTGATGCTGTAGCGCAGGCTGACCTCTTTAAACTGGAAGCCGGTGAAAATCTCCCTAATGGGAGGTACGTCGTTAATCGACAGCAGGAAGCGCCCTTTGATGTGGCGTAGCTGCTCGGCCAGCCGTTCGAAGTCAGCCTTAGCAAAGATGCCTTTGCCGTACATCGTCTCACAGTCCCAATACGGCGGGTCGATGTAAAAGAAGGTGCCGGGTTTGTCGTAGCGGGCGATGAAGTCATCGTAGTTGAGCCGCTCCAGCATCACACCCTGCAGGCGGCGGTGGCTGTGTTGCAGCTCCTCGGCCAACCGGTCGGCGCGGAATTTGGGCGGGCGGGTGCTGGTGGCAGCGCAGCAGAACTCGGCTACCTTACCGCCGAAACCCATGCGGTGCAGATAGAGGAAGCGCACCGCACGCTGGATGTCGGTCAGGGTGGAGGGATTGCAATGCTGCAGCCGGCAATACTCATCGCGGCTGGGCAACAGGTATTCGGCCTGCCGCAGCAGCTCGGGCAGGTGGTTTTGAACACACCTATATAGGTTGATGACATCGGCGTTGATGTCGTTGATGGCCTCCACTTTGGATGGCGGCTTTTTGAACAGCACCCATGCCGCACCGCCGAACACTTCGGCGTAGCAGGTGTGGTCTGACGGGATTAACGGAATGATGGTACCGGCCAGGCGGTATTTGCCGCCCAGCCAGCCCCTAAGCGGACTGATGGGATGGGTGTTGCCCATGATGCTTGTTCCTTGAAGTTTGGCGCTCACGGGCACTCCGGGTTGTTAAAGAACCAAATTGGTTGACCGCTTTGCAGCGCGGGCATTTGATTTCCAATTGCCCCTCGCCTTTGGCCAACAGCTTATTGCAGTTTTTGCAACGATATTGCATTTTTGCAGCTCCCACATTACCAGTATGTTAGAATCCGCCCGCCTCTAGAGGTGGCGGCCTTGGGTCATGCAGGCTATCTCTGCGTGGCTGGCGCGGTTTGGTGGGCAAACACCGGCCGCGCCGCCGTCCTACTTATTGCGTATACCCGCCCCTGTGGCGGGTATTTTTATGCCTCCTCCTTATATAGGGCGGGTACGATAACAGCGAGGTCGTTGGGCGACCAGCGCCAGCTTTCAGGCAGCCTCAACGCGGTGGCGCACCACTCGGAGCAAAACCAGCGGCGGCGGTTTTGCGGCAGCCCGAAGGCGATACCCAATGCGCCCATCAGGTCGTAGCCCTGCCCCTCGGTGGACGTCCACACCCTCTGCAGCTGCTCGTGTACCTCAGGGACGGAGGGCAGCGGGATCAAGTCCCATTTAGCCGCTGGCAGCGGCATCACTTTGCAGCGCACGCCTTTATCGCGGATGGAAGCGGAGTAGCAGGTATAAAGGCAGCCGCCTGGCCGTCGAGTTCTACACCAATGCGGCACTCAATAAAACCGCGACAGGCATCGAAGCCTTATCTACCCCAAAAAACAAAGCCGCCTGCCAGCGCCTGTGCCGTGCTGTGGAACAGGCCACAGGCTGGAAGCTGCGCGGCGAAGACGGCTACAAGCCCGACAATGCCGGCCAACACAGTCGTCTGGCCTACGCCCAAGCCGGCGGCATCATCCTCGAACCGTTCTTTATCTCCAATGATGGCGACCTTGTTAAATGGAAACAAACCAAATGGAGCATCTGCCGAGCCATCGCTAACGCTATTGCCGAAGAGGTCAAAGCATGAAAGAGAAAAAAACATTGGTGGCGCTGGCACTGTCTGCCGTATTGCCGAGCCTGACCCATTCCGCACCCCGGCTGGAATATTCGGTCGGCGCGGGGAGCTACCTGCTTAGCGGCCGCCGCAGCGGTGTGGCTGCCGCCAGACGCGCCGCCAAACGGCGCAGAAAGGCTGGAAGATGAATAGCCTTAAAAACTGGCTGGCCGGCGCGTTTACCAACCCGTCCAGCGGCCAAGCCAGCCATACCAAGGTATGGGCCAACGTGGCCTACGCCGTGATGACTTACAAATTTGTCATGGCACCCGAACCGGTGGAGTGGATGTGGTGGAGCTACGGCTGCATTGTGGGCGGCTATCTGCAGCAGAAGGGCATCAACGTATCGTGGGACTGGCAGGACATGTTGGATGATGCGCACGTCACCGCCTTCACCGTGGCCAAAACCGTCCGCATGGATGTAGTCGGCGATATCTATGCCGCCGTGGTCAAAGCCGCCGAAAGCGGGCAGACCTTGGAGCAGTTCAGCGAGCAGCTGACGCCGATATTGCAGGCCAAAGGCTGGTGGGGCAGGCAGGACGTGCCGCACCCGGACACCGGCGAAATCCAAACCGTGCGACTGGGCAGCCCGCACCGCCTGAAAACCATCTACCTGACCAATATGCAGTCGGCCTATATGGCCGGGCGTTATGCCGAGATGATGGATGCGATAGATACCCACCCTTACTGGGAATACGTGGCAGTCAACGACGAGCGCACCCGCGAGACCCACCGCCTGCTGCACGGCAGCGTTTATGCCGCCGACGACCCGGTGTGGGACAGCCTGTATCCGCCCTTGGACTACCGCTGCCGCTGCCGGGTTCGACCCTTATCACGCAGCCGTGGGGCAGACCGGGTAAAACCCAGCCCGCAGCTGGAAACCCAAACCGTGGACATTGGTGTCAACCAATATACCGGCGAAGAACGCCATGCCCGGCGCACCGGCATCCGCATTAACGGCAAATTCGTCGCCCCCAATGCCGGCTTCAATGCCAACCAAGGCAAAGCCATGCTCTCGCGCATGGCTTCGGTGGCGGTGGATAAGGCGCAGGCCGCCCATCCTGATATTGCCCGTGTGGCGCTGCGGCAGATGATGGGCAACGAGCGTTTCAAATCCTCGCTCAATGCCGCCCAGCTGGCTTGGGTGCTTCAACTGTTGAGAGGATAATGATGCTGGAAATCAGCTTGGACGACAGCGACCTGCAACGCGGACTGGGGCAGTTACTACATAACGCCCGCCACCCGCGCCCGATGATGCGAGCCATTGCCGCCGAACTGCTCAGTATTACGGAAGACAACTTCGAATCCGAAAGCTGGGGCGGCAAAAAAGGGCCGGACAATGCGCGCGGCGGCAAAATCCTGCAAAAAAGCGGGCAGTTTGCCGCCAACATCCACACCGCCTCCGGCAGCAACTTCGCCCGCATCGGTACCAACAAACCCTACGCCGCCATCCACCAGTTCGGCGGCACGGTCAAAGCCAAAAACAAACCCTATCTTGTATTCAAAGTCGGCGACGGCTTCCGCAGGGTCAAACAGGTCAACATCCCGGCACGCCCCTACCTGCCGATGAGCAAAGGCGGTACACTTCAGGCCGGTGCCGAATCCCGCCTGCTGGATGTCGCCCTCGATGCTTTGGCACGGGGTGTCCGAAAATAAAAAGCGGGCAAATCCGCCCGCTCCGTTTTGTTGCACCCAGTGCAACGTTGTTACAAATTTCCCATCCCCCTTCATCCATCCTCATCCAACTTAATCCCATTTATCTCACAGACCCCTTATATTTATCTCACTGGGTTTCAGGTACACCATATGTTTTATGTCATCGTTGCAATCAAACTTATCCTGGGCCTGTTGGCCCTGGTGCTGGTTATTAACCTGACCGGTAAGGGCAATCTTGCGCCAGCTTCGGCCAGCGACCAAGTGCAAAACTATGTGCTTGGCGGGATTGTGGGTGGTGTTATCTACAACACCGATATTTCCATCCCCGTATTTATGTTGATTTTGGCCATTTGGTTTGCAGCGGTTTTATCGCTGCGCTGGTTGAAAAAACATAACAATTTGGTTAAGAGATTAGTGGACGGGCGGCCTGCGATGTTGATTTCCCGCGGCAAAATCGATGTGGACGCGGTGCGTAAAGTAGGCATATCGGCCAATGATTTGTCCTTTAAGCTGCGTATGCAGGGCATTTATACGATAAAAGATGTTAAGCAAGCCATTCTTGAACAGGACGGGCAACTCATCGTCACCTCTTTTGGCGAAGAAAACCCGAAATATCCGCTGATTACTGATGGCAATGTCCAGCCTACTACGCTGGAAATGATTGATAAAGATGAAGAGTGGTTGCGGTCTGAATTGAAAGAGCAAGGGATAGAAGATATTAGCACGGTATTTCTTGCGGAATACGATAGCGGTAAGATTACCGTTACGGGGTATGAGTAGGTGTAGGCTGACGTTTTGCCCTGTACTCAATCAGAAAGGCTACCTGAAACTTATCTGCATTATTTCGCCTGTTGTGCAGCCAGTTTTTGCGAGAAGGCGGCCACTTCTTCGCGTTTGGCGCGGGCTTTGCTGCTGTCGATGGCTTTGCGAGCTATATCCACGCCTTCGTCGAGCTCATCGCTGCCGTGCACCACGAGGGCGTGTTTGCTGCCGAGCTGCTGGAACACGTGGGAGAGGATGCCTACCAAATCAATGTGAAACACGCCGATGAGCTGGCTAGCAGCTCCAGCGAGGTTGGTGAGCGAGCCCAACACGTTGAACACGGTGCGTATGCCCAATGTGCGGCGCACGGGGACAACGTATTTCATGCTGTTGTGGTAGTTGGGGCATAGGGGTTTCTTTGCGGGAAAAGATAAGGCTACCTGAGAGCGCAGCCTAAAATTTGTCGGCATCTTTGTTCGGGTAGCCTTTGGCATTTGCTATTTCTGCAAGGCGGTTTTGAGCAGGCGGCTTACATCGCTCATATCGGCCTGGCCGGCGAGGCGTTTTTTCAGCACGCCCATGGCTTTGCCCATGTCGGCCATGCCGGATGCGCCGGTTTGGGCAATGGCTTCGGCCACGGCGCTTTGGATTTCGGCTTCGGACAGCATCTCGGGCAGGTAGCGCTGGAGGATGGCCACTTCGGCCAGCTCTTTGTCGGCCAGGTCTTGTCGGCCGGCTTCGTGGTAGATGGCGGCGCTTTCTTTGCGCTGCTTAATCATTTTGCTGAGCATGGCGGTGATTTTGGCATCGTCGGCTTCGGCGCGCTCGTCCACTTCGTAGCGTTTGATTTCGGCATTGGCCAAGCGGATGGTGGAGAGAGTGAGCGTGTCTTTGGCACGCATGGCGGTTTTCATGTCTTCGGTGAGGCGGGTTTTCAGGCTCATGGTGTTCTCCTTTTTGTTTGAGGTTTGAATTTTGGGGTTCAGGTAGCCTTTGGTTTTGCTACGAAGCGAGCCAACGCGGGAGCGGAAGTTAGGCTCACTGGCTATTTGCGGCCGCGTGCTCTTTAGATGAAGTTAGCCAGCATATCGTGGCCGTGTTCGGTGAGCAGGGCTTCGAGGTGGAATTGTACGCCTTCTACGGTGTGTTGTTTATGGAGCACGTCCATGATTTTACCGTCTGCCGCCCAGACGGTGATGTTGAGGCATTTGGGCAGACCGGCGAGTATGCCGTTGTTGGTGTGATGCACAGGCGATACTTTGCCGTGCATCAGCTCTTGCGCACGCACGATGCGGCCGCCGAAGGCTTCGCCGATGGCTTGGTGGCCGAGGCACACGCCCAAAATGGGAATCTGCCCGGCAAAGCGGCGCAGAGGAGGCACGGAAATGCCGGCTTCTTTGGGCGAGCAGGGGTCGGGGCCGATCACGAGGTATTGAGGCCGGAGTTCGGCAATTTCGTCCAGCGCTATGTCGTCGTTGCGGCGCACACTGATTTCCTGGCCGAACTCGGCGAAGTATTGGATGATGCTGTAGATGAAAGAGTCGCAATTATATATAAATAACAGCATGATATGGTTTATTTATGAGGCTACCTGGATTGGCTTGACAGCAATCGGTTTTGTTTGTTTCAGGTAGCCTTTTGCTTGGCTAGGCTTGTTCGTTTTTCACGATAAAGGCTTTGTTGATGCGGATGCGTTCGCCGCGACCGGCTTTTTTGATTTCCACCCAGTCGCTGTAGATGGAGTGGATGAGGTCGCGGCCGTTGGCGCAGCCGTATTGGATGGGATCGATGGCGGCGGGAAGCTGTTTGACTACGTCGCCCAGCCGCGCCCAGCCATCGGGGTCGGCGGTGGCTTGGATAGCCTGCTGCACGGCGGGAATGAGCTTGGTGAAGGAAGGTTTGGCGGCTTTGGACGAACTGGCTTCGGCTTTGGCGGACTGGGGTTTGCGTTTGGCGGGTTTGCTTTCGGTGGGCTGGTCGCTTTGCTGGCGCGGCTCGTTTGGGTTGGGGCGGGCTTCGCTTCGTTCATTCTGGCTTTGCCGTGCTTCGTGTTGCTCGTTTTGATTTTCAGGTAGCCTTTCGGGGCGGGATTCGGTTTTGCGGCGCACTTGGAGCTGGTTGTTGTCGGTGCGGTGTTCGAAGATGTCGAAGGATTTGATGAGGTCGGAGAGTTTGCCGTAGCCGTAGAGGCGGGAGTCGAAATCGGGGTTGATTTTATTGATGTAGCTGCCGATGGGGCCGAGGTTGGCCCAGCCGAGGTCGTCGGCGTTTTCGCGTACGGCACGTTTGAGCAGGGGCAGGGCGTCGGGTGTGTTGTTGCTTTCTTCGGCGGCGGGGGCGGGGGCTTTGCCGTTGCCGCGCTCTTTGTTGGCGCGCTGTTTTTCGGGCAGGAAGATTTCGGTGTAGATAAATTTGTCGCAGGCTTTGCGGAAGGCGGTGGGGGTTTTCTTTTCGCCGAATCCGTATACGGTGAGCCCGCTTTCGCGCAGGCGGCTGGCGAGGCGGGTGAAGTCGGAATCGCTGGATACGATGCAGAAACCGTCGAAATTGCCGCTGTAGAGCAAATCCATGGCGTCAATCACTAAGGCCATGTCGGTGGCGTTTTTGCCTTTGGTGTAGGCAAATTGCTGCACGGGGATGATGGCGTGTGGCAGGAGGGCGGCTTTCCATTTGGAGAGACCGTGGCTCCAGTCGCCATAAATGCGTTTCACGCTGGCGATGCCGTATTTGGCGATTTCTTCGAGCAGGCGGTCGATGATGTCGGCGGGGGCGTTGTCGGCGTCGATGAGGACGGCAAGGCGGGCTTGTTGGTCGTTTTTCTGCATGGTGTTTGGTTTCTGGGTTGGGGCTACCTGAAAAATGGTTTTCAGGTAGCCTTTGGTATTAAGATTGCTGGTTTAACAGGGTTTTGAGGTCTTCCACCAGATGGGTGGCGGTTTGACTGACGGCTCCCATCACCACGGAGCAGCCGTTGCGGTAGGTGGAGGTGGATTCGCCGCCGATAGGGTCTTGGCTGATGTCTGTGCCGTGAAACCGGCTGGCAACAGCAGAGGTGGCAGAGGCCAAAGATGCCGACACTTCAGGCACGGCAGGTGGTTTGGATGGGCAACCGTCCAATAGCAGGAGGGCTGCGGATAAGGAGTATTGGTATGCATATGCGGCGATTATATATAGTGGATTCACTTTAAACCAGTACTGCGTTGGCTCGCTATGCTAGCTGCACTCTGCGGCTTGTTAACTTGTCCTGATTTAAAGCCAATCTGCTATAATTAAGTACAAACTAGAACTCCACCATCGCACAAAATGAGGTTTTGTCCAGCCAAAAGGCAGCACGGCGGAGTAGGGCTGTGGTTTTATTGCCATTGAAAACACGGTTTTAAACGGCAAAACGGCGGATGTGCAGGTAAAAAACTTTACAAACGTGGAAAAATGCCTATAATGCCGTTTCCTCATCACCTGCCCAGGTGGCGAAATTGGTAGACGCAGGGGACTCAAAATCCCCCGCCGCAAGGTGTGTCGGTTCGAGTCCGACCCTGGGCACCACAAACCGCTTTTCAGCGGTTATTTTTTTTATCTTCCCGTACCCACTAAAAACTGCAAAGTAATTTAAATTCAATCGATTGATTTGTTTTGATTTTAACTTCCATCTTTACAAATCTTCCCTTGTTTTCCAAAAGCCACATCAATCAGTTGGTGCTTTTGTAGGTGCATGGTTAAGATAACTGGCAAAAGCACCAACATCCTAGTATGGCAAATTGAGAGAAAGTATGACTAAAATAAACGGTTATTCTGCCAATAAGGGAAATGTTATGTTATTAAGTGATCACAAGATTAAAAGCCTCAAACCCGGTAAGAAAAAACAGACCTTGGCCGACGGTAGAGGGCTATCATTTGTCGTTGCTCCTAGCTCCTATTTTCCGAGGCAGCACACGGTATTTTGTCTACAATTACCGCTATCACGGTAAAGCACAGAGGCGATTGTGGGAGGCCTACGGCATTCAGATAGGGTTTCAGGCAGGTTTGGAATAGCAGGCTTGGTAGAGGCTGTGCTCCAGCTGGGCATAAGTGGTGTTGGCCACGCCGATGATTTCTTTCACTTGTTCCAGTGTGCCGTAGCTCAGTGTGCGGGAGTCTTCGCCGGTGAAAGCGTCCAACAGGCGGATTTTGTCTTGCAGCGCGTCAAATTCGGCTTGCAGCTCGGGGGAAATGTTTACTTTGCCGTTGCGCAAAGCCTGCAACTGAGAAGGCGTGAGCGGCACGCCTTGGCCGGCGGTGCCGGATTGCTCGGTGGCGGCAGTGAGCGTGGGCGTGTAGCTGCCGTAGCGGGCATCGGTTTTGCCCCACTCGGCGGCCAGCTGCGCCAGCAGTGCCGTTTGTTGCTCTTTGGTTTCGGCAGCGGCATATTGGCGCAACACCGCATCCAAAGCAGGGGACAAAGCCGCCGCCTCGCGCAAATCGCGCAAGCGACCGATGCCGGAGAGGTTCGGATTTTGCAGCTGCTCGGCGGTTAGTTCTACATGATCGTTGAAGCGGCTGAACAGCGGATCGTTGGCCAGCAGCAAATCGCCCATCTGGCGGGTTTGGCCGTCGGTGGTGGTGTAGCTGCCTTCCTGCGCCAGCGTGTTGCCGTCGCCCAGGCTACGGTTGGTGTTGCTAAATTGAGTGCTGAGCGACTGCACCTTGGCCTGCTCCAGCGTGAGCAGCTCGCCTTCCTGGCTGATGCCGTCTTGATTGAGATCGCGCCAAACGCGCAATGAAGAGAACGCCTTGTCGGCCGCATCGATTTTACCGTCGCCGTTGTCGTCCAAATCGGCCAGCGCGGCAAACCCATGCTCCGCCGTGCCGCCGTTTTTCAGGTGGGTGGCTTCGCCGAACAGCTCGCTGCCGTTGTTGATGATGCCGTCGCCGTTGCGGTCATACACCAACAGCCCGTCTTCTTTGCCCACCCAGCCCGAAGCCGTACGGATACCGTCGCCGTCGTGGTCGAAGAGGCTACCTGAAAACTGGTTGGCCACCACGGTACGGATACCGTTGCCATCGAGGTCTAGGGCAAGAGGGTCGACGATATGGTATTTTTTGCCTTTATGAGTATTTTTCCACGGAGTAAATCCACCGGGGAATAACCAGCGGAAAAAATCTTCTAGATTTTCCTCTAGGAATCCACCAACGGTTTTTGGATCAAAGGGTAGTTCTCCTTTTAATATTTTTTCTACAATTTCAAAGGAGTCTGTTATATCTCGGTGTAATTCATTTGTTCCTCCTTTCCAAGGATTTATCCCGAGAAAAGCTGGAGGTACAGAATAAATAAATCGAGAAGCATGCTCGAATAATCCGCTATAGGATTTTGGGTCTAGGAAGAAACCAGGGATCTTTTTTACATCATCAATGCTCATCTTTGAATTGCCAAGATGCTCATTTCCATAATCTTTTATGCTCGTTCCTAATATATTAAATTCATGTTGTAAGAGAATGGCATTTCTTAATATCTTTGAACCACCAGGTTTGCTAGATTGATCAAAATATTTGTTAGCAAGACTAGACTTTGCTGAATCAGGAAGTAGTTTGCCTATAATACTTTCTCCTTTTACAGTTCGGTCAAGTAGGCTAGTAAAATACCCAATTCCGTCACCAATGGCTATAAAAGAGTCTCCGATTGCTTGTTGGATATCATTTGGCTTAAATTCCCCAGTATGTTGTATATCATTGTAAACATTTGTTAATTGAGTTTTTATATTGAAGAGTGAGGAAGTAAGAGAAGCGGTATTTAAATATCCATTCTGCTTCCCAATGCTATCTAAAAAAGCATCTGCTGCTTGAATAGAATTTCCTATAGCAACGGTAAGGTTCCCTCTGTTATTTCCATTATAAATGGTATCTGATAATGAGTAGATTGAGCTTACAAATGAATTATACGATTTATATGCTAAAAGTGGGGAAAGCATGCTAAACTTGAGCTCACCAAATTTAATCGGTCCTATATTTGCATTAGCTTTATATTCATAAGCCATAATTAATCCTTAATTTTATTATAAAAAAAATATGAGGGAAGACGCCTGAAATAAGGGTGAAAAGCATAAATTTATAATCATCTCCATTAATAATACTAAAAATAATAAATATTATTGGGAGTAGTATATGAAACCATATTGTAAATTTATAAAAAAATGATTTTGGTAAGTATTCTGTTTTTAAATGTCTTAAAGAGAAATAAGCAATTATATTTAATATACCAAAGCATGCGATATCAGATAGCATATGTACAAATACTAATAAGTTAAATTTATTTGTAATAATTATTGTTAGATAGGCTACGGTAAAATATATAAAAAAAAACCGTTGCCAATTTAAAAAGGAACTGACTTTTATCATATAATAGTCTCATAGGTACGTGTAGGGTAGGTGCTCGCTGCCCACGCATTCATATCATAAGGCTACCTAAAAGCACGTAAGCATAAATTCATACTTGCGATAATCGATATCCCATCGATCTGTGAAACATTTTAAATTTGTAACTCTGAAAACCTGCTTTATCTGTTTTTAGGTAGTCTAGAAGAGCATGAACGCAAATACCTGCTCTGCACTTGTCGATCTGTGTGTGATGATTGGAATAATATTGAACTTCCGTATGCGGCAGGCTACCTAAAGGCGTAAGCTTCGGTGAAGCTAAAACATTGGCTCGGACGAAGCGGAAGCACCGCGACCGCCTTAAAGCCGGCGGTCGAAGCTAAAATTTTTAGCTTACTACATATTGGTTGGCGTGACAAGAATTTTATTTTGTATAGGAGTGATAAGAAGCGATAAAAAGAAAGAAACTGTTGGCATGAGTTGCAATCTTGCCTGCAGGCTACCTGAAACCAGCCGCTCTCCGCCGCTGCATTTGCACTCTACAAAAGACAGCTGCTGCTGTTGGCCAATCTTGGACTTTACCCTTTTTAGCAAGCCATGAGGTTGCTTCGTTGCAGGTGTTGCTTTTAGGTAGCCTTTTCCATTTGGTTATGCCGTTATTTGGCTGTCCCATTGCTTGGGGCTTTGCCTGGGGCGCGGCTTGGATAATAGTTTTGCTTGAATGGCACGGATTTGGTGGGATTGTTGCAAAGAAGCTGCATAGTTTGGGTGTGTGAGTGCTTTTGTTGGTGTTTAGGATGTGGCATATGGCGGTTCGCATTTATAATTATGAGCATAGAATGCGGCTTTGATAAAAGCCTGCCAAATAATACGACAGCCTGAAATGATTAGCATTTCAGGCTATTTTGCGTTAGCTGCTAAGTTTCAGGTAGCCTTATGCTATATGCCGCTGTAGGCTACCTGAAAATGTCCACACACACATCATATAATATCGAAGGGGAGCCGGAATTGCATAAGCCATCAGATGTTTATATCAAGCGCGCTGCTGCGTTTCTGCCGAATTCGCCGGTGAGCAATGAGCAGATGGAAGCCGTGCTCGGTATGACGGGGGATACGCCTTCGCGCGTACGCAAGATGATTTTGCGATCCAACGCCATTACTTCCCGCCATTACGCCATTGATCCGCACTCCCGACGTGCCACCCATAGCAACACAGAGCTGGCTGCGTTGGCGGTGCGCGGTTTGTTGGAGCAGGGTTTGCGTGCGGACGAAATCGGCAGTCTTGTCTGCGGCACGTCTTACCCCGACCAGATTTTGCCCGGCCATGCGGTGATGGTGCACGGGCTGCTGCCGCAGATTCCACCCTGCGAGGTGGTGAGCACGGCTGGCGTGTGTGTGGCGGGGATGGCGGCGATGAAGCAGGCCGAACGCGCGGTGCGCACCGGGGAATGTAGCGAAGCGGTGGCAGCAGCTTCGGAAACGGCTTCGGCGGTATTGCGCGGCGAGCGTTTCCGTTGTGAAACCGACAGCCTGCGCCTGCAGGGTGCCAAGCCGGAGATTGCGTTTGAAAAGGATTTTTTGCGCTGGATGCTGTCGGACGGTGCCGGCGCGGTGCAGCTGGGCAGTGAACCGCTGGCCGGGCAGTTGAATTTTAAAATCCATTGGATTGATTTGCTGTCGTATGCCAGCGAGATGCCAGTGTGTATGTATGCCGGTGGCGAAGTGGGGCAGGGCGGGGAGTGGCTGAGCTGGAAAGATGTCGATGCCGATGAGTGTGCCAAGCGCAGCCTGATGGTGGTGAAGCAGGATGTGAAGCTGTTGAATGAAAATATCGTGGCTTACACGGTGGAAAAGCCGCTGTGCCGTCTAATTGCCAAGCACGGCCTGCAAGCCGGCGAGATTGATTGGTTTCTGCCGCATTACTCCTCCGATTTCTTCCGCAGTAAGTTAGCCGATGGTCTTGCTGCAGCGGGGCTGCCGATTGCCGAAGAAAAATGGTTTACCAACCTGCACTATAAAGGCAACACCGGTTCGGCGGCGATTTACATTATCTTGGAAGAGTTTATGCGCCGCACAGACATCCAAGAAGGCCAGAAAATCCTGTGCTACATTCCCGAAAGCGGCCGCTTTTCCACTTGTTTTATGTTGCTGGAAGCGGTGTATGCCTGAGGCTACCTGAAAACCCAGATTCTGCTTGTTTGGAACTATTCAGCATGGATATCAACGACATTCCGCAAGACGACAGTCCCAGCTATCGTGGGCATCAAAAAATTATCTATGGCACGCACAATGGCCGTTACCAAGCCGCCACCAGCACCGGCTGGCAAGACGAATCCTACGCCACTGTGCAGGCCGTGGCCGAGTTGGAGGAACAGGCCGAAGCCGCCAAACAGGCCGTGGAACGTGGCGAGCGCTCTGCTTTGTATTACCACATGTTCCGCAGCCGATACGACGAAGTCGGCCTGGCTATGGCCGCCGGCGTATGGCGTTGGCAGCTGCGCCGCCATTTACAACCAGTCGTGTTTGAGGGGCTACCTGAAAAAACCTTGGCTAAATACGCCCAAGCGTTGGGTATCAGCTTGAGCGAACTGCGGCAACCGTTGTGAGGCGATGGATGGAGCAGGATAGCAACCTTGTTTTTCCTCTGTATTAGGCGATGGGTGTAATAGGGCCTTTGTTAAAGACAATTGCTGAAAATTTATTTTACAGCTGAGAGTTTGAAACGCTTGTTTATCCTAATGATAAGCAAGCGTTTTTTGTGTAAGGACTAGGGGTGATTGACATTGGGTTGTGTTTGCCCGATTTTGCGGTGCCCTGTGCCATTTACGATCTAGGTTTGTGTTGTATTACGATTAAAACCTCATAAAGGGTAGGGAGGAGAAAGTTACCTGAAATTTAGGAGGACATGGCAGCACAATATTTTATTGCTATTTTGTTGCGTATTATAGAAATTTTGTAATAGATATTGCTGCTAAGCTACAAGTTGATTCAAGCTAGGAATAGCTTGTAATTTACTTAGTGAGGTTACTCAATAAAGTGAAGCTTCGGCTCGGGCAATAGGAAACGAGCGTGTTTATGCTTAGTTTTTGGGTGGTATTTAAGTATTTGTATATTAAGGAATTATAATATTATGCTCGCTACCTAAAAACCGCTTGAAATGTGTAGTTGATGTGGCTTGTATAAGTAGAGAGTGTTACAAATTTGTTGCAAGTTTTTGTAAAAGAAATACAACCAAGCGATAAGCGGCTAGGATGATACGTTAACTGCCTGTATTATGCCAGCCTCAATTTGCCCACGGGTTTAGAATACGTAGTCTATTGAATTTATTTGAATAAAATAAAGTCACCTTGCAAAAATAATTTAAGTTTTGTATGGCCTGACAAGCGTAGGAAGAAATCGATGGTTATTGATGTAAATCAACCGATGGGCTTTTCCGTTGTTTAATGTGTTTTATTTTTTGATTCTTTAATTTTGGAAAGTTAGGAAGCTGAATTATATGAACAAAGTTTACCGTACCGTATGGAATGAATGTACCAACACTTGGGTGGCTGTGCAGGAAACAGCTAAGGCGCATGGTAAGTCGGCCTCTATTATAAGTGCAAATGGTATTAGTGGGGCTATTTTGAGTCGGGTAGGCATTAGAATGTCCCGCTTTGTTTCTTCCGCAGTAGTATTGGCTGTGGCTGCTGCGGCCGGTCAGGCTAATGCCGAAGCTGGCTTCTATTTTAACGACGGTCGGGATGTTAACTGTACAGGTCTTGCTGACAGTACAAATGCTGTTCAATATGCCATCATGGGCACAAACATTCATACGCCATTGCAGGGTATAGGCACTGTGCAAGTACCGAATCCTGCTTTTTTTGGCATAACGCCGACATATAACCCGTGTAAGCCGATCAATGGGACTGGTGCGGAAAACCGTGATACACAGACCAACCGCACTTTGTTCTATGGCACTGTAAATGCTCCTGCTAATACTACCGATAATGGCGCCAAAAACCTGACCCTGGGCGGCCGATTGGATGTCAACAGCGGCATTATTGGCATCGGACACCGTGGCACGAACGGAGTTGATCCGAACTTCAGCCAGAATGGTGAATATAAAGATACCAATGGCAACCTGTATCGTTCATCGAACAGCATCCGCATGGGTACCGGCATTACTTTAAATGAGGCCAATAACAAAGAGGCATCTATTGCTATCGGTGTAGACACCAAATCCACTGGGCTCAGAACGGTAGCCATCGGCTGGGCGGCAGAGGCAACTGGCAACGAAGACGTGGCCTATGGCGTGCGTGCCAAGGCATCCGGTGGGCAGGCCGTAGCTTTGGGGCCGTCGACTCAGGCAATTGGTGCCCAGTCTACTGCAATCGGTAACAACAGCATTTCCAGAGGCGATTCTTCCGTAGCTATCGGCGGCGATGATTTGAATGCTGTGTCGAAGGATGCTGGTGGTAATTTCAATCAGTCTGACGTGGCGAAGAAGTACAAGGCGCTGACAGGCGATGAGTTGGTGCAGAACACCGCTGCGCCTTTCATTCCCACTGAGTCAGGTACGGCGGCTGTAGCTGTCGGCGTGCAGGCCAAAGCGAGCGGTAGTCTTTCCACTGCATTCGGTACGCGTTCTGCTGCTTCGGGCGTGGCATCATTGGCACTGGGCGTGGGTTCCAATGCATCGAAAGAAAATGCGGTTGCATTGGGTGCGGGCAGCACCACGGCTGCAGCGGCTACGTCAGAAAAAATGGCAACCGTGGGTTCAATCACTTATGGCAGTGCGGCTAATCCGTTTGCTGGCAGCGGCAGCGTGACTGCCGGTGACCAGGTTTCTATTGGTACGGCAGGTTTCGAGCGCCAAATCAAACACGTTGCTCCAGGCGCTATTAATGCTGCCAGCACCGATGCCATCAACGGCAGCCAGCTGTTTTATGTAACGCAAGGATTGCAAAACCAGATTGGTGCTGCGAAAACACATTACTATAGCGTAAAAGGCAGTGGTGCTACCGACGGAAACTACAACAACGACGGCGCAACAGGTACGCATGCACTAGCCGCTGGCGTAAATGCGTCTGCTTCTGCAGAGCATTCGGTAGCCGTAGGTTCTGCAGCCAAGGCAATGGATAAAGGAACTGTTGCGTTTGGTAATGATGCTCAAGCGACAGGACGAGATGCGCTGGGTATTGGTACGACAACTCGTGCAAACGGAATGGGCGCAACCGCAATCGGTAATACGGCTGAATCAACCAAGCATGGGGTTGCTATCGGTAATGGCGCACATGCAAAAGCTACGGGCGGTTATTCCACCGCGGTCGGTACCGGTTCCAAAGCTATGGGAGATGCTGCAGTAGCATTAGCTAATGATGCGAAGGCTGGAGGACGAAGTTCTGTTGCAGTTGGTAGAGAGGCTAATGCAGGGGGTGATGCTGCGATTTCTATCGGGGAATCGGCTGCTGCTAATGCTGCACAAGCTATTGCAATGGGTCGTGAAGCCAAGGTTACTAAAAATAATAATATCGCTATTGGCTATAAGTCCTCGGCTACCGGCGAAAGGACGGTCGTGGTCGGCCCGAATGCAATTGCGACTGCCGATGATGCGACCACAATCGGGAGTGCGGCAACAGCAACAAAATTACGCAGTTCGGCATTCGGTAGTAATGCGAAAGCTGACGGTATTGATTCCTCCGCATTAGGACAAGGTGCTGAAGCCAAAGCGGATAGCGCAACAGCTATCGGTTCTAAGGCTATTGCTTCTCAGGGCAGCTCCACCTCTATAGGTACTGAGGCTAAGGTGGCAGCCGCCAGCGGTGTTGCTATCGGTGCAGGTGCGAAAGTAGAAGGTGCTGGACAATATGGTACTGCCATCGGTTCTGGCGCATCGGCAACCCATTCTAAGTCTGTTGCATTGGGTAGTTCTTCGACTACTGAAAATGCGGTAGGTACAAATACTGCAACGGTAGGCAATATCACTTACGGTGGTTTTGCGGGAACCAATCCTGTTGCGACAGTAAGTGTTGGTAATGGCAGTGAAAAACGTACAATTACCAATGTGGCCGCGGGCCGCATCAGTGCCACCAGCACCGATGCCATCAATGGCAGCCAGCTGTATGCCACACAAACGGTGATTGGCAATGTGGCTGGTAGCATGAAGAATATTTTGGGTGGTAATGCAGCCGTAGGTGCCGATGGTAAACTCAGCATGAACAATATTGGTGGCACAGGTAAGGGCAACATTCACGAAGCCATTCAAGCCAGCAGAACCACGGTGTCTTCTAACAACGGCAGCCTTACGGTCACCAAAACGACCAATGGAACAACTGGCGCAGATAACTACGATCTGAGTGTCAACGCCCAAGGCTTGGCCGAGTCTGCCCAGCTGCCGGTGGTCTACACCAAAGCTGACGGCAGCAAAGTGTACAAACACACCGACGGCAAGTTCTACACCCAGCCTAACGGCGCAGGTACCCAAGTAGCAGCTGGCGATGTAATTGCCAGCATGCAGAATGCCGCTGGCTCCACCACTGAGCCGACCACATTGGCCAATGTGAAGAGCAACCTGGCTGATACAACCAATGCTGTAAACAACCCGGCCAACAACAGCCGCGCTGATTTTGCAGGCAAAGGCAACAATGCCGCTACCGTAAATGACGTATTGAACGCTGGCTTCACCGTACAAGGCAACGGAGTTAATAAGGACTTCGTCACCCACGGCGACACCGTCAACTTCGCCAACGGCCAAGGTACTGTAGCCAAAGTAACGAGTACCAACGGCGTAACTACCGTTAAGGTTGATACCCCGATGACCTATGCCGATGCTTCAGGCAACCCCACCAATACGCCAACTAACAGGGTGAACTTAGTAGGCGGTACCGCAGGCAACCCGGTTACCTTGGGTAATGTGGCGGACGGTACTGTTGCCGCTGGCAGCAAGGAAGCTGTAAACGGCGGTCAGCTGTATGCCACTAACCAAAACGTGGCTAAAGGTATCAACTTCGGCGGTACTACTGGTAGCAACAACTACAAGCTGGGTGACACCATCAACGTGAAAGGCGACAGCAACATCACCAGCACCACTATAGCTGGCGGCACACAGTTGGCGTTGAACCCGAACCTGAACGTAACCAGCGTAACCACCACCGATGCAGCTGGTAATAAAACTGTTACCAACGGTAGTGGCGTAACCATCACTCCGGCAGCAGGTGGCGGCAACCCCGTTAGTCTTACCACCGGTGGTCTGAACAACGGCGGCAACAAAATTACCAATGTTGCTAGAGGTACGGATGGCACGGATGCAGTTAACGTGAATCAGCTGAATGCGGCTAAAGCAGCAGCCACTAGCAAGATAGAAGCAGGCAACGGTATTAGTGTTAGCAGTACGCCAAATGCTGATGGCAGTACCACCTATAAAGTGGCTGCCGACACCACTGCGTTGAACGTGGGCGACGGCACCGGTGGCAACCCGGCTGGTAAAGTGATTGCTCCGGCTCCCGCTGATGCTAACAAACTGGCTACTGCCGGCGATATAGCCAAGGCCATCAACAACAGCGGCTTCAACATCGATGCTGGCGGCAATGTAGCGGGTAATCATTCTGCTACGCTCGCCAAACCCGGCAGCACTCTGACCCTGAAAGCGGGCAACGGGTTGACTGTGAAACAGGAGGTGGACGGCAATGGCAATCAGAGCTACACCTACGCCCTGAATGCCCAATCTGTGGTGCAGAGCGCCCAAACCCCGGTGGCGTACACCAAAGCTGACGGCAGCAAAGTGTACAAACACACCGACGGCAAGTTCTACACCCAGCCTAACGGCGCAGGTACCCAAGTAGCAGCTGGCGATGTAATTGCCAGCATGCAGAATGCCGCTGGCTCCACCACTGAGCCGACCACATTGGCCAATGTGAAGAGCAACCTGGCTGATACAACCAATGCTGTAAACAACCCGGCCAACAACAGCCGCGCTGATTTTGCAGGCAAAGGCAACAATGCCGCTACCGTAAATGACGTATTGAACGCTGGCTTCACCGTACAAGGCAACGGAGTTAATAAGGACTTCGTCACCCACGGCGACACCGTCAACTTCGCCAACGGCCAAGGTACTGTAGCCAAAGTAACGAGTACCAACGGCGTAACTACCGTTAAGGTTGATACCCCGATGACCTATGCCGATGCTTCAGGCAACCCCACCAATACGCCAACTAACAGGGTGAACTTAGTAGGCGGTACCGCAGGCAACCCGGTTACCTTGGGTAATGTGGCGGACGGTACTGTTGCCGCTGGCAGCAAGGAAGCTGTAAACGGCGGTCAGCTGTATGCCACTAACCAAAACGTGGCTAAAGGTATCAACTTCGGCGGTACTACTGGTAGCAACAACTACAAGCTGGGTGATACCATCAACGTGAAAGGCGACAGCAACATCACCAGCACCACTATAGCTGGCGGCACACAGTTGGCGTTGAACCCGAACCTGAACGTAACCAGCGTAACCACCACCGATGCAGCTGGTAATAAAACTGTTACCAACGGTAGTGGCGTAACCATCACTCCGGCAGCAGGTGGCGGCAACCCCGTTAGTCTTACCACCGGTGGTCTGAACAACGGCGGCAACAAAATTACCAATGTTGCTAGAGGTACGGATGGCACGGATGCAGTTAACGTGAATCAGCTGAATGCGGCCTTGGGTGCTTTGAGCGGTACCAACAATGCTAACATCATTGCTCTGGATGCCAAAGTTAACGATGTAGCCAATACTGCCAATGCCGGTGTAGCCCAAGCCATTGCCACTGCTGGCCTGCCGCAGGCTTACTTGCCGGGCAAAAACATGGTGGCTGTGGGTGGCGGCTACTACAAAGGCGAAACCGGTTATGCCGTTGGCTTCTCCACTATTTCTGATAGCGGTAACTGGATTATTAAAGCTACCGGCAGCGGTAATTCACGCGGTAACTTCGGTGCTTCTATCGGTGCGGGCTATCAGTGGTAAGCTGTAAAGAGGCTACCTGAAAATCTAAGCATAGAATTTTCAGGTAGCCCTACTGGATTCTCCAAAATAAACAACCCAAAGGAAAAAATTATGAAATTTGCTAAAGTAGCCCGTTGCACAGCAGCTGTGGCCACTATCGCCATAGTATTGTCTGCCTGTTCCTCACTAACAAGAGTAAGCTCAAGCGGTACTACTGACCAGCCGGTATGGCCAAAGTGGGATCGGGTAACCCTCAATAAAACCCGTGGCACCTTCCCTGATTTGGGCAGTCTGAACCAAGTGAGAGCTGGCTTGACCAAAGACGATTTGTACTACCTGATCGGCCGTCCGCACTACGGTGAAATGTGGCGTCCGCGTGAATGGAACTACCTGTTCCACTTCCATACTCCCGGCCAAGGTACCAATGGCGTAACTACTTGCCAATTTAAAGTGTTGTTCGACAAAAACGTGTTCAGCAACGAAACCTACTGGCGCGCTGTTGATCCCGAAAACGCCACCTGCCCACCACTATCGCAAGAGTCTGCAGCCCCTGCACAACAGCAGCACCGCTACACGCTGAGTGCAGATGTATTATTTGCGTTCGACCGTAGCGGCGAATATGATTTACAGCCACGTGGACGCGAAGAGCTGAGCGAATTGGCCGCTAAATTGAGAAACTTCGAGCAGCTCAATAGCATCACCGTAATCGGCCACACCGATTACCTCGGCTCAGATGCCTATAATCAAAATCTATCGCAGCAGCGCGCCGAAACTGTGCGCCGTTATTTGGCAGCTCAAGGCTTGCCGGCTGACAAAATCCGCGCAGTTGGCATGGGCGAATCCCAGCCAGTTAGGCAGTGCGATAACCACGGTGGACGCAACCAGCTGATCACCTGCCTGCAGCCCAATCGTCGTGTGGAGATCCAAGTAGACGGCTACGGCAGCCGTTAAGCTTGCCTACAGGCAGTTTTGTTGGTACTCAGTTGGCAATAAATAAACCTTTCTGTTTCGGCAGAAAGGTTTATTTATTGCAGGGGAGGAAACTGGCATAAGACTTGCTTGAAATTAGATAGCTTTTACATATCTGTTTTACCTGTCAGGATTTTGCTGGCGGATTTTCGGTTTTATGTAAAAGTTGCTGCTTGGCGAGGAAGTTTAAGTGCCGCGGCGATCAATTTTTTGTTTACTTGATGAGGGATACACCATGCCTTTCGTATATTGGACTTCCGATTTGGACACCGGACTCGACGATATCGATGCACAACACCGCCAATTGGTTGATTATACTAATAAGTTGTATGATGCCAGAGAAGCTAACGATAAAGAAGCTATCGAGCTGGAACTCCAACACCTGATTGACTACACCGTAGAACACTTCAGCTACGAAGAGATGATGTTGGAGGAGGCACAGTACCGTCTGGTAGAGCAGCACAGAAAAGTGCATCAAAACTTCGTAAACCGTATGAGTACCCTGCAAGCCCGTTATCACAACGGTGACCTTGAAGCCTTGGATGAAGTAATTACTTTATGTGAAGGCTGGTTGTTCCGCCACATCCGTATTAACGACCATGGCTACGTTGACAGCGTGAAAGCATCCGGCATCCGCTCTTAATCTGAGTAGATTTCGCTCCATAGGCTACCTGAAAATCGTTTCAGGTAGCCTGTTTGTATAGCCATCCAGAATAGGAATGATACGGTGTTGCCTTGTCTTGTTACTGTTTTTTGTCTGTGGTTCGGCGTCTTCATCCTACTTGGGAAGACTATATTAAGGAGCACATTTAAATAGAATGCAGAAATGATTTACTCCTCTGGTATATATCGAACATTACTTATCCGTATTACTTTGCAGCTCCATCCCAGCTATGAAGGGAGCTTTCATGAACCTACTTGATGAAAATATAAAACACAACAAACACTTCGTTGAAAGCGGCGAATGCGTAGAATTTTTCAGCAATAAATACCCTGAAAAGAAACTGGCCATCCTATCCTGCATGCATATACGTATTTTCGAGCTGCTGTATGCCGCCTTAAACTTGAAAAACGGCGATGGCAAAGTTATCCGTAATACCGGCGCTGTAGTGCCGCACCCGTGGGGTTCAGGAATACGCAGACTCTTGGTGGTTGTGTTTGATTTAGATGTGGAAGAAATCATGGTGGTGGTGCATCATGACTGCAGCATGTGCGGCTTTTCTCCCAATCGCCCGTTTAATAAAGCCCGCGCCGCCAGCATTCCGGAGGCGAACACCAACATCCTACGTCATACTGGTATTGACTTAGACGTCTGGCTCACCGGCTTCAATAATGTTGACGACAGCGTGCGCCAACCGTGAAGACCATCAAACAACACCTGCTGATGTCTGAGTGCATCGCCGTATGCGGCTTGGCTATCCACCCTGCTACCGGCAAGCTCACCGTGGTGGTGGAAGGCAATAAAAAAGCCGCCGAGTAAACACCGCTTTGGCCAATAACCTGCGCTTCATGCCCGCTGCTTTAGTTTTCAGGTAGCTTTTTACTGATGCCTGCGGCGGGATATTTAGTGCCCGCCCACGGTATCGGCAGCGCGGTTGAGGCCTTGGGACAGGGATTCCACCATGGCGGGGTAGCCGTCGCCCTGCTGCGGGGTTTGGATATTGAATGGGGTGGTTCGGCCGTTCGGCCATTGGGCATAGCCGCTCACGAGGGTGTGGCCTTGGAAGCTGCCTTGGAATTGCTCGATGTAAATCTTGAGCACGGGCAGGCCGTTACCGCGGCCGTAGGGCACGAAGCGGGCGCTGCCGCGGCGGTTGAGCCGGTTGCTGAAGGCGGCTGCAAGGCTTTGATCCAGCGGAGCGGCCCACAGGTGGTGGCGGGCGAAGTTGAGGCGGTGGGCGTCGGTTTGGTAAACGAGGCCGCCTTGACCGAGCGGCTCGGCCAGGATGATTTGCACGGCGGTTTGGCCGCTGCTTTGGCCGGCAGGCGGCACAAAGGCGCTGTTGGGCAGGCTGAAATACTGGGCGGCGGGGGCGGAGGCGCAGGCGGCCAGCAGCAGGGCCGTGGCGGCGGCGGACAGTTTGGCAAATAAGGACATCAGCGGCTTCCTTTCGGGGTGGGGTCGGTGGCGGAAGAGTTGAAAATCAGGGCGTTGGGCTGCTCTTTGAGGGTGTTGAGCACGGGCGCGGCCTGCTGCAGGGTGCGGTCGATGCTGCGCAGGGTTTTCTGCACGTCGCCATACACGGGCGATTGCGGGGATACGCCCTGCAGGGTAGTGCGCAGTTCGGCCAGGGTGCGGTTGAGCTCGCCGGGCAGCTGCTGGGTTTGCGGCTGGCCGAGCAGGCGGTTGGCCTGGGCGAGCGTGCCTTTCAGCTCGGTTAGGCTGCCGTTGAGTTCGCGCACGGTTTTATCCAGCGGTAGGCGGTTGAATTTGTCGAGCAGGGTGGATACTTGCTGCTGCAAATCGCCCAGGCTGCCGCCGTTACGGCTGGCGATGACGGTGTTGCCCTGATAGCTGGCGGCGGGTTTGAGCACGCTTTGGCCGGGGGCTTCGGAAAGCTCGACAAACAGGGAGCCGGTGAGCAGGTTGTTGCTGGACAGGGTGGCGCTGAGGCCTTTGTTGAGGGCGCGGCTGATTTGGTCGGCCCAGGCTTCTTTGCTTTGGCTGTCGGCGTTGATTTCGAGGCGGGAGGGATCGATGCGGATACGCACGGGAATCCAGCCGTTGTCGAACAGGTTGAGGCTGTCGTTTCGGCTGAAATAGGGCACGTCGGTTACCGTGCCGATGGGGATGCCTTTGTATTCCACGGGCGCGCCGGCGGCCAGGCCGCGCACGCTTTGTTTGAAGAAGACCACGTAATACAGCGAGCGCGCGTCGGCTTGGTTGTCCACGTCGGCACGGCTGTCGTAGAGGGGGAAGAGGGTGTTGTTGCCCACCTGGCTGCCTTTGTTGCCGTCGGGCGGGTCGTCGAAGGCGATGGCGCCGGAAATCAGGGCGGGCAGGGAAGGGGTGTCCACTTTGAGGCCGCTGCCGCCGAGCTCGATTTTGAGGCCGCTTTGCAGCCAGAAGCGCACATTGTTGCCGATGAGTTTGTCGTTAGGGCTGCCGATGAAGATTTGGTAGTCGGTGGTTTTGGACACGGGGTCGAATTTTGCGCCCTCCACGATGCCAACCACGATGTCGCGGTACATCACCGGGCTGCCGCTGCTAAGAATTTTGCCGCTGCCGCCTTTTAAGCGCAGCCGCAGGCCACCTTGGGCGAAGGCAGACACGGGTGGCACATCGGCTACAGTAAATTCGCGTGCTTCTTCCGGGTTTTTCCCAGGCATCAGGGCGATATACGAGCCGGACACGAGCGTGCTCAAGCCGGTGATGCCGCTTTGATCCACGCGCGGTTTCACCATCCAAAATTGGCTGTCTTTGCGAACCATGTCTTTCGCTTCGCCGGTGAGCTGGGCGGTGAGCGCCACGCCTTCCTGGCCGGGGCGCAGGTGGATGGCGGTAACGCGGCCCACGTCTACATCCAACACCTTAATCACGGTGTTGTTCACTTCAATGCCCTCGGCATTGCTCATATACAGCGTGACTTCCGGGCCGGTGTTGCGGATATGGTCGAACAGCAGCCAGCCGCCGGTGAAGAGGGCGATGAGCGGAATCAGCCAAACCATAAAGGAAAAACTGCGGTTGCGGCGGATTTTTGCCTGTGGTTCGCGTGTGGAAGAAGGTTTATTCATTGTGTGATTTTGCGTTTTATGGAAGAGGTTTTCAGGTAGCCTATGCTGCGTTGGGGCTACCTGAAAATGGTTCGGGCAGCCTTAATGGTTTCAGGTAGCCTTTGCGTTGCGCTGGGCAGCTTTGTCCCACATCAGGCGCGGGTCGAAAAAATGCGCCGACAGCATGGTGAGCAGCACCACCAAGCAGAAATACAGTGCCGCCGGCCCGGGTACTACCCGCGCCATGTGCGTGCGGAAAGTGGACATCAGCATGATGATGACGAAAATATCGATCATCGACCAGCGCCCGATGGATTCCGTAATCAAATACAGCTTGGAAAGTTTTTGCGGTGCCATCTTGGTGCCAAACTTCGCCGCATACAGCAGCACGCCCATGGCGATAATCTTCAGCCACGGCACCATAATGCTCGCGCTGAAAATAATCATGGCGATGTAGTGGTCGCCATCGCGCCACATAAACTGAATGCCGCTGAAAATCGTGCTGCGTTCGATAACGGTGGGGTTGGACGACACCATAATCGTCATCAGATTGGCCGGCAGCAGCAAAATCACAGAAGTAATCAGCAGCGCCAAGCTCAAGCTTAGGCTGTTTGGCCGCCGCTTATGCAGCCCCGAGCCGCAAATTCCGCATTCGGTTTCGTGTGCCGGCCGCTCAAACAAACACTTGCCGCAAAACACCGAGCCACCCTCAGGCCGCACCAAATCCTTATCTCCGCGCAGCCGCCGGATTTGGTAATACACCCAATGCTCCGGCACGGAAAGCGCAGTGCGGATAAGCAACACGGACAGCACAAACATCAAATAAAACGCCGGCCCGAAATGCACTTCCGCCACTTTGCCCAGCTTGATATAGGCCACCAGCGTGGAAATAAAAAACACATCCACCATCATCCAGCCGCGCAGCCGCACCAACCAGCGCGTGGCGCGCAGCACGCCAGGTGGCGGCTTGCCCCACAGCAGCCCGCCATACACATACAAACACAGCAGGCAGAAGAAAAACGGCGCGCCGAAGGTGAGCACAAACATCACCTCGGCTAAAAAGCCGGATTTCTGCAAAATCAGCACCTTCATCATTCCCGGCATGGTGAGTGGCACCTCTAAGCCCAGCACCGTCACATGCATATACAGCCCGGAAAACACCACTGCCAGCATAATCAGCGAGGCCAAGGCCAGCGCCGGCGGCAGCAGAAACGGGTTGGCTTCCACCCGTGCCAGCGGATGGCCGCAGCGCGGGCAAAACGCCGCTTTCCCCGGCTTGAGCGGAGGCAGGCGCTGCTCAAGCCCGCAGGAATGGCAGGAAATATAGTGTGCCGGCATTACCGCCTTCGGCTGATATGGCCGGTAGCGGCGCGCGCGGCGCAAGCGGGTGGCGAATTTCAAAAGGGAATCGGAAGATAATGAAAAATAGCGATTATAGCCCAAAGCGGATTGGCAGAAATAGCTTAGCAGGTTTCAGGTAGCCTTGGCAGGGGAGAAGGCTACCTGAAAAATCGTGGCTGTTGCGGATAGGAGTTTGGTACGGAAGTACGGCACACTATTTTCAGGTAGCCTAAAGCAGCAATTTAGGATTTAGTTTAGACGATGGCGGTGGCCAGCCACAGTTTGGCCGCGAAGAAGATAAACAGAGCGCCGGCACCACTTTTACCGAACGCAGCCACACGGCTGTATTTGGTGCCCACGCGGCCAACCGAGTTAGCCATCAGAATCAGCGTACCCATGCACAGCAGGCTGCACAGCTGGAAGGTGCCGCCCAAGAGCAGGAAGCTCAGGTACGGGTGTTCATAGCGGATATCGACAAACTGCACCATGATGGCTGGGAAAAACAGCAGGCTTTGCGGATTGAGCAAGGAAATGGTGAGCGATTTGCGGAACACTTGCAGCAGGGTGCCTTCAGCAGTATGGCTGTCGGCTTTGGCAGCGGCAGCATGATGCAGTTTGAGCCAGCCTTCACGCAGCAGCATGATGCCCAAATAGGCCAAGTATGCGCCACCGGCCAGTTGCAGCGCGTTAAATAAAGAAGGATAGGTTTGCAACAGGGCACTGGCGCCGAAAGTGGAAGCCACAATCAACACGCCATTGCCGACAAAGATGCCAGCGAAGGCGCTCCAGCCTGTTTTGGTGCCGTATTGCCCGGCCACTGATAAGCAGTAAATCATATTCGGCCCGGGCAGCAACACCAGCAGCAACACGGCGAGCAAATAAGCAGAAAAATTAATAATACCGAACATTTACATACTCCCAAATACTCAGGTGGCCATACTATTACAACTGGTTTCTTGATTAGAATACTGCTTAAGGAAGCCCGTGATAGGTAAAGTAGATGATAAATTTCCGCCTCATTCGCCATTTGTGGATGTTTTTTGCCGTGGCCGAAGAAGAACACTTCGGGCGCGCCGCTGAACAGCTGAATATGTCGCAGCCGCCGCTCACCGAACATATCAAACAGCTCGAGCAGGCCTTGGGTATGGTGCTGTTTGAACGCTCGCGGCGCGGCACCAAACTCACCGCCGCCGGCTATTCCATCCTGCCCGCCGTGCGCAAATTTGCCGAGCAGATGCAGCGGCTGCAAACCACCGTGCAGGAAATCGCCGCCGGCCACAGCGGCATTCTGCACATCGGCGCGATTACCATGGCGCTCTTGGAAGTGGTGCCGCCCCTCATCGAATATATCCACCAGCACTACCCCACGCTCACCGTGCGGGTGCGCGAAATCGACAGCGGAGACGCCGAGCCGCTGCTGCAAGCGGGTGATATCGACCTCGCCTTCGCCCGCCTGGAAATCCCATGGGACAGCACCATCCGCCTGCACACCCTGCGCCGCGAGCCGCTGGCCGTGGTGTTGCCGAAAAGCCATCCCTTTGCCGAGCGCGAGTCGATAGATTTAAAAGACCTGGCTTGCGAAGGCTTTGTGATGTTTGAGCGCGCAGTCAGCCCCGATTCCTTCGACGCCCTGCTTGCCGCCTGCCAACGCGCCGGATTTGTGCCCAATATCCTGCACGAAGTGCGCTCCATCGCCTTACAGGTAGCCTTTGCCGGTTGCGAGCAGGGCGTGGCACTGGTGCCCGTATCTTCCGAGCGCTACCTGCCCGATAACGCCGTGCTGCGGCCGCTGAACGACGATATCCAAATTACCAGCGTGACCCTAGCCTTTGGGAGATAAGGTGTAACAACGGTATTTTGCCGGGCGGGGTGAATAAATACAGGAGCTTGCATTATTTGAATCAAATTCGGCACTTCGGCGCGGGTATTAATATTTTGTCGGATAAGGGCAGCCTGCCTAATAGTAATTCAAAATAAAGTAGGATGGTGGCGAAATGAATTCGTTTTAACTTCATTGCTCTAATAGTTTGTAGGCCGGGAAAGCTTGACCGAACTATTTAATATAGCTATCTTTCAATAAAAAATAAAAATATTTACATACGCACCGCAACGCTTTTTTCCACTCCTTAACAGAAAAGGATATTGCAATGCTCTGCTTCAAACGTACGTTACCCCGCCTGACCGCCGTCGTGCTGTCGGCGTTTACCGCGCTCTCTGCCGTCGCACATGGCGACCATACCCATTGGGGCTACACAGGGCACGATTCCCCCGAAAGCTGGGGCAATCTGTCCGAAGAGTTCCGCTTGTGCTCCACCGGCAAAAACCAATCCCCTGTAAACATTACCGAAACCGTTTCCGGCCGCCTGCCTTCCATCAAAGCCAATTACCATCCGAGTGCTGTGGAAGTGGAAAACAACGGTCACACCATTCAGGTCAATTATCCCGAAGGCGGCAACACCCTAACCGTGAACGGTCGCACCTACACCCTGAAACAGTTCCACTTCCACGTGCCGAGCGAAAACCAAATCAAAGGCCGCACCTTCCCGATGGAAGCCCACTTCGTCCACTTGGACGAAAACAAACAGCCGTTGGTATTGGCCGTGCTGTATGAAGCCGGCAAAACCAACGACCGCCTGGCCTCCATTTGGGACGCCATGCCGATGACGGCAGGAAAAGTGAGACTTGATCAGCCGTTCAATGCCGCATCACTGCTGCCGCGCAACCTGCGTTACTATCGCTTTGCCGGCTCACTGACCACGCCGCCATGCACCGAAGGCGTATCATGGTTAGTATTGAAAACTTATGACCATATCGACCAAGCGCAAGCGGAGAAATTCACCCGCGCCATCGGTTCGCACAATAGCCGCCCCGTACAGCCGCTGAATGCGCGGGTCGTTATTGAATAAGCGGTAACGCTGTGAACAGAAAAGCAGCCTGCACTTTGGGAATTAGAAGTGCAGGCTGCTTTTTTTGGGGAATGTAGGGGCGGCATTTATGCCTACGCAGGTGCAGGCTGCCTCCAAGGCAAAGAACGCGTGCGTGCGTACCGCACACACCCTACACGTTGGTTTTAAAGTTTGTGCCGCCCGCAGGTAGGGTGTGTGGCGCAGCCACGCACGCGGTAGATGGAAATGCAGGCTAGGGCCTGCTATACGTTAGTTTTGAGGAATTCATCTAAGAAATTATGAATTTCTTGCTCATATGCCAAATATGGTTTCCTTATTTCTGAAGGGTTCATTTGAATAATATCTGCAATCCATTTAATTAAATCACAAAATGCTGTTTCAATCTTTTCTTTGCTTGGGGTAGCATGTAAGCCAGCATTGAACAACTCAATTAATCTATCTGCTTCTTTTCCAAGCTTTTCTATTAAATCTGAATGGGACTTTTCGCAAGCTATTGTAATATATGCCCAGATTCTATTTTTATATTCGCTTGTTCCTACCTTTCGTCCTCTCCAAAGTTCATTCTGTGGGGGAAATAGATAATGAGCTAATTTTTCTAAGAACCTTCTACCTGATAAAGCTGCCTGTGCTAAATCCTCTTCTGTTTCTGCTCTTTCTAAAGTTCTAGTTGATGCAGCTAATATATCAAAGAGTTTAGGGTGCAGTTCTTCTAAGTTATAGATAGCATTAGAAATATCTTCAGTTTCTAAACCAGCCAATGTCATGAAAAAATTTTCAAAAGACTCAATTCTTTTAAAATGCTCTATATTATCAAAGTTATCAAATATGGTACCTCTAGCCCCTATATCTTCAAATGTAGTTAAAAAACCAAAAGTTTCAAATAAATCCTTAATTTCTGTATCAAAAGAACCTTCCTCCATTTCCCCCATTGAATAAAATAAAGATATTCTTCCAGAATCTAATCTATATAACTCTATAAGACTATTTCTAAAAAAATAAAGATGAAGAGGATTAGAAAACTTGATATCCATTGAGCCAAGATAAGGAGGAAATGAATTTAAAGAACTATGTATTTTTTGAGCAGTCAATAAATCCATATTTTGAAATAACAAACAATAAATTGTTGCTGTATTAAATGTATCTTTCAATTTCTTTGCATATAGGTGATCTAATGAAACAGGCTGATAAACCCTTTGACATAATTCAGCATGATCTAAATTGTACTGCATGGCGTTTGAATAAGTTAAAATATCTCCAACTGATATACGCATACTCCTGTCAACCGACTGCAAAATACCAGTTTCCAGAATAGCTTTCATAATCGGATAACCATAATATGAACCCAATAAATGATGGTCTGAATTAAATAAAAAAGCTACATTCATTGCATCAATCCTTTCCGTTAAAATCTTTACTCCCAAACAACAACCCTTCCTTAATCCCACGAATCCTATCCCTCAACACAGCCGCTTCTTCAAACTGCAAATCCCTAGCCGCCTGCTGCATGGCTTTTTCCAGTTTGGCGATTTCTTTAATCGCGTCTTCTTCATTGTGGATTTCGCCGACTTTAACTTTGTTTTTGCCTTTCAGACGGCCTTTGCCACTGTCTTCTTCGTGGTACACGCCGTCGATGATGTCTTTGACCTGTTTTTTAATCTGTTGCGGCACGATGCCGTGTTCTTCATTAAATTTAATCTGTTTTTCGCGGCGGCGTTCGGTTTCGTCGATGGCGGCTTTCATGGAGTCGGTGATTTTGTCGGCGTACAGAATGGCGACGCCGTTCACGTTGCGCGCGGCGCGGCCTATGGTCTGAATCAGGCTGCGGTGGGAGCGCAGGAAGCCTTCTTTGTCGGCGTCGAGGATGGCGACGAGGGAGACTTCGGGGATGTCCAAGCCTTCGCGCAACAGGTTGATGCCGACGAGTACGTCAAACAGGCCGAGACGCAAATCTCTAATGATTTCAACGCGCTCGACGGTGTCGATGTCGCTATGCAGGTAGCGCACTTTGATGCCGAGTTCGCTGTAATAGTCGGTAAGTTGCTCCGCCATGCGTTTGGTAAGGGTGGTAACGAGTACGCGTTCGCCTTTTTGGATGCGGTCGTTGATTTCGCTCATTAAGTCATCGACTTGGGTGGCGACGGGGCGGATGATGATTTGGGGGTCGACCAGCCCTGTGGGGCGGACGACTTGTTCGACCACTTGTCCGGCGTGTTCTTCTTCGTATTTGGCGGGGGTGGCGGAAACGAAGACGGTTTGCGGCATGACTTTTTCAAATTCGTGGAATTTGAGCGGGCGGTTGTCGCGGGCGGAAGGCAGGCGGAAGCCGTAGTCCACGAGGTTTTGCTTGCGCGATGCGTCCCCTTTGTACATGCCGCCGATTTGGGTAACGGTAACGTGGCTTTCGTCGATGAACATGATGGCGTTGTCGGGCAGGTAGTCCATCAGTGTGGGCGGCGGTTCGCCTTCTTTTTTGCCGGAGAAGTGGCGGGAGTAGTTTTCGATGCCTTTGCAGAAGCCCATTTCGTAGAGCATTTCGAGGTCGAAGCGGGTGCGCTGTTCGATGCGTTGTTGCTCGACGGGGCGTTGTTCGCGGGCGAAAAATTCGATGCGTTCGCGCAGTTCTTCTTTGATGGACTCGCAGGCGCGCAATACGGTGTCGCGCGGGGTAACGTAGTGGCTGGACGGGAAGACGGTGTAGCGGCCGACGCGCTGGTGCAGGCTGCCTGAAAGTGGGTCGAACATATCGAGGCGGTCGATTTCGTCGTCAAACAGGCTGATGCGCAGGGCGTTTTCGGAGCTTTCGGCGGGGTACACGTCAATCACGTCGCCGCGCACGCGGAAGCTGCCGCGTTTGAAGTCCAAATCGCCGCGTTCGTACTGCATGGAAACGAGTGTGGCGATGATGTCGCGCTGCTCGATGGTGTCTCCTTCTTTGACGGACAACACCATTTGTTGATACTCGGTCGGGTCGCCGATACCGTAAATGGCGGACACGGTGGCGACGATAATCACGTCGTCGCGCGTCATCAGGTTTTTGGTGGCGGAAAGGCGCATTTGCTCGATGTGTTCGTTGATCGCGCTGTCTTTTTCGATGAACAAGTCGCGGCTGGGCACATAGGCTTCGGGCTGGTAATAGTCGTAGTAGGAGACGAAATATTCCACCGCGTTTTCGGGGAAAAACTCGCGCATTTCGGCATAAAGCTGGGCGGCAAGGGTTTTGTTGTGCGCCATGATGATGGCGGGTCGGCCGCTTTGCGCGATGACGTTCGCCATGGTGTAGGTTTTGCCCGAACCGGTTACGCCGAGCAGGGTTTGATAGGCAAGGCCGTCTGAAAGCCCTTCGAGCAGGCCGGCAATGGCGGTAGGCTGGTCGCCGGCGGGCGGGAAGGGTTGGTGGAGTTTGAAGGGGGAATCGGGGTATTGGATGATGTCCATGAGGCTACCTGAAAAAGCGCGGGCAAAGGTGGAATTATAACGCTAATGCGTGTGCTTGCTGCTGGGTGGCTGGGGAAGTTTCAGGTAGCCTTTTGTGGCAGGGTAGGGGGACGGTATTGTTATGCTGCCGGATTGGTTCCTACACAGCTAAAACCACAGCCCGGCTTTGCCGCCATCCGATTTTCAGGTAGCCTTTGCGGCTTGATACGAACCAGGAGTTTTCCATGAGCAATATCCGCCCTTATTTGGATACCGTGCCGCAGATGCATGGCAGTTGTTATCTCGATCCGCTATGTTTGGTGGCGGGGGATGTAGTGTTGGCCGAGAATGTGTCGGTATGGCCGTTTGCCGTGCTGCGGGGGGATGTGAATAGCATCCGTGTGGGGCGGGGCAGCAATATTCAAGATCATGTGATGCTGCACGTGAGCCACAAAACGGACGACAAACCGGAAGGTTCGCCGCTGATCATCGGCGAAGATTGCACTATCGGCCATCATGTTACGCTGCACGGCTGCACCGTTGGCAACTGCGTGTTGGTGGGGATGGGTAGTATTGTGTTAGATGATGCGGTGATTGAAGATGATGTGATGATTGGAGCGGGCAGCTTGGTGCCGCCGCGCAAACGGCTGGAAAGCGGTTATTTGTATGTGGGTTCGCCGGTGAAGCAAGTGCGGCGGCTTACGGCGGATGAAATGGCGTTTCTGCCTTATTCGGCGGCGCATTATGTGCGGGTGGCAGAGGGGCATAAGGCGGGCGGCTGATTTGAGTTCCACAGAAACTCAGTATTCCTTCGGAAACTTCGTTGAAGTTGGGCTTTCGGGTAGCCGGCTGTGCCGTAGAGGCTACCTGAAAATTATTGTGCTATTATTCGCTATTACTTGTATTGTATTCAATCAGATGAAAGGAAAAGCAATGAAAGCAGCATATCGTTTGGCCGCTGTGGCGGTGTTGGTTGTTATGTTGTCGGCCTGCGGTGCCGGCGTGGGTGTGGGTGTGAGCGGCGGCAACGGTCACGTAGGTGCGAGTGGTTCGGTGGATTTGGGTAGCGGGAATAGCAGCGTTACGCCCTATGGCAAAGTGGGTGTTGGTGTGGAGGTAACGCGCTAGACTGCTGTTTTGCCGATGATGTTTTTGCATCTGTTTATTAGAAAGGCTATCTGAAAACCGGTTGGATGGTTTCAGGTAGCCTTTTTGCTGTTCGGCCTTGTTGTTCAGCCACGGCACATCAGGCGTTGTGTTTCATGCCATATGCCGTCGGGGCGTGGTTCGACCACGGCGATGAGGCCGGGGGCTTGGCGGGCGAGTTCGGCTGCGGTAATGGTTTGTTCAAACGGGACGCGGGCAGGGGCGAGGTAGGCGAGGCGGGGCAGGGGGTGGAAGCGTTGTGCGGCCTGGGCGGGATAGTTTGCCCATTGCCGGAGGAGAAGGCCGCTCCAGCCTAGGGGATTGAGAGGGCTGCCGTTGAGGTTGCCGTTTGGGGTAAAGCCGGTGCCGCGGATGATGGTGGCGGTGGTGAGGGCTTGGCTGAGGTTTGGGGGTTGGCGGCAATCTGTTGTGCCCGTATTGGCTTCGCTGGGGCTTGCTTCGTTTGTTTTAGCTTCGTAGAAACCCGCTTTGCTCGTTTTAGTTTCGCAGAAACTCACTTCGTTCGTTTTAGCTTCGTAGAAACCCGCTTTGCTCGTTTTAGCTTCGTAGAAACCCGCTTTGCTCGTTTTAGCTTCGCAGAAACTCGCTTCGCTCGTTTTCAGGTAGCCTTTGAATGGTTCGGGCAGTTGGGCGCGGGCTTGGGTGGTGTGGAGGAGGAGGCATTGTTGTTGCAGTTTGGCGGCTTTGCTGAGTAGGGTGTCGGTGGGGTTGAGGCCGCTGAGGTCTTGTGGGGTGTCGCCACCGTAGTATTTGCAGGTGAGTTCGAGGTGGTAGGGGGTGGAGTCGAGCAGGCAGAGGAAGTCGGCGGCGCCGAGGGTTTGGCCACTTTCGCTGCGGATGGGGTGGTTGCGGGCGATGAGTTGGCAATGGGGGGCGTGTGCCAGCCAGAAGGCGAGTAGGCTTTCGGCGTAGTGGCCTAGGCGGTGGCCGAAAGGGGCTTCTTGTTCGAGCCATTGTTGCAGCGGTGCGGGCTGGCTGTCGAGGTTGAGCAGGAAGCGGAAGCCTTGGCTGCCGAGCAAGCGGGGGATGGGGAGCTCGCAGCCGCTGTGCCATAGGGGCGGGGCGGTGAGTAGGGAGGCGAGGTCGCGCACGGCGGGGTGGCGCAGCCGCCACCAGATGGCATCGAGGGCGTAGTTCATGCTTGGGCGGGGATAAAATGGGATGGAGGGAATGTAGCGATGGCGGGGTGGGCAGTCAAGTTGTCTCAAAAGGCTACCTGAAAAGAGAGCGTGGTTTCAGGTAGCCTTTCTTGTTGATTGTGTGTGAAATCATTTGTTTTTTATGGGTTGACACCGGATAATGCGCGCGACGCGGCATGTGCCGGATGAATTTAAGAGGCTGTAGTATGTATCAAGCGAAGAAGCGTGGCTGGCTGCCGTGGGTGGTGGGCATAGCGCTATTGTTGGTGGTGGTGCTTTTAATTGTGCAGATGCGCGATATGCTTTCGCCGTTTGTGGTGGCTGCAGTGTTGGCCTATATTTTGAACCCGCTGGTGGAAAAGCTTTGCCGGCACAGGGTGCGGCGTGCGACGGCGGCGATGCTGGTGATGGTGTTTGCGCTGCTGCTGCTGGTGTTGCTGCTGCTGATTGTGGTGCCGATGTTGGTGCAGCAGTTTGGCAGTTTGCTGGATAAACTGCCGGAATTGGTGGCATTTGCGCAAAATAAGGCGCTGCCCTGGATTAATCATATGCTGGGTACGCATTGGGTGTTGGACGATCAATCGGTATCAAAATGGCTGAGCAGCCATGTGAGCAGCGTTCAGGCGGGGCTTTCCAAGGCGCTGCCGGCCTTGCTGGAACAGGGTGGCAGCCTGGTATCCGGTTTGGGCAACTTGATGGTACTGCCGTTTTTGCTGTATTACTTTTTGCTGGATTGGTCGCGCTGGGCAGAGGGGATTAATACCATGATTCCGCGCCGCTATCTGGCGGCCTATACGCGCATCGGCGGCAATATGGATACGGTGTTGGGCGAATTTTTGCGCGGCCAGCTGATTGTAATGCTGATCATGGGCCTGCTCTATGGTTTGGGCCTGATGCTGGCGGGTTTGGAATCGGGTTTTGCTATTGGTATGGTGGCGGGGCTCTTGGTGTTTGTGCCGTATTTGGGAGCGTTCACTGGCCTGCTGCTGGCCACGATAGCTGCGCTGTTGCAGTTTGGCACTTGGCAGGGGCTGATTACGGTGTGGGCGGTGTTTGCCGTGGGGCAGTTTCTGGAGAGTTTCTTTATCACGCCGAAGATTGTGGGCGATCGCATCGGGCTTTCGCCGTTTTGGGTAATTTTCGCCTTGATGGCTTTCGGCAGCCTGTTGGGCTTTGTGGGTATGCTACTGGCGCTGCCTTTGGCCGCGGTTACGCTGGTATTACTGCGCGAGGGCGTGGTGGCATATATGGATAGCGGGTTCTACCGGCGGGAGAAATAGTTAGGCAGGGTGCGGCGTTATTAGCAAAGGAGATCTGAAAGTTTCAGGTAGCCTTTTTGGTTTGGCTTTGGCAGTTTTAAGATTGAGACCTTTGCAAAACTCCATCTTGGGCACATTTCTTCGCAGTATGCTTCTCGAATGCTTGAAAATATTCCAATATTATCTGCACATTCTGTGATGCTACTACTTTAAACTGTATTCAAATCTGTAGTTTTGCAAAGGCCTCAGATTAGCTGAAAAATATAGCAGTCCGCCCCAAATTTGTTGTATCAGGCAAACGTTCTTTTGCCACTTGCCCTCCGTTTACCGAAAACAGCTCGTGGCTGCTTGCATTTAGGCAACATCGTCAGTAAAATAACGCGCTTACGTATTATATTTTACTTAATCAGGAGATTTTTCATATGGCCAATAGCGCCCAGGCACGCAAACGCGCCCGCCAGTCGCAGAAAAACCGTGCACACAATGCCAGCCTGCGTACTGCTTTCCGTACCGCAGTGAAGAAAGTTTTGAAGGTTGTGGAAAGTGGCGATAAAGCCGCCGCCCAAGCCGAATTCGTGGCAGCCACCAAAGTGATGGACCGCATCGCCGACAAAGGCGTGTTCCACAAAAACAAAGCCGCCCGCCACAAAAGCCGTTTGGCTGCCAAAATCAAAGCCATGGCTTAAGCCGCTTGCTGCATAAACGCTGCCGTATCTTGCAAATAGATGCGGCTTTGTTTTGCGCGGAAGATTTGCAGAACGGTTGTGAGGCTACCTGAAAATATGCCAATCCCAGCAAGCCTAGGCCGCCCACCTGTAAGGCCGCAGCCAAAATGCGCTACAATGCGCCACTATCTTGCACAACAGGAATACTCAATGATCTACGGCATCGGCACCGACATCCTGCGTATCGAGCGCATCGAGCAGCTATACGATAAATACGGCCAGGCATTGGCCGAACGCCTGCTTAGCCGCATCGAACTTTTGGAGTGGCGCTCCGTCGGCAACAAGGTAAACTTCCTAGCCAAGCGGTTTGCCGCCAAAGAAGCCTTTGCCAAAGCCGTGCACACCGGCTTGCGCTCGCCGGTAACTCTGCACCACATCTCCATCGCCCACGACAAACTCGGCCGCCCAGAATTTGTGGTAGAGCCGCCCTTGCAGGAATGGCTGCGCCAACAAGGCATCGGGCGGGTGCATTTGAGCCTGAGCGACGATAACGGCGCGGTGGTAGCCTTTGTCGTGGCCGAAAAAGAGTAGGGCAAGGCAGTTTATAAAAATAATAAAAACAATCGCATCAAGTTTTAGTTTCGCAGAAGCCAGCAGGGCTTGTTTTAGCTTCGTTAAAGCTGCGCTTTCAGGTAGCCTACTGCATGGGCTGCCCGCTAAAACCATTTAATCCAAAGCAAATAGAGAAAGGAAACACCATGTTCTATAGCCGTAACGTCGTCAGCAACACCTTGCTATACGAACGCCCCGCCGACAGCATGGACGCCTTCAGCCAAAGCCTGGCCGAAATGCGCACCGCCCAGCGCCGCTTTGCCGCTGCCGGCGTGCAGGCGCGGGTGGCCATGCTTGCTGCCTTTGCCGACCGCCTCGAAGCCGAAAAAACCAAGCTCGCCCGCATGATTTGCGAAGAAGTCGGCCGCTGCCTGCGCGAATGCGAAGCCGAGATGGACAAATCCGTCTCCCTCATCCGCTATTATGCGAAGCTCGCCCCCCAGCTTCTGCAACACCAAACCATCGCCACCCAGGCCAGCCTCAGCCAAGTGCGCTTCGAGCCCTTGGGCGTGGTGCTGGCCGTGATGCCGTGGAACTACCCCGTGTGGCAGATTATCCGCTTTGCCGTGCCCGCCCTCTGCTCCGGCAATGCCTGCTTGGTGAAACCAGCGCCCAGCGTGGCCCGCGTAACCGCCGTCCTGTTTGATATTGTCGGCAGCGAATTGCCCTGGCGCGCCGCCTGGCTGGCACACGAAGACGTGGAACACGCCATTGCCCAAACCGATGCGCTGGCTTTCACCGGCTCTGCCAACGTCGGCCGCCGCCTGGCCGGTTATGCCGGAAGCCACCTGAAAAAATGCGTGATGGAGCTCGGCGGCAGCAACGCCTTCATCGTGCTCGACGATGCCGACATCGCCCAAGCCGCTGCCGATGCCTGCTATGCCCGCTTCCGCGATGCCGGCCAATCCTGCAACGCCGGCAAACGTATCATTCTCACCAAAGGCATCGCCGCAGAATTCACCCAACTCTTCCTCGAACACTGCCGCCGCCTTACCTCCGGCTGTCCGCTCGATCACGATACCACCCTCGCCCCGCTGCACCGCAAAGACCTGCAGCTGCAAGTGCATGAACAAGTGCAAGACGCGCTCGAACACGGTGCCAAACTCCTGCTCGGCGGCGAACTGCCCAACGAAGCCGATACCACCTTCTACCCGGCCACCGTGCTCGACAACATCACTCCTGCCTGCCGCATGTACCGCGAAGAAGTGTTCGGCCCCGCCGTGGGCATTTTCCACGCCCGCGATGCCGCCGACGCCGTGCGCCTGGCCAACGACAACCCCTTCGGGCTCGGTGCCAGCATCTACTCCGCCAACCTCGACAAAGCCTGGGAGCTCGGCCAGCAAATCGAAGCCGGCAGCGTATTCATCAACCGCCACACCAGCAGCGATTTGCGCCTGCCATTCGGCGGTGTGAAAGATTCCGGCTTCGGGCGCGAACTTTCCGAATTTGGCTTGTATGAATTTGTGAACGTGAAGGCATATTGGCAGAAATAGCGCAGCAGCAGGCTACCTGAAAGCGCAGCTTCAACGCAGTTAAAACGATGTTTGGGCGCAGCCCAAACTGAGTTTTTGCGAAGCTAAAACGGCAGTCCCGCAGGCCGGTTCGCAGCCGGGCGGCATTGCCGCACCGATATCGGATTATTTTCAGGTAGCCTCTATGCCACAGCAAAGGCTACCTGAAAGAGTAAGTACCAACAAAGTTTCAATCGGTCTCTCGTGTTTCAATCTCTAGCCGGAACACATTTTTCACAAGACGGCGAGCTGCAGACAATATGGCAGTAGTAGGATGAGCTAATGCCTCATGAAGAGAAGTGCCTTGGCTATTTCCGAACACTGTGGTGCAAGCGCAATATAAAAGGCTACCTGAAAATATTTCAGGTAGCCTTTTTGCTTGCTTAATCCGCTTAGTGCTCAATCGGTTTGGCCGGGCGGGTGGCGGCCTGGCCCAGGGAGGCGCGCCATTGTTGTGGAGCTTTCACCAGTTCCAAAGCGCGGCGCAATTGGTCGTCTTTGGCCGGATCGGGTTTGTAGCGGGTGGCGGGGTTGTTGTCGGCCTCGTCTTTGGCAGCGGGCTCAGAGGCGGCTTTGTTTTCAGCGCTGTGGTTGTTCAGTGCACGGCCGCGCACTTCGTGGCCGCCGTTGGGGTTGCTCAGGTGGCCGGAGAGGTCGGCTTCGCGGCTTTCATAACGGCGGGTTTTATCAGCCACTTCCACGTCGGGCATGATACCTTGGGCTTGTATGGAGCGGCCGCTGGGGGTGTAGTAGAGCTGGGTGGTGATCTTCAGCGCGCCGCCATTGGAAAGGGGCATCACGGATTGTACGGAGCCTTTGCCGAAGCTTTGGGTGCCCACAATCACGGCGCGTTTGTGGTCTTGCAGGGCGCCGGCCACGATCTCGGAGGCGGAGGCGGAGCCGGAGTTAATCAACACGGTGATGGGGATGGTTTTAAATTCGGCAGGCAGGCCAGCAAGAGGGTCTTTGCTGCTGCCGATTTGGTAGTCGGCGGGTTGGGCTTTGAGATTCATGTTTTCTTTGCCGTTGCGGCCTTTGGTACTCACCACGAGCTGGCCATTTTGCAGGAAGGCGGCAGATACGCCCACTGCGCCATTGAGCAGGCCGCCAGGGTCGTCACGCAGGTCGATGATGAGGCCTTTGAGAGGGCCGCCGTTGGTGCGGCGCATAGTTTGCAGAGCCTCAACCATAGCAGGCACGGTACGTTCTTGGAACTGACTGATACGTAGGTAGCCGTAGCTGGGCTCGATGAGGTCGTGGCGTACGCTGCGCACTTTGATGATGGCGCGGGTAAGGGTAACCACGATGGGCTGGGGCGCGTCTTTTCGGGTGAGGGTAAGGGTGATTTTGGTGCCGGGCTCGCCGCGCATGCGCTTCACGGCATCGTTTACACTCATGTTGCGGGTGGAGGCATCATCGATTTTGATGATGTAGTCGCCACTTTGGATACCGGCACGTTCGGCCGGCGTATCTTCAATCGGGGCAACGATTTTGATGAAGTTATTTTCAGAACTGACCTCCATGCCTAAGCCGCCGAATTCACCTTTAGTATTTTCCTGCAGGTCGGCATAGTCTTTGGTGTTCATGTATTCGGAGTGCGGATCGAGGTGGGCAACCATGCCTTTGAGCGCGCCTTCGAGGATTTCGTCGTCGGTTTTGTCTTGATAGTAGTTGGCTTTCACCTGGCTGTACACTTCGGCCATGGTGCGCAGGGAATCCACAGGCAGGGGCTGCTGGCTGCGGGTTTCGGCAAAGCTCTGCATGCTCAGGCTCACGGCGATGCCGGTGAAGGTGCCCAGGGTGTAGAGGGCAATTTTTTTGAAGGTGTTGTTGGACATAATGGGTTTTTGTCTTTCAGTTTGCTGATTAGGTGGCCGGGATGGTTTGCAGTTGCGGGGCTATTTGGTTTTCAGGTAGCCTGCTGCTCAGCCAGATTGAACTTTAGGCAAATTTTCCTGTTCCAGCAAGGGGGTGGGGGTAAATAAATGCTAAATGGGGGATTTTAGCAGGTTCTGTGTGAGTGGAGGCTGCCTGAAAATGTAGCGCAGCGAGGTTTCTGCAAAGCTAAAGGTCGACTGTTTGGTTTGATTAATTCACCCATGAAGTGGGATTCATGGCCTGGTTGCGGTAGCGGATTTCGAAGTAAAGGCCGTTTTCGCCGTCGGGGAGGCTGCCGCTGCGGCCGATGGTTTGGCGGGCGGATACGCGGCTGCCTGCGCCGGCGCTGATTTGGGAGAGGCCGGTGTAGATGCTGAGGTAGCCGCTGCCGTGGTCGATGATAACGGTGTTGCCGTAGCCTTGCAGTGGGGCGGCGTAGGCGACTTCACCTTCGGCGATGCTGCGCACGGCGGTGGGCGGGGTGCTGATGAAGAGGCCTTTCCAGGTGCCGCCGCCGGGGCGGGCTTGGCCGAAGCGGCCGCTGATGCTGCCGCTAGCGGGGCGTTGCAGGCGGCCTTGCATGCGGCTGAAGCCATGGCTTTGCGGCTCTTGGGCTTCGGGGGCTTCGAGGGCGAGGTCTTCGGCGGTGAGGGTGTTGCGGTTGGTGTTCTCTGGTGTTGGAGTGTCGTGTTGACGGGCTTCGTTGCGTTCGCTTTCAGGTAGCCTTTGCGGACGAGGGGTGGGTTTGTTGCCGTTTTGGGCTTGTTGGGCTTGCTGCTGGCGGCGTTGGCGCAGGGCTTGGGCTCGGCGCTGGCGTTCGGCTTCCTGCCGTTGGGCGGAGCGGCGGCTGAGGCTGGCGATGAGGCCGTTGAGACGGCTTTCGTTTTGGCGCAGGGTGTGCAGCTTGGCGGTTTCGCGGCTGATGTCTTGCTCGAGGTTTTGCTGTTGGCGTTGCTGCTGTTGCTGCTGGCGGCCGAGGCGGGCGGCGGTGGTTTGCTGCTGGCGTTTGAGGGCGTCGAGCCGCTTCAACTGCTCGTTGATGCTGTCTTGCTGCTGTTTGAGTTCTTGGCGGTTGTGTTGCAGCTGGGTGAGGGCTTGGGCGTTGGCTTGGTTGAGGTGGCGTAGGTATTCGAGATGGCGGCCTTTTTGTTGGGGGTCGGCGTTTTGCAGGAACAGGGTTACGGCGTTGGGCTGCTGATTGCGGTAGCGGCTGTTGAGCAGGCGGGCGGCTTGGGCTTGGGTGTTTTGGATGAGGGTTTGCAGGCTGTCGAGCTTGGCCTGCATGGCTTGCAGCTCGCGCCAGACGGTTTGGCGGCTGCGGGTGAGGCGGTCGAGCTCGCGGCGCACGGTGTCGAGTTCGCTTTGGGTTTGGCGGATGTTGCTTTGCAGCTGGCGTTGTTCGCTTTGCTGCTGTTGGAGTTTGCGGTTGCTCTCGCCGATGGCGCGCTGTACTTGGCGCAGGTCGTCTTTGGGCGCGGCGGCGGCGGGCAGGGCGCTGCAGAGGAGGGCAAGGAGGATAAGGATTTTGCTGTGCTTCATGAGGCTACCTGAAAAAAAGGAGAGGCTACCTGAAAAGGGTTTAGGGAAAATGGAGGTGTTCGGCGAGGATGAGGGTGCCGATCCCGATGAGTACAAGGCCGCCGAGGATTTCGGCGCGTTTGCCGATGGCACTGCCCAGGAGGCTGCCCAAACGCAGGCCGATGGCGGCCATGATGGTGGTGGCCAGGCCGATGGCGAGAGCGGTGAGCAGGATGTTGACTTCGAGGAAGGCTAGGCCGACGCCGACGATCATGGAGTCGATGCTGGTGGCGAAGGCAATGGCAACGAGCATGAGCGGCGAGGGCGGGCGGCGGCCGGATTGGCCGCTTTCGGGCTGTGCCTTTTCAGATTGTTCCCCGGCGTGCTGTTCCGGCTGTAGCGCGCCATAAATCATACGCAGGCCGAGTAGGAGCAGCAGGAGGAAGGCGATCCAGTGATCCCAATCGGCGATGTAGCGTTGTGCCACTGAGCCGATTGCCCAGCCGATGAGCGGGGTGAGGGCTTCCACACTGCCAAACACGGCTGCGGTACGCAGTGTACCCCGGCGGGTGGGCGTGCCGATGGCGGCGCCTTGGGCGATGGCGGCGGCGAAGGCGTCCATAGACATGCCGAAGGCGAGGGCGAGGATGGTGAGGAAGCTCATGGCGGGTGGAGGCTACCTGAAGCTTTCAGGTAGCCTGCTGCTGGGCGGTCAAACAAACTCAATCAGGCTCTCGCCGCTCATTTCCTGCGGCTTGGGCAGGCCGAGCATGGCGAGGAGAGTGGGGGCGATGTCTTTCAGCGCGCCGCCGGCTTTGATGCGGGCGGGGCGGCCCACATACAGGAAGGGTACGGGGTTGGTGGTGTGCTGGGTGTGCGGCTGGCCGTTGGCGGGGTCGAACATCTGCTCGCAGTTGCCGTGGTCGGCGGTAATTAGCACTTCGCCGCCGGCTGCTTGAGCAGCAGCCACGATTTTGCCCACACAGTCGTCGAGCGTTTCCACCGCTTTGATGGTGGCAGCCAGCACGCCGCTGTGGCCGACCATATCGCCGTTGGCGAAGTTGCACAGGATCACATCGAAACGCTTGGCGGCGAGGCTGTCGAGGATGTGTTGGCACACTTGCGGCGCGCTCATTTCGGGCTGTAAATCGTAAGTGGCAACTTTGGGCGAGGGCACGAGGATGCGCTCTTCGCCGGGATAGGGCTCTTCGCGGCCGCCGTTGAGGAAGTAGGTAACGTGCGGATATTTCTCGGTTTCGGCAATGCGCAGTTGGCTTATGCCTTGGGCAGACAGGTATTCGCCCAAGCCGTTGCGGATACTTTCTTGGGCAAACAGCACGGGGAAGCGGTATTGGCTGCCGTAGCTGGTGAGCGAGGTGAAATAGCTGGGGCGGAAGCGCTGTTGGCGAGGGAAGCCTTGGAAATCGTCGAACAGCAGGGCTTGGGTGAGCTCGCGGGCGCGGTCGGCGCGGAAGTTCATGAAGACAACCGCATCGCCATCGTGCAGGGCGGCTGTGGGATCAATAACGGTGGGCTGCACGAATTCGTCGTGTTCGCCACGTTCATAGGCGGCAGCCAGGGCTTGCAGCGGCGTGTCGGCGCGGAACGGGGCTTGGCCGAACAAGGCGTTGTAGGCCTGCTCAACGCGCTCCCAGCGGTTGTCGCGGTCCATGGCGAAGAAGCGACCGACCACGCAGCCCACTTTCACTTGCGGGTGTTGCTCGCAATAGCTTTGCAGGGTTTTCAGGTAGCCTTCCGCACTTTGCGGCGGGGTGTCGCGGCCGTCTAGGAAGGGGTGGAACACGATTTTCTGCATACCGGCGGCCAGGGCGGCGTCGGCCACGGCGAAGAAGTGGTTGATGTGGCTGTGTACGCCGCCGTCGGAGAAGCAGCCGAGCAGGTGCACGGTTTTCGTGGGGCTTTGCCAGGCGGCGGTGAGGGCAGGGTTTTGCGCGAGCGAGCCATTTTCGATGGCCATATCGATGCGGGTGATGTCTTGCGCCACCACGCGGCCGGCGCCGATATTCAAATGCCCCACTTCGGAGTTGCCGAACTGGCCGGAGGGCAGACCCACCATGCGTTCGGAGGCGTCAATCGTGCCGTAGGCGTATTGTGCTTTGAGGCGGTCGAGATTGGGGGTGTTGGCGAGGAGGACGGAGTTGTCGTCGCCTTCGAGTCGGTGGCCGAAGCCGTCGAGAATGAGGAGGACGATGGGTTTGGTGAGCTTGCTCATGGTGTGCGTTTCAGATGGAAATTGGGATGACGGCATTATATAGCGGATTGGGTGAGAATTGAATGCGGGGGGAGGGCAGGGTGTTGTTTGGGAAGAGGGTTGGGCAAAGGGGGAGGCACAAAAGGCTACCTGAAATTTCAGGTAGCCTTCGTATTGCGGCGGGGAGATGATTACCAAGTTTTTTCTTGTTGAAAAACAGGCTACCTGAAAAAGCCAAATCGGTTTTCAGGTAGCCTTTATTCAACCAAACGGCCTTACACCACGATATTCACCAGCCGTTTCGGCACCACGATGATTTTCTTCGGTTCTTTGCCTTCCATGAACTTCTGCGCGCCGGCGGTGGCGAGGGCGGCGGCTTCGATGGTGGCTTTGTCGGCCTCGGCAGGAACGGTGATTTTATCGCGCAGTTTGCCGTTTACCTGCACCATCATCTCCATCTCGGTTTGCACCAGCGCGGCGGGATCGGCTTTTGGCCAGGGCTGCTGCCACACATTACCGCCCTCGCGCAGCTGCTCCCACAGGTTTTCGCAAATATGCGGCACGATGGGCCACAGCAAAAGCAGTACGGTTTCGAGAGTTTCCTGCGCTACTTCGCGGCCGTGTGCTTCGGCGAATGCGCCGTTTTTGGCGGTGGCATCATACTGGTTCAGCAGCTCCATCACGGCGGCGATGGCGGTGTTGAACTGCTGGCGGCGGTCGTAGTCGTCCGTTACTTTGGCGATGGTGCTGTGCAGCTTGAAGCGCAACTCTTTCAGGCTACCTGAAAGTGAGTTGTGGCTACCTGCAAACACTGCGGCCGTGCCGCCCTGTTTGAACTCATACACGGTGCGCCACAGGCGGCGCAGGAAGCGGTGTGCGCCTTCCACGCCTGCATCCGACCATTCCAGCGACTGCTCGGGCGGGCTGGCGAACATCATAAACAGGCGGGCGGTGTCCGCACCATAGGCTTCGATGAGTTCTTGCGGGTCCACGCCGTTGTTTTTGGATTTGGACATTTTTTCCACGCCGCCAATCACCACGGGTTGCCCGTCCGCTTCCAGCACGGCGGACACAGGGCGGCCTTTGTCGTCTGTCTGTACGCGAACTTCAGTGGGGTTGAACCACGTTTTTTTCCCGTCCTCACTTACGCGGTAATACGTCGCCGCCAGCACCATGCCCTGCGTGAGCAGTTGTTTGAACGGCTCGCGCACGGACACGATGCCTTCGTCGTTCATCAGTTTGGTGAAGAAACGGGCATACAGCAGGTGCAGGATGGCGTGTTCTATGCCGCCGATATACTGGTCGGCCTGCCCCCAATACGCGGCGGCTTCGGGTGCGACCATATGCGCGTCGTCGCGCGGCGACATATAGCGGAACTGGTACCAGCTTGATTCCACAAACGTGTCCATGGTGTCGGTTTCACGCTTGGCCGCGCCGCCGCATTTCGGACAGGTGGTTTCGTAAAATTCGGGCATTTTGGCCAGCGGCGAACCTGCGCCGTCCGGCACCACGTTTTCAGGCAGCACCACGGGCAAATCTTTTTCCGGCACGGGCACGTCGCCGCATTGGTCGCAATGAATAATTGGTACGGGGCAGCCCCAATAGCGTTGGCGCGAAATACCCCAGTCGCGCAGGCGGTATTGCGTTTTCGGTTCGCCCGCAGAAGCAGCCTGTAACTTGGCGGCGATGGCATCGAAGGCAGCCTGAAAATTCAAACCGTTGAATTCGTTGCTGTTTACCAGCACACCGTTTTCCTTATCGGCATACCAATCCTGCCATTGCGCCGCATCAAACGGCTGGCTGTCCACGCTAATCACCTGCTTAATCGGCAGATGATACTGTTTGGCAAAGGCGAAATCGCGTTCGTCATGCGCGGGCACGGCCATCACCGCGCCGTCGCCGTAGCCCCACAGCACATAGTTCGCCACCCACACTTCCAGCCGCTCGCCGTTGAGCGGGTTGATGACGAAGCGGCCGGTGGGCATGCCTTTTTTCTCCATGGTCGCCATATCGGCTTCCGCCACGCTGCCCGCCTTGCATTCGGCAATGAACGCTTGCAGTGCAGGCTGCTTTTCGGCAGCGGCAGTGGCCAGCGGATGCTCGGCGGCCACGGCCACATAAGTCGCGCCCATCAGCGTGTCGGGGCGGGTGGTATACACCTGCATAAACTCGCGGTGGCTTTCAGGTAGCCCTTCGCGGCTGTCGGCGGCTACCTGAAAACGCACCGTCATGCCGCGCGATTTGCCAATCCAGTTGCGCTGCATGGTTTTCACTTGTTCCGGCCAGTCCAAATCGTCCAAATCCGCCAGCAGCTGCTCGGCATAATCGGTGATTTTGAAGTAGTACATCGGGATTTCGCGCTTTTCCACCAGCGCGCCGGAACGCCAGCCGCGCCCGTCAATCACCTGCTCGTTGGCCAGCACGGTTTGATCGACCGGGTCCCAGTTCACCGTGCCCAACTTCTTGTACACAATGCCTTTTTCAAACAGCTTGGTAAACAGGAGCTGCTCCCAGCGGTAGTATTCCGGGCGGCAGGTGGCGATTTCGCGCTCCCAATCCAGCGCAAAGCCCAGGCTCTGCAACTGCTTGCGCATATAGGCAATGTTTTCATACGTCCATTTGGACGGCGCAACTTGGTGGTTAATCGCCGCATTTTCGGCGGGCATGCCGAACGCGTCCCAACCCATTGGCTGCAACACGTTGAACCCCTGCATTTTTTTGAAGCGGCTGCGCACATCGCCGATGGTGTAGTTGCGCACATGCCCCATGTGCAGCTTACCGCTGGGATAGGGGAACATGGAGAGGCAGTAGAATTTGGGTTTGGAAGCGTCTTCGGACACATTGAACATGCGTTCAGCAGCCCATTTTTTCTGCGCAGCGGGTTCGGTGAGTGATGGTTGGTAGTGTTCTTGCATGATGAGGTTTTGCCGATGGTTTCGGATAGATTGAAAAGCTATAGATTATAAGCCAGCAGCGGGCGCTACGCCAAACGGGATGACGGCGGGAAAATCAATTAGGAATGATACAGCGTTAGCTTGCCTTACTAACCTGTACTGTCTATGGCTAGCCACCTGATCTCATTCCTACTTGGAACAATTATAAATTGGGAGGCTGTTGTTTGAAACAGCCTCCCAAGGCGATGTAATGATTCTGAAAAACGAGCTCATAGATTGCAATAGTCGGTTCCACATTTCTCTGTGGCCAGAGACTACCTGAAAGCACAAAACTCAAATGAGCTTAGCTTCCTTCCCTTTCGTTTTGGCTGGCTAAATATAGAAACCCCCTCCATCTAGCCTACACAAAAAAAACCATCAATACCAAGGGAGGAAGTATCGATGGCCAATTTGCGGGAAAACGTCTACTTACTATCCATGCTTGCCTACCAAGAAGCAGCACAGATGTAGTACATTATATAGAACACTTTCCACGATGTCTCTACCTAATTGTCTTTTTTACCTAACTGCCGCAATTTACTGCAATTAAATTGCATAAAAATACACTTTGCCAACAACTCGAGCGTTTACTTTAATTAATATTGATATCAGTATTTAAACAATATTGTTTAACATTTATTCACTTTTTGCCTGATAATGCCGTGCGATGTTATGTTATTTCAAATGTTGTATTTTTGTCATCATCCATTGTATTCATCTTTTTAACGGCTTGCCGCACCTTCTCCGGATCGCTCAGGCGCAGCAGTTTTTGCACCTGTGCTGCCAGCTCGCCAGCGTGGCTTTGAATGATTACATTCTTCACGGCCAAAAGATTGCTGGCGTTCATGGAGAAGCGGCGCAAGCCCAAGCCGAGCAGCAGGCGGATGAAATGTAAATCACCAGCCATTTCGCCGCATACCGATACTGGCTTGCCCATGCGTTTGGCAGTGCGGAAAATATGGTGCAGTAGTTTCAACACTGCTGGATGGGCGGGCTGGTAGAGGTAGCTCACGCTATCGTCGCCACGGTCTACTGATAAGGTGTATTGAATCAAATCGTTGGTGCCCACTGAGATAAAATCCAAGTGTTGCAGGATATGGCCCACTGTGAGCGCGGCGGAGGGAATTTCAATCATCGCGCCCACCTGCACTTCGCCATATTCTGTGTCACGTTCATCCAGCTGCTTACGGGCAACGGCCAAATGATTGATACATTGTCGCACTTCATCCACCGAAGTAATCATCGGCCACATAATCTTTACCGACCCGTGCGCCGCTGCGCGCAAAATCGCACGCATTTGGGTACGGAACATCAGTGGCTCGGCCAGGCATAGGCGGATACCGGTCATGCCCAGCGCGGGATTGAGCGCATGGTCCTCGCCGAACCAGCGCGGGTTTTTGTCCACGCCCAAATCCACGGTACGCACGGTGAGCGGCTTGCCTTTGAGCTTTTTCACAATGCCGGCATACACGCGGTATTGCTCGTCTTCCTCAGGCAGATTATCGCGGTTGAGAAACAGAAATTCACTGCGAAACAGTCCCACGCCGTCGGCAGAGAGGCGGTGCATCAGGCGCACATCTTGGGCGGATTCAATATTAGCCAACAGCTCTATATCTACGCCGTCTTTGGTGGTGGCGGTGATGTCTTTGAGTTTGTTGAGCAGGCGGCGCTGGCTGCGGTATACGCGGTCGCGCTTGCGGTATTCGCTGAGGATTAAATCGTCGGGGTTGATAATCAGCACGCCACTGATGCCGTCCACGATAATCCAGTCGTCTTGGCTGATGAGTTCGCGTGCGTTGTAGAGCCCGATTACCGAGGGCATATCCAGGCTGCGCCCCAAAATGGCGGTATGGCTGGTGGGGCCGCCGGCATCGGTGGCGAATCCGGCAATATGGTGTTCTTTGAAGTACACTGCATCGGCAGGCGACAAATCGTGGGCAATCAGGATGATGTCGTCGTCTAACTCGCTTTCTTCGGGCAAGAAATCGGTATGCTGCCCCATCAGGTTTTGGTGAATCCGCTCGGCTACCTGAAGCATATCCTGCTTGCGTTCGCGCAGGTATTCATCTTCAATCGCATCAAACTGCTCGGCCAGCTTATCGGTTTGCAGCTTCAGCGCCCATTCAGCATTGATGGCCTGCGCGCGCAGAATATCAATCGGCTCGCGCGAAAGTGTAACGTCGGTCAGGAGCATCAGGTGCAGCGAAATAAACGCGCCCAATTCGGTTGGCGCATTTTCCGGAATGGCGCTGCGCAGCTGCTCCAGTTGTCGGCGCGTGGCCTTGATGGCGGCATCGAAACGTTCGGCTTCCGCATCAATTTCTTCCGGCGCCAAATCCAGTTGCGGCACTTCCTCCATGCCGCGCACCACCAAATGTGCCCGCCCGATGGCAATCCCGCCGCCTGCTGCAAATCCGTGCAACACCACGCTCATGTTTATTCGCCTTCGTCAAAATAATTGTTGATTAAAGCCGTCAGCGCCTGCATGGCTGCTTGTTCGTCTGCCCCCTCGGTTTCAATTTCAATCACCGAGCCCTTGGCTGCTGCCAGCATCATCAAACCCATAATGCTTTTGCCGTTTACGCATCTGCTGTTGCGGCACACCCGCACTTCCGCCGCAAACGCGCCTGCCGTTTGCGTGAACTTGCTGCACGCGCGCGCGTGCAGCCCCAGTTTGTTTATAATCTCCACCTCCTGTTTCAGCATACACCCTGCTCCTCTTCCGGCAACACCAACATAATCCCCGCTAAGGCCGACTGGCGGACCGACTCGGCCATTGCCAGTAAATCATCAGCCTTTTCCGCCCCCTGCACCGCTTTCACCATCATCGGCGCATTCAGCCCGGTGAGCATCACCATGCGGTGGTGTGGTAGCAGCCGGCGGCCGATATTGCACGGCGTAGCGCCAAACACGTCGGCTAAAAGCAAAATACCGTCGGCAAACGCCAAACGCTCCGCTTCCGCTTGGGCTCGAGCGGCGGCCACGTCCACATCTTCATCCGGGTTCACTCCCACAATTGCCAAATGCGCCGGCATCTGCTTGAAAAAATGCCGGGCCAGCTTGGTGTACGACTCGCCCAGCGTTTCATGCGTGATAATCATCAAACCAATCATGTGTTTCTCATTCCATTGCAAAATTTTTTTCAGGTAGCCTTGAGCCAGTTAAAAGGGTAATGCTAAACAGGCTGGAGGCTACCTAAAAGCGTTTAATCGGCCATTTTCCGTTTTCAGGTAGCCTCTGCTTGGCAACAGGCTACCTGAAACTTTAACTCAACCAATAATACACATACAGCCCGAAAATGCTAAACAGCACCACCAGCGCACAGCCCAACTTCGCCACCACGCCCGCCACAAAGCCCAAGAGCGTGCCCAGCCCCACTTTGCCAGCCGCCCACAAGTTGCGTTGCGCCGCAAATTCTCCCATTGCCGCGCCAACCAGCGGGCCCAGCACCATGCCCGGCAGCGCAAAAAACAGCCCCACAACGCCGCCCGCCAACGAGCCCCACAGCGCCTGTTTGCTTGCCCCGGTAAACTTCGCCCCCAGCAGCCCCGCCATATAATCCAGCGTCCAGGCCAGCGCCATAATCAGCCCCAACACCGTCAGCGCCGTGGTGCCGATAACCTCGTAATTCTGGCTGTAGGCCAAGAGCCAAGTGCCCGCAAACATCAGCGGCATCCCCGGCAGCAGCGGGTGTATTGCGCCCGCCAAACCCGCTAGCAGCAACACCAGTGCCAGAATAATCAGCAAAGCTGTCATCATTAAATTCCTTTATCAAACAAGGCAGGCAAATTCCCGCATGCCAATCAAATAAGGCCGCCGCTGCCGATTTAAAGCCCGGGCGCTTTTGCCCGTCTGCCGCCCAAGGTATAATGCCGCCCCAACATCGGCTGCCGTTTCCGGCGCAGCCTTTCCATTTTCAGGTAGCCTGCCAGCAGCAGCCTGCCCTCACCAGCCAAATCGGAGAAATATGAATCCCGTCCTCAACACCGCTGTCAAAGCCGCCCGCCGCGCCGGCGACATGATGCTACGTGCCGCCAACACCCTGCCCGCAGTTAAAATCGACAGCAAGGCCTTCAACGATTTCGTTTCCGACATAGACCGCACTGCCGAGGAAATCGTCCGCGAAATCCTGCAGGAAGCCTATCCCCAGCACAAAATCACCGCCGAAGAAGGCGGCAGTAGCGGCCCCGAAAAAGCCGAATACGAATGGATTATCGACCCGCTCGACGGCACCACCAACTACCTGCACGGCCATCCCCAATACGCCATCAGCATGGCTCTGCTGCACAAAGGCGTATTGCAGGAAGCCCTCGTTTACGCCCCCGAGCGCAACGACCTCTACCTCGCCTCACGCGGCCAAGGCGCCCTACTCAACGACCGCCGCATCCGCGTATCCAACCGCATCGAGCTCAACCGCTGCCTGATCGGCACCGGCTTCCCCGTGGTGGATCAAAGCATGATGGAGCGCTACCTAAACATCCTGCGCGACTTCCTCGCCAAAACCGCCGGCGCCCGCCGCGAAGGCGCCGCCTCGCTCGATCTGTGCGCCGTGGCCTGTGGCCGCTTCGACGGCTTCTTCGAATTCAACCTCAAACCCTGGGACATCGCTGCCGGCGCACTTATCGTGCAGGAAGCGGGCGGTATTGTAACCGATATGCGCGGCAACGAAGGCTGGCTCGAAAGCGGCAACATCGTAGCTGCCCCGCCCAAGGTGCTGGCACAAATGCTGCAAACCATCGCCCTGCATTTGGCTGCCTAATACTCTTACATAATATAAAGGCTACCTGAAAACACTGCGTCAACGAAATTCAAACCACGCGCTGTGTTTTCAGGTAGCCTTTTCTCATCCCCACACTTATTCAGCCTCCACATAATACCCCAGCTGATTCTCCCGCACTTTCACCCGCACCGTCTGCCCAATCATCTCCCGTGGCGCACTCCGCAAAAAACCGTATTCCACATCAAACTGCGTACCGTCCTCCAGCTCCAGCACCCACGTATTGAATCCACTCTGGCTTCCCCGTATTTCCAACAACCGGGCTTGTACTAAAACTGGCTGCAGCGGCAGCAATGTGGCTAGCACGATGCCGTTTACCGCCACCCGCGTCATCACGCAAGCCAGCAACACGCCCCACATCACGCGCGACATATTAGATTTAAACTTATTATGTGCACCTGCACCGCCCTGCCCTCCGCTCGCCGGCCAGCGCAGCAGCCAACGCACGCAGCACACCGCCAGCGGCACAAACACAATGATGCCCAGCCGCGAAGCATCTGCCTTCCACACCAGCGGCCGGGTAAGCAGCAGAAGTGATCCCAACAACACCGCCACCACCAATGCCAGCTTGTTCCACCATTCCCATTCGCTCATTTTGAACCAAGCCATTTCGCTTTCTCCATTCGGTGTTCAGGCTACCTGAAAATATGCCTACCCGATTTTTCAGGTAGCCTTGCACATTCTTCACAAACAAGCACTTAAGTCTACCTGATAACCATGATTGTCTCCTAAGAACAGTTAAAGAATACAAGGCCAAGATGCGCAAACCAGCTCGCACTCATTCAACAAAGGCTACCTGAAACCCATTTTCAGGTAGCCTCTTATCAACTCAGCTTCGCCGCATGTTCCCTGGTTTCATGGAACACAATATCCGGCCAGCGTTCCTGCGTCAGGTTCAGGTTCACGCGGTTGGGCGCGAGGTAGGCGAGGTTGCCGCCTGCGTCTACCGCCAGATTGCCCGCGTTGGCTTTTTCAAACTCCGCCAGCTTTTTCTTGTCTTCACACGATACCCAGCGTGCCGACCAGATGGATGCGCTGTCAAACACGGCTTCTACGCCGTATTCGTTGGCGAGGCGGGAGGTAACGACCTCAAATTGCAACACGCCGACCGCGCCCAAAATCAAATCCGCGCCGCTCATGGGTTTGAACACCTGTACTGCACCTTCTTCGCCAAGCTGTTGCAAGCCTTTTTGCAGTTGCTTGATTTTCAGTGGGTTTTTGATGCGGACGCTGCGGAACAGTTCGGGCGCGAAGAAGGGGATGCCGGTGAACGCCAGTTGTTCGCCTTCCGAGAAGCTGTCGCCGATTTGGATGTTGCCGTGGTTCGGGATGCCGATGATGTCGCCCGCGTAGGCTTCTTCCACCAGCTCGCGGTCGTGCGACATGAAGGTAACCACGCTGGAGGCGGCGATTTCGCGGTTGATGCGCAGGTGTTTCATCTTCATGCCGCGCTCGAATTTGCCGGAGCAGACGCGCAAAAAGGCGATGCGGTCGCGGTGTTTCGGATCCATATTAGCTTGGATTTTAAAGATAAATCCGGAAAACTTTGGCTCGTCCGGCTCGACCATACGTATGGTCGCATCGCGCGGTTTCGGTGCGGGCGCCCAGTCAATCAATGAATTGAGGATTTCCTGAATACCGAAGTTGTTAATCGCCGAGCCGAAGAACACGGGCGTGAGGCTACCTGAAAGAAATTCGTCGAGATTGAACTCGTTGGAAGCAGCCTGCACCAATTCGATTTCGTCGCGCAACTGCTGGATTTCCAACGGAAAGCGTTGTTCCAATTCGGGATTGTCGATGCCTTTGATGATGTCGAACTCGTGCGGCAGGCGCTCGCCACCTGCCTCGAAAAGATAGATTTCGTCGTTCAGGATGTGGTACACGCCTTTGAAGTTTTTGCCCATGCCGATCGGCCAAGTAACGGGCGCGCAGCGGATTTTTAAAATATTTTCTACTTCGTCCAACAATTCCAAAGAATCGCGCACTTCGCGGTCGTATTTGTTCATGAACGTGACAATCGGCGTATTGCGCAGGCGGCAGACGTTCAAGAGTTTGATGGTTTGCGCTTCCACGCCTTTTGCCGCGTCGATGACCATCAAGGCGCTGTCCACGGCGGTCAAAACGCGGTAGGTGTCTTCGGAGAAGTCTTGGTGTCCCGGCGTGTCCAAGAGGTTGACGGTGTGGTCTTTGTAGTCGAACTGCATCACAGACGAAGCCACGGAAATGCCGCGCTGCTTCTCGATTTCCATCCAGTCGGAGGTGGCGAATTTGCCGGTTTTCTTGCCTTTCACCGTGCCCGCGCTCTGAATCGCGCCTGAAAACAGCAAGAGCTTTTCAGTCAGCGTGGTTTTACCCGCGTCGGGGTGGGAGATGATGGCAAACGTGCGGCGGCGGCGCACTTGGTCTGGAATATTGGACATGGCGGAAAATCCGAATTGAAAACGGCGTATTTTAACATATTGCTGCGAAGGGAAAGGCTACCTGAAAATATGGACAGCAATGAAGTTAAAAATTCATCCGCCAGATTTTTCAGGTAGCCTTCCCCTTGTATAATGCCGCCTTTGTTTATTTTCCAGCCGTCTTGCCATGTCCGACCTATTCGCCCCCGCCGCGCTTTCTGTTTCCGAGCTCAACCATTTGGCCAAAAACCTGCTGGAAGACCAGCTTGCCGGGCTGTGGGTGGGCGGCGAAGTGTCGAATTTGATGAAGGCGGCGAGCGGGCACTATTATTTTGTTTTAAAAGACCAACGCGCCCAGGTGCGCTGCACTTTGTTTAAGCATGCCGCCCGTTCGCTGGCCGCGCTGCTGCGCGAGGGCGAGGAAGTGGAGGTGTTGGGCAAAATCACGCTGTATGAAGCGCGCGGGGAGTTTCAGATTAATGTGCAGGAAGTGCGGCGCAAGGGGCTGGGGCAGCTGTTTGAGGCTTATGAGAGGCTGAAGCAGCGCCTACAGGCGGAAGGCTTGTTTGATGCGGCACACAAACGGCCGTTGCCTACCGCGCCGCAATGTATCGGCGTGGTCACCAGTTTGGCAGCGGCGGCATTGCGCGATGTGGTCACCACGTTGCGGCGGCGTGCGCCGGATGTGCGCGTGGTGGTGTATCCCACGGCGGTGCAGGGCGCGGGCAGCGAGTTTCAGGTAGCCTCGGCCATTGCGGCGGCGGCGGAACATGCGCAGGCAGATGTGCTGATTGTGTGCCGTGGCGGGGGCAGCATTGAGGATTTGTGGGCGTTTAACGAAGAAGCGGCGGTGCTCGCGGTGGCGGCATGCCCGATTCCGGTGGTGAGCGGGGTGGGGCACGAAACCGATTTCACGCTCACGGATTTTGCCGCCGACGTGCGCGCACCCACGCCCACCGCCGCTGCTGAGCTGGCCAGCCCGAACCGTTTGGAGCAACTGGACAAAATGTGCCGCCTGCATAGCCATATGCGCCACACGCTACAAAGGCGCTGCACAGACGCGGCGCAACGGCTCGATTGGCATGCCGCGCAGTTGCGCCATCCGCGCCAGAAATGGCAGGAACAGCAGGCTGGCTTGTTGCGCAGCCGCCAAATGCTTGCCGACAATATGCTGCGCCACCTGCACCGCAAACAGGAGCAGCTGATCTACTTGGCCGAACTATGTCGCCGCAGCCGGCCACAAGTGCAGACTGCTGTGCGGCAGCTACAAACACAGGCTATACAACTCAACCGCTACATGGCCGCACTCTTGGCACAAAAGCAGGCACAGTGCCAAAAGCAGGTGGGCATTTTGGATGCCCTCTCGCCACAACACACGTTGTCGCGCGGCTATAGCGTGATTACCGACCGTACGGGCAAAGTGGTGCGCGATGCGGGCAGACTGCACAGCGGGCAGGTGTTGCAGCTGCATTTTGAAACCGGCACGGCCAAGGCGCAGGTGTTGCCGCAGCGTACCGGGCAGCAGGATTTGTTTGATTAGCGCGTGCAAATATCGCTGCAGCAATTTTTTCCTGCGAGGTGGCACAAGCCAATGCAATCAAGAAACATCATCGCTGTAGTTATAGTTTTTCAGGTAGCCTCACTATAGGAAGGCTACCTGAAAAAGCAAAACGGCTTCCTTTGCGGAAGCCGTTTGTTGTTTGACCGATACGTTTATGCCACGGTAAAACCTTCTGCCGAGATGGCAGCTTTGAATGTTTCAAGGTCGAAACCTTCGCCGTGTGTAATGACTACGCGGCCATTGTCATGATTAGCATTCACCATTCTCACACCCGCAACAGTTTCGCCCTTCAAAACCAAGCGATCCTCATCCGTTTTGTGCTTCATACCGGATACTTGAATCAACGTTTGTGGCATATTAACCTCTAAATATAAGTTGATTGAAAACAAAGATCTGGCCATACTGCACTGTTTTTTTACAATTATGCGGCCGTGTATCACAAAAATATTGTTCACACTTTGTTACGCGTTTCCCCCCCAACATCCTTGCTGCATCAAACAGGCAATGTATACATTTTGCCTAGGTAGCGGCAACTTGTCCAGCATTATTAAGGGGGGGGAGGCCATCTTCGTCGCTCGGTGTGTGGCAGCACACCCTAATGCTGCCAATGGCGCATTTGGTAAGATGCTGATGGATGCGCAAAGTTGGATAACTATAGTGGATTAACTTTAAATCAGTAAGGCATTGGCTTGCTTTGCCGTTACGTGTGTACTATTTGTACTTGCCACCTTGTTCTGATTCTTGTTGGTTCACTATTATAAAGAGGTGGAAAAATGATCAGTATTTTTGACATGTTCAAAATCGGTATCGGCCCGTCCAGTTTGCATACCGTGGGACCGATGCGTGCTGGTATACTGTTTCGCAAACAGCTTATCAAACAGGGACTACTGGATAAGATTGCTCGGTTTAGCGCCAATGTGTACGGCTCGCTCTCTTTACACTACACTGGCAAAAACCACGGCACAGACCACTCCATCATCGGCAGCCTGGCGGGCTACGAGCCGGATACATTAGATACCACCGCCTCCCCAAATTCATCGCGCAAGTATTGCACGGCAAAACCCTCACCGAAATTGGCGGCCACTACACCCCGTTTGACTACGAACGTGACTTCATGTTCCATTCTTCCTTCCGCTACGCGAAAACGGCGTGCGCCTGGAAACCTATATCGGCGATGATTTAGTTGTGCAGGAAGTGTTTTACTCCATCGGCGGCAGTTTTGTGATGACCGAAAAACAGTTTGCTGATAGCGGTAAGCAGTCCTCCCCTGTAAATGTGTTCTACCCATACACCAATGCGGACGATCTCATCCGCTAGTGTGCCGAATACAAGCTCTCTCCGAATTGATGTTTCGCAATGAATGCGCCCTGCGTCCGGAGCAGGAAGTATGCGACTATGTGTGCCAGACCATGAGTGACTATATCCAGCGCGGCCTGCATACCGAAGGTGTGCTGACTGGCCTCATGCAGATACGCCGCCGAGCGCCGCTTTCACGCAAACAATTTGAAAAAAACGAGCTGAACGATAAAGACCCGATGGCGGCGGTGGATTGGGTAAATATGGTGGTCTTTGCCGTAAACGAAGAAAACGTGGCGGGCGGGTGGTTACCGCCCCCGCCAATGGCGCCTGCGGCATCGTGCCCACTGTATTGGCCTACTACGACCACTTCATTTTCTACGCCGATGAAAACACATTCTGCGTTATTTAATCACGGCCAGCGCCATCGGCAGCTTGTATAAAATGAACGCATCCATTTCCGACGCGGAAGTGAGCTGCCAAGGCGAAGCGGGTGAGGCCTGCTCCATGGCTGCTGGGCTGACCGAGATTCAGGGCGGCAATGTCGAAAAGTGTATATGGTCGCCGAAATTGCCATGGAACACCATCTCGGCCTCACTTGCGACCCGGTGGGTGGCCAAGTGCGGGTGCCGTGTATCGAGCGTAATGCCATTTCCTCCATCAAAGCCATCAACGCTTCACGCATGGCGCAGCAACGCACCACCGAGCCGGTGGTGTCGCTGGATGAGGTAATCAAAACCATGTATGAAACCGGCAAAGACATGAACCGGAAATGCCGCGAAACCTCCACCGGCGGCTTGGCCACGCATGTAGTGCATGTGCTGTGCTGAGATTTAATGCTGTTCAGTGCCAGAACGACAAGAAGGCTACCTGAAAAATTGTTTTTCAGGTAGCCTTTTGATTGCAGCCATAGCCAAAGTAGTTATCCCCTGCCAGGCAGCGGGCCGCAGACAGTATGGATAATGTGGCAAGGCAAGCCAATGCCGTAGGAACTTAAGTGCTTCGGCTATATGATATTAACGGTTTGGTCGCTGCCGGTCTTCTCCTAATTGCTGCCACCGTTTGCCATACACTTTTTTACTTGCTTGAAAAGTTTTGTTTTAATGTTTGCCCGAACGCCAGATAGACCAGATAATCCACAGGCTGTTGGCAAAGGCCAAGAGATAGCCGAGGAAGCCAACAAACGACAAGCCAAACAGCTTCGGGCCGATATTGCTGCTGAGCAGGATGGATGAGCCGATAATCAACGCCGCCGTCACCATGCCCATGGTCAGCCGGTTGGCACTGTATTCCAGGTGTCGGTTTAAACTGTCGAGGCGTTTCAAATCCAGGTTCACGTTTAATCGGCCGCTTTGCAGATTGCGGTTGAGGCGCAGCAAGTTTTTGGGCAGCTCGCCCAGCATTTGCCCCAGCATACGGCTTTGCGTGCGGCTTCGGCGCCAAAGTTGCTGTAGCGAAAGGCGCTGGCGGATCACTTTCTGCACAATCGGTTTGGCGTGCTCCAGCAGTTGGAAGTTGCCGTCCAGCCTTTTTACCACGCCTTCGAGAGTGAGTAGGGCTTTGAACAGCATCACCAAATCGCCCGGCAAGGCCAGCTCGTGCTCGCGCATGATGCGGGTTAAATCGTTAATTACCTGGCTGATGCGCAGATCACGCACGGCGGTGTGTTCGTAGTCGAGCAGCATTTCCATCACGTCGGCGCCGAGCAGGTCTTCATCGGGAACATCGCCCTGTGCCCAGTTGCTCAGAATATATTGCACGGCAAACGGATCACGGTGGATAAGGGCTTCAATCAGCGCGTTGATTTCCTGCCGGCGCATCGGATTCAGGTAGCCTGTCATGCCGAAATCGATCAGACCGATGCGTAAGTCGGGATAAATAAAGATATTACCCGGGTGCGGGTCGGCATGAAACAGGCCCTGCCCCAGTATCATGTTGAGCAGTACGTCGGTGATGCGGCAGGCCAGAATATGCCGCTCTTCTGCGCCAAGTAATTCGATTTCGGTATCTTTCAGCAGGGCGGCAGCCACGTATTCCTGCACCAACGCCTGCCGGTTGCTGTATTCAGGATATACCTTGGGAATATGCACCGCCGGATGGTCGGCATACAGCGCAGCAAACCGCTGCAAATGGCGCATTTCGGCCAGCAAATCGGTTTCCCTAGCCAGACTTTTGGCAAAATACTGCACCATCTGCACCGGCTGATAGCGGCGGGTTTCTGGCATTTCCGATTCGGTGAGCTGTGCCAGGTGGGTTAGAATACGCAGATCCGCCTGGATTAGCGGTTCGATATCCGGCCGGCGCACCTTTACCGCCACCTCGCTGCCGTCGAGCAACACCGCGCGGTGTACCTGTGCGATGGAGGCACTACCCAAAGGCTCGGTATCGATGTGCAGGAATACCTGCTCCGGCGGGCGGCCCAGCTGCTCGGTGAGCAAAGAGAAAATCGCCTCGAATGGCAAGGGATTTGCGCTGCTTTGCAGATGCTCGAATTCCTCAATCCATTCGGCGTTGAAAATATCAACCCGGGTGGCCAAAATCTGGCCGAGCTTGATAAAGGTCGGCCCCAGCTCCTCAAACGCCAGCCGGAAACGGTGTGCCGTGCTCGAAATATCCGCATTTTCCTGCTCCGGCTTGCCACCGAGCCAAGCAGCGCGATTCAGCTTAATCCGGCTGAGAAAACCGCCCAAACCGTGCCGTGCCAGCGTGGCCACGATTTGACGCAACCGATTGATATCGCCCAAAGCGGGCATGGCAGATCTAACCATACAGCCCCCTTGCGGAACCAATGTCCGCACAAATAGATACACAGCATAACATACGCGCCCACCGGTGGCGCACAAACTGCCCCTATTGCATACTGCCCGGCCAAACACATTGCCGCGCCTTGCTGCACTATGCTATAACATGGGCAAAACAAGAAAGTTTCAGATTGATGAAGTGGATAAAACAAGCAACCCTCTGCGCCCTGGCCGTCCTTGCTTTCGGCCTCGCTCCCACCGCATACGCCGCCCCGGAAGGATTGGATAACGACGCACTCGAGCGCCTTATCCGCGAACGCACCGGACGTGGTGGCCACAGCAACAACGCCCCTGCACCCAGCCGACAATCTTCATCTGCCGGCAGCCGCGCCTCCTCCGGCAGCCAAGACGAAGCTGGCGACCTCATCATGAACGCCATGAGCCTCATCGGCCTCTCCTACCGCTTTGGCGGCAACTCCCCCACCCAAGGCCTCGATTGCAGTGGTTTCATGCAATACATCTTCAAACGCAGCATGGGCATTACCCTGCCGCGCACTTCCGCCGAAATGGCCACCGTAGGCCAACGGGTAGACCGTGCCAACCTCAAGCCCGGCGACATGGTGTTCTTCGGTGCCGGCGGCCGCGTTTCCCACGTAGGTATGTATATTGGCAACGACCGCTTCATCCACGCCCCGCGCACTGGCCGCGACATCGAAATCACCAGCATGAACGGTACTTACTGGAAAAACCGCTACATCACCGCCCGCCGGGTAGACCGCTCCACCCGCTTCACCCGCTAAAGGCCTGCATCATGAATATGCCCATCATGCCCAAATGGCACAGCGACGACGGCAGCATCGTATCGTGCACCGAAAAAGTGAAAGTGATGCAGGAAAACATGCAAGAGCTCTACCAGCTCGCACAAGACACCTTCGAAGACGCCCTGCTGATGGGCTGCAGCGAAAAACAAGTGCGCGAATTCCTGCAAGATTTGGTACGCAGCGTGCATAACCCGTATAACTAATGCAGGCGGTATCTGCCGATTAAGGAAAGGCTACCTGAAAATTTCAGGTAGCCTTTTCTATATGCTGTATGTGGTCGGTATGAGCGATGGCAGCACTGTGGTAGATGGTTTGTCTAGATTGTCAGTAAACAATTGCCGTACCGAATACTGGTCAGGCAGCACGCTATTTATTTTTCAGGTAGCCTCAAGCGTATGGAAGGCTACCTGAAAATTGCCAGCCTAGATAAAACAGCACGGTATTAAATCGGGCATAACCGCTATATAATCAAATCATTTCCACACACGCCGAAACCGATTATGGATTTAACCAACCATTTCCTCATCGCCATGCCCGATATGCAGGATAATTTCTTTGCCGAAAGCGTGGTGTATGTTTGCTCCTATTCCGCCGAAGGCTGCATGGGCGTGATTATCAACAAGCCCTCGCCGCTGCCGCTGCGGCAGATTCTGTCTGCCCAGCAGCACGCCGAGCCGCAGCATTTGTTTGACGACTATATCTTCTTGGGCGGCCCGGTGCAGGTAGATCGCGGGTTTGTGCTGCACAGCCCGGCGGGCAACTGGATGAGCAGCATCATCGTGGGCGACAACCTTGCGCTCACCTCCTCCGGCGACATCCTTCCCCATCTGCACGACGAACAAAGCGTGAAGCAGGCCATGCTGTTTATGGGCTACACCGGCTGGAGTGCCGGCCAGCTCGAGCGCGAGCTGGCAGAAAACAGCTGGCTCACCGTGCCGGCCAGCGAACACATCATATTCGGCATGCCGCACGAGCAGCGCTACCACGCTGCCATGTCGCTGCTTAATATTGCACCCGAACAACTCATCCGAACCGGCGGCCATGCTTAATATCCCACACGGCACCACGCTGGCCTTCGATTTCGGCGAAACCCGCATCGGCGTGGCGCAGGGCGACGCCGAAGTGGGCATTGCCCACCCGCTGGCCACCATCAGCGGCGAGGGCAACGACAAAAAATTCGCCGCCATTGCCGCCCTGGTGGCCGAATGGCGGCCGGTGCAATTCGTGGTGGGGCTGCCGCTTTCCACCGACGGCGGCGAACACGAAATGACCCGTTTGGCTCGCAAGTTCGGCCACCGCCTCAACGGCCGCTTCGGCCTGCCCGTGTATTGGGCAGACGAGCGGCTCACCTCGCTCTATGCCACCGAGCTCCTCAATCAAACCGGCCTACGTGGCCGCAAACAAAAGCCCGTGCTCGACCAAGTGGCCGCACAGGCGATTTTGCAGGGCTTCTTTGAAGGCGGCTGGGTGGAAGAGTTTCACGGTTGATGGCATGAAGAAATGCTACCTGAAAACGGGAATAAGGTTTCAGGTAGCCTTTTTGGCAACGGGTGGGCAAATCTTTGCAGCAGTGCGCTGCCCGCAGCCATCTGGTTGGAACTATCCCCACTCCAATAAAAGGATGAAAACATGAAACTAAAATTATGGCCGGCCATATTGATGCTGTTGCCCGCGGTGGCTCTGGCCAAGCCTGCCCCGCGCGGCGAAGAAATCGTTTATTTCAGCGCACCGCCGGCAGGTTTTGAAATCGGTTATCGGGCTTCCCAGGGCGGACAGACGATTGTGGAGCTGGTGCCACGAGGGCAGACAGTACAGAACTGGGAGCGGATGGTTACCCTGCAAACCTTCGCCGGCTCCGCCCGCTCGGTAAGTGATTTTCGCCGTGCGGTGTCGGACGGTTGGCGGCGCGCCTGCCCGGGCGGCAATACAATCAATCTGAGCGAGGGGCAGGAAAACGGCTATCCCTTCGCTTTTTGGCAAATGACTTGCGAGCGCAACCCGCAAAGCGGCAGGCCGGAATATACTTGGATAAAAGCGATGCGGGGCGAACGTGCGCTTTATGTGGCGCAATACGCCTTCCGTCACTTGCCGAGCCGGGCGGATCTGACCGATGCGGCACGCCGACTGCGCGGCATGTCGCTGTGCGATACGCGGCCGGGCAGGGCGCGCCAGCATCCTTGCGGCCGTCGTTAGGAGTATGAAAAGGCTACCTGAAAGCTCACTATATCCGCTTTCAGGTAGCCTTTAAGCTGAATGCTGCTGTATGCTTGTCGGGCAGGGAACTGTCTGTATGGCAAAGCTAAACTACGGTGATGTGGTAAGAGTTGGCTGAAGTTTTTCAGGTAGCCTGTGGGGGAAAGGGGCTACCTGAAAACATATGGGCTGCTTCTCGACAGTTCTGAAGCTAAATAGCAATCTGCTCCAATTACTCCATTTCGTTATCATGCTTCCCATTCGGATTTGTAGGTGTGTGGAACCGAAACGACTGGGTGTGGAAACATTTTGCCGGTGGAATCATTTAACCATTTGGTGTGTCGGCTACCTTTGCTGCGGCAGCTTGAAAAAACAGGGCGGCGGGGTATAATCGCGCCCAATTAGTCGGGGTGCTGCTTTGGGCGGCTGAGAGGATACCCGTTGTACCTGATCCGGTTAGCACCGGCGTAGGGAACTATCAGGCAGAGGATGCGGGCGGCGTGTGCTGTTCGGGTTGCTTTGCCCCATCCGGAACGGATGGTTTCTTCTCTGCTTTGCTCTGCTCCCCCGGCTTGGTGTGCCGGGTTTTTTTGTGCGCATTTGATACGCGGCTCGGTGGAGTAGTTTTTCACAATATAGAGGAAACAGTTTGATGGAACAGCAGGCAGATAAACTTTCGGTTACCGCTTCGGCGGTGATTTGGTTTGGGGCGGCGGTGTCGGTGGCGGAAATTCTCACCGGCATGCTGTTTGCGCCGTTGGGTTGGCGCATGGGCCTTTTGGCAGTGGCTATTGGCCATGTGATCGGCGGGGTGCTGTTTTATCTGGCCGGGCTGATTGGGGCGCAAACGGGTCGCAGTGCGATGGAAACGGTACAGCTTTCCTTCGGCCGTCGCGGCTCGCTGCTGTTTTCGGCGGCCAACGTGGTGCAGCTGGTGGGCTGGACAGCGATTATGATTTTTACCGGGGCGCAGGCTGCGGTGGCGCTCACGGCGGGCTGGAGCGGCGCGCAGATAGGCTGGAGCGTAATTATCGGTGCGCTGATTTTGCTGTGGCTGCGTATTGGGATGCGGAATTTCAGCAAAATCAATTTTGTGTCGATGGGCACGCTGTTTGCGTTGACGCTGTGGCTGAGTGTTCAGGTAGCCTCCGGTGAGCCGGCGGCAGCCGGGCAGGCAGATGCGGAAGCGATGAGTTTCGGGCTGGCGGTGGAGCTGGCGGCGGTGATGCCGCTGTCGTGGCTGCCGCTGGTGTCGGACTACACACGCCGTGCAGCCAAGACGCGGGTGGCCACGCTTTCGGCTACGTTGGCTTATTTCTGCACCAGCTCGTGGATGTATGCCATCGGGTTGGCCGCGGCGCTGTTTGCCGGCCAGAGCGAAATCGCGCCGATGCTGCAATATGCCGGGCTGGGCGCGGCCGGGATTTTGGTGGTGGTGTTGTCTACGGTGAGCACGACGTTTTTGGATGCGTATTCGGCCGGGGTGAGCTTCCACAGCATCAGCAGCCGTTTTGGTGAAGTGGCGGTGGCAGCGGCGGTTACGTTGCTGGGCACGCTGCTGGCGCTGGTGTTTGATGTGAGCCGCTTTGAAGGGTTTTTGTATTTTATCGGCTCGGTGTTTGCACCGATGATTGCGGTGCAGATTGCGGATTATTTTGTGCTGAAACGCAAGCCGGCTTCGGGGGAAGTGGATTGGGTGAGCCTAGCATTGTGGCTGGCGGGTTTTGTGTTCTACCGCCTGATGCTGCAATGGCAGCCGCCGCTGGGCACCACGCTGCCGGTGATTGCGGCCACGTTTGCGCTGACGCTGCTGGTGCGTAAGTTGCTGCCGGCATCGGACGGGGCGGCAGTACATGAAAGTTGAGTAGCACCAAGAGCAAAAGGCTACCTGAAAATTTTCAGGTAGCCTTTCGTTTTGTTGTAGATGGAGGAAAGCCTGTTCCCCATCATTTTTCAGGTAGCCGCTATCCGAAGGCTACCTGAAATTTTTGGCGGGGATCAGCCATTAAATACGGGCAGGATATTGGCACGGCTGAGGATTTGGGCGGCTACGTTGGCCAGCCCGAAGAAGAACACCCAAGCCATCAGCCATTTCCCGCCGTACACGCGGTAGCCTTTGCCTTCGCCGAATTTTTTGCGGCAGGCGTAGAGCAGCAGGGCGGGCACGAATGCCGTCCACACGGTGGCGGCAAAGCCGACGTAGCTGATGGCGAGCACGAAGCCGGTGGGGAACAGCAGGCAGGCAACGAGCGGAGGCAGGAAGGTGAGGGCGGCGGCTTTGCTGCGGCCGGCGCGGCTGGTGCCGAAGCCGAACAGGTCGGTGAGGTAGTCGAGCAGGCCGAGGGTTACGCCGAGGAAGGAGGAGGCGATGGCCATGTAGGAAAACAGGGAGAGCACGCGCACCAGCCCGCTGCCAGCCACTTGGGCGAGGGCGGCGAGCAGGGCGGCCACGTTGTCTTGCGCGGCAATCACGGGGCCGAACTGGCTGCGCGGCAGGTTGCCTTGCACGGCGAACTGCCAGAGGGCGTAGATTACCAGCGCCACCAAGGTACCGAGCCAGAGCGAGCGGGCCACTTTTTTGGCGTCGCCCCGGAAGTAGTCGAACAGGCCGGACACGTTGCCGTGGAAGCCGAAGGAGGCGAGGCAGACGGGCAGGGCGGTGCCGAGATAGATCCAGTAGCTGCCGTTTTCGCTGCCGGCAGTATCGAATAATATGGCGGGCTGGGCGGAAAGGAGCAGGCCGCCGTTGGCCCAGAGGAAGGTCATAATCATGCCGCCGATGAGGATGGTGGTGCCGCGGTCTACCCAAAAGGTGGACCACCATACGCAACCGGCGAAGATGAGGGCAAACACAATCTGCCCTACCCATAGCGGCGCTTGGAGGGCTTGGGCAGTGAGGTTGCCGCCGGTGAAGATGTAGGCGTAGGTAAGCAGGTAGAGCACGAAGGCCACGGAAAGGCCGGTGATGATGCTCCAGCCGCGGCCGAGCAGGTCTTTAACGATGGTGTCGAAGTTGGCGCCGGGCGGGTAGTGGGTGGTGGCTTCGAGAATCATCAGGCCACTGGAGAGCATGGAAAACCAGGTGTAGAGCAGCACGATGAGCGAGCCGACAAACCAGATGCCGGCAGTGGCGGTGGGGTTGGCGAGCATACCGGCGCCGATTACAGTGCCGGCGATAATCATGGCGCCGCCGAGTACGGAGGGTTTTTGATTCATGGTGATGTGGGTATGGAGTGGTTTTCGGTATGGTTAAAGCACTGCATTGCTTCCTACTGCGTTGGCTTGCCTTGCTGTCTGTGGCTCACCGCCCTGTAGGAACAAATCATTGCTTCTGCCACACCCTGGGGCAGGAAAATGAAACGGCCGCCCAAATCTGTAGCGGCCGGAGGCGGAATTATACAGGGCAGGGACTTGGCTTGACTATATGGTTTGCGATTTTTGTGCGCCTGGGTTTTGGCATATTCTCACATTATTGCTTATTTAATGGCGTTTAGTTTTTAAAATGCAGTTTTGTTGTTATGTTGTTGCTTGGATGGTATCTGGCAGGCAGATCATTCTGTTGAGTCAGAGGCTACCTGAAAATAAATTGTTGGCTTTGCGGGAACGGGCAAAGCTCGTTAGAACTTGGTTGAAGCCTTATGTTTTCAGGTAGCCTGTGGCGCAGAACAAGTCACTTGATGCCCACGCGGCAACTGTGATTGGCTTGGTGATGCCGCATATATTTCGATTAGAGAAAAAGGCTACCTGAAAATACCGGATAGGGTTTCAGGTAGCCTTTTCAATCAGGCAGAGCGTTTGGTTTAGAACAGAGCGTCAATCTCTTGCGAGGGTACTGCGCCACCACCGCCGTTTTGCGGCTGTACCGGCTCTACCGCGGTTTCTTCCGGGATCACCGGATCGCCGCCTGCGGCTTGGATATCTTCGGCATCAGGAGTGGCGCCACGGTTGTCGATAGCCAGGCGCGGGCTGGTGCTCTGCTGCTCTTGCAGGAAGTATTCGCCGCCATTGCGGACAATCTTCGCGGGCATCGGCATGCCTGTTTGCGGTACTCCTTTGAGTGCGTAGCGCATGTATTCCACCCATACGGGCAGGGCGATCGTGCCGCCAAAGCCGGCGCGGCCCATGCTGCGCGGTTTGTCGAAACCGATATACACCACGCCCACCAAGTCGGGATTGAAACCGGCAAACCAGGCATCTTTGTTTTCGTTGGTGGTACCGGTTTTACCGGCAATATCACGTCGGCCCAGTGCGTTGGCGCGGGCACCGGTACCTCGGCGCACCACGTCTTGCATGATGGTATACATGATGTAGGCGTTGCGCGGATCAATAACCTGCGGCGCGCTTTCGCCGGCCACCAAAGGTTTCATCTGGGCATGCAGACGGCCTTGGTTATTTTCAATACGGTCAATCACATAGGGCGATACTTTATAGCCGCCGTTGGCAAATACGGCATAGGCCTGCGCCATTTGCAGCGGGGTAGCCACGCCACTACCCAAGGCCATAGACAGCGAATCGGGAACCTGGCGGGCATTGAAGCCGAAACGCTGTACGTATTGATGCACTTCGTGCACACCGAGTGCCATCACGATGCGGATAGAAACCATATTTTTAGACGCAGTAAGCGCCTGGCGTAGGGTGATGAAGCCAGAGTAGCGGCCATCAGAGTTTTTCGGACGCCACGGACGGCCGCCGCTACCCATGCCGGGCAATTCGATCGGGGCATCATTGATGGTGGTGGCGGCAGTCATCCCTTTGGCCAAAGCAGCGGAGTACACAAAGGGCTTGAAGGTAGATCCGGGCTGGCGCTCGGCCTGAGTGGCACGGTTGAAGCTCTTACTATGGAAGTCGAAACCGCCCACCAAGGCGCGGATGGCGCCAGTTTTGCTGTCTAATGCCACAAATGCGCCTTGCAGCTCGGGCATTTGGCTGATTTGCCAGCCGCGATCGAGTTTGCGCACGCGGATAACCGCACCGGGGCGGATGGCATTGTCTTTACCGTTGTTGATAGTACGCGCTACATAGTTGAGTGCATTGCCGCTGATTTTGATGCGGTTGCCGCCTTGTGTGTAGGCCTCTATCGAAGAGCGGTTGGCTTGCAACACCACAGCCGGTTGTAGACCAGCTACAGTGTAAACTGTATCCAGATATTGATCTAGGTTTTCATCCAAGGCGTCGGCTTCTATCGTTTTTAAATCGATAAATGCTTCTGCACCACGATAAGCACCCAGCCCGAAGCCTTTCAGGGCACGGCGCAGGGCTAGGGTGGCCACTCTTTGGCTTTCTGAGCTAACGGTGGTGTACACACGGAAGCCTTGAGTATAGGCATCTTCGCCGTATCGATCGTACATTTCTTGGCGAACCATTTCAGCTACATATAGAGAGTTTTGGTCAATCTCTACCTGTTGGCGTCGGTAATGCAATTCTTCAGCCAGCGCTTGGTCACGTTCCGCGGGCGTAATCATCTTTTCTTCAACCATATTGTTGAGAATATAACGCTGGCGCAAACGGGCACGTTCGGGGTTCACGATCGGGTTGAAAGAAGAAGGTGCTTTAGGCAGGCCGGCCAGGATGGTGGCTTCGGCCAAAGTCAGTTCTTTAACTGGCTTATTGAAGTAAATCTGCGAAGCGGCAGCAAAGCCGTAGGCACGCTGACCCAAGTAGATTTGGTTGAAATACAGCTCCAAAATCTGTTGTTTGCTTAGCGATTGCTCGATTTTGTAGGCCAATAATGCCTCATTGAACTTACGGCGGTAGCTGCGCTCGTTGGTGAGGTAAAAGTTGCGGGCTACCTGCTGGGTAATAGTACTGGCACCAGATTGCACACCGCCGGCACGGAAGTTGCCAATCAGAGCACGCGCCACGCCAGTAACGTCTACCCCCCAGTGTTGATAGAAGCGTTTATCTTCTGCAGCGATAACGGCATTGATCAATATCGGTGGGAATTCGTCGATTTTAGTAAACGCACGGCGCTCTTCGCCATACATGCCGATGAGCTTGCCATCTGATGAATAAATAGTTAGCGGCATCCTGGGTTGATAATTTGTTACTATCTCTAAGCTGGGTAGTTTCGGGTAGGTTGCTAAAACTGCAATAGCCAGCAATCCGATACCGAACAAGGCTAGCCCCAATAATAATCCAAAGACAGTTTTAAATATTTTTCTAAACATAGTTACAAATTTTTCTATCAATAAGTACTTTGATTAAAGTAAACTATACCTTAATTTATGCAAGAAAACGCAAAACCTGATATAAATTTGCCTGTGACCGTTCAATTGGTCTTTCAAAGGGAGACTTAAAGATGCGAATATTAAAAAAACCAAGAAAATCAAAACAAAAGACTAAAATATCTTTTGGCAGTAAAGGCTGCTTGGGCGTGGATATTACGCCAACCGCCATTAATATGGTACATCTTGTTGGCAGCGTTCCGGGTAATCTTCGGTTGGAAAATTACACCATCCAGCCCCTACCTAAAGGCGTTATTATAAACGGCAACATCGAAGATCATGACCAACTCGTGTCATATTTACAACAAGCTTACCAACAGCTCGGTAGTGGTTGCAAGAATGTAACAGCAGCCTTGCCGCAAGCTCTAACCAACATACAAACGATTACTTATGATGTTCGTAGTTCTGATTTGCCGATAGATGAGTTCGTTGAACTGGAAGCCAGCCAAACCATCGGCTCCGATAATCTGAGCTATGATTTCCAAGTTACTGCTGAATTGCAAAACGGTAATGTGCAGGAAATCGTGATGGCCGCCGCCAAGCGCGACGATGTGGATTTGCGCACAGACTTGTTCTCGGATGCTGATATTCCATTGACACAAATGGATGTGGATACTTTCGCTGTTGTAAATGCTTTCTCTGTTTGGATCGATCAATTCGCTCCCGATTTGGAACATCAAAAACTGGCTATCTTCCATGTAGATGAAGATCAGACCAAAGCTTTGATCCTCCAAAATGGCAATCTTGTTTATAAACAAGAAACCAATTTTGGCAACAAGCAGCTGACCCACAATATCCAGCGCCAATATAAATTGAGCGAGGATGATGCGTGGAGTATGCGTTTCAAAAGCAATAAGCCCGCAGATTTCCAAGGCGCAGTAGCTGATCACTTTAATAGTCAGCTTACTCAGGAAATCCAAAGGGTTCTGCAATTCTATTACACCACGGTTAGCAGTGATTACCAAGATAGCATTAAGCACATCTTGATTTCTGGATGTCCGTTTATGCAGCCTTTCGGTCTTGCAAAAAGCGTGTACGCTCAAACAAATATCTCTACTCAACAAGTGGAGCCTATTGCTAGCACACGAGGCAGCAAACAAACCGAAACTTCGAAATTTAATTTGGAATCCGGGCAACTAACTGTTGCATTTGGATTGGCTGTAAGAGGATTGTAAAATGATTCCATTGATTCAACTGAATATGCTCCCTTATCGTGAGGAGCAGGATAAGCAGAAAAAAGCTCAGTTTACCAGGCTGATGGTATTTTCCGGTTTGATAGGAGTTGGTTTGTTGGTGTTTACTTATGTATCGCTTAGCGGCTTGATTTTGAACCAAGAGTCCCGCAATCGGCAGTTAACTGCTGGTATCGAGCAACTAGATATTCAAATCAAGGAAGTAGAAACCTTGGAAGCTGAGAAACGTGACTTCTTGGCTCGGAAAGCCAAAGTAGAAGAACTGGAAAATAAACGTTTTGAAGCGGCTAGGATGATTGATTCTCTGAATACTGTTGCACCTGAAGGTATTTACCTTACAGGGATTAAGGCAAAAGATGTCAGTACTTATACCCTGTCAGGCAAAGCTACCAGCGATAGCAAAATTGCCGATCTCATGCGTGTGATCCCGAGTACCAATGTATTTGGTCAGCCCTCATTAGATCGCATCAATAAAGTAGAATCAGTGCAAGAATTTGAATTGACCGTAGCAGTTTCTGCTTCTGCACCGATGAATGGCGACTATGCGAATGTTGCTCCTGTTGTGATGTCGTCAGAGGCTGCTTCTGTTGCCAGCGACGTTTCTGCATCAATACCTAATACGCCTGTAGCGCCTGCGTCATCTGCTACAGCCACTTCCTCCCCTGCGAATTAATGGAAGGATGAAATCATGGCACAAAAAATTGACCTTAACACCCTATATAAACAGAACAAGCTGGTTCAGCTTGGGGCTGGTATTGTTATTGTTATTCTTCTTTTAGTTGCAGGCTACTTTGTTTTGTTTAAAGAGCAGTGGGAAGAGTTTGAAACCTTGCAGCAGAAAGAAGAGCAGTTGAAGCAGGACTATCAGAGTAAAGCTGATCAAGCGGCTAATCTGCCGGTTTTGAAAGATGAATTGGAAAAAATCCGAACTGCATTTAATGTGTTGCTGAAGCAGCTGCCAACTGATGCAGAAATTCCGAACCTGATTCAGGAGCTGCATCAAGCTGGGGCCAAAAACAGTATGCGGATGAATAGTGTGAAGCCTCTGCCCCCAGTGGATCTTGATAACGTACAACAATTGCCTTATGAGATTTCCATTTCGGGAAATTATGATCAAATTGCACAATTTATACGTGATGTGGGTCGTCTGTCCCGTATCGTAACTTTGGATAAGATCAATCTTGCTCCTGCAGATGCAAAAGATAGTAATGGCGTACTCACTTTGACTGCTAATGCTAATACCTATAAGGCGTTGGCGCAGAGTGAGGTGGCTGCTGCATCAGCTGCATCACAAGCTGAATGATAAGAATGGTTCTTTATAAAGGATTTTATAATGAAGAAAAATATACTAAGGTTCTTAGCTATTATTTTTTTGCTGACGGCCTGTTCTTTGGCAGAGGGTGATTTGCAGCAGTGGATGGATAACGCCCGGGCGGAAGCAAAAAATAAAGTTCGTCAACCTCAGGTACCAACTATTTCAAAGTCGCCTGAGTATATAGATCCTGTTATTAATGGTTTGAATATATTTGATTCAAAGCGGCTTCGTGTGAATCAGCAATCAGGTATTAATGCTCCGAACCCCGATAGGCCAAAAGAGATTTTGGAGAACTTTAGTTTGGAAAGCTTGCGTTATGTGGGCTCTATTAAGCGGGGTGGGCAGGTTTCTGCTTTTGTTGAAGCCGGTGGGCATACCTATACCGTACATGTTGGCAATTATCTCGGTCAAAACTACGGACAAATTACAGCTATTACGCCGGATAAGCTGATTTTATCGGAGGTAACTGAAGACAGCTATGGTGCATGGCAACGTCGAACAGCGGAGTTGGAACTGAACACAACTCCAGATGCTTCTAATCAATCAAAACCTAATTAAACTTATCAAGGGATTTACGCTATGAAAATCAAAAAACTGCAATATCTAACTGCTTTAGGTATGGGCTTGGCCATGCAAGGCGTACTAGCTGGTAATATTACAGATATTAATGTCTCTGCTTTGCCAAATAATCAAAAAGTTATCAAAATCCATTTCGATCGGGATGTGTTGAAGCCTAGCGGTTTCATTACTACTACGCCTGCTCGTATTGCTTTGGATTTCCAAAATACCGGTGCTAATCTTAGCCAACCGGTACTTCAATATAATGACTCCTTGCTCAGCCAAATCGCAGTTGCTCAAGACGGCAATAAGACCCGTGTTTTGCTCAACTTAAACAGACCAGGGCAATACAATGCTGAAATCAAAGGTAACGAAGTTTGGATTTATCTGAACGAGTCTGGTCAAGCATCTTCTGCAGCTGCCAGAACTACTGCACCCAACAACCAGATTCAGCAAGAGTCTCTGGGTGTAACTGAGAGTAAGCCTGCCGCAGGACAAACTGCTCTTGGCAGCAATACTGCAAACGTAGCAGTTGATTTTCACAAAGGTGCAAATAATTCAGGTGTGATTGAAATTAATACCGCCGGCTATCGTGGCACTCCTGAAATCAAACAACGTTCAAATAACCTGGTTATTTTACTGAAAAATAACCAATTGCCGATTGCTGCTCAGCGCAATTTGGATGTGACCGATTTCAGCACACCGGTTCGGACTATCAGTTTGCGCCGTTTAGGTAACGATACTGAGATTACCATTAAAAATCAAGGCGGCTGGGAGCATAAAACCAGCCAGTCTGCTGGTCGGTATACTATTACCGTTTCTCCCAAATCTGTAGTGGCCGAAGGTGGTATCAACCGTAATCGCAACCGTAACTTTACCGGAAAACGTGTTTCTTTAGATTTCCAAGACGTAGATGTGCGTACCATTCTGCAAATTTTAGCTAAAGAATCCAATATGAACATTGTGGCTAGTGACAGTGTTTCTGGCAAGATGACCTTGTCATTAAAAGATGTGCCTTGGGATCAGGCTTTGGACTTGGTAATGCAATCACGCGGGCTAGAGTCACGTCGTAACGGTAATATTATCCGTGTTGCTCCTGCTGATGAATTTCGAGAAATTGATCTTAAAGCTTTGGAAGGTGCTAAACGTATCGAAGAGCTTGGTCCGCTGGTGTCTCGTACATTTCAGTTGAAGTATAAAGATGTTAATGAATTCCGCAAAATTTTGAATATTAATGAGAATGGTGGATCCAATAACAGTAATAACAGTAACTCTTTATTGAGCAGTCGTGGTTCTGCTGTTATTGATCCGGCTACTAATACTTTGATTATTAAGGATAATCAAAACGTTATTAAAGAGTTTGAGCGATTAATTGAACAGTTGGATGTTCCTGCCCGTCAAGTGATGATTGAGGCTCGTATTGTTGAAGCTAAAGATGGCTTCTCCCGTGCATTGGGTGTGAAATTTGGTTATGATCGTAAATTCGGCTCAACCCGAGTAGGTAGTGGTTTGGGTGGGGGCTCCAGCACCACCGGTAACATCTTTAACCTTGCTCCGAACGTGAATCTGCCGGCAGCATCTGCGACTTCTTCGCTGACCATTGTTCGTGCCTTGTCTTCCGGTGCACTTGGTTTGGAGTTGACTGCCATGCAGGAGCAAAACCGTGGCAAGATTATTTCTAGTCCGCGCGTGCTGACTCAAGACCGTAAAGAAGCAACCATTAAAGCTGGTCTGGAAATTCCTTACCAAGAAGCTTCTTCCAGTGGTGCTACCAGTACCAGCTTCAAAGAAGCTGTATTGGGCTTGACCGTTACTCCGCAAATCACGCCTGATGGCAATGTGATTATGGATATCAAGCTGAATAAAGACTCTGTGGATCAGGGTTGTAGCGTATTAGGCACTCCGTGTATCAGCACCAAAGAGCTGACTACCCGTGCCATGGTAGAAGATGGTGGCACTATTATCTTGGGTGGTATCTATGAGGAAGACAACTCCAATACTCAGTATAAAGTACCGTTGTTGGGTGATATTCCGCTCGTTGGCCCCTTGTTCCGTGGTACTAAGCGCAACAATGAGAAAAACGAATTACTGATCTTCATCACCCCGAGAATCATGGGCAGTGAAGGTAACGTTCTGCGCTACTAAGCCACACTTCACCGATTGATTCGGTATATAATGCCTGCCATGGTATCCATGGCAGGCAATATTTTTTTCATCGGATTGATGGGTGCGGGTAAGACCACGCATGGGAAGCAGTTGGCAGCGTTGCTGCAACGCGATTTTATCGATAGCGACCAACTGATTTGCCAACGCACTGGCGTTTCTATCCCCACTATTTTCGAGCTGGAAGGGGATAGTGGTTTTCGTAAGCGCGAAGCTGCCATTATTAACGAACTTACCCGCCGCCATCCCATCATCCTTGCCACAGGTGGTGGAGCTGTCTTGTCTCCCGACAATCGCCGTTGTCTGCATACGCGCGGCACAGTGATCTATTTGCACGCTACCCCAGAAATTCTATACCGGCGCATCCAATACGACAAAAACCGCCCCCTGTTGCAGGTAGCCGACCCACTCGACAAGCTGCAAACATCCTACCAACAGCGCGACCCGCTCTACCGCGAAACCGCCCACCTCATTTTCAATATTCCGCCGCAACACTCCTGCCCGCGAATCACCAAGCAACTGTTGCAGCTGATTCAACAACATAGCCAAGAAAACCGATGATGCAAACTCTGCACGTCCATACCCCCGGCCACAGCTACCCCATCCACATCGGCTTTCGCCTGCTTGATAATCTGGCCGAACACATCCGCCCACACATTAGCAGCAAAGCCGCCATCATCAGCAACCAGACCGTTGCCCCGCTCTACCTTGCTCCTGTTGAAGCCGCCTGCCGACAACTCGGCATTAGCACCTGTAGCATCATCCTGCCCGACGGCGAACAATACAAAAATAACGAATCTCTCCAGCAAATCTACACTGGATTGTTGCAGCACCATGCCGACCGCCGTACCACCATCCTCGCTCTCGGCGGCGGCGTAATCGGCGACCTTGCCGGTTTTGCTGCCGCTACCTACCAGCGCGGCATCCCCTTCATTCAAATTCCCACCACCCTGCTCAGCCAAGTCGATTCATCCGTGGGTGGGAAAACCGGTATCAACCATTCCCTCGGCAAAAACATGATCGGCGCGTTTTACCAGCCCCAAGCCGTCATTGCCGATATTGCCACCCTACAAACCCTTCCTCCGCGCGAATTTTCCGGTGGCTTGGCCGAAGTCATCAAATACGCCCTGCTCAGAGACATTGATTTTCTCGCCCGACTCGAACAAACCATGCCCAGCATTATGCAGCAAGAGCAAACCGCTCTCGCTGATACCATCCGCCACTGCTGCCAAATGAAAGCGCACATCGTTGAGCAGGACGAAAAAGAACAGGGCATCCGAGCCCTGCTCAACCTCGGCCACACCTTTGGCCATGCCATCGAAACCCAAATGGGCTATGGCAACTGGTTGCATGGCGAAGCTGTGGCTGCCGGCATGGTGCTTGCTGCGCGACTTTCCGAGCATAAAGGCTACCTGAAAACCGCCGACACCGAACGCATCATCCGCCTGCTGCAAGCCGCACAATTGCCCGTTGCACCGCCGGAGTTTGCGATTGATACCTGGCTTGCCCACATGCAGCATGACAAAAAAAATCAAGCCGGCCAAATCCGTCTTGTTATTCTCAAACAGCTCGGCCAAGCTGCAGTGGAAGCTGGCTTCAGCCGTGAAGACATGGCAGCCTTGCTGCAAAGCATCTGATTGCCCATTGCAAGCGGGTTGGCTAATTTATCAAGTTGGTACAGCAATACAGGCCGATGCCATATCGGGAATAAAAATCTTAGTTTTGCAGAAATTCGCCTTTTTGTGGAAATCTTACTTTCAGGTAGCCTCTCATACAGCAGGCTACCTGAAAATTATTTTGGCTGTTGGGCATGGTTTAAGTTTAAGGTTTGCTGAAAAATAAGGCTTTGTCTTTGGTAATAATCCAGAGGATCAATATAAGCAGCAAACCAGTTTGGATGATTTTGCTATCGGGATGAGTGGCAAAAATTTCGTTGCCGAGGTTGGCAGATAGGTGGAACAACACAGCAATCAGGATACTGCGGCCGCTTTTCAGATACAGCCAGTTGGAAAGCAACACGAATACAATCATGCTGAACACAAAATTGGCGGTATATAGCGCGCCTTCAGCCACCACTTGGCTATGGTAGTAGCCTTGAATAAAGGCCAGCGGCAGATGCCACAGCGCCCAATATACGGTAAAGATCATGGAGGCGGTGAACATACTGAATCGGCTCAATAATGCATCGGTGCCATAGCTGTGCCAGGCCAGTTCTTCAATGATGGCAGCAGAAATGAGGAGGAGCCACGGCGAGACCATAGCCGAGCTGAATGAGGGGTTGCCGGAGATGTGGAATTGCGCCATGCTGTGGCCAAACAGCAGGGAGATGAATTGTGCCAATATCAAGGTGAATGGCAGGAGCAGAAGAGTGCACAGCAGATAGCGTTTGGGAAAACCGCCCAGCTTCAACAGCCGGTTGGCAGCATCGACACGTAAGCTCGGGTTGCTTCGCAGCAGCCATAACGCCAGCAACATTGGCGATACCAGCCCGGCTATGCCTAAGCCGATTTGTACATATAGCATGGCCTTCGAAGGCTGATGATGGCTAATATAGGCGGCGGTGAACCACAATAGCCAGGGAATGAGCAGGGAAAGGGAGAAGAAGGTGAGGGGGCGGTAGGTTTGTCGCATGATGGTTTGGTGTTTGCTATGTTGGAAAAGTTTTCAGGTAGCCTGTCTCAGAACAAAAGGCTACCTGAAAAACAAAATAGCGGCTTGAAAAATCGTCTTGCCGTTACCCGTTTCAGGTAGCCCTCTGCTTGGTTTGGGGCTACCTGAAAGCGTAAGCTTCAACGAAGTTAAAACCGTTCGCCGTTTAAAACGTGTAGCCAGTTTGCAGCTCTTCGTCGCCCACCAGCTCGAGCAAGAGTGCGTAGAGTGGGGCGAGTTCGCGGTAGCGGCGGGCGGTGCGGCGCAGGTAGTTGAGGAAGCGGGGGATTTCGGGGCGGTATTTGCCTTTGCCGTCGCGGTGCCACAGGCGGGCGAAAATGCCGGCCACTTTCAAGTGCCGCTGCACGCCCATCCATTCGAAATTGCGGTAGAAACTGTCGAAATCGGCGGATACGGGCAGGCCGGCGGCGCGGGCTTTTTCCCAGTAGCGCACAGCCAGGTCGATCACAAACTCTTCTTCCCATTCGATAAATGCGTCGCGCAGGAGAGAAACCAGGTCGTAAGTAATCGGGCCGTAGAGCGCGTCTTGGAAATCCAGCACGCCGGGGCGGCCCGGGGTGAGCATCAGGTTGCGTACGATGAAATCGCGATGCACATACACTTGCGGCTGGGCGGTAAGCACGGGCAGGAGGGCGTTGAGCGTTTGCTGCCACAGCTGTTGCTGTTTGAAGTTCAGGCTTTTGCCCAGCTCTTTGGCCATAAACCAATCGGGGAACAGCTGCATTTCCCAGCGCATCACGGCTTCGTCGTATTCGGGCAGTACGCCGGGGCGGCTGGATTTTTGCAGTTCGATCAGCGTGTCGAGCGCATCCAAAAGCAGGGCGCGTTGCACTTCGGTGCGGGTGTCGTGTTCCAGTGCGGCCAGGTAGGGCACTTTGCCGAAGTCTTCCAAGGCGGCGAAACCGTGTTCGATATCGTGGTGAAACACTTGCGGCACATGCATGGCGGCAAAAATCTCGCGCACGCGCAAATAGGGCTCGATGCTCATTTTGTCGGGCGGTGCGTCCATGCAGATCACGCTCTCGCCGTTTTCGAATACGGCGCGGAAATAGCGGCGGAAATCGGCATCCGCTGCAGCGAAGGAAAGGGTGAAACTCCGCTGCGGATAACGTTTCTGCAGCCAGTTTTGCAATTCTTTTTCTCGTTCCATGATGTTTTTCGGGTTAAAATATGCGCCATTTTAAACCCGCTGTAAAAAAATTGGGGTGATTCTTTGTCTTGCTTTTTCCGATTGAGCCCGATGGCGGCTGCCGTGCTGGCCGGTTTGAGCCTGCCAGCCCTGCTGCAGGCCGAGCCGTTGTCGCTGGCGGCAGAGGGCGGGGCAGCCTGCCACAGGCCGGATGCGCCCAAACAGATGATTGCGGCGGTGAAAACCAGCGGCGAAGGTGCATTGGCCGAAGGTGTTACCCGCGTGAATGCCGACCGTGTTATCGGCCAGAGCGATGTGCGCGTGCGTGCCGAGGGCGATGTGGTGGTGGAGCGCGGCAACCAGGTGCTCAACGCGCAATGGATTGACTACAATCAGCCGCAAGATACCGTGCAGGCTGGCGACCGCTTCACCTTGGAGCAGGGTAGTGGGCGCGTGAGCGGCGAGAGCCTGCGTTATAAGATGGACACCCGCCAGGGCGAGGCCACCAATGCCCGCTTCGAAGTCGAAAGCAGCAGCGGCCGCCGCCTGCAGGGCACCAGCCGAACTCTGCGCATAGATGGCGAAAACCGCTACCGCTTGGAAAACGGCCGCTTCAACACCTGCAACTCGGGCGATGAGAGTTGGTATATCCGTGCTAAAAACATTGAAGCGGACTACGAACGCAATATTGGCATGGCACGCAATGCTTCGCTAGTGGTGGGTGGTGTGCCGCTGTTTTATACGCCGTGGATTGATTTTCCGCTCAACGGCAACCGTAAAAGCGGCTTTTTAGTACCTACCTTCAAAGCTGGTTCCAACGGTGCGGAAATCACCGTTCCCTATTATTTCAACCTTGCTCCGAACTACGACTTCACGCTTACGCCCAAACTCTATAGCCGGCGTGGCCTGCAGCTGGCCGGCCAGTTCCGCTATCTGCGGCCTAAATACCAGGGAGATATAAGTTTGGCCGTACTGCCCAAAGACCAGCTTAGCCGGCACGCCACCCGTAGCAAAATCGATTGGGATCACCAACACCAATTCAGCCGCACCCTCAGCGGCGGTGTGGATTTCCACCAAGTATCCGATGATGACTACTACCGCGATTTCTACAACCGCACTGATATCGCCACCAATGTCAACCTCAACCGACAGCTGTGGCTACGCCACCAAACCGAATTGTGGACTGGCCGCTTTGATAGCTACGCCACCGTGCAGAAATACCAAACCTTGGCCAATGCCGACGGCTACAAAGGCGACCAACCTTATTCTCTGTTGCCGCGCTTAAGCAGCCAGTGGCAGAAGCGTTTCGGTATCGTCAACTTCCAAATGTTTGGCCAATACAGCAACTTCCGCCACGATAGCAAACAGGAAGGTAGCCGTTTGGTGCTCAACCCCAGCGTGAGCGCGGAATTCAACCGCAGCTGGGGCTATGTCCGACCCAAGCTCGGCTTTCACGCCACTTATTACAACCTAGACAGCCATAACGGCGCACAGGCACGCAATTTCAGCCGCATATTGCCCACCTTCAGCGTGGATAGCGGCATGGTGTTTGAGCGGCCGGCTAGCTGGCAGGGGCGTGATTATGTGCAAACCTTAGAGCCGCGCCTGTTCTACACCTACATCCCCACCAAGCAGCAAAACGATATTCCGCTGTTCGATACTGCCGAAAACAGTTTCAACTATAGCCAGCTGTTCCGCGAGAACCGTTTCTCCGGTCACGACCGCATCAACGCCGCCAACTTCCTCACTATGGCGGTGCAAACCCGCCTGTATGATGCCCGAAATGGCGCAGAGCGTTTTTCCGCCGGCCTCGGTCAGCGCCTGTATTTCACTCGTGACGACGTATTGCTCGACGGCAGCCGTGTGCAGCGGCGCAGCGGCCATTCCGATTTGCTGGCCTTTGCCGACGGCCGGATAACCGACAATATCTGGCTGAACAGCGAAGTGCACTACGACACCAGCCAAAATGCCGCGGCCAAATATCATTTCGGCCTGCGCTACAGCCCTGAGCCCGGCAAAACCGTGGGCGCGCGCTATCAATACCGCCGCCATGGTGAAATTTACGATGACGTGTACGGCAAAGTACGCCGGGCAGACGTATATTTCCAATGGCCGGTGAGCCGCAATCTTTATCTGGTGGGTCGCCACAGCTATTCCTTCAGCGAACATAAGCCAGTGGAACACCTTTTGGGCATGGAATACATCAGCGGCTGCGGCTGCTGGAGCTTGAGTGCCGTCGGTCAGCATTATGTAAACGGCGTGAACTCCAGCAAAAACGCCTTCTTCCTCCAGCTGCGCCTGCGTGATTTAAGCAGCTTGGGCAACAATCCTTTTGAACAAATCCGCCAGTCGATTCCTGGCTACACCAACATTGATGAGGTAATGCGTAAATGAAAATGAAAACTTTGGTTTTGGCGCTGGGCATGAGCCTGGCTTTTCAGGTAGCCTCGGCCAACACCGTGCGGTCGGTAGACAACATCGTGGCCGTGGTGGAGAACGAAGTCATCACCCAGCGTGAGCTCGATCAGGCCGTGGCCCACACCCGCAGTCAAATGCCGCGCGGTACGCAAGTATCCGAGCAGGAATTGCAGCGGCAAACCCTGATGCAGCTGGTGAACCAATCGCTTTTGGTGCAGGCCGGTCGGCGCAACAATATCCAAGTGCCCGATGCCGAAGTGGAAGCAGAAATCGCCCGCATCGCCGCCTCCCGCCGCAAAAGCGTGGCTCAATTTGAAGCTGCCCAAGCCCGCTTTGGCATCAACAAAAGTGCCCTGCGTCGCCAAGTACGCGATAGCATGCTCGCCCAGCGCGTACAGCAGGGGCAGACCGCCGGCGAGACTAAAGTGAGCGAAGAGGAAATCAATGCCGCTATCGCTCGCGCCCGCGCCCAAGGCATTGCCTTGCCGCAGGCTACGCCCAAAACCCAATATCATGCCCAGCACATCCTGATTGCCAGCCAGGGTGAACGCTCCCAGCGGCTGGCGCAACGCCTGGCGCAAAATGCCCAACGCGGCGCCGATTTTTCCGCCTTGGCGCGCCAGTATTCGCAAGACAGCAGTGCTGCCAACGGCGGCGATTTGGGCTGGCTCTCTGAAGGTGAAACCGTGCCCGAGTTCGAGCGCGCCATGCGCGGCCTGAAGCCTGGTCAGGTAAGCGCGCCGGTGCACACCCAGTTCGGCTGGCATGTGATCCGCCTGGTGGAAGCCCGCACGCCCAACACGCCCGATGCCCGCATCCGCGCCGGCGTGCACGATGCCATTGCCGCCCAGAAAACCCAAGCCGCTATGCAGAGCCTGCTCCAGCAGCTGCATCAAAACAGCTTTATTTCCATTCGGATGCAGTAGGCGGATTGGCCGCAGAGGATGATTGGCCTATCCTTTGCGGCCAATTTACAGGCTACCTGAAAGTTTCAGGTAGCCTCAGGTTTGGCCAAATCGTGCTGCCATAGATTTGGTATGACCATACCAATGCCACACTTCTTTTCAGGTAGCCTCCAAGGCTACCTGAAACCCGTAAACCCAAGTAACAGAAGCCTAATAGAAGAGAACCACCATGCGCCCGCTTACCGCCACCATCCGCCTCAGCCACCTGCGCCACAACTACCAACTACTCAAACGCCTGCACGGCAACAAAATGCTCGCTGTGGTGAAAGCCGATGCCTACGGCCATGGTGCCGTGCGCTGCGCCCGTGCGCTGGCCGATTTGGCTGATGGTTTTGCCGTGGCCACGCTGGATGAGGGCATCGAACTGCGCGAAGCCGGCATCAGCGCGCCCATCGTGATGCTCGAAGGCGTATTTGAGCCCGCCGAATACGCTGCGGTAGACGAATATCGCCTGTGGCCTGGCGTACAAAACCAATGGCAGCTCGAAAGCCTGCTGGCGTACCGCTGGCGCGAGCCGGTTACCGTTTGGCTGAAAATGGATTCCGGCATGCACCGCGTGGGCTTCTTCCCGCAAAACTTCGCCCCCGCCCACCAAGCCCTGCGCCAAAGCTCGCAGGTGGCGCATATTGTGAACATGACCCACTTCGCCCGCGCCGACGAGCCGGAGCAACCGATGACCGCCGCCCAGCTGGCTGCTTTCGAAACCGCCGTGGCCGGCCTTTCCGGCGTACAGAGCCTCGCCAACTCCGCCGCCATCATCGCCCACCCCGCCGCCCGGCGCGACTGGGGTCGCGCCGGCATTGCCCTCTACGGCATCGAGCCCTTTCCGGGAGCCTGCCCCGAGCTCAAACCCGTGATGCGCCTCACCAGCCGTATTTTTGCCGAACGCACCCTCCAGCCCGGCGAGCCGGTTGGCTACGGCGCATCCTTCATCACCGAACGCTCCACCCGCATCGGCATTGCCGCCTGCGGTTATGCCGACGGCTACCCCCGCACCGCACAGAACGGCTGCCCGCTCACCGTAAACGGCCAGCCCAGCCGCCTCATCGGCCGCGTGAGCATGGATATGCTCGCCGTCGAGCTCGACCACCACCAAGGCGTGGGCAGCGAAGTGGAGCTGTGGGGCGACGCCGTTTCTGTAGCCACCGTGGCCCAATCCGCCGGCACGATTTCCTACGAGCTGCTGTGCCACATCAAACGCGCCAACTATGTGTATCAAGAGTAATCAAGCAGTTGAAGGCTACCTGAACCCCATCACTCATTAATAGCATCCATGAAAAAACTTCTCCCTTTCCTGCTCTTCGCCCCCTTGTGCGCCCAAGCCCAACCGCTTGGTACAGGTACATACAAATACGTTGAATGGGGCGTCCACGGCGGTGCCGACATCCGAAAAATGCTGGTGATCGAGGTGTTGCCCAATAGCCGATACTGCATGCTTTCCCTCATGGACCACAAAGAAGACAGTGCTGCGGGCAGGTGGCAGCACAGCGGCAACAGCATTCGCCTTGGCAACGGCCTGCGCCTGCAGCAGAGAAACGGCCAGGTGTATGCCGGCCAACAAGCTGTGCAATACGAACCTTATGTCAGCAAAGATAGAGAAGACTACGCCGCCGGGGTTTGTAAGGAAGTAGAAGCCAGGAGCGCGCCGTCGCGTTGAAGCCGTGGCTGCCGTTTTTGAGGCTACCTGAAAAAAGTAGCCCGACATCCATCCCCCGCCGTTTTGCCAAATCCACCCAACACACATCACACCACCCATGCCGCCAACCCTTTCCCCCGAAAGCCTGATCGAAGCCGCGTTGCTCACACAGCCCGAGCCGTTGCCCGAACGCCGCCTGCGCGCCCTGTGCGAGCCGCCGCTTTCTGCCGATAAGCTCGAAGACGTGCTCGAAGCACTGCAACAGCGCTGGCAGGGCCGGGCGCTGCAACTGGTGCGCACCCATGAGGGCTGGCGGTTTCAGGTAGCCTCTGCCGCCTTCGAGCGGCTCGGCAGCTTGGAAGAGCAGCGCACGCCACGCTACTCTCGCGCGGTGATGGAAACCTTGGCCATCATCGCCTACCGCCAGCCGGTTACGCGCGGCGATATCGAAGCCATCCGCGGTGTGGCGGTGTCGCAAAACGTGATGCAAACCCTGCAAGAACGCGGCTGGATAGAAAGCGTGGGCAAACGCGACACCATCGGCCGCCCCAGCCTGTGGGCCACCACCAAAACCTTTCTCACCGATTTGCAAATCGACACCCTCGAATCCCTGCCGCCCCTGGCTGAATTGGGCGAATTGGTGTTGCCGGAGTTGGGTATTTCCGGCACAACGGCAGAAGAAGAGGCTGCGGAATAGGGCATTCAAGCACGGCCAATATTTTCAGGTAGCCTGATGAAGGCTACCTGAAAAACATCTGCTCCAGTACAATCCCGCCATCTTTCTGCGCTGCACAAGTTCATGCTTTAGCTTCGCAGAAACTCACTTCGTTCGTTTTAACTGCGTTGAAGCTCACGCTTTCAGGTAGCCTTCCCCATGAGCGCCGATTTCAAACAACAACTCAAGCTTACCGATACCACCGCCGGCAAGCTCGCCAAGCTGCATATCCGCAGCCTGTGGGATGCCGTGCTGCACCTGCCCCTGCGCTACGAAGACGAAACCCACCTCACCCTGATCAAAGACGCGCCCGTGGGCGTATCCTGCCAAGTGGAAGGCGAAGTGGCGCATCAGGAAATCCAGTTCCGCCCGCGCCGCCAGCTGATTGCCCAAATCCGCGACCAATCCGGCAGCGTGCTGCACCTGCGCTTTATCCATTTCTACCCCAGCCAGCAAAAACAGCTCGCCGTAGGCAAACGCATCCGCGCCATCGGCGAAATCCGCCATGGCTTTTTCGGCGACGAAATGGTGCACCCCAAAATCCGCGATGCGGCAAGCCAAAGCCTGGCCGAGAGCCTCACTCCCGTGTATCCCACCGTGTCCGGCCTCAGCCAGCCCACGCTGCGGCGCATTATCCGGCAAGCCCTCGAGCAAACCGATTTGACCGACACGCTACCTGAAAGCCTGCTGGCCAAACTCAAGTTGCCGCCGCTGGCCGAAAGCCTGCACCTTCTGCACGCGCCGCCGCCCGAATATAGCATTGGCCAATTGTCGGATGGCAGCCTGCCTGCCTGGCAGCGGCTCAAGTTCGACGAACTGCTGGCCCAACAGCTTTCCATGCGCCTAGCCCGCGCACAGCGGCTCAGCGGGCAGGCCGTGCCGCTGGTGGGCGACGGCAGCCTGGCCGAGCCGCTGGTACAGAGTCTGCCTTTTGCCCTCACTGCCGCGCAGGAGCGCGTGTTGGCTGAAATCCGCCAAGATTTGGCGCAGCCGCACCCGATGCACCGACTGCTGCAGGGCGATGTGGGCAGCGGTAAAACCATTGTGGCCGCGCTTTCCGCGCTGGCCGCCATCGAAGCAGGCGCGCAAGTGGCCGTGATGGCGCCCACCGAAATCCTCGCCGAGCAGCACCACATCAAATTCCGCCAATGGCTCGAGCCGCTGGGCATCAGCGTAGCCTGGCTTTCAGGTAGCCTCAAAAAGAAAGAAAAAGACCAAGCCAAAGCCGCGCTGGCCGACGGGCGCATCCGTTTGGCCGTGGGCACGCATGCCCTGTTTCAAGACGACGTATCTTTCCAAAACCTTGGCTTGGTGATTGTGGACGAGCAGCACCGCTTCGGCGTGGCTCAGCGCCTTGCCCTAAAAAACAAAGGCCGCGACGTACACCAGCTGATGATGTCTGCCACCCCCATTCCGCGCACGCTGGCCATGAGCTTCTTTGCCGACCTCGATGTTTCCATCATCGACGAGCTGCCGCCCGGCCGCAAACCGATTAAAACCCGTTTAGTCAACAACATCCGCCGCCACGAAGTGGAAGGCTTTGTACTGGCTACTTGTAAAAAAGGGCAGCAGGCCTATTGGGTGTGCCCGCTGATTGAAGAGAGCGAAGCGCTGCAGCTGCAAACCGCCACCGATACGCTCGCCGAGCTGCAGGCCGCCCTGCCCGAGCTGACTATCGGCTTGGTACACGGCCGCATGAAAAGCGCGGAGAAAGCCGCCGTGATGGCCGAATTTGCCGCCGGGCGGATTCATGTGCTGGTAGCCACCACCGTGATCGAGGTGGGGGTGGACGTGCCCAACGCCGCCCTGATGGTGATCGAACATGCCGAGCGCATGGGGCTTTCCCAGCTGCACCAGCTGCGCGGCCGGGTAGGGCGTGGCGCGGCGGTGTCGAGCTGCGTATTGCTGTTTGCCGAGCCATTGGGCGACACCGCCAAAGCCCGCCTCAAAGTGATCTACGAAAATACCGATGGCTTTGAAATCGCCCGCCAAGACCTCAATATCCGCGGCCCCGGTGAATTCCTCGGTGCCCGCCAAAGCGGCCTGCCCCTGCTGCGTTTCGCCGATCTGGAGCAAGATTTGCCCCTGCTCGAAGCTGCCCGCCAGCTCGCCCCTGAACTTATCGCCCGCTCCCCCGATATTGTGGAAAAACACTTAGAGCGTTGGCTTTCCAGCCACGAAGGGTATTTAGGGGTATGAGCGGGGAAAAGCCACCTGAGAACGGATTCCGTTAAAATTGAAAGAAGTAGGCAAATTCAAAATATCGGTGTGGCAACACCGGCCTACAAAGGAAGTGGAGGGTAGGGAGGTGTGACCACGCTGCCGTTTGGGCGGAATTGGATGGGAGAAAAGATACTGCTACATATTTTGTCAAATTCTCACTGTATAAAGGATGGTTAAATAAATATACACCTTTTGGTTTACACCTTTTGGTTTTATTACATTTCTCGGATTATGTCGCCGACACATTAAAACTCAAAATCCTATCCTATCGGGCAGGGTCATTATTCCTGCTGCACTTCACTTGGCGGTAACCTGCCTGCCTTTATCTCCTACGGAGCTAAAAGCATTCAGGCTGCTTTGGGTTGGTATGGCTTTCCGTTCTTCAGTACGGCAAAGCAGTAAACGGCCAATTTGCACATGATGCACAAACAATCTGCTTGCCCGTCTCTCCAGCGGCTCTCAAGCGCTCAATTAACGGCCGTCATTCCGGCATTGTGAATGTCATGACGGCTGGCATGTACAATGCCGCCCTCGCCGTCTTACCAAACAGCTCAACAAGCTGGTAAAAGTGCGGGCCTTGGGCAAAGACCGCAACGAGCTCCTGCGCCTCACCGATATTAACCACGGCCAGGTAGTGGCGTAACCGATAAGAGCTATGTGATTGAAATCACGGGCACCAGCGACAAACTTGACAGCTTCCTCGAAACCGTACCCAAAGGCCTGATTCTGGAAACCGTGCGCACCGGCGCTGCCGGCATCGGGCGCGGCGAGCGGATTTTGAAGATTTGATGTTTGTTTGGCCGGCTTAAAGCCCGCTGTGAATTTTCAGGTAGCCTTTTGCTGCACAGGCTACCTGAAACCAGCCACCACAACGCATACCGAAGACCAAAATAACGACAGGGTGGGCTTCACTTGCTGCTATTGAATTGTTGGCGATAAATTCTGTTTATATGAGTTAAATGGGGAGAATCACTTTTGGTAGCTTGGAATTGTAGGTAATGAATAGTTTTTCACTGCCATGCTGTTTGGTGGAAAATGGCGAAAATCCTTGCTGCAACGGGTTTGCAAACGATAGAATCCCCACCCATTAAGGCATCCTGCCACATTTTCAATCGAGTTTTTACTGTGGATACTCCAGTTTACAACTTCTCCGCCGGCCCGGCCGTGCTGCCCGAATCCGTATTGCGTACCGCGCAAAGCGAAATGTTCGACTACAACGGCACGGGCTTTTCCGTGATGACTATGAGCCACCGCTCTGATGTGTTCATGAGTATCCTCTATCATGCCGAGCAGGATTTGCGTCAGCTCTTGAATATTCCTGATAACTATAAAGTTTTGTTTTTGCAAGGCGGGGCCAGCGCACAGTTCAACATGACCGTGATGAACCTGAGCAACGGCTTCAAGCGTATTGATTCCGTGGTGAGCGGCAACTGGAGCCGCATTGCTCATCAGGAAATGGGCAAGCTGTCTGATGTAAACATCCATCTGGCCGCGCATGGCGGCGAGCAGTTTGATTACACCGACCTGCCGCCTGTTGCGTCTTGGGATATCGATCCGAGCTCTGCCTTTGTGCATTTCGTGATTAACGAAACCGTGCATGGTCTGCAATACCATGAAGTGCCCAAACTGGGTGCGGATATGCCGCCCTTGGTGTGCGATATGTCGAGCGAGATTCTTTCCCGCCGCATCAATGTGGCCGATTTCGGCGTGATTTATGCCGGCGCACAGAAAAACATCGGCCCTTCCGGTACCACCATCGTCATCATCCGTGAAGACCTGCTCGAGCGCTGCTCCAGCCGCGTGCCCGATGTGTGGAACTATCGTTCGCACATCGAGCGCCAAGGTATGTATAACACCCCCGCCACCTATCCCATCTACATTTCCGGCCTCGTGTTCCGCTGGTTGCAGTCGCAGGGCGGGGTAGGACAGATGGAAACCATCAACACCCTCAAAGCCAAAACCCTGTATACTGCCATCGACAACAGCGGCGGTTTCTACTGCAACCGCGTTGCGCCAGCCGCCCGCTCCAAAATGAACGTGATCTTCACCACTAGCAACAAAGAATTGGACGAACTTTTCGTTCAAGAATCCACCACCCGTGGCCTGCGTCTGCTGGGCGGCTACAAGAGCATGGGCGGCATGCGTGCCAGTATCTACAACGCCATGCCCTTGCAAGGGGTGGAGGCGTTGATTGAATTTATGCGTGAATTTCAGAAGCGCTATGGCTGATGCGTGTTGAACATAATTCGCTGAAGTGATTGTTTTTTCATACAAGGTTGGCCGACACCGTGGGAGGAAACAAGAATTTTGGTGATAGGCGTATAATGAGGCTATCTGATAATTATTTTCAGGTAGCCTCTGTTTTTACTTCGTGGAAGTCTCGTTTTAGCTCCGCAGAAACGCGCTACGCTTGTTTTAACTTCGTTGAAGCTGACGCTTTCAGGTAGCCTCTTATTTGGTTTGTTTCTAGTGCGCAAACAGATAGTTTACAGGAGAACGCCATGATTAAAATAGAAAATGCCATCAGCGAAACCCTGCTGATTCCGCTCTATATGAAATACCGTGCCTCCCAGCAGGCCAATCCTATCCTCACCGACCCCGTTGCCTGCCGCTTGGTGCCGCAGATCGACTATGATTTTGCCAAGTTCGACCGCGCCAAGCCCACCCTCATTGGCACAGCCATCCGCGCCCGCTATTTCGACCGGCTTACCACCGATTTCATCCGCCGCCAAAGCTGCCCCGTGGTCGTCATCCTCGGCTGCGGATTTGACAGCCGCCGCGAACGGCTCGGCAGCGAAGCAGACGGTGTGCCGTTTTATCAGCTTGATTTGGAAGACGTGATTCAATGGCGGCGTGCCATCCTGCCGCCGCAAAGCAACGAAACCCTGATTGCCGCCTCCGCCTTCGACACCGAATGGATGGACGATTTGCACGCCCGCCACCCCGATGCCCAATTCCTGTTCGTGATTGAAGGCGTGCTGATGTATTTTTCCAATGAAATGGTACGCACCTTATTCCAAAACCTTGCCGCTCGTTTCCACGGCAGTGAAATCGCCTTCGATATGTGCAACAGCTGGACGGTAAAAAACTCTGCCCGCCACGATGCCATGAGGCATGTTAGTGCCCGCTTTGAATCCTTTTGCGACAACGAACGCGAGCCGGAGAAATGGGCAGATAATCTGTGCTTCATTTCCAACAGCTATATCGTTGGCGACTTCCCTGACGAGTGGAAACGCATCGGCTTCGTCTCTAGCCTGATTATGCGCCTGGTGCGCGTTATCCGCGAAAGTAGCCGCATGTTGCACTATCGGATTGATTGAACGCGGCCTTGCCCTTTGTTTGGTGGAAATAAAGGCTACCTGAAAGCGTCAGCTTCAACGAAGTTAAAACGAGCAACGCGGGTTTATGCGCGGCTATGGTTTCAGGTAGCCTTTATCTATGGAACGGGCTAACGGTTTAATCGTCGGGATCAAATTTGGAAGAGAGGATGCGGCCGCTGCGGGCGTCCACAATCACTCCATAATCGCCACGCCGGCCGTCTAAATCCACTTCATACACACGGCGGTCGTGCCAGGTGGTGAGGTACACGTCAGTTACGCGGGCACGGGTGTGGCGGGCAGCACAGGTGCTCGAATCAAAGTTCGGAGGTTGAGGAAACCGGGAAAGGCTACTTGAAGGATATGGCGTCGATTTTAACGAGACTCTAATGTGTTCGTTTTAACTTCGTTGAAGCTTGCGCTTTCAGGTAGCCTTCTTGCTTACTGGATGCGGGTAACAGCTTTCACATCCACTTCGGTGCGGCGCCATTCTTGATCGATTTCAGCTTCGATGCGTACTTTATCGCGCGGGGTAACGTTCAGGCCACGCCATACGTCATCGTCGATTTCCACTTCGATACGGCCGCTGGCATCGCGGAAGATATAGTGTTCGTGGCGCACTTGGCGTTCGATGTAGCCTTCCAAGATAACGTAGCTGTCGTCCGGTACGCTGCGCAGGGCAGAAACGCGGGTTACGGCATTTTGGGAGGCAGACGCTTGGCCATTTTCGGAGAAGCCGGCAGAAGCGGTGGCGGATACAGCTAACAGGGCGGTGAAGAGCAAAGCGTTTTTCATGGTGTTTTCCCTTATTCAAGATTGTGGTTTATCGGGCGGCAACCGGTGTTGCCTGAGTTGATGGCTCGCATTATAGGCAGGCAAGCTTAGCGGAAAATTAGGGTTGCGTGAAAAAATGTAAATTATGCAAACTGGCAAAAGCTGCCTATAGTGGATGAATTTAAATCAGGGTGCAGCGGTATGGTTTAAATTTATCCGCTATAAAACAATCTGGCCGTATCCATTGCGGGATTCGGCCGGGCGGAACTACACGGCTTATTGTAAACCTTGAGTAAAGTTGTCCGCGGCATCCATTTCTTCGTTGCTCATGCGTTTGGCAATGTTGCTCATGATGGAGTTGGTGCGCTGGCCGCTTTGTGTAGATGCGGAGTTGGTCTACCACACAAGATTTGTGCTGACCGGCCAGACGTGGGTAAGCCACTGTACCATCTTTCTGGGTTTGGTTGCCCGGAATGCCCGCGCTACAGGAGCCGTGCCACGACATACATGCAGGCAAGCTACCACGATGCGTGCCTAATCTCTATTTTTATAAACGTGGTATTCTGTACTAAATTTTACTTTTTGTTCCAGCCATGCCGCTTTTTAAAAACGCTAAATTTTATACTACCGTTAATCATTTAAAAGACCTGCCCGATACCCCTGCTGAAATCGCCTTCGTGGGGCGCAGTAATGCCGGCAAATCCAGTGCCATCAATACGCTCACCGCCCACACCCGCCTGGCTTACGTTTCCAAAACCCCGGGCCGTACCCAGCACATCAACTTCTTCAGTCTGTCCAATGGGCACTATATGGTGGATTTGCCCGGCTACGGCTACGCCCAGGTGCCCGAAGCCGTGCGCACGCATTGGGTGCAGCTGCTTGGCGGCTACCTGCAAACCCGCGCCCAGCTGATCGGGCTGGTGTTGGTAATGGATGCGCGCCACCCGCTTAAAGAGCTGGACAAACAAATGCTGGAATTTTTTGCCAGCACTGGTAAACCTGTGCATATTTTGTTGTCGAAAGCCGACAAACTTTCTAAAAACGAGCAGATTAAGACCCTCGCTGCCGTACGCCGCGCACTCCAGCCTTTTGCCGAGCGGCAAGCAGTGGGCGTGCAATTGTTTTCCAGCCTGAAAAAACAGGGCATGGAGGAAGTGGATGCCGTGGTGGCCGCATGGTTTGCGCAATGGGAAGCAGACGGAAAACGAGCAGGCAGCCGCCAACGAAGAAGAGGCTACCTGAAAAACGAAATAGCCGGAAACTGAATTAGCCCGTGGCTGAAGCCATTATTTTCCATGTTGGGTAAGCCAACAGCGTATGAAGAGATACCCCGCCTCAGAGTGAATCCGATTTTCAGGTAGCCTCAGCCCAGGCTACCTGAAAAGCTGCCAAAGCAACCCCGGCAGGCAGGCTGAAAGCCGCACAGCTTAAACTTTTCCAACAGTATTTCAGGTTATAATCCGCCGCATGCAAAACTCCCTCTCTCTCTTTCTCAACGGCGAAGCCGCTACCGAAGCCTTCGGCAAGCGTATTGCGCCCGATTTGGCCGCACCGCTGGTGGTGTGGCTGGAAGGCGATTTGGGCGCGGGCAAAACCACGCTGGTGCGCGCCATTTTGCGCCGGTTGGGGCATGCGGGCGCAGTGAAAAGCCCCACCTATGCCATTGTGGAAAGCTACCGGCCAAACGGCCTGGCGGTAAACCATTTCGATCTATACCGCTTTGCCGCACCGGAAGAGTGGGAAGATGCCGGGCTGGGCGAACTGTTTGTCGAGCCCGCCCTCCATTTCATCGAATGGCCGCAACGTGCCGAGGGCTTTGTGCCCGCAGCCGATTTGCGTATCGCGCTGCAAAACAGCGGCAGCGGCCGTGTCTGTACTCTTTCCGCTGATTCTGAAAACGGCAAGCAACTTATCAAATTATGGCAAAACTTACCCGCCGAACTTTCCTAAGCAGCGGCGCCGGCCTGCTGCTCCTGAGCATTGTGCCCACGGGCGAAGCGCACGGTACGCCGCAGTTTGTGGCCGTGCGCATTTGGCCGGCCTCTTCCTACACCCGCGCCACGCTCGAATCCACCCGCCCTCTGCAGCATAAATATTTCCTGCTGGACAACCCGCGCCGCCTAGTGGTGGACATTCAGGGCGCGAGCCTCGATAGCGTGGTGCAGAGCCTGCCGCAGAAGCTCAGCCGCAGCGATCCGTATGTGGCCGGCATCCGCGTGGGGCAGTTCAACCCCGATACCATCCGCGTGGTGATGGATTTGAAAACCGCCGTGAACCCGCAAGTGTTCGCGCTCACGCCGGTGGCTAATTTCAAACACCGCTTGGTGATCGACCTCTATCCCACCCAAGCCGTGGCGCTGGCGCAGGAAGCCAACGACCCGCTGATGGCGCTTCTGCAAGACTACACCAACGGCCGCATCCGCCAAGACGGCACCGCCACTGCGCAGGCGCGAACCACCAGCGTGCCGCCGGTGCAAAACCATGCTGGTGGTAACCGGCGTGGCAACCGCAAGCTGGTGGTGATGCTAGATCCCGGTCACGGTGGCGAAGATTCCGGCGCAGTCGGCCCCAGCGGCCTGCGCGAAAAAGACGTGGTGCTTTCGATTGCGCGCGAAGCCAAACGCGAAATGGAGCGGCTCGGCTATCAGGTGTACATGACGCGCAACGAAGACATGTTCATCCCGCTGGGCGTGCGCGTGGCCAAGGCGCGCAGCCGCAAAGCCGATATTTTCATTTCGATTCATGCCGATGCCTTCACCACGCCGCAGCCGCGCGGCACCGGCGTGTATGCTTTAAGCCGGGGTCGGGCCACCAGCGCCGCCGCCCGCTGGCTGGCGCAATCGCAAAACGCTTCCGACCAAATCGGCGGCATCCGCGTGAGCGGCAACCGGCAGGTGGACCGCACGCTGTTTGATTTGGTGCAAACCGCTACCATCAACGACAGCCTGCGCCTGGGCAAATCGGTGCTCGACGAAATGGGCAAAATTAACCGGCTGCACAAAGGCCATGTCGATCAGGCCGGCTTTGCCGTGCTCAAAGCGCCAGATATTCCGTCTATCCTGGTGGAAACCGCCTTTATCTCCAACCCCACCGAAGAGCGGATGCTGGCCAGCAGCCAGTTCCGTCAAAAAGCCGCCCGCGCCATTGCTGCCGGGGCACAGCAATATCTGGCCACGGCCGCGGTGGCAAGACGTTAACTGCTTGGCCGGCAAGCGTTAAAGGCTACCTGAAAAGGCAAACCCGTTTGTAGAGGCAGGCGGGTTTGTTTTTTCAGGTAGCCTTTGCATTCGCGCCGGGTTGGATGCCTGTGCTACACTTCATGCATTGTTTGTTTGCTTGGAAATCATTATGAAATTGAAATTTGCCCCCGCTTTAGCCGTTTTGTTTGTGTTGGCCGCATGCAGCAGCGAGCAGCCGATTGCGCCTGTGCCGGAGGCGCAGAAGGTGGTGCCGGAAGCATCGGCCTTGCCGGTGTCGGAAACCGGGTTCAGCCAAAATGCCGAGGTACAGCGTTTTATCCGGCAGCAGGCCGGGTTGGGCGTGATGGGCGAAGGCCAGTTGCAGCAGTTTTTTGCACAATCGGTGTATAAGGGCAATATTGTCAACATCATGAACCGCCCCGGCACGTCGCGCCCGTGGTATGAGTTCCGCAGCGGTAATGCCGGCGCAGGCAAAATCAACGGCGGCCGTCGTTTCTACCAGCAATACCGCCAAGTGCTAGACCAAGTGGCGCGCGAATACGGCGTGCCGGCAGAAGTGTTGGTGGCGATTGTGGGCATCGAAACGAACTACGGCAGCAATATGGGCAGCTTCCGCTTGGCCGATTCGCTGCCCACGCTGGCGTTCGGCTACCCGCGCCGGGGCGAGTTTTTCCAGCAGGAGCTGCATGAATTCCTGCTGATGGCCAAAGAAGAAGGGCGCGATCCGTTCAGCTTCATCGGCAGCTATGCCGGGGCGATGGGGATGCCGCAGTTTATACCGTCGAGCTACCGCAAATGGGCAGTGGATTACGATGGCGACGGCCAGCGCAACATCTGGGGCAGCGTGCCGGATGTGGCGGCTTCGGTGGCGAACTATCTGAAGGCACACGGCTGGCAGCGCGGCGGCAAGGTGATGGTGCCGGTGTCGATGGTGCCTACGCCGGAACTACTGGCGCTGATTGAGGAAAAAACCGCGTTGAATAAAACCGTGGGCGAGTTGCGGCGGATGGGGGTAACGCCGCTGGAGGAAGTGGCCGACCACGAAAAAGCCGTGCTGTTCCGCCTGGAAACTGCGCCCGGCCAGTATGATTACTATATCGGTCTCAACAATTTCTTCGCTGTTTGGCAATACAACCACAGCCGCCTGTATGTGAGCGCGGTGCGTGAAATCGCCAACGGCGTGGGCGGCGGCAAGCTGTAAACCACGTTGCAACAAAGGCTATCTGAAAAGCGATTGGCTGGTTTCAGGTAGCCTTTGGTTTATACAAACAAAACGCTGTTTTTGTATTGGGCCATCTGTGCAGCGATAGAGGCTGGATGGAAAGTAATCAACTGTTTTCAGGTAGCCTTTTCCGTTACAATACGCCACTCAAAAAATTCAGCCAAGAAAGCACACACCATGCCCAAAGTAACCATCTTGCCGCACAGCGAATTGTGCCCCGAAGGCAAAATCATCGAAAACGCCCCCGAAGGCGAAAGCATTTGCAGCCTGTTGCTCGACAACGGCATCGAAATCGAGCACGCCTGCGAGCAATCCTGCGCCTGCACCACCTGCCACGTGATCGTGCGCCAAGGCTTCGACAGCCTGGAAGAACCGAGCGAAATCGAAGAAGACCTGCTCGACCAAGCCTGGGGCTTGGAGGCCGAATCGCGCTTGAGTTGCCAGGCCAAGGTGGCTGGTGAAGATTTGGTGGTGGAAATCCCCAAATACACCATCAACCATGCCCGCGAGCATCATTAAACCTAGCGCTCCCCAGCCGCCGGCTGTACACATCTAGTTTCAGGTAGCCTCATCATGAAATGGACCGACACCCAACGCATCGCCGAAGAGCTCTTCGACCGCCATCCCGAAATCGACCCGAAAACCGTCCGCTTCACCCAGCTGCGCCAGCTCATCCTCGATTTACCCGAGTTTGATGACGACCCGCAGCGTTGCGGCGAGCGCATCCTCGAAGCCGTGCAGCAGGCTTGGATAGACGAAGCCGAGTAAGCAGCCAGCCAATATAGTGGATTAACAAAAACCAGTACGGCGTTGCCTCGCCTTGCCGTACTCCCTGTACTGTCTGCGGCTTCGTCGCCTTGTCCTGATTTTTGTTAATCCACTATATTTCAATTCCGTTGAAGCACACACTTTCAGGTAGCCTCACTATCGATGCAGGCTACCTGAAAAATTCATTCCGAAAGTAAACGCCATGAAAATCGCCACTTGGAACGTAAACTCCCTCAAAGTGCGCCTGCCGCACGTGAGCGACTGGCTGATTCAGCATCAGCCCGATGTGCTCTGCCTGCAAGAGCTCAAGCTGGATCAAGACCAGTTCCCGCTTTCCGCCTTCGAAATGCTCGGCTACCGCGCCGTGTGGAGCGGGCAGAAAACCTATAACGGCGTGGCCATCCTCAGCAAAGAAGAAGCGCAAAACGTGCACACCGGCCTGCCCGCCCTGCCCAACGACCCGCAACGGCGCGTGATTGCCGCCACCATCGGCGGCGTGCGCGTGGTGGACGTATATTGCGTGAACGGCGAGGCCGTGGGCAGCGAGAAATTTGCCTATAAGCAGCAATGGTTTGCCGCGCTGGCCGAATTTATCCGCAGCGAATTGGTGCAATACCCGGAATTGGTGCTGCTCGGCGATTTCAACATCGCCCCCGCCGATCTGGATGTGTACGACCCGGAAAAATGGCAGGGCAAAATCCTCTGCTCCGCCGAAGAGCGCGCCTGGTTTCAAACCCTGCTCGACCTCGGCCTTACCGACAGCCTGCGCCGCCTGCACCCCGCCGAACCGCTCTATACCTGGTGGGACTACCGCATGAACATGTTCCGCCGCAAACTCGGCCTGCGCATCGACCACATCCTCGCCAGCCAAGCCCTGCTGCCGCGCCTTACCGCCGCCGGTGTAGACACCGCTCCACGCGCGCTAGAACGCCCCAGCGACCATGCGCCGGTGTGGGCGGAGTTTGAATAGCACATCGTTGTCGCAATGAGAAAGGCTACCTGAAAGCAATGCCTTGGCGAAACCGAGGTTGGGCTTTCAGGTAGCCTTTGGATTGGCAATCTAATGTTGTCTAGTTGGTTTTAATCGTGTTGGGGGATGCAGTAAATGGCTAGCCCAATCTACACTTGCTATAACATGGAAAAGGCTACCTGAAAATGTGAGCTTTGCAGAAATTCGCTCCGCTCCTTTTCAGGTAGCCTTTTTGTATCAAAATCAGAGCGGGCTGGGCTTACGATTGCATCGTCCAAGCCACGCTGCTGCCGGCGCGCATGGGGACGAGGTTGCCGCCGTTGCCGATGGGGAAGCTGTTGGGCACGGTTTGCGCTTGTTTCACCAAGGTGATGGTGTCAGTGTTTTCGGGCAGGCCGTAGAAGCGGGCGCCGTTTTTCGAGGCGAAGGCTTCGAGTTTGTCGAGCGTGCCGATTTGCTCGAAGGCTTCGGCGTAGAGCTCGATGGCGGTGGCGGCACTGAACATGCCGGCGCAGCCGCAGGCGTTTTCTTTGGCGTGTTGCGGGTGCGGCGCGGAGTCGGTGCCGAGGAAGAATTTGTGCGATTGCGCGCCGGATACGGCTTCGAGCAGGGCTTGGCGGTGGCTTTCGCGTTTGAGCACGGGCAGGCAGTAGTGGTGCGGGTGCACGCCGCCCACCAAGAGGTCGTTGCGGTTGAGCAGCAGGTGCTGCGGGGTAACGCTGGCGGCGAGGTTTTCGCCGCTTTGGCACATAAGGCGGGCGGCTTCGGCAGTGGTGATGTGCTCGAACACGGTTTTGAGGCCGGGCACTTTATTCAGCACGGGCTGGAGGATGCGCTCGATGAATGCGGCTTCGCGGTCGAAGATGTCGATGGCGGGGTCGGTTACTTCGCCGTGCACCAGGAAACGCATATCCTGGGCGGCAATTTCTTCGAGCACGGGCAGGAGTTTGAACAGATCGGTTACGCCGCTGTCGGAGTTGGTGGTGGCGCCGGCGGGGTAGAGTTTGAAGGCAACGATGCCGGCGGCTTTGGCTTCCCTCACCAGAGCAGGGGTGGCGTGGTCGGTGAGATAGAGCGTCATCAACGGTTGGAAGCGGCTACCGGAGGGCAGGGCGGCAAGGATGCGTTCGCGGTAGGCCAAGGCATTGGCCACGCTAATCACCGGAGGCTTGAGATTGGGCATGATCACGGCGCGGCCCATCTGGCGGGCGGTGTGCGGCAAAACGTGGTGCAGGGTGTCGCCGTCGCGCAGGTGCAGGTGCATATCGTCGGGGCGGAGGAGGGTGAGGGTTTGCATGGCGGACTTTCTTGGTTGGATAGATAGTGTTTTCAGGTAGCCTTGGGATGCTGGGTGGATAAGGCTACCTGAAACTGTGTTGCAAGGATGGTTAAAACGGTATTGTGGTGAAGCCGGGCTATTTGTGTTGGATCACCAAAACGAACACGCCGTTATCCGTATTGGAAGCGAGCAGTTGGTGGCCGGTTTGGCGGCAGAAAGCGGCAAAGTCGTCGGGGGCACCGGGGTCGGTGGCGCGCACGGAAAGGATCTGCCCGGTTTCTAAAGTGGCCAGCGCTTTTTTGGCGCGGAGGATGGGCAGGGGGCATTTGAGGCCGGTGAGGTCGAGCTCTAGGGTCGGGGTCATGACGATGGTTGTTGTGTGGTTGAGTAGAGAGATTATAGCGGAAAGTGGGGTGATAAAAGGCTACCTGAAATTTCAGGTAGCCTTTTGAATTTTACATAGCCTAGTGCAAAGCTTGCCACACTTTCAGTGCGTCGGCGGTGGCTTTCACGTCATGCACGCGCAGGATGGCAGCACCGCGTTCGGCGGCATAGAGGGCGGCAGCCACGCTGCCGTGGATGCGTTGGGCGGGTTCAATCTCACCAGTGATTTCGCCGATCATGCGTTTGCGCGATACGCCGATGAGTAGGGGCAGGCCGGTTTGTGCTTGCAAATCGGGCAGGTGGCGCATGAGTTGGGTGTTGTGCTGGAGGGTTTTGCCGAAGCCGAAGCCGGGATCGAGCACGATGCGTTCGGAGCAGATGCCGGCGGCTTGGCAGGCTTGGGCACGGGCTTTCAGGTAGCCTGCTACTTCGGCCACCACATCTTGGTATTGCGGGTTGTTTTGCATGGTTTCGGGCAGCCCCTGCATGTGCATTAGGCAGATGCCGGTGTCGGGATGGGTGGCGAGCAGTTCGATGGCACCGCTGTCTTCTAGGGCGGATACGTCGTTGATGATGTCGGCCAAGCCCTTGCCGAGCAGGCGTTGCATGATGGCGGTGCGGCGGGTGTCCACGCTGAGCGGGACGTTCCATTTGATGATTTCGCTCACGATGGGTTGCAGCCGTGCCCATTCTTCTTCGGGGGAAACGTGGTCGGCACCGGGGCGGGTGGATTCGCCGCCAATGTCGAGAATGTGCGCGCCTTCGGCGAGCAGGCGTTCGGCATGGGCGAGGGCAGTACTGCTGCTGCGGGAATAGGTGCCGCCGTCGGAGAAGGAGTCGGGGGTGAGGTTGATGATGCCCATGATTTTGGGCGTGGATAAGTCGATGCGAAAGCGCCCGGCTTGCCAAGAGGGTTGTGTCATGTGAGGCTACCTGAAAAAGAGGGAAAACAGAATTATAAGCTTGTGCTGTGAAAAGGTCTTCTTTGTTGTGCTAGGTAGTGGAAATAGGATTAGTGCGGTGTGTTTGAAACGAAAATAGCTGAAAAAATGACATTATGCAGTGAAAAAATAGTCAGCTTGAACAGTGTTTAGCGGCGGCTAGGGCGCGGATATTTTTGGCCTTATGGGATAAGAAACAAAAATATCATGGCACTTGGGTGTGGGTGCCAGAAGTTGCTGTGCATCAAATGCATACAATATATGTCGGTGTTAATGTTTACTTTGAAAAGTAAAAGGCATATACTGCGATTCAGCGTTGAAGGTGGTGGAAAAGCTTTATACAGCCAGCTGCCTAGTCCAGCTAACTAAATAGAAGCAGGTGATGTTGTTTGGATAATAAGGCCTGCCAAGCCTTCCTGAGTTACAAAGTAGAGAGTATGAATTGGTTTCGGGAAGCTTTAAATTATTTGTTTTTATTTTGTTTTTGTGGAGATCTTGTCGAAAATGAATTACGATAAAACCGTAGCAGAAATGTTGAACGTGGATGGCGCCCTGGCTGCCGCAGTAGTGGATTACTCCAGCGGTATGTTGTTGGCCGGTGGCGGTAGCCCCTCAATCGATTTGGAAATTGCCGCCGCAGGTAACACAGAAGTAATCCGTGCCAAAAAGAAAACCATGCAAATGCTTGGTTTGAAGGATGAAGTAGAAGACGTTTTGATGACCCTGGGTACCCAATATCACCTGCTGCGTCCGCTGCCCCGTCATGACGGTCTGTTTTTGTACTCTGTGCTGGACAGAAGCAAAGCTAACTTGGCTTTGGCTCGCCGTTCTCTGATTAACGCCGAACGCAACTTGGGCTAATTGCAATATTCGAAACCGGCTGTCTATTACCAGACAGCCGGTTTTTATTGTTTGCTACACAGGGCATGGTGCGGGAAAAATACAATGACCTATGCACCTTTTCTACTATGCACTTGCCGTAGCCGGTATCGACCGCTACCACGCACAGGTTTTCAATAATTCATTCATCACTGCAAAGAAAGGAGTTTATCATGCCGTACGCTTCAATCCTCCGTTCAACTCTCAACTCTTTGCAGCTCAGAAGCCTGAGGCTATTCCTTTTTTTTGTGCCACCCGCTTCGGGTTGCTTTCTTCCTATTTTGTAAACTGTATTTAATGCGCTGCTTTGCCGCACCTGCCGTTTGCACTCTGCAGATGAATTTACTTGCTGTTTCAACCTGTCTCCACTGTATGTGCACGTTTGTGGCAGAGCTGTGCGCAAACGGATTTATCCGCCGCAAGAAAGTACATTATGGGCACACAAAATCCCCAAATCATTTCTGAAAACATTGTTTTAATAGCCGGTTCAAATACCTGGATTGAAGGCAACGCCATCCAACAGTTCCAAAACACCGCCCGCCTGCCACAGATGCGCCGGGTGGCCGGTATGCCCGATTTGCATGCCGGGCGCGGCTATCCCGTCGGCGCGGCATTTTTTAGCTTCGGCTGTTTTTATCCCGCGCTCATCGGTAACGACATCGGCTGCGGCATGGCGCTGTGGCAAACCGATTTGCCCGCACACAAAGCCAAACCCGCCAAGCTGGCCAAACAGCTTGGCAGTATCGATGCGCCGCTGGATGAAAGCAGGCAGGCACGGATTAACGCAATCTTGCCGCAGCATCCTTTTCAGGTAGCCTTAGGCAGTATTGGCGGCGGCAACCATTTTGCCGAACTGCAAACCGTGGACACAGTCTATCGCCCCGAAAAGCTACCTGAAAACTTCGATACCGATTGCTTGCAACTGCTTGTGCACAGCGGCTCGCGCCGGCTCGGCCAGCAGGTTTTTTGCGCCGCCATGTGGACGCGCACGGCCACCAAGGACTACCTGAAAACAGCCCCGAAGCCGATAAGCAGGTGTACAGTTCATACGACATCGACACTGTGTATCCGCAACACCGTCGCCACCGCCTCCCTCTGCAGATGGTGCGCTTTCTCGACGGCAGCAAATACTGCCTGCCTCAATGTCATAACTACTACTGGCCCGGGTATCACCACTTCCAAGCGCCCGACCTCAGCCCAGCCCGCTGCAACTGTAGCCAACCCGCCATCGCCAAATACCGCCATACGCCGCTGTTGCTCGTCTATTACGCCGACCCGAACCGGCCCACTCGGCTCGACAGCCGCCAAGATTTCGCCGAAGATCTGCAGCTCTCCAGCCTCGGCGTGTACCTCGACCCCGATACTGTGTGGCAGCACCCATGCAAAACTGGTATATCGGCGTGTTCAGGCTACCTGAGATTCCCGCGCTACCGGAAAGCGAAGGCATCGAATTCCAAACCTGCTACGCCGGCAGCAAAGGCGGGCAGCACGTGAACAAAACCGACTCCGCCGTGCGCGCCGAGAGCGAATGCGGTCAGTACGCCAACAAAAAACGCACACTGAGGCTGCTCGCGCTCAAACTGGCCGAACACTACCAAACCGCCCTGCGCCAACACACCGCCGATGCACACAAATTACTCTATCAAGTGGAGCGCGGCAACCCGAGACGGGTTTTAAGGGGGAAGATTTCCGCGAACAGGCCTGACGGCGCGGGCAATGCGAAAGGCTACCTTAAATTTCAGGTAGCCTTTGTGGTTTAAATAGCCGTATCTGGTGGATAGGCCGCCATTCGGGAAGTCGGATTCAAGAATCCGACCTACAGGTTTTCAGGTAGCGTTTCCCTATTCGGCACATTGGCAGCCGGTATGGCGATGCCGTGTTGTTTGAGCGGTGTGTAGGGTTTTGCCGCAGGCATGCGCGCTGTCGCCCGATGTTTCAAACCGCGTGCGTGTGGTTCCGCACATACCTATGCACCCCGCAAAGGGAAAGGCTACCTGAAAACGGTTGGTTGTCGTGGGGGCGTGGGCAGGCGGGCTGTTGTCTGAGTATTAAAACCGCATGTGTGTGTTTCCGCGCACTTTGCGCGTCCAGCAACGGAAAGGCTACCTGAAATTGTTTTAGCCCAGTAGGAACAACTCGCGGCCGTGCTGTTTGAGCCAGGCGGTAGCGGCGGGTCGGTACGGAGAGTGTTGTTCGACTTCTGCCCAAAAGGCTGGGCTGTGGTTGGGGTGGCGCAGGTGGCAGAGTTCGTGCACGCAGACGTAGTCGGCCACGTATTCGGGTGCGCCGACGAGCCGCCAGTTGAGGCGGATATTGCGGCGGCGGCATACGCCCCAGAAGGTTTTGGCGCGGCTGAGGGCGGTGTGCTCGGGAATGAGTTGCAGGCGCTGGGCGTGTGTGGCGAGGCGGGGGAGAAGGTAGGCTTCGGCCAGCGGCTGGAGGTGTTGGCACAGGAGGGCTTGCTGTTGCGGCCATTCGGCTGCGGGCAAGAGGATACGGCCGGGCTGGATTTGGACGGCGGTTTGGGCGTGGGATTGCAGTTGGTGCGGCTGGCCATAGAGCCAGAGGTGGCTGGGGGCAGCGGACGGGGTGGGGCGGCGCCGGAGCATTTGCTGCAGGGCAGTTTCGTTATGTTGTAGCCAGCGGCGCAACTCGGGTAGGCTTAGCTGCGGAGGAATGCTGAGCCGCAGGCTATGTTCGCTGTGCGCCCGCAGGATAATGTTTTTCTTGGCACGGCGGCTGAGGTGGAGCTGGATGGTGTGGCCGTTGGCGAGGGTGTGGGTGAGGAGGGGCATGGTAGACTTCAGGTCGGCTTTGGGGTTTGATTTATATGGTTTCAGGTAGCCTAAGGCTACCTGAAAATATTTATGCTGGTACAGCTACACCAGCCGATGGCTGGTAAGCTTATGCCCGATATTTGTGCCTAAAACTGCTATTTGGCATGAATGCCCGGCCTACGGTTTTAGTTTCAGGTAGCCTTTGAGCAAACAAAAGGCTACCTGAAAGTTTAATTGGATTGACCGGCGGCTTCCGGCTGGGCGGATACGGCTTCGGTGACAACAGCTTGGTGCAAAGTGGTGAGCTTGCGGGTGAGGATGTTGAGGATGAGGCCGTAGGCGGGCAGGAAGAAGAGTGTGCCGATCACGAGTTTGAACAAGTAATCAACAAAGGCGATGTGCGGCCAGTTGGCGGCCATAAAGGCATCGCTGCTGCCGGCGAAGGCGATGGAGAAGAAAAGCACGGTATCCACGGCGTTGCCGGCGAAGGTGGAGGCGGTGGGGGCAATCCACCAGGATTTCAGCTGGCGCAGGCGGTTGAACACGACAATATCGAGGATTTGGCCCACGGCATAGGCGGCAAAGCTGGCCAGGGCGATGCGGAACACGGGCATCACGAACACAGCAAGCGCGCTCCAGCCTGTCCACGCGCCTTCTTGAAACAGCACGGAAAAGGCATAAGAAACGAGCAAGGCGGGGAACATAACGAAGAAGATAATGCGTCGGGCGAGGCTTTGGCCGAAGATGCGCACGGTTAAATCGGTGGCGAGGAAGATGAAGGGGAAACTGAGCGCGCCCCAGGTGGAATGCACTTCGAAGCCGTTGGGCAGGGTGACGCTGAAGGGAAACTGCACGAGATAGTTGCTGGCGGCAATCACCAGGATGTGGAAGAAAATGAGCCAACGGAGGGCTTGCTGCTGTTGGGCGGGGGTGAAGCGGTAGTTTTGCATAATGGTCCTTAGTTTTGGTTTAGATAAAAATCTACGCGGGAGGGTTGCGAACCGCGCGGGGTTGGAAACTGGCTAAAAATATCGAGTTTTAAATTATATAATTAATTAATATTAATAGGCTCAAAATTCAATGCAAGGCAATATTGCATCATTACGAAACTCATTTAGCATACCGGAAAATTGGGTGATGAAAGTATTGAATAAACCCGGTTCTGTTACAAAATACATTGTTGCCATGCTGCTAACCATTCTGGATTTAAACCTAAAATACTCAGTTTCTAAATATATTTTAATAAATAATCTACTATGATAAATTTCTGACAAGTGTAATCGTGCAGCGAAAGCTCCTCCTGCATACTCTTCCCCCAAACCACCTAATCGTAAATCATAAATTCCATTAAGTTGTTTACTCAAGGTGCGGAGATCGTTCAAGATGGATATACAGTTCTTTTTGCCAGTATAAATCTTCGTACAGAATGTGGACTGGTTATTTGATGCGATAATTTCCCATTCCAGTAAGTCATCATCACTAGTAATTTGTTGGAAACGGATGAATTGATTCATTATGCTGAATTTTCTTAATTAGTGGATGGGATAATTTAATTTTGCCACTGGTTTCAAAGAAAAAAGTGAGGTTAGTAAACCAGTATAGGCTACCTGAAAAATATTGCCGCTATGTTTCTTGTTCAAATTCTGTCTGCATGATGCGGTAGGCCTGTTCAAAAGCGGCTTTCTTTTGATTGCTGAAAACCGGCAGGGAGAGGGTGAGCTGGTTGGCTTCGTTCAGGCTGATGCGGCGGTTGGCTTGTAAAAGGCAATACAGGCTAGCAATGCTGTACTGTGCTGTTTCAGCCGGCAGATTTCGACGGCCAGTGCTGCGTTATCCAGCAGGGGAAGAGAGACGGCACGGTTTTTAATCTCAGCAATCGGCATGGGTTTCAGGTAGCCCGCAGGCTTACTGCATATCGTGTGTAAACAGCCGCTCGCGCGCCATTTGCTCGAATGGCGTGCCGGGTCGGCCATAGTTGGCGAACGGATGAATGGCGATGCCGCCGCGCGGGGTAAATTCGCCGAACACTTCGATGTATTTCGGGTTCATCAGTTTGATGAGGTCTTTCATGATGATGTTGATGCAGTCTTCATGAAAGTCGCCATGGTTGCGGAAGCTGAAGAGGTAGAGTTTGAGCGATTTGCTTTCCACCATTTTGATGTCGGGGATATAGCGGATGAGGATGGTGGCGAAATCGGGCTGGCCGGTGAGCGGGCACAGGCTGGTGAATTCCGGGCAAACGAACTTGACGAAGTAGTCGTTGCCGGGGTGTTTGTTGTCGAACGCTTCGAGGATTTCGGGAGCGTAGGTTGAGGGATATTGCGTGCCGGTGTTGCCCAGCAGGGAGAGGCCGCTGAGCTCTTCTTTGTTGCGCATGGGAGTCCTTAGTTTTGGTAACGCGGGAGGGTTGCGAACCGCGGTTTGGAAAAAGGGACGGATTATAAAGGATTTTTAGGCTACCTGAAAGTGCGGCTTCAACGAAGTTAAAATGAAGTTTCCAAAGGAAGCTGAGTTTCTGCGAAGCTAAAGTTTCAGGTAGCCTTTGGCAGGTTTGTGCTAAATCTCTCCGGCGCGCAGGGCGGCGAGTACGGGGGCGGTTTTTGGGGAAAAGCCGCGCCAGAGGCGGTAGGATTCGGCGGCTTGTTCCGCCAGCATGCCCAAGCCGTCAGCGCTACGTTGGGCGCCTGCTTTGGTGGCGAAATGCATAAAGGCGGTGGGCTCGCGGCCATAGGCCATGTCGTAGGCGAGTTCGCATTGGGCGAATACGGCAGGGGCAATGGCGGGCACTTGGCCGCTCAGGCTGCCGGAGGTGGCGTTGATAATAATATCGAAACCAGCAGCAGGCAGCTCGCCCAACTCGCCGGCACGGATGCCGAAAATGGCAGCCAGCTCTTGTGCTTTGGCCGCGGTGCGGTTGGCAATGGTGAGGCTGGTGGGACGGCATTCGAGCAAAGGCAGAATCACGCCGCGCACTGCGCCGCCTGCGCCGATAAGGAGGATGCGCTTGCCGGTTAGGGCTACATGAAAGTTGCGGCCAATATCAGCCACTAGGCCGAGGCCGTCGGTATTATCGGCATGGATTCGGCCGTTGGCCTGTTTGATTAATGTGTTGGCCGCACCGGCGGCTCGGGCGCGTTCGGAAAGGCTATCTGCCCAGGCACAGGCATCGGTTTTGAAAGGCACAGTTACGTTTGCGCCCGCGCCGCCCGCAGCGAAAAAGGTGGCGGCAGTTTGGGCGAAGCAGCTCGGTTCGGCCAGCAATCGTTCATATTTGATGGTCACGCCTTCTTGGGCGGCAAACATTTGGTGGATAGTTGGTGAGCGGCTGTGAGCCACGGGGTTGCCGAAAACGGCGTAACGGGAAGCAGGCATGGTGTGCAGCAGAGAAAAGAAAAGTGCTGAATTATAGCCAAATATATGCCTCAACGCTTGCAAATCTGCCATGTCGCCCCATCTTACTGTTTGACTGCCGAAGCAGGCAGCAGCAGCCGGCTGAATTTTTTGCAAACGGCGTATTTGCTGCTACAATCAATATTCGTTTCTTTTTTATTTGATATTCAAGAGGAGTTTTTCCACATGCAACCACGCAATGTTTACGATTACACCGACGTGGGCAGCAGCGTTTCCGCACAAAGCACCATTTTGCGTAAAACCTACGGCTTGCTCGGGCTCTCGTTTCTTCCGGCGGCTGCCGGCGCATTCGTCGCTATGGCCACCGGTCTGAGCCTGTTCAGCTTTACCGGCAACTATTGGATTGCTGTGGGCATTTTCTTCGCCTTTTTCTACGGCATTAGCTTTCTAATCGAGAAAAACCGCCACAGCAATGTGGGTGCTGCCCTGCTGATGATGCTCACTTTCGGCCTGGGCTTCACGCTGGGTCCGATTTTGAACTACAGCCTGGCGCTTTCCAACGGCATAGAACTCATCGGCATTGCCGCCGTCATGACTGCCGCCGTATTTCTGAGCATGGCAGCCATGGCCAAATCGCCCACCTTCCAAACCAACAGCATCGCCCGCTTCGTTAGCGTGGGTTTCGTGGTGGCCGTTATTGCCATGGTTGCCAGCTTCTTCCTGCAGATTCCTGCACTCTCGCTCACCGTATCTGCCTTATTCTCAATCGTCAGCTCAGTGTTGATTATGTGGCAAGTGCGCGTGGTAATTGAAGGCGGTGAAGACAGCCACATTAGTGCCGCGCTGACTTTGTTTGTTGCCATCTACAACATCTTCGTCAGCCTGCTGCGCCTGCTGTTGGCATTTGCCGGTGAAGACTAAGTCGCTTTAAGTAGATTGGATAAAGGCTACCTGAAAAATTTCAGGTAGCCTTTTGTTATGGAAAAATATATAGCTCAACGTTATTACGCCGAAGCCAACGGCTTGAGCATGATGCACCACCGTACGCTGTAATAGGCTTCTTTGCGCGGCTAGGGGAATTGGGCAAGCTGTTTCTCGGCAGCGGCATTGTCTTGGTTGTCTATCATAAACTCTGCATTCAGTGTTTCGTTTTCGGCTTGGGCATAAAAAAGTGGATTAATGATATTGCATTCTCATGGTTTGCCATACCACTATCACTGGCGCCTTTGGTCATCCAGTAACCCAGAATTGCTTGAAAACTTTCACCGTTGCAGCTTATCCAGATTTCGTGTGGGCAAGATTTTCACCGGTATTGAACGCATCGAGCAAAATGTGCAGGCTGTTGGTGCAGAAGCTGTGCAGGTTGCGCGAGAGGGAGTCCTCCAGGTTTTCGCCGATGCCGTCGCAGCATTCGTAGAGTTCGCGCCCGTCGGGCAGGGTAATGCCGACATCAAAACGGCTCACCACCACGCCGTTGCTGCGTTCACGCGGAAACGCCCAAGTTTCGAGCTGCACGGGCACGGCGAAATCGGGCAGGATTTTTTCGCCCCGCGTTTGGCAGGCATAACCGTGGGCTTGCAGGATTTCGGCGAGGGCTTCGTTGAGGTCTAGGGTATCGAGTTCTTGAGGTTCCATGAGTTTGCTCTTGAGGCTACCTGAAAAATATGCTGGCTGGTAGAACTATGTTGTTGGAAGTCTAAAGTAGCTTTAGCGCTGTTTGGTCATTTCGCTAATACAGCGCCGCACGCTGCGTTTGAATGAAACTAAGCGGTGTCCTGGCGTGGCAGAATAGATGTCGTCGATTAGGCAGCGACCGTTTGGGCTGCATTGCAGCACGAATTGCACTTGGGTGGCCGAGAAATCGCCGGGAAACTGCTGGAATACGGCTTCGATTCGGCCGTTGGCCAGTGGCCGGATGTTCAGCGTCCGGTTTAGGCTGGCTTGATCCCAATCTTGCCCTGCAATAATTGGGTCGTAATCGATGCAGCCGACTTCGTTCGGTGCTGTATGCTGTTTGTCTTCTTGATATACGGCTCGTAGATCGGCGGAAAAGTGGCGTTCCGGATGGGCATGAACGGTATTGCCGTTTTGATAGGGTACATATAGGCTATGTATTAAGGCCAGCTTGTGTGAGCGGAAGCTGTTTGCCCCGGCTGTTGGGGCGCAGGCAAGCAATAGGGCGGTCAGAATATATTTTTGCATATTGCTCTCCAATAAGGTGGGCTGAAACAATGTTTCTTCATTATATCAGCTATATAAAAGGCTACCTGAAACTTTCAGGTAGCCTTTTGCCATACGGAAAAGCTTAATGCCTAAAATGGCGCACGCCCGTTACCACCATGGCGATGCCGTGTTCGTCCGCCGCATCGAAGACTTCCTGATCGCGCATCGAGCCTGCGGGGTGGATGATGGCTTTGATGCCTTGTTCGGCGATGACGTCCACGCCGTCGCGGAAGGGGAAGAAAGCGTCGGAGGCGGCACACGCGCCGTTTAAGTCTAAGCCTGCGTCCTGCGCTTTGCGGGCGGCGATGCGGGTACTGTCCACACGGCTCATTTGGCCTGCGCCGATGCCGTAGGTTTGACCGCCTTTGCCGAACACGATGGCGTTGGATTTGACGTATTTGGCGACGTTCCAGACGAACAGTAAATCGTTCCATTCCTGCTCGGTCGGTTGGCGTTTGGAGACGACTTTCAAATCGACGCGGCTGATGCGGTGGATGTCGGGCGTTTGTACCAATAATCCGCCACCGACGCGTTTGAGTTCGAAGCGGTTCGCACCTGCTTCGAGCGGGGTTGTTAGAGAAATTTGCAATACGCGCACGTTTTTCTTGGCGGCGGCAATTTCGAGGGCTTCGGCGGTGAACTTCGGCGCCATCAAGACTTCCATAAACTGATTGTCAGTAATCTGTTGCACGGTTGCGCCGTCCACTTCGCGGTTGAAAGCGATGATGCCGCCGAACGCGCTGGTGGTGTCGGTGGCGTAGGCGAGTTTGTAGGCGGTCAATGTATCGGCCGCAACGGCGACGCCGCATGGATTGGCGTGTTTCACAATCACGCAGGCAGGCGCGTCGAAGGATTTGACGGCTTCCCAAGCGGCATCGGCATCGGCGATGTTGTTATACGACAATTCTTTGCCTTGCAGTTGCTTGTATGCAGCGAGGCTACCTGCGGCGGGGTACACATCGCGGTAGAACGCGGCGTGCTGGTGCGGATTTTCACCGTAGCGCATGTCTTGCACTTTAATCCAGCTTTGGTTGAACTGGCTTGGAAACTCGCCGATTTCGGGCGTGCCGCTCAAGACGTCGTCTGAAAGTGAAGTTAAGTAGTTGGAAATCATGCCGTCGTATTGGGCGGTGTGGCTGAACGCTTTGCGCGACAGGTTGAAGCGGGTTTTGTCGCTCAATGCGCCGCCGTTGGCTTCCATTTCGGCGGCGATGGCGGGGAAGTCGGCGGTGTCGGTAACGATGGCGACGTGTTTCCAGTTTTTCGCGGCGGAGCGCACCATGGTCGGGCCGCCGATGTCGATGTTTTCAATCGCGTCTTCCAGCGTGCAGCCGGGCTTGGCGATGGTGGCGGCGAAGGGGTAGAGGTTTACGCACACCAGGTCGATATTGCCGATGTCGTGCTCTTCCATAGTGGCAACGTGATCAAGCAAATCGCGCCGGCCGAGAATGCCACCGTGGATTTTGGGATGTAGTGTTTTCACGCGGCCATCGAGCATTTCGGGGAAACCGGTGTAGTCGGATACTTCGATCACGGGAATGCCCGCATCGGCAAGCAGCTTGGCCGTGCCGCCGGTGGAGAGGATTTCGACACTGAGTTTATGCAGGGCTTGGGCAAATTCGACTGCGCCGTTTTTATCGGACAGGCTGATGAGGGCGCGTTTGATGGAAGGCATGGGGGAGTCCTTTTGTGGTAGCTGGTGGGAAGGGGAGAGGCTACCTGAAAACAGAGCTTCCGAAGGAAGTAAAGTTTCTGCGAAGCTAAATTTCAGGTGGCCTTTATGGCAGGCATTTCATGTAGTAAATTAACAAAAACCGGTATGGTGTTGGTTCGCCTTGTCGTACTGATTGTACTGTCCTCGGCTCGCCGCCTTGTCCCGATTTTTGTTAATCCACTATATGAGGAGGGCTGTTAATTTACACGCCGCAGCTGGCTTTTGTGGATATAGCCTTGGAATACGGCATCGTTGCCGTATTCGTCTTTTTCGGTGTATGCGCCCTGGTTGTCGTATAGCAGCCAGTTGTCTTTGCTCAAACCCGGAACAATTTGCACGCGTGTGCCGTTGGATAGCGTTTTGATGATTGGGGCTCTGCCAGTTGGGTAGCCAGGGTGGATGCTGTGGACATTTGCCGAGCCGTTAGGGCTGGCGACAATGTAGTTTTGCACAATAAAGCCCTGGTTTTGGTGCACAAATCCGATGTGCCGGCCATCTAGGCGGATGTGGTACCAATTGCCCTGCCTGCTGAGGATTTCGCGTTGTGCGCTGCGGTAATCCAGCCTGGCGAGGATTCTGCTGTTGGCATTGGGCGCGGTGCGGACGTTTGCCGTGCCGTCGGCTTCGATGTGGGGCAGGAAGTAGTCTGCAGCTTGGGCAGACAGGCTGGCGGCGGTGAGTAGGGCGGCTAGGAAGGTTTTCATTTGGAAGGGCTTCTGTTTGGGCTTAAAAGCCCGGTGGGCAAGGGGTTACCTGAAATTTCAGGTAACCTCATTCATCAACGGTTGTTTTGGATACGTTGATTAGCGCGGTGGGCAGCTGGGCTATTGGGGTAGGTTTGCATCAGCTTGCGCCAGGTGGCGCGGGCGATGTCTCGCTGCTGCATGCCCCATTGGCAGTGGCCGACACTGTAAAGGGCCTCGGCGGCTTTGGGGTTGGCGGCGAAGCGGGCGGCGAAGCGTTGGCCGGTGAGGATGACGGATTCGCAGTTGCGCAGTTTTTCGTGGCTCTGCATGAGCAGGAAGAGGGCGTTTTGCTCGGTGCGGCCGCCGCTGCCGCTGCGTTCGGCGAAGCGCAGCTGCTGTAGGGCCTGGCTGTAGAGGCCGCTGCGATAGAGTTGCAGGGCTTGTTGATAGGCTTGCTCTTGCGGGTTTTCAGCCGGAGTGGTGGCAGGCTCGGCACTGCTGTGGCTGGTGCTGCGGCGGGAGGCGGCTCGAGCATCGAGGAGCTGAGCGAGCTGCTGCTGGCGTTGTTGCAGTTCGCTGATTTGGCCGCGTAGTTCGACAATTTGTTGTTGCAGCTGGCTGATTTGCTGGTTGTGGGCGGTAAGTTCGGTTACGATGCGCTGCGAGGGTTGGGGGCTGCCGGCGGCGGATGGTCGTGTGGGGGGGAGAGCGGTACAAGCAGCGAGGCCGCAGAGGACAGCTGGAATAATCAGGCGCATGGGGTTTCCTCGGGATGACGTTTGCGCAGCAGTGTAAGGCCGTCGCCCAGGGGCAGGGTGAGGGCGGCGACGCGGGAATCTGTTTGCAGGGATTGGTTGAAGGCGCGGATGCGCTCGATAGATTCGGGAGCGGACTCGGCGTTTGCCTGATACACGCGGCCGCCGAGCAGGAGGTTGTCGATGGCAATAAGGCCACCGGGGCGCAGCAGGGTGAGGCAGCGTTCGTAGTAGTGGGCGGTGGGCGGTTTGTCGGCATCGATCAGGGCGAAATCGTAGCTGCCGCTGCGGCCTTGTTCGATGAGTTGGTTGAGCGTGATGAGGGCGGGCTGGAGGTGGAGCTCGATTTTGTGTTCCACGCCGGCTTCGCGCCAGAAGCGGCGCGCGGTGTTGGTGTAGGTGATGTTGATGTCGCAGGCGGTGAGGCGGCCGTGTTCGGGCAGGGCGAGGGCGACGGCGGTGCTGCTGTAGCCGGTGAACACGCCGATTTCGAGGCAGCGCTCGGCGCGGATGAGCTGCACGAGAAAGGCGAGGAGTTGGACTTGCTCGGCGGCCAGGTGCATTTTGCCCATGCGGTGCTGCGCGGTGGTTTGGCGCAGGTGTTGCAACACTTCTGCTTCGGGCGGGTTGATGCTTTTCAAGTAGCCTGCAAGGCCGGGGGGCAGATGGTCGGTGGCTGCGGTCATGGCGCGGCGCGGGATTTAGTAGGAATAGTAGGTGTAGGGTTTTTTGGCGACTTTGCCGGCGGCGAAATCGACCTGCTCTTCTGGGTTGAGCTCGACATCCCACAACAGGCCGCGGTTTTGGAGGCGGCGTTCTTGCTCTTCGGGGTGTTCTTCGATGTATTTTTGCAGGAACTGGGTGGCGTCGGATTGGTAGTTATACATGGTGTGTTTTTCTGTGGTGTGAGGTAGTGGCGATTATAACGGAAAGCGCTTGGTTTGGCAGCCGTTGCGGCGAAAGGTTATACTGCGCACTTTATCTTAAGCACGCGCCTGCGCGCACACCGCAGGCTACCTGAAAAACAAGAAGAGAATACCCCCCTATGCTGACTAGATGGCTGCGCAAAATCCTGCCGGGCAAACCTGAAGCCGCCGCAACATATTCACACAAACAGGTGCTGCCGCAAAACGAACACGGCATCACGCCGGACGGGATCAGCTATGCGGCGGAAAAGGTGGTGTCGCGGTTGCAGCAGGCCGGGTTTGAGGCTTATATAGTGGGCGGCGCGGTGCGCGATTTGCTCTTGGGCATTGAGCCGAAAGACTTCGACGTGGCCACCAACGCCCGCCCCGAAGAAGTGCGCAAAGTATTCCGCCGCAGCCGCATCATCGGCCGCCGCTTTCAGATTGTGCACGTGATGGTGGGGCCGGAAACGATTGAAGTCACCACCTTCCGCGGCGGCAACCGCCCCGCGCGGCAAAACGAACACGGCCGCATCATGCAAGACAACAGCTACGGCAGCATGGAGCAAGATGCCGCCCGCCGCGATTTCACCTGCAACGCTCTGTATTACAACCCCGCACGCGGGGAAATCACCGATTTCCACCACGGCGTGGCCGACATCCGCGCCAAACGGCTGGTGATGATTGGCGACACCCGTGCGCGCTATCAGGAAGACCCGGTGCGCATGCTGCGCGCCGCCCGGCTTTCGGGCAAACTCGGTTTTCAGGTAGCCCACGACACCGCCGCGCCGATTGCCGAATGCCTGCACCTGTTGCCCAAAGAGCCGCTGGCGCGCCTGTTCGATGAAGTGATGAAGCTCTTGTTTTCCGGCGCGGCCATCGACTGCCTCAAACAGATGCAGGCTCTGGGCATGGATGGCCAAAGCGTGCACCCCCTGCTTGCCTGCACCTTGGAAAGGCTACCTGAAAACCAGGGGTGCGGCATGGTGGCACTTGCCCTCAACAGCACCGACAGCCGCCTGCGCGCCGACCAAGGCGTATCCGTGGGCTTTGTGTTAGCCGCCGTATTGTGGCCGCAGGTGCGCGAGGCCTGGCAGCGCGCTCAGGCTGGCGGGCTCAGAACCATGCCCGCACTCAGCGCCGCCGTGGCCGAAACCCGTGCCCACATGGAAAAAGGCTGGGGCGTGCCGCACCGTTTCACCGCCTCGATGCGCGAAATCTGGCAGCTCCAGCCCCAGTTTGAGCACCAGCGCGGTGCCCGCCCCTTCCGCCTGCTTGCCCAGCCCCGCTTCCGCGCCGCCTACGATTTCCTGCTGCTGCGCGCCCGTGCCGGCGAAGTAGAGCAGGGTATTGCCGACTGGTGGACAGCTTTCCAAGAAGCCGATGAAGAACAGCGCAAACAGATGATTCAAGCCGCCGAACAACGCCCCGACAGCAGCGACGCCCCGGCCAAAAAACGCCGCCGCCGGCGCAAGAAGAAAACAGACGCGGTAGATAAGGGTGCGGCTGAATAGGTGGCATTGGGTTGAAGCAGCCATAGGTCGGATCCTCGAATCCGACACCTCATTCAAAGGCTACCTGAAAAGCCCGACGACTCCGTTTTCAGGTAGCCCCAATTCCAATCACTCCATGATTAAAAACACCAAATGAAGCAAGCCATTATTGCCTTGGGTAGCAATCTCGAACAGCCCGTTTCTCAGCTGCAAAACGCCCTGGCCGCGCTGGCCGCACATCTGCAAGTGCAGGTGCTGGCCACTTCCTCGTTTTACCGCACCGCACCGGTGGGCTATGCCGACCAGCCTGACTTCATTAACGCTGCTGTGCTGCTGGCCACCGATTTGCCCGCTGTCGAACTGCTTGCCCTGCTGCACCAAACCGAAGCCACCGCCGGCCGCGTGCGCAGTTTCCGCAATGCCCCGCGTACGCTGGATTTGGATTTAATCGACTACGCCGGCCAAACGCTCGACAGCCCCGCTTTGCAGCTGCCCCACCCGCGCGCCCATCAACGCGGCTTCGTGATGATTCCCCTGGCCGAAATCGCCCCGCAGCACATCCTGCCCGGCCAAACCGCCACCGCTGCCGAGCTGGCCGCTGCTCTGGGTAATGAAGGCGTGCAACGTTTAGATGGAACAGAGAGTTAAGTTTTCAGGTAGCCTTTAATCGGCTGCCTGACCCCCGAAAGGCTACCTGAAACATTCCAAGGAGAGACCATGCAGGCAGACTACCGCTACATCGTTGTGGAAGGCCCCATCGGCAGCGGCAAATCCCCGCTCAGCCGCAAGCTGGCCGAACATTTCGGCTGCACCCTCATCAGCGAGCAGCCCGAGCAAAACCCGTTTTTGGAGCAGTTCTACCTCAACGCCGCCAACCACGGCCTGGCCACCGAGCTCTACTTCCTGCTGCGCCGCACCGAAACGCTCAACCTCATTGCGGCCGCCGACGAAATCGGCAATGCCAACCACAGCATGCAGCGTGTGGTGAGTGATTTCTTATTGGAAAAAGACCAGATTTTCGTGCCCACCATCCTGCGTGAAGACGAGCAGGCGCTGTATTGGCAGCTCAAGCAAAAAATCATGCCTGAAATTCCCGTGCCTGATTTGGTGATTTACCTGCAAACCAGCGCCGGTGCCGCCGAAGCGCAGCTGCGCAGCCGGGGCGACAACCACATCAACCTGTTTCCGCCCGGCTACCTGCAGCAGGTGCACGAGGAATACCACCGCTATTTCTACCTCTACGACCGCGCCCCACTGCTGATTGCCAATACCGAAGAGCTGGATTTTGTGAACAACCCCGACCATTTCCAACTGCTGCTGCACGCCATCGCCAATATGCGTGGCAGCCGGCATTATTTGAACTTGAGCGAACGCTAGGGCGGAATGGTAAAGGCTACCTGAAATGTTTCAGGTAGCCTTATTTTAAGACGGGGTGCGGCGGAAGCTCACGGCCTGCATGACGTGGCGCTGGTTTACGGTGTCGCTGCCGGCCAAGTCGGCCAGGGTGCGGGCGATGCGCAGGATGCGGTGGTAGCTGCGGGCGGAAAGCGAGAGTTTTTCCAACACGGCGGAGAGGGCTGCTTTGGCTTCGGGCTCGATGGCGGCCAGCTCGTCCAGTTCGGTTACGTTGAGCAAGGCATTGCTTTTGCCTTGCCGCTGCTGTTGGCGTTCGCGCGCGGCCAGCACGCGTTCCCGTACGGCAGCGCTGGGTTCGCCGGGTGTGGCTTGAGTGAGCTCGGCGGCGGAGAGGGCGGGCACTTCAATAATCAAATCAATCCTGTCCAAGAGCGGGCCGGAAATTTTGCCGCGATAACGGGCAATGCTTTCGGGCGTGCAGCGGCAGGGTTTGGCGGGATGGCCGAGGAAGCCGCATGGACAGGGATTCATGGCAGCCACTAGCTGGAAGCGGGCGGGATAGGTGGCTTGGCGGCTGGCGCGGGAAATGTGGATAAGGCCGTTTTCCAGCGGTTCGCGCAGCATTTCCAGCACCTTGCGGTCGAACTCGGGCAATTCGTCGAGGAACAATACGCCGTTGTGCGCCAGGGAAATTTCGCCGGGCTTGGGGTCGGAACCGCCGCCCACCATGGCGGCGGCGCTGGCGCTGTGGTGCGGCGAACGGAAGGGTCGGCGGCGGGAGAAACTGTGCTGCTGGGGCAGCAGCGAACGCAGTGCCCAGGTTTCGGTGATTTCGTCGTCGGAGAGCGGCGGCAGGATGCCGGGCAGGCGTTGCGCCAGCATGGATTTTCCGGTGCCTGGCGGGCCGCTCATCAGAATGCTGTGGCCGCCGGCAGCGGCAATTTCAAGCGCGAGCCGCGCGGTGTGCTGGCCTTTTACGTCTTGCAGGTCGGGAGAGGGTGCTTCTTCGGCTGAATCGATGCTGGCTTGGCAACGGGGTAGGGCGGCGATACCGTTGAGGTGGGCGGCTACGGCCACCAGGCTTTCGGCTGCCAACACTTCGGCGCGTTCAATCAGCGCGGCTTGCTCGGCGCTCTCTTGCGGCAAAATAAAACGACGCCGCGCCTGCGTGCTCTGCCACACCATGGCCAGTGCACCGCGCACCGGGCGCAGCAGTCCGGACAAAGCCAGTTCGCCAGCCAGTTCGTATTTGGCCAATTCTTCGGGCGAAATGGCGATTTGGCCGGAGGCGGCGAGGATGCCCACGGCAATCGGCAGGTCGAAACGGCCGGATTCTTTGGGCAAATCTGCCGGGGCGAGGTTTACAGTGATTTTTTTGGCGGGGAAGTCGAAGCCGCTCTGTATGATGGCGGCACGCACGCGGTCGCGGCTTTCTTTCACTTCAGTGTCGGGCAGGCCGACAATATTGAATGCGGGCAGGCCGTTGGCCAAGTGGGCTTCCACTTCCACCAAGGGCGCGGCCATGCCGCTGAGCGCCCGGCTGTATACCACCGCCAAACTCATGCCGCGTTTCCTATTGCTGTTCGGAAGGGTTGGGTAGGGCGGCCGGAGCGTTGGCTTCCAGCTTGGCCAGGCGCGCTTCTAAGGCGGCCAGTTTTTCGCGGGTTTTGACGAGCACCTGCTGTTGGATGTTGAATTCTTCGCGCGTTACCAAATCAAGCTTGCTGAATGTGCTGCCGAGCAGGGTTTTCACGTTTTTTTCCACGTCTTTCACCGGGCTTTCAGCGATGGCGCTGCCGATTTTTCCGGCAAGTTCGTCGAGGAATTGTTTGGCCAACATGGGGGTTTCCTTTATTTTTGAAGGGTTGGGATGGGCGCATTGTATAAGTGCGGGAATAGGGCGGCAAGCGGTAAAAGGCTACCTGAAAAATTTCAGGTAGCCTTTTCAGCCCGATTTATTGCCACTCGAAACGCAGCAGGCGCATGATTAAAAACAGTCCCAGCAGGCTGATGAGCACATACAGGCTGCTGGACATGTTGTGCCAGAAAGCCAGCTTGCCGCCGAGCAAGTTGGATAGCCAATGCGTCTGCCCGCTGCGCAAAGCACGGATAAGTGGCACCAGCACAAATTGCGAGATTGCCAGCAGCAGCCAGGTGAGCGCGACGGTGCGCGAGCTGAGTTTGCTGCGTTGGCCGTAGCTGCGTTTCTGTGCCGAGAGGCCGGCCAAATAAATGATGGCCCACACAAACAGCCCGATATAGTTCACTGCGCTAAACAGCACACCGGCCAGGCTACCGGCCTGCTCTTTGGGCAGAGATTGAAACAATAGCGGCGCCACGCCGTAGCCGGCCAAAAGGTATGCGCCAAACCACACGGCAGCCAACAGGGCCAACACTCGATTTGCAAACATTCGTTTCCTTTCTCTGCTTTTTGTTTAAAACGAAACGCAGTGTACCGTATTCTTTGCATACTTTCAGCTGCCGGGCCGATACTTTACCTGCTATAAAATCAGCCTACATTGCGTTACAATCCCGCACTTTACGTTGCCAACACACCATTATGTCCAATAAACCCAAACACGAACACGAAGCCAACAAACTGCACAAACGCCTGCGCCACGCCGTGGGTCATGCGATTAACGATTTCAATATGATTGAACAGGGCGATAAAGTCATGGTCTGCCTCTCCGGCGGCAAAGACAGCTACGCCCTCTTAGACATCCTGCGCCACCTGCAAGCCTCCGCGCCGATCGATTTCGAGCTGGTGGCAGTAAACCTCGACCAAAAACAGCCCGGCTTCCCCGAGCACGTGTTGCCGGAATATCTGACTTCTATCGGCGTGCCGTTCAAAATTGTGGAAGAAGACACCTATTCCACCGTGAAGCGCGTGCTCGATGAAGGCAAAACCACCTGCTCGCTGTGCAGCCGCCTGCGGCGCGGCATCCTCTACCGCACGGCCAAAGAGCTGGGCTGCACCAAAATCGCGCTCGGCCACCACCGCGACGACATCCTCGCTACCCTGTTTTTAAATATGTTCTACGGCGGCAAACTCAAAGCCATGCCGCCCAAGCTGGTGAGCGATAACGGCGAGCACATCGTCATCCGCCCGCTGGCCTATGTGAAAGAAAAGGATTTGATCAAATACGCCGAAATCAAGCAATTCCCCATTATTCCCTGCAATCTGTGCGGCTCGCAGCCCACTTTGCAGCGGCAGGTGGTGAGCGAAATGCTGAAAGACTGGGACAAACGCTTCCCCGGCCGCATCGAAAGCATGTTTTCCGCCTTGCAAAACGTAGTGCCCTCGCATTTGGCCGATACCGAACTGTTTGATTTCGCGGGGTTGCAACGTGGTCAGACCCTGAAACACGGCGGCGATTTGGCCTTCGACAGCGAAACCGTTTCCTTTAACGCCCCGCGCGACGACGAAGACGAAGGGCTACCTGAAAAACCCGCACGCAAAGTGATTAACATTTTGGGCAGCAAGCCGAAAACCGGAGGCTGCGGTGCGCTCTAGGCTGGTGGCGGTTTTGCGGCTCATTGGCCTGCTGATACTGATGCAGGTGCTGCCGCTTTTGGTTTTGCTGCTCGGCGGCATGGGTAAAAGCATGGCTGCCCAGGCCGTGGCCGCGCTGCTGTTTACGGTTGCTGCTGTGGCCATGTGCAGGCTATGCCTGCAGCTCTACCGTAAGCAGGCAGACGGCTATTTTCAGGATTGGCAAAGCCGGTTTTCCGGCAAAAAACTGCTGTGGGCGGCAGGCTATATTGCGCTGATGCTGGCCACCAATCCGCTCTACGAAATGCTGATGGCCGCGCTGGGCCTAGAAAGCAGCGTGGACAACCTGCAAAACCAGCGCATGGTTATGGAAATGCTGCAACGCGCCCCGCTGACGATGGCGGCCTATATCGTGCTGTTTGCGCCGATTTTGGAAGAGTTGCTGCTGCGCGGCATTTTTTTTCAAAGCTTCGGCAGCATAGAAAACCGCGGTAAACGCTGGCTGCTGCTGGTGCTGTCTGCCTTCATCTTCGGCAGCCTGCACAGCCCGCCGGTGCATTACGATTTCCTGCTGTATTTCGCCATGGGCCTGGTGCTCGGCGCGGCCTATCTGCACACCAAAGATTTGAAATACCCGGTTTTGATTCATATGGTAAACAACGCATTGGGCTTGGCCGGGGTGTTGTTTGAGTGAGAATGGGAAAAGGCTACCTGAAAACAGCATATTGATTTTCAGGTAGCCTGATGGAGATGGCGATGCAGACAGACGAAAGGGCGGAGCGCAACAGCAAACAAGAATGCTACCGCCGCCGCGTGCGCGAATTTGTGCAGCAAAACAGGCTGGTGGGCGCGATGAACAACACCAAATGGCGGGAGCTGCGCGAGGCAATGGATGGGTGGGAAAATGCGCCGGCCTATGAAATCAAGTATTTGTTTGATGAAAAATCGGAAGCGGACGTTGAGCAAGCCGTAGCTGAAACGACGGTGGCAATCGGCGATTGGGGCCATGAGCATTTTTATCCGATGTTCGATATCGAATGGGTGAAAATCCGGAAATTGCGCTCGGTGTTTCGAGGGCATCTGATTGCGCGGGAAATTGTGGATAATAGCGAAGGCATCCGCGCGATATTGGATCGGTTTGCCATTCCATATGTGGAGGGCGAGTTTTGCTTCACGGTATATGGCTACCTGAAAGCTTGAGTGCCGGAAAAATAAGATAAAGGCTACCTGAAAGTGTTTCAGGTAGCCTCTCTCTACACCCAGCCGCTTAAGTTTTCTTGTGCGATATCGGCCAGAGCCTCGATGAAGATGGGGTTGTCGTTGAGGCAGGGGATGAAGCGGAAGGTTTGGCCACCAGCTTCGTGGAATTGTTCGCATCCTTTTATCGCGAGCTCTTCTAGGGATTCCAGGCAGTCGCTCACGAAGCCTGGGCAGAAAATGTCGAGCTCGCGGATGTTGTGTTTGGCAGGCAGTTCGGTGAGCAAATCGGTGGTGGCAGGACCTATCCAGCGGTTGCGGCCAAAGTGGCTTTGGAAGGCGAGATACCATTCTTGGGTGGTGAGCTGCAGGGCTTTAGCCAGCATTTCTGCGCTGGCATGGCATTCGGCCTCGTAAGGGTCGCCCTGCTGCACGGCGGCTTTGGGGATGGCATTAAAGCTGAACAGGATGCGCTGGCCGCGACCGTGCAGCCGCCAGTAAGCGCGGATATGTGCGGCCATGGCTTGGATGTAACTGGGGTGGTTGTAGAAGCGGCTGATGGTGCGCAGACTGATTTGGTTGCGCTGTTGGAGCAATACGCTCAACACCTTATCCAGCGCGGCGCCACTGCTGCTGGCAGCGTATTGCGGATAGAGGGGGATGGCGAGCAAGCGGTCTACCCCTTGGGCTTTCATGACGGCGATAGCATCGGCCACGGCAGGCACGCCGTAGGACATGGCGTGCCCCACCAGCACTTGCGGCAGCTCGGCTTGTAGGGCGGCAGCCTGTTTGGCTGTGAACACAGCCAGCGGAGAGCCTTCTCTTTGCCAGATCTGGCGGTAGCTATGTGCGCTTTTTTTTGCACGGAAGGGCAGGATGATGCCGTGCAGCAGCGGCTGCCACAACAAGCGTGGCAGCTCGACCACGCGCGGGTCGGACAAGAATTCGCGCAAGAAATGGCGCATGGCTTCGGGTGTAGGTGCAGCGGGCGTGCCGAGGTTGACCAGAAGAATGCCGACTCGAGCTTGCTGCCGGCCGCCGTGTGGCGGCTCGGGTTGGAAGTGGGGCATGGGGGCTCCTTGGGTGTTTTTATTGGAGGCTACCTGAAAACATCGGCTCCAATATTTCTATAAGTCATCCTTCCTTGCCAATATTTTACGCGCTCCACTCACATCGGCGGGGGAAACGATGCCCGCGTCTTCCAAAGCCTGCATCAGGTTGGCGGCTCGGTTGTAACCGATGCGCAGTTGGCGTTGCAGCGAGGAGATGGAGGTTTTGCGGCTTTCCAGAATAAAGGCCACGGCTTGGTCGAACATTTCGTCGCTGCCGGCATTGGGGTTGACGGCGTTTACGGTTTCCTGCGCGGCTTCGCCGGAGAGCAGGCCTTCGATGTAGTTGGCGCCCTGCTGGCGTTTGGCGAAGGAGGCCACTTCGTGCACTTCGTGGTCGCTCACAAACGCGCCTTGCAGGCGCACGGGCTCGGCGCTGCCGGGCTGGAGGAAGAGGAGATCGCCGTATTTGAGCAGGTCTTCTGCGCCCATCTGGTCGAGGATGGTGCGGCTGTCGATGCGGCTTTGCACGGTGAAGGCCATGCGGGTGGAGATGTTGGCCTTAATCAGGCCGGTTACCACGTCCACGCTGGGGCGCTGGGTGGCCACGATCAGATGCATACCGGCAGCGCGGGCTTTTTGTGCCAGGCGGGCGATTTGCGTTTCCACCGCCTTTTTCTCGGTCATCATCAAATCGGCCAATTCATCAATCACAATCACGATATAGGGCAGTTTTTGCAGCGGCTCGGGCTCGTCGGGATTGGGGCTGAAAGGGTTGGGCAGCGGCTTGCCGGAAGCAGCGGCTTCGGCCACTTTTTGGTTGAAGCTGGCTAGGTTGCGTACGCCGGCATGGGCAAGCAGGCGGTAGCGTTTTTCCATTTCGGCCACACACCAATTCAGCGCCTGCCCGGCCTCGCGCATATCGGTTACCACCGGGCAGAGCAGGTGAGGAATGCCTTCATACACGGAAAGCTCCAGCATTTTCGGGTCGATCATGATAAAGCGCACTTCATCCGGCGCGGCCTTATACAGCATCGACATAATCATGGCGTTCACTCCCACCGATTTGCCCGAGCCGGTCATGCCGCCCACCAGAAGGTGCGGCATTTTGCCCAAATCGGCCACCACCGGCTGCCCGGCAATATCTTTGCCCAAGGCTACGGTAAGCTTGGACGGCGCGGCGGCAAACACCGGCGAGGAAAGGATTTCGCGCAGCAGCACTTCCTGCCGCTTCTCGTTCGGCACTTCGATGCCCATGGTGCTCTTGCCGGAAATGGTTTCCACCACGCGCACCGACTGCATGGAAAGCGAACGCGCCAAATCTTTGGCCAGATTGGTAATCTGGCTGCCTTTCACACCCTGCGCCGGCTCGATTTCAAAACGCGTGATCACCGGCCCGGCAGTGGCGCTTACCACGGTTACCTGAATGCCGAATTCGGCCAGCTTGGCCTCGATGCGCTCGGCCATGTGCTGCAGGGCTTCGGGATTGATTTCCGGTTTGTGCTCCTGCGGGCGCGTGAGCAAATCCAATTCCGGCAGCAGATATTCGCCGTCTTCAGCCTGCCGTTTGGGAGCGAACAAATCTTTTTGCCGCTCGGGCGCGGGTTTTTGTTTTTCAGGTAGCCCTTGGCTGGCAGGCTGGTTAATCTGCACCGCTACCGGTTTGCGGTTGCTGCTGGCACCTTCCACGGTTTCCACTTCTTCGGCGGTGATGGTTTTCGCCGTGCGCACCATGCGGCGGACAAACTTCGCGTTCGGGATATCGCGCACAAACTGGTGCGGCTGGCGGATAAGCCGATACCATAGCCATTCCAGCTGCGCCCCCGCCTTTTCCAACAGTGTGAGCCACGACACCTGCAACAGCAGCGAGAGCCCCGCCACAATCAGCACTGCCTGCACCAGCAGGCTACCTGAAACCCCCAGCAGCCGCATAAAGCCGCTGCCGAGTGATTGGCCGATTAAGCCGCCCGCGCCCATCGGCAGGCTGTCATGCAATTCTGCCGACCAGGCCGCTGCCTCCAAAAGCGGGCTGCCAAATAGCAGCAGCGCCGCACCGCTCAAGCCCATGCCCAAGTGATACGGCTTCTTGCTGCTCTGCTTCACGCTGCGGAAATTGCGGTAGAGCCACACCGCTGCCGCCAGCAGCAGCCACCACACCGACAGCCCGAACAGATAATAGGCCACATCCGCCGTGTATGCGCCCACGAGTCCGGCCAGATTGTGCGGCTCATTATCGGTGGGAATGCTGCGCGACCAAGCCGGGTCGTCCATGGTGAAGCTTGCCAGCGCCAAAGCCAGGCACACGGAAAACAGCAGCACCAACAGCCACAGCATATCGGCCAGCAGCGAAATGGATTGCGAAGCCGCCGTAGCCGCCGAAGGCACATGGCTCCGGCGCGCGGATTTGGAAGGGGGATTATGCCTGTTTGGCTTCGGCTTGGCGGGTTTGCGGGAAGGTTTCTTGCTCATATTTCACAACTGCCGGCAGCCTGATAGGGGCTACCTGAAAAACGGTGGAGAACTGATTAAAGCCCGGGGTTACAGCTAGGGATGACGGCCGGGAGCGGCCATACAAAACGCCGCATTATAGCAGTATTGCCCAAGGCTTGGCGCGGCAAGGGCGGGTGGAAAAGGCTACCTGAAATTTTCAGGTAGCCTTTCGGGTTTGACTTGGCGCGGTAGGGTATGTGGCGCAGCCACGCACGCGGATAGGAACTTCAAGCAACGCGTGCGTGCGTTCCGCAACACCCTACCCATGCTGCCACTATGCGTTGCAGTACGGCGGCTCGGAATAGGCGTTATCGCGCCGAATTGTTGGCAGCAATACGGCTGACTTTGCCGTTGCGCACGAAAATGGTTACGCCTTCGGTTCTTCTTGGCAGATATGTTCCGGCATTGGTCGCCACGGGGCTGAGCTCTCTGACTGCCACTTGACCTAGCGCCGGATTTTTGCTGGTAGTGCTCAAAATATTGAACTGAGACAAAGCGAAGGTGCCTGCCGCGTTTACCATACTGGTCGTTGTTTCATCTGCTTCCCGCGTAGTTACATAATTCAGTTGCAGCGAACCGCCGGCCTGCTTGGAGGAAGTGGGCTGGCCGCATAATTCGATAACTTCGTTATGGGTGGTTTGCCCAGGCTTGATGTTTTGACGAACCCAGTTGATGTTGCTGCAACTGTTTGCGGAACTGCCGCCGGGCAAGCCGAGGGTTTCACATCCGGTGAGCGTGAAAGCAGCTATAAATAGATAGATAGGTTTTTTCATGTCCATCATAATTTCCTTAATTTACGAAATATTCGGTGCATTTCGGGCAATTTGCCTGCCGTCATGCCTTAAAACATCGGATACATCGCTCTGAAAATACTGCCTTCACAGCTTGCTGGGAATATAGCTGGTTTAATGATTTTTTGCAAGCAAATCTTTTTAAATTTGAATGCGATACATCAAATATCGGCATCAATCCGCTTCTCATCAGATTATTCCCGCCCCGAAAATTTTCAGGTAGCCTATAATCCGCACCGTCCTATAAGCAAAGCATACACCATGAGCCACACCGAATCCCAAGCCAATACCTGTTTCCACTGCGGCCTACCCGTGCCGCGCCCTATATGCCGTTGAACCCGCAAAGCTTGGTGAGTGGCAGCCCCGAGCATCCGCCGATTAATGTGAATATGCCTGTGCCGTGCAGCGTGCGTTTGATAATTTGGCTGCACACGCGGCGGAATACTCTGTGCAGTTCGACAACGATGCCGACCACCGCCGCGCCATCGCCGATTTGCAGCCTTTGGGCGTGCTGCTCGACAGCCTCGTGCAAAACAATACGCCGCGTGCCGGTGCCGCGCCCAGCCAAGGGTACTTAGCGCTCCTGCAAATGCGCGCCCGTTTCAACTGGATGGGGTACAACCTCGACCAAGCCGGCTATGCCGAACATGCCGAAGCCGACTACGCCCGCCTGCTTGCCCTTGCTCCTGCCGCGGCTAAACCCGCCGTGCAGGGCGAATTCGGCAACTTCCTCGCTTCCAGCGCCCGCATGGAACGCGCCATTCCCATGTTGCGCGCCGCCTACCAAGCCGGCCATAAAGAAAGTGGCCGGGATTTGGCCACTGCTCTTTTAACGCAAAATAAACGCAGCGAAGCCCTGCCGCTGCTGCGCGAATATGTGCGCAACTTCCCGCAAGACCAAAAAGGCCGAGCCATCCTCAATGCGGTGGAACAGGGCAGGGTGGAAACGCACACGGTGCATCCGAGCCATTTGCAGCGTTTGTCTAAGCAGCATCGGCGTTAAAATTGCATTGGGATTGCATGCCAAACAGGCTACCTGAAAATCTTCAGGTAGCCTGTTTGCCTAGAAGGGCATAGAATTTTGCCCACCCCAATACAGGAGAACACCATGCCGCAGAATCCCCCGAAAATCTACACCGCCGCCCAGATGCGCGAGCGGGAACAGGCTGCGGTGGCGGCTGGCACCAGCTTTTTGCAGCTGATGGAAAATGCTGGGCAGGCTGCTGCTGCCGATTTGCTGCGCCGACTGCCCATGCCGGGCCGGGCCCTGCTGGTGTGCGGCAAAGGCAATAACGGCGGCGATGCGCTGGTGATTGCTCGCGTGTTGCAGCAGCACGGCTGGCAGGCCGATATTGTGTTGCTCTTGGGCACGACGCTGTCGGATTTGGCCGAAACCAACCGCCAACGCCTCCAGGGTTTGGATGGCATCCGCTTCCTGCCGGCTGAGGCATTGCCTGCCGCGCTGGAGCAAGGCTATGGCCTGATTATCGACGGCATTTTCGGCACCGGTTTTTCAGGTAGCCTGCCGCCCGAGGCCGCCGAAAGCTGCCGCCTGCTCAACCGCGCTGCCGGCTACAAAGTGGCGCTCGATATCCCCACCGGCCTCAACGGCGACACCGGGGAAGCCGCCGCCGACACCTTCCGCGCCAACCTCACCTACGCCTTTGCCGCCCTCAAACCCGCCCACGCCGGCCCCACCGCACAGCAGTGGTGCGGCGAGATTGTGTGTTTGGATATCGGGATTGACTAGGCGGACGGCTGGCTACAGTTGAAGTACAACACTTCCCACAGCATTGTCCGCCTTGCCATATATGTGTGCTGACCGTAGTTCGCTGCGTGGTATGAAAAATGTACTTCAGCTATAGCAAAGGCTACCTGAAAACGGAGAGGATTTCAGGTAGCCTTTTTGATGTGTCGGCGGCAATCATGTCGGCTTGCGGTTTATTGTTTTCTGCCTATGGCTAGGGTTGTAATTTCTTCCACTGCGCTGGCTCGCTTTGCCGTATTACTTGTACTGTTTGCCGCCTGCCGCTTGGAATGAAGAAATAATGATTTCAGCCATAGCTCTCTTCCACGGTGGAAGAGGATGATTTTCAGGTAGCCTGCCGGAATGCAGGCTACCTGAAAAATGGGCAGATGCTTGGCCTGTTTAGGGTTTGCGGTAGATCAGGTGGATGGTGTCGCCTTCCTGTTTGGCTTCGGGAAGCTGGAGCAGCTTGGCGATGATTTGCCGGGTGTCTTCTTCGTTGTAGCTGCGGTTCGACCAGTCGGCAAAAGTGTGGTTGGCAGCTTGGATGAAGCCTTGGTGGATGCGGATGTCGGCACGGTATTGCAGGTTCTGCACCAGGGTTTCGGGCCGGATGTTTTCGATATTGCCGTATTGGCCTGGGGGGCAGGGTGAGTTCGTTGTTTTCTTTGTGCAGGGTAACTTGGCCGTTGATGTCTTGCCAGGTGAGGGTGTTGTTGTCTTTCTGCACGGTGCGGCCGGGGAGGTTGAAGCTGGTTTGCACGTTGCCGCCCCAGCTGATGTGGCGGCGGGCATTGAGGAGGAAGCCTTCTGGGAAGTAGGTGTGGAGCTATGGGGAGTCGGATACGATGTGGATTTTGCTGTCGATGCAGTAGTTGGAGAGTGAACGATGGATGGTGTCGCTGCTCCGGATGGTAATTTTATTCCTAGGCTGGCAGGGGTCGAGAACGAGGTTGCCTTACCATTGGGCACTGCCGGATAGGACGCCCAGCTTGGGTTGGGTTTGGAAGTTGGCCAGGTTGGAGAAGCGGTGCATGAGCTTGAGGGAGTAGGCATTGCCTGTTTGCTGTTGGTTAACATAGAGGCTGCCGCCTGCGGTTGCGCCACTGAATACGAGGAGGCCGGCAATGCCGACGATGAGGGCTTTGTTCATGATGGGCTTTCGGGATGGTGGGGGAGAGGAAATTTTAGCATGCCTGCGGTTTGCCGCCTGATAGGGAAATCAATAATTGCTTTGGCTCTACTGAGGAAATGGTTGATTTAGCTCTAGCCGAATAATTTCAGGTAGCCTTTCGTGATGAAAAGCCTACCTGAAATTATTTTTGCATGGGCTTACTTAACGATTTCCACCGGGCCGTGGTCATCGCAGTGGTCGCTGTGTTGGTGGTGCAGCCGGCCGTTTACGATGTAGTCGATGTGGTCGCCGTGCGGTACGGCTTCGTGGCCGCAGCCTTCGCCGTGAACATGGCCGTTACAGGTTTGCACGGGGTGGCAGCCGTCGGGGTTGGTGGCGTTTACATCGAGGCTGTGTTCATCATAGTGGCTGTTGTGTTCGTGGTGCAGGTGGCCGTCATGGATATAGTCGATGTGGTCGCCGTGTTTAATGGCGGTATGGCCGCAGCCTTGGTCGTGAACGTGTTGGTGGTTGGCATGGGTATGACAGTTGTTCATTTCCTTTCCTTTCGTAAGAGTGTGTTTTGTAGATGCGGCGATGATAGTGGAAATGGATGCTGATTGCAAGTAATTTGTTGATTTATATAAATTTATAATCCAGTATAACGTAACGGGGTAGGGTATAACATTGGCGAGAGCAGCTGAGTTTGTTTGGGTTGAATCGAAAAAATTTCAGGTAGCCTGCTGGGAAAGGCTACCTGAAAAATATTGTGCAGCTTGCTTAGGCTTTGGCCAAGGCGGCTTTGAGCTGTTTGAGGCTGTGCCAGGCTTGGGCTTTGAGCTCGGGCTGGCGCAGGAGGATGGCGGGGTGGGGGACTGTGAAAGCGGGGGTGCGGCCGATGAGTTGTTTGAGCAGCCAGCGGCGGGCGGGGTCGTAGAAGCTGTTGCCGAGCAGGAGGACGGCTTGCGGCTGCACCCAGGCGAATTCTTGGCGGATAAAGGCGGCGCAGCGCACTTGTTCTTTGGGGGTGGTTTTGAGGGCGATGCGAGGCGTGCAGCGCAGCCAGGCGGTACGGAAGACTTGTTCGGGCGCCAGGCCGATGGCGGCGAGCATATTGTCGAGCAACCGGCCGTGCCGGCCGCTGATGAGCTGGCCGGTTTCGTCATCGCTGGGGGCGGGGTTGAGGCTGATCACCATGATGCGAGCGGGCATGGCGCCGTAGCCGCTGAGGGCTTGTTTGCGCTGGCTGTGTAGGGAGCAGGTGGCACAGGCGGCGGCTTGCTGTTGCAGCTCTTCTATGTTGGCGAAGGTGGCAGGGAGCAGTGCTGCCCAAAGCCGTTGCACGGCGGCGAGGGGGTTGCTTTCGTTGTCGACTTGCGCAGGAGTGGGCTGTAAAGGCTGGGAAGTGGCTATGGTAGCCAGCACATTGGCACGGTGGCCTTGCGGGGGCGGCATGGTGCGGGCGGCGGGTTGGTTTGGCGCAAGGGTGTGGTTTTGATGTTGCTGAAACTTGCCGGCCTCATTTTGCCGAAGCTCACTTCGTTCACTTTCGGGTAGCCTGGGTTGGGCTGCAGGTGCGGTAGAGTGGGGCGGGTTTGGTTGAAGCTCGCTGTGCCCGTTTTGGCGAAATTCGCTATGCTTGTTTTCAGGTAGCCTTTGTGATTCGGGGTGGGTATTCTCAGTAATGCAGGCACTGCGTTTGAGCCACATGGGGCCGAGGCCGAGGGCTTCGTGCAGGCGGGGATAGCGGCTGCTCAGCATGGTTTCTCCATCAGCAGGGCATCTTCGCGGCTGCCGTCCGGGCAGGGGTAGTAGCCGGGGCGGCTGCCGCAGGAGATGAAGCCGTATTGTTGATACAGGGCAATGGCGGCGCGGTTGCTGTGGCGCACTTCGAGGAAGATGCGGCGGATATTTTTGGCTTTGGCCTGTTTGAATAGGTGGCCGAGCAGCAGGCTGGCCACACCTTGGCGGCGGTAGGCAGGGGCGGTATCGATGAGGTGCAGCTCAGCTTCGTCGAGGATGGTTTGCCACACGATGAGCCCGGCCAGCTCGCGGCCTTGTTCGGCCAAGAGCACGGTTTCGTTGGCATGGCCGATGCAGGCGGCGAATTGCTTTTCCGACCAAGGGGAGGGATTGCATTGCGCATCGAGCGCGGCCAGGGCGGCGCTGTCGCCTGGGCGGGCAAGGCGGACGATCATGCCGCTCCTTTGCGCGCGGCCTGTTCGGCTGCGGTGAGGGCGACTTTGTTGCGCACGTAGAGCAGTTCGGCCTCGGCGGCGGAAACGGCGGGGTAGCGGCCGGAGGCGGTCAGCGCCAAGTAGTGCTCGGCGGTGGGCATGTCGGAACGGCCTGGGAAGGGCGGGGGCTCGGGCAGGGCAAAAGCGTTGCCGATGCCGCTGATGCCATCAGGGTTGAGGCTACCTGAAAGGTTTTCAGGTAGCCTGATTTCGTCGGCTTTGCCCACTTGGTAATCGCTCAAGCGTTGTTGGGTTTGGGTGTTGAACCAGGCATAGAACACTTCGCCCATGCGCGCATCGGTGGCCGCTAGCACGGCAGTTTGGCCGGGGCAGAGCGAAGCGACTGCATCGAGGCAGGGCACAGGAATGAGCGGAATGCCGAACGGCGCAGCCAGGCCTTGCGCCACACCGGCGCCGATGCGCAGGCCGGTAAATGTGCCCGGGCCTTGGGCATAGGCAATGGCGGCCAGTTCGCGCACAGTCAGCCCAGCTTCATCCAGCAGGGTGGTAATCTGCGGCAGGATGAGTTCAGACTGCCGATTGCCGGTTTCCTGATGAAACAGACGAGTGTGGCCGTTGTGCCGTAGCGCCAACGACAACCACTGGGTGGAAGTGTCGATGGCGAGCAGCGGTTGTTCGGCGGAAACGGTGTGGTTCATGCTGTGTAGCTTCAGCCTGCTGCCACGATTTTGGACAGGTTGCGTACCAGCGCGGAGAGCATAGACAAGTCGACTGGTTCGTAGTGCTGCATGTCGGCAATCTGGCTGCGTGCTGCGGCGATTTTGGCGGCGGCACGGCTGTTGCTGCCGGCCTGCAGGAAGTCGCGCGTGAACGCCAAATGGATGTTGGTGGCGTCTTCATACATGGCCAAACCGGCTTGCGACTGCCATTGGTTGTCGCTCGGCAGTTTGGCGATGGCGCGGTAGATCCAGCTCATGTTCAGTTTTTCGGAGAGCATGAAGTAGGCTTTGGCAACAGTGGCAATGGGCTTGCCGATTTTGGCGGCCAAATCCACTACGGCCAACACATTGGCGGCAAAGGGCAGGCGTGCGAGCATAGCAGCTTCCTGCTGGCTGAACACGCTATAGCTGCCGAGCCAAGTTTCGCGTTCGGCGATGCTGGGGTGCTCTTCGGCCTGGATGCGCTCCGGCAGTTGCTGCATGAACTCGGTGGTGGGAGCGCGGTAGTGGCTGATGAGGCTGCCGATGTTGTCGAAGGGGCGTTTGCTGCGCAGCAGCTGGCCGGCTACATGGCCGATAAGCTCGGCAATGTCGGCACACAGGCGCATTTGCGCTTCGGCAGGCAGGCGGTTGTCGAGAGCCTGCACGGCGCGGAAACGCTCTTCGCCATCGAGCAGGATATCGGCCACCCAGTAGGCGCGTACCACATCGGCCACGGAAGCTTGGTTTTCTTCGCTGCAACGCTGGATAAAGTGCATACCCATGCGGTTGATGACGCGGTTGGCCAGCTGGTTGGCGATGATTTCGCGCCGCAGGTAGTGCTGCTGCATTTCGGTGCCGTATTGCTGCTGGAGCGGGGCAGGGAAATAGCGGATAAGCGCGGGCAGGAAGTTGGGGTCGTCGGGAAGGTCGCTGCCCAAGAGGTTGTCTTGGCAGTGCATTTTGCTGTAAGACAGCAATACTGCAACTTCGGGGTTGCTCAGGCCTTTGCCGGCTTCGGTGCGGCAGTTGATTTCGGCTTCATCCGGCAGGAATTCCACGGAGCGGTCGAGACCGGCGTTTTCTTGCAAATAACGGATGAGCGCGGCAGCGGTTTTCAGGTAGCCTGCTGGGTTGAGCTGGGCAACAGAGAGGGCTTGGGTTTGCAGATAGTTGTCTTGCAACACCAATTGCGCCACTTCGCCGGTCATGTCCCGGAGCAACTCATCGCGCTCTTCCAGCGTTAGGCGTTCGGCACGCACGGCTTCGCCGAGCAGGATTTTGATGTTTACTTCGTGGTCGGAGCAGTCTACACCGGCGGAGTTGTCGATGGCATCGGTGCAGCAGCGGCCGCCGCTTTGCCAGTATTCGATGCGGCCCAGCTGGGTGGCGCCGAGATTGCCGCCTTCGCCCAACACTTTAGCTCGCATTTCGCCGCCATTCACGCGCACTTCGTCGTTGGCTTTGTCGCGCACGTCGGCGTGGCTTTCGGAAGCGGCTTTGATGTAGGTGCCGATACCGCCGTTGTAGATCAGTTCCACATCGGCTTTGAGCAGCTCGCGGATGAGCTCGTTGGGGGTCAGGCTGTCGGCTTCGATATCGAGCCAGGCTTTCACTTCGGGCGTAATCTCGATGGACTTGGCGCTGCGTTCATACACGCCGCCGCCCTGCGAAATCTGTGCACGGCTGTATTTTTCCCAACCGCCGCCACTTTGGAACAGGCGTTTGCGCTCTTCAAAGCTCTTGGCGGCGCTGGGGTTCGGATCGATGAAGATGTGGCGGTGGTTGAAGGCGGCTTTGAGCAGGATGTGCTCGGACAGCAGCATACCGTTGCCGAATACGTCGCCGCCCATGTCGCCAATGCCGACTACGGTGAAGTCTTCGTTTTGGATATCTTTACCCAAATGGCGGAAATGGCGTTTTACCGATTCCCACGCACCACGCGCAGTGATGCCCATGCCTTTGTGGTCGTAGCCGGCGCTGCCGCCGGAGGCGAAGGCGTCGTCCAGCCAGAAGCCGTGTTCGGCGGAGAGGGCATTGGCGGTGTCGGAGAAGGAGGCGGTGCCTTTGTCGGCAGCCACTACCAAGTAGGGATCATCACCGTCGCGGCGGTGCAGCTGCTGCGGCGGCTCGATGCCTTCGGCGGTGCGGTTGTCGGTAAGGTCGAGCAAGGCGTTGATGAAGATCTTATAGCAGGCGATGCCTTCTTTTAGGTAGCCTTCGCGATCGGTAGCGGCATCGGGTAGTTGTTTGCACACGAAACCGCCTTTGGAGCCGCCGGGCACGATCACGGCGTTTTTCACCATCTGTGCTTTCACCAAGCCCAGCACTTCGGTGCGGAAGTCGTCGAAACGGTCGGACCAGCGCAGGCCGCCGCGAGCCACTTTGCTGCCGCGCAGGTGGGTACCTTCCACACGCGGGCTGTACACCCAAATTTCAAACAGCGGGAGCGGCTTGGGTAGGAAGGGGATGTCTTTAGATTTGATTTTTAGGCTGATTTCGGATTTCAGGCCGCCTTCTTTGTCGGTTTGCCAGAAGTTGGTGCGGCACACCGCCAAAATCACGGAACGGAAGGCGTTGATGATGCGCTCTTCATCCAGCGAGGGTACGTCGGCTAAGAGGCCAGTGAGCTCGCTGTTGATCATCAGAGCACGGTTCTCGTCGGCTTCTTCGGGGTGCAGGCGGGCAGCAAACAGTTCCACCAGTTTGGCGGCGATGACGCCATGGCGAATGAGGGTTTGCTCGATGCGCTCTTGGGAGAACGGCAGGGTAGCTTGTTTCAAATATTTGGCCAGCGCACGCAGCAGCACGCTGTTGCGCCAGGTGATGCCGGCAGAGAGTACCAAGGCGTTGAAGCGGTCGTTTTCCACACGGCCTGCCCATACTTCGGCAAACAGCGCAGGCAGTTCGCTTCCCAAGGCATCGCAGCCATCGGCTTGAGCGTGGACAGGCACATTGGGTTTGAGGGAGAAGTGGTTCAGGCCGACGGCACTGTTCTCGGTGTGCAGGGTATAGGGCACAGCGGTATGCACGTCGAACCCCATGTTCCCAATAATGGGCAGGGTTTGCGATAGCGGTGGGCTGATTTGCGGGGTGTAGAGGCGCAGCGCGTAGGGCGCGGCTGGATTTTCCTGCTCGGAGAAGACGGTAACCAGCACGCGGTTGTCGTTGAGGAGTTCGGTGTGTTTGAGGTCGGTAAGGGCCTGGTCGGGGCTGAAAGCTTCGCGGTAGGCAGCGGAGAAGGCGGTATCGTCTTCGTGGGCGGCAGATGCAGATTTGGCCTTGGCTTTGTGTTTGGCTTCAGGCTGTTTTTTCTGTTCGGCTTTGGGTTGTGGTGCGGCAGCCTGCGGGGTGGTTTCGGCATTGGCTGCCAGGCCGGCAACGTGTCGTTCCAGCTCGCTGCGGGTAAAGGCAGGCAGTTTGCCGGCATTGGTGCGGCACAGGAATTGGACGCAGGCGAGCGGGTTGTCGTCGGTCAGTTGCACGGTGTATTCGCAGCTTTCGGCGGCCAGAGTGGCTTTCAGGTAGCCTGCAATGCGTTGGCACAGTTGGCTGCCGAATTGTTCTTTGGGTAGATAGCACAGCACGGAAACGTAGCGCTTGAATACATCGCTGCGGGCAAACAGGCGCACGCGCGGGCGCTGGCCCAGCGCAAGCAGGCTGGCAGCAGCTTCGGTCAGTTCTTCGTTGCTGGATTCAAACAGCTCGTCGCGCGGGTAGGTTTGCAGCAGGTGGCGCAGGTTGTGCTCTTGATGGCTACCATCGGCAACATCAAAGTGGTTCAGCACATGTTTGGCTTTGTCGCGCAGTACGGGGATGTTCCAGATGCTGTCTGTGTAGGCGGTGGCGGTGTAGAGACCGATGAAGCACCATTGGCCGACAACTTGGCCGTTGGCATTGAGTTTTTGGATGCTGACTTGGTTGAGATAGGCCGGGCGGTGGATGCGGCTACGCTGCTGCGATTTGTTGAGCAGCAGGCGGTTGTGGCGCAGCCATTGTTTCTTGTCGGCATCGGAGAGGGCGGCAAAATTATCGGCAATCAGATTGCTGTTACCAGCGAGGATGCCTTGCGCAGTGTTGGCTTTGGCCTGCAAGCGCGGGCTGCCGGAATGGTTGACCAAATCGTATTCGCAGAAACCCATCAGGAGGAAATGGCGGTCGGCCAGCCAGCTGAGGAAGGAAACGATTTCCGCATCTTGGCTGCGGCCTTCGTTCAGAATCATCTGGTTAACCAGGAAAAGCTGGCCGCGCAGTTTGTGTTCGCTTTCCACAATCGTGCCCAATTCGGCTAAGAGGCTGCGGATTTGCTTGGCCAGTTTTTGGTCTTGTGCGGCCTCGCCACCTTTCAGATACATGGCCACCAATGTTTCCTGTGCGCTGCTTTCTTTGGCAGCTTCTTCGAGGGTGGCAGCTTTGCCGTCTGCATTGCGCTTTACCTGCCATGCACTGTGTAACACGGCTAAAGGCACACGCTGCTCACGATTGAGCAGCATTAACAGGGAGTCGAGTAAGAAGGGGAGGTGGTCGGCCACAATTTCCACCAGCGTGTGCCGCACAGTGTCGCCAGTAGGCGAAACGCGCACCACGGCTTTGCTGGCGGCACGGGGCTCTTGGGCGAGCTTGCGGTGCGAATCGGCGGCAGATAATAGTTCTGTGTCGCTATAGCTGGCTAGGTCGGCAAAGTCGGCCTGGCGATAATAGCCGGCAAGGAAGGGGAGGAAATCTTCTGCAAAATTCTGTTGGCGGGCACTGTCTTGCAGGCGCAAAACGGGGGTCGGCAGGCTCATGCTGGGCTCCTCTTGAGCTTCTTTGGTTGGTATGGCGGATTGCAACTTGAGCAGCGCAGTTTTGCCGCGTTTGCTCTTTGCCGGTTTTAACCCGGCATAATAAAAATTAAGGCAGCTTAATGATACGCGAAATGTGCGGTTTGAGGTAGGGTGTGGTGAGGATGTGGCGGTAGGATGTGGCGGAGAGGTTTCAGGTAGCCTCAGATGTGGGAAAGGCAATAGCCGAAATACTTTGTTTTATAGAGTGTTATAGCGAAAGTGATTATTTTTAGGGGCAAGGTGGTAAGCCCGTAGGGGCACAATAATCCATCGAGGGAACGTGTCTTGTTGTTTACTGTATAAAGAATGTATTGCGATTGTTGCTTGTAATAAAGAAAAGGCTACCTGAAACACTTTTCAGGCAGCCTTCGCTCTTAAATTCCAATCGGTCTCAGGAAACCTGCTGCTGATACCACTCGATAAACGCTGCTGGCTCGGTAAAGCCGATGAGCGGGCTACTGCGGCGGCCATCGGGGTGGATAACGAAGATGCCGGGCGGACCGGGCAGACCGTATTCCTGTAATAGCGCGCGATGCTCGGGCGTGTTGTCGGTGAGGTCGATTTTAAATACACGATCGGGCGGCACAGCAGCCTGCACTTCGGGGCGGCTGAAGGTTTTATGTTCCATCTCTTTGCAGCTGGCGCACCAGTCAGCATAAAAATCCAGCACCACCGGCTTACCACTGGCCAAAGCCCTCTGCATGGCACTGTTGAGCTGCTGCGGCGTGGTAAATACTTGGTGTGCGGTTTGCTGCTGCGGGAACACGGTGAGTGCTTGGTGCAGGAAGGTGGGCTGCATGCGCACGCTCTGCACGGCAAAAAACACGCCGATGGTGAGCAAGAGGCTGCCCAGCCCCATAGCCAGCGGCTTGAGTTGCCGCGCACGCAGGTGTTTGCCCAAGAGCAGGCCACCGGGAATCACCAGCAGCAGGGAATAGAGCGAAACGGTGAGTGCATAGGGCAGGAAGGGGGCAGCCAGATACACGGCCACGGCCAAAAGGATGATACCGAAGGCGTGTTTGATGCTGTTCATCCACGTACCAGCCTTGGGCAGGATATGCCCGCCGAAAGTACCTACCAACACCAAGGGTACACCAGTGCCCAGCGCCATGCTGTATAAGGCCAGGCCGCCTAGCGCGGCATCGCCGGTTTGGCCGATATAGCCCAAGGCCACGGCCAAAGGTGGCGCCACGCAGGGGCCAACAATTAGTGCTGAGAGCATACCCATCACAAATACGGAAGCCATTTTGCCGCCGGAAAGCTTGCTGCTTTGCTGCTGGAAATAACTCTGGATAAAGGAGGGCAGCTGGATGGTAAATACGTCAAACATGCCCAGCGCCAGCACCACAATCAGCGCGGCGGCAGAAAGCACCACCCACGGCTGTTGCAGCCACACGGTGAGCAGCGAGCCGGTAAGTCCGGCTAATACGCCCACAGCGGCATAGGTGAGCGCCAGCCCCTGCACATAAACCGAAGACAAAATCAGCCCACGGCGTTTGCCGGCATTGGCACGGTCTCCCACGATAATGCCCGACACAATGGGCAGCAGGGGATACATGCAGGCGGTAAAGCTCAAGCCAATGCCAAAACTAAAAAAAGCCAGCAGGTTCGCCCCCAATGTATCGCGTGACAGACTGAATGGGCTTTTGCGTTGCTGCGGCACGGGGCTGGCAGCGGGCGTGCCATCCTGCGGTGCAGTAAAGCGGTTGCTGCCGCTGGCAGGCGGGGTGGACGTATCGCCATATACACCCGTACCTTTAATTTCCAGCGTTTTCGTTACTGGCGGATAGCATATGCCCACATCTGCACAGCCTTGGTAGGTGAGCGTGAGGCGGTAAGCGGCGGGTGCAGCGGATTGGAAGGGCAGTTTGACAACAGCTTGGCGGTAATGCACAGTTTGTTTGCCGAAGAACTCATCTTCCTTTTCTTTACCCGGCGAAAATTCAGCTGCGCCCAGCAGGCCGGAAGGCTCGGTTTCCACACGAATTTTCTCTTGATAGAGATAATAGCCATCGGCAATCTGGAACTGCACGGTCACATCTTGCTCACCCACTGCCACCGTGGGGCGGAATGCTTGCTCCGACGGCAGCAGGTTGCTGGCATCCACCGCATGCGCGGCCATACCTGAGCATAACAGCACGGGCAGGATGAAAGATTGAATAAATTTTTTGAACATAAAGGTTACCTGAAGATTAAAGACACAGAAATCTGCGTATATTATAAGGAAATAGTATCATGCCAGCTATGGGCTTAATTTAACAAAGCGATTGATGGGATTAACTTTGCCGCCACAGCCGACCTGCTGAATAGACGGATGGTACACGCTGTTTCTGACAGCCACCGCAAAATAATTGCGCCCGTTGCCCCCCTTCTGCTTGAAAAGCCGCCATCCCTCCCCATTTGGCAGGTCAAATGCTCTCTATCTAAAAGGAACTCCCATGTCTCATCACCATAACCACCAGCAACACCAAAGCCCAGAAACCGAATTCCCGCAGCAAGAAGCACAGGCTGAAGCTGCCAAGGCGCAGGACAACGCTGAAGCCACTGCCGAGCTTACGCCCGAGCAGCTTGTCCAGCGCGTGGCCGAACTGGAAGCCGAGCTGGCCGACATCAACAAATACCATCAGGCCGAGTTACAAAACCTGGGCCGCCGCCATCAAGAAGAAATCCAGGTCGCCCACAAATTTGCCGCCAAGAAATTTGCCGGAGAGCTGTTGAAAGTAAAAGACTATTTGGAGATGGCACTACTTGATCAAAGCGGCAATTTCGACGCGCTGAAAATGGGCGTGGACATGACCCTTACCGAGCTCAAACATGCCTTCGAGCAGGCTCAGATTAAAGAAATCCTGCCTCAGCCCGGTGATAAACTTGACCCGTATCACCACCAGGCTTTCCAAACCGTGGAAAGCGAGCAAGAGCCCAACACCATCGTCAGCGTGATGCAGAAAGGCTATACCCTGCACGATCGCGTGCTGCGTCCGGCCACTGTATCCGTAGCCAAGGTGCCAGAGGCGAAATAGCTTTCGGCCTATAAACAGACTGAGACCTTTGCAAAACCCCAGATTTGAGTGCAGTTCAAAGCGGTAGCATCGCAGAATGCGTAGATAATATTGAAATATTTTCAAGCGTTCGAGAAGCGCACCGTACAGAAATGTGCCAAATATGGGGTTTTGCAACGGTCTCAGACTTTCAGGTAGCCTGCTATATTCAGATGCAGGCTACCTGAAAATTTTGGCACGCAGTAAAGCGATTGCTTCAATAAAAGGCTACATGAAGGTTTCAGGTAGCCTTTGTTGTGACCGTTTTTATCTGTTATTGCTGACCATCTGCCGTTTTGCCGAAACGCCGGATGCCATTTTCGCACACCCATACGTCTAGCTGCATATCATATTCTTCGGCAGGCAGGATGTCGGTTTCCTGGCAGGCGAAGCCGACACCGATTTTGTGCGGGCATAGGCGGTGACGGGTGGCGGCGAAGGTAACGTCGTAGAAGCCGCCGCCTTGGCCGAGTCGGTAGCCGCGCCGGTCGATGCCGACTAGGGGGATGATGCTGCTGTGCAGGTTGTGGATGCGGATTTTGTGGCCGGCAAATTGGGGGATGTTCAGCTTACCTTGGCGGCGGCGTTCGGGGCGGCCTTGTTGCGGGAAAGGGGTAAACCACAGGCGCTGGCGGCGCGGCTCGATATAGGGCAGGTAGAGCTCAGTGCCGCGTTGGCGGGCGGCAGCAGCGAGGCTGTCGAGCCGCAGCTCGCTGCCGATGGGCCAATAGATGGCCAGCCGTTTGCCACGTTTCAGGTAGCCTTTGAGCAGGTTGTTGATGCGTTTCTCGGCACGCTGACGTGCGGCAGGCGTCAGGCCTTGCCGTTGGCGACGGAAGTGGCGGCGGAGGTCGGTTTTACTTGGCATGGCAGGCTCAGTGGTTTAGGTGAGGCTTTTTTTTCAGACGGGTCCAGCTTTCTGGGTCTTCCTGCCATTCTACGCTTTCACCGCGCAGTATGGCCTGCATCATTTGGGCGGTTTCGGCATCGATTTCACGGGCAGTTTGCAGCAGGGGCTCGTTGGCGAATATGGGCAGGTCGGGATTGTATTCTTCGGCCATTTTGTCCATTTGATAGCGGTCACGGGCAGCGTAGAATTCACTGAGTTCTTGTGCTTTTTCGGGGTTGATGCCGAGTTTTTCCAGAGCGAGGCGGCCGCTGCGGATGGCGGCATCCACGGTTTCGCGGATGATGTAGTTAGCACCGGCATGGTGCAGGTAGTAGGCGTGGATACGGTCGTGGGCACGGGTAATTATGGGCAGGTTGGGGTAGTGGCGCTGTACGAATTCCACGATTTCGGTTGCCTGCTCGAGGTTGCCGATGCAGATAATGAGCAGCTTGGCGTGTGCCAGGCCGATGGAATTGAGTAGCTCGGGGCGGGTAGCGTCGCCGTAGTAGGTTTTGCTGCCGTATTTGGTGAGGCCTTCCACGGTGTCGGCCTGGTAGTCGATAACGGTGGTGTGGAAACCGCAGGCGGTGAGCATGTTATTGATTTGTTGTCCGAAACGGCCGTGGCCGAGTAGGATGATGGGGTTTTCTTCTTCAATCATGTCTTGCGGGCGCTCTTGGTTTTCTTCCACGATGCCGCGCGGGGTGATCACTTTGTCGTAGAAGATGAACAAAAGCGGGGTGAGCAGCATGGAAAGGGCGACCACCAGCGAGATGCGGTCGGCCATGGCGCGCGGCAGCACATGGCTCTGGCGGGCGATGGAAAGCAGCACAAAGCCGAATTCACCGGCCTGCGCCAGACTCAGCGCGAGTAGCTTGCTGCCCATGCGTGGCAGGCGGAACAGTAGGCCTAGGATAAAGAGAATGCTGCCTTTCACTGCCAGCGTGGCTAAGGTGATGGTGGATACTACCCAGAATTCTTTGGATAAAAGGGTGAAATTCATGCCTGCGCCCACGGTGATGAAAAACAGCCCCAAAAGCAGGCCTTTGAAGGGTTCGAGGTGGCTTTCCATTTCGTGTCGGTAGGAGTTGTTTGCCAGCGCCACGCCAGCCACGAACGCGCCCAGCGCGGGGGAGAGGCCGATGAGCGACATCAGTGTGGCGATACCCACCACTAAGGCCAGGGTGAACATGGTGAACATTTCGTTGAGGCGGACTTTGCTGATGAAGCAGAACATGCGCGGCACAAGGTAGCGCACGCTCACGGCAATCGCCAAGATGGCGGCAATGCTCACGGTGGCAAGTACCCAGCCGGGTTGGTTCGCCAGAAGGTTGGTGGTATGCTGGTTGCTTTGGTGGTGGTGGGTGGCGGCCAGGAGCGGTAAAAGTGCCAGCATCGGGATGGCAGCCACATCTTGAAACAGCAGGATGGCAAAGCCGGCCTGCCCGCCGGGTGACCGCATCAGGTTTTTTTCGTTGAAGGTTTGCAGCACGATGGCGGTGGAGGAGAGAGCCAGGATGCAGCCCACGGCTATGCCCATTTGCCAGCTTTTGCCAATGGTTACGGTGATACCGGCAATGACTGCTATTGAGAGCAGCACTTGTAATCCGCCTAGTCCTAAGAGCTTGTGCCGCAGCTGCCATAGCTTTTGCGGTGCCAGTTCCAAGCCGACCAGAAACAGCATCATCACTACGCCGAATTCGGCAACGTGTTGGATGGATTCGGTTTCTTTGCTGGTCAAGCCTAAAATTGGGCCGATGGCGATACCGGCCATCAAATAGCCCAACACCGAGCCCAAGCCCAGTTTTTTGGAGGTAAGCACAGCAGCCACAGCGAAGGCAAGATAGATGAAAGTGTAGGGTAAGATAGAAGTCATGGGCTTGTGGTGCTAGGTGAGTTGTTGTTATAACAATGACTTAGGGTTTCAAGTAGCCTATTTGACGGGCGAGAGGCTGCCTGAAAATAGATAGTGGTGTTTGCACCGTTCGTTTGGGCGAAACTTGTTGCACTCGTTTTAACTTTGTTGAAACTTACGTTTTCAGGTAGCCTTTCGGCAATTATTGCCGCGCGGCTTCGGCAATCAGTTTGTTCACCAGCTGCGGCACGCCGTCTTTGGCTTTGGCTTCGATGATGCTGATATCGGCCAAGCCCACCGGCGGGCGCGGATCGACCAGATAGCGTTCGGCTTCGTAGGGAGCATATTCCAACAGGCCAGCAGCGGGATACACCTGCATCGAGGTGCCGACTACCAGCACTTTGTCGGCCTGCGACACCCATCGGGCAGCGGTTTCAATCAGCGGCACGGCCTCGCCGAACCAAACGATGTACGGGCGCATGGGGTGGCCTTGGGGGTCGGTGTCGGCAGTGGATTGGTCGCCCGTCCATTCGATCACGTAGTTTTCATCGGCGCTACTGCGGGCTTTGTTCAATTCGCCGTGCAGGTGCAGCACGGTGCTGCTGCCGGCACGTTCGTGCAGGTCGTCCACGTTCTGGGTAACGATTTGAACTTGGTAGTATTTTTCCAGTTTGGCCAGCGCATGGTGGGCGGCGTTGGGCTTGGCAGCCTGCGCTTGGCGGCGGCGCTCGTTGTAGAAATCGATCACGAGCTTGGGATTACGCGCGAAGGCTTTGGGGGTGCACACATCCTCCACTTTGTAGCCTTCCCACAGGCCGTCGGTGTCGCGGAAGGTGCGCAGGCCACTGTCGGCACTGATGCCGGCACCGGTGAGGACGACGATTTTTTGCATGGTTTGCTTTCTTTCAGGTTTTGTTTGAAATACTCGTTTTCAGGTAGCTTGAGTTGTTTGAAAGAGGCTGCCTGAAAAATAGGATATGGATTTTCAGGTAGCCTTTGCGTTTAAAACCGGCGGTGTTGCAGGGTGGGCAGTTGGTTGCGCACGGTGTGCAGGCGTTGTGGCTTGAGTTCGGCCATAATCCAGCCTTCGCCTTCTGGCCGCTCAGCAAGGATTTCGCCCCAGGGGTCGATAATCATGCTGTGGCCGTAGGTGCGACGGCCGCTGTCGTGTAGGCCGCCTTGGGCAGCGGCGATAACGTAGCATTGGTTTTCGATGGCGCGGGCCTGCAGCAGGGTTTGCCAGTGGGCTTTGCCGGTAGTGTAGGTGAAGGCGGCGGGCAGGAGGAGTACGTCGAACGGCTGCTGGGCGCGGAAGATTTCGGGGAAGCGCAGGTCGTAGCACACGCCTTGGCCGTAGCGCCAGCCGTCGATCTCCACAGACGGGGGGATGCTGTTGCCGGCTTCGATGGTGTCGGCTTCGCAGTAGCTTTCGCCGATGCCGGTGTAGCTGAAGAGGTGGGTTTTGTCGTAGCGGCTGAGGCATTGGCCGTCTCGGCCATATACGAGCAGGCTGTTGATGATTTTGCCGCTTTCGTTGGCGAGCAGTGGAATGCTGCCGCCGAATAAGACGATGCGGTGGCGGACGGCAAGCTCAGCCATGAAGATTTGCAGGGGGCCGCGGCCGAATTGTTCGGCCTGGGCGAGTTTGTCGGTGTCGTGCCGACCCATCAACGACCAGTATTCGGGCAGCAGCACCCAGTCGGCGCCGGCTTGGGCGGCAGCGGCCACTTGCTGTACGACGCTGCAGCGGTTTACGGCAGGGTCGGTATGGGAAACGAGTTGGATGGCGGCGGCGCGGATAGTTTGCATAGTGTGTTCGATGTTTAGATTGGAAAACTAGGATGGGCAGGCTACCTGAAAGCATCTGCTTCAACGGAGTTAAAACAATATCTTGTTGCGGATGGTTGTTTCGGCGAAGCTAAAATAATTTCAGGTAGTCTTGGGTTTATTGTTGGTGCAATCGGGTGGCGTAATCCACTTCTTCGCGGCTGCCCATAATCACGGCCACGCGTTGGTGCAGGCCTTCAGGCTGAATATCGAGCATGCTCTCGCGGGCATTGGTGCTGGCGCCGCCGACTTGTTCGATGATGAGGCTCAAGGGGTTGGCTTCATACATCAGGCGCAGTTTGCCGGGCTTGGCCGGGTCGCGCGCGTCTTTAGGATACATAAAGATGCCGCCGCGCATGAGAATGCGGTGAACCTCGGCCACCATGCTGGCTACCCAGCGCATATTGTAGTTTTTGCCGCGAGGGCCGGTTTCCCCGGCGAGCAGTTCGGCAATGTATTGCTGCATGGGTGGCTGCCAATGGCGCTGGTTGGACATATTAATGGCAAATTCGCGCGTGGCTTGTGGAATTTGCGGGTTGAGCTGGGTTTGGACAAATTGGCCGCCGGCATCCAGCGTAAACACGGCCACACCGTGGCGCAGACAGAGCACGAGCTGGGTTTGCGGCCCGTAGAGCGTATAACCGCTGGCTACTTGAGCACGGCCGCTTTGCAGGAAGGATTGGGTGGAAAGCGGGCCTGCTGGTTTTTCCAAGATGGAGAAAATAGTGCCGACCGAAATATTGATGTCGATATTGGACGAGCCGTCTAAAGGGTCGAACAGCACGAGATAGCGGCCTTGATCGTGGGCGGGCACAAACTGCTCTTCTTCCTCGCTGGCCAAGCCGGCCACAGTGGGGTTCGCGGAGAGGGCGTCAATCAAGATTTGGTTGGCGATCACATCCAGTTTTTTCTGGGCTTCGTCTTGCACATTGCTGCTGCCGGCTTCACCCAGCACGCCGGCGAGCGCACCTTGGCGCACTTGGCCGCTGATGGTTTGGCAGGCTTGGACGATGGTGGAAACCACGCTGCCTAATTCGGCGGGGAGGTGGTGTTCGGCGAGGTGTTGCTGGAGGAATTGGGATAGAGTGGGCATGGGGAAAACTCGATTAGGATGTTTTTGTGGGTTATCTGTGTTAAAGGCTACCTGAAAAGTTTGGCATGGCAGCGCCGTTACGCTGGATTTGAACTGCGTAGGGACTTTATTTCCAGGTAGCCTGTTGGCATGGCCATATTTTACCCGCACAGCGGCTTGGCGGGGTAGGGTTTGCAGGGAGAAATTTGACGTGCAGCCATGTTTTGGCGTGGGAAGTTTAACGGCGCTTATTACTGCCGACGCGGCCTGGCTGAACTGTGCATTCCGCTTCGCGCTGAACGCATTTTACTTTGTGCCGGAATGGCGGAGTGAGGTGTTGGCTTGTCTGTTCGTAGTGTTGGCTAATCAGGCGTATCATTGGCGGCATCATGGCTTTAGTTAATCACCCTGTTCAGCACGTTTTGTCTAATCGGCGTGCGGTAGAAGGTAATCATGATGTTCACCTCTTCCTGTGTATAGGTTTGGTTTATTGCATTGTGACTGATTCCATGCAATTGGTTCAGTACTTCTTCAGATTGGAATACTTCGCGGTTAATACTGGTAATATATTGCTCGGCAGCGTGTTGTTCGAGGTTCGGACAGGGGTTATTGTTGGTTTGGTGAGGCGATTTTCTGGTTGGTGAAATCGGAGGTGGTGGACACGGTGGTGCACAGGCAAGTGGAAAGATTTAGCGGATCAATCAGTTGGTCGAGCACTTAGTTCAGATGGGGTTTGTGTTGTAGCGGGAGGGGAGTTAGGAGTGCGGCCAAGGCAAGGCTGCGCAGTAGGTGTGGGATATAAGCTTCTTTCTAGGCTGAGAGGCTACCACCTGAAAGTAGAACGTACATTGGGCGGTTGCCACAGAATTGGCTATTGTTCGTCACGGTGATACTCGTGAGTAAAAAAACTGCAATCATCGTGCCCGTGGGCGGTGAGCGGCTTGCGCCGGCGGTGGTGGTGCTGTTTCAGCCGCACCAGCAGCCATAGCAGCAGTGCTAGCAATAAGAAAGAGAGAGATAAATCAAACATCGTTATTCTCCCGCAAATAATAGCGCAAAACACCTTGCATCCCCAATTATTTTGTAATTTATCTAGTAAGGCAACAAGTCTTGGTTGTGTGGGATGAAGTTGTCTGGTTGTAGGTATCAGAATTAGTATTTACTATTTGTTTGTTATCGCAGCGCAAGGGTAAGAGTTCAAAGCTTGCCGCTTTTAGCAGAATGCTGTTTACATATTATGTTTCAACGAGCCTCTCTTTTTCGGAAACCCTCTGTATCTATTTTGAATTATAGCGATTTCTTTACATTTATGTCTAGTATAGTGACCAAAAAAGGTGAAAAAAGATAAAACATATGCGCAACAAGTGAATGGTTGTGGGCAATAAGCATAAAAATTCACTCGTTTACACATTATTTGTAAAAATCGTGCTTGTTTTTATGTCTATAGAAATGTCTATATATGGCGGCATCTACTATTCTCGGTTTAGATTGAAAGTCTATTATGAACTCGATATCGATCTCCTGATTGTTTATTTAGCCGGTGTAAATGCATTAGCCGAGGTACTGCGCCTACATGATCCCGAAGGAGTTACCTCCACGGCGGCAATTTACAAATGCCGCGCACGCGGCGCTCGCTGCCGCTGGTGCAGCTGCAAAGGCTGACTACTCTGGCTGAAGTGCAGGGCAGGCCGTTGGACTTGAATGCTTTTTTGGAGCAACAGCCTACTTTGCAGCATGCCCCGGCACAGCCCGGTAGTAGCCGCATAGTGGTGTTCGATGCCACTTTACGCGATGGTGAGCAATCTCCGGGCGCCGCCATAACCAAGGAAGAAAAAGTACGCGTGGCACGACAGCTGGATAGGCTGGGGGTGGATGTAATCGAGGCCAGCAACGTCAGCTTGGAAGAAATCGTGATGGTGCTGGAAGTGCGGCACGACTTGTTTGGCCTGGAAACCGGCATCGATACCACCCAAATCGTACCCGCGTCTAAGCTGGTGTCCAGCATCACCGGCTATCCGGTGCAACCCAATAATGCCATTATGGGTGCCAATTTTTGCCCACGAATCAGGCATCTACCAAGATGGCATGCTTAAACATCGGGAAACCTATGAGGTCATGTCGGCCGAATCGGTGGGTTGGTCGGCCAACCGATTGAGTTTGGGTAAACTTTCTGACCGCAATGCCTTCAAAAACCAAATTGGCTGAGCTGGGTATCAAATTGGGTAGCGAGGAAACACTCAATACTGCTTTTGCCCGCTTCAAAGAACTGGCCAATAAAAAACGTGAGATTTTTGATAAATACCTGCATGTGCTGGTGTCAGACGAAATATTCAATCTTACGCCAGACCGTTACAAATTCATCTCCCAGCGCATCATTACCGAAACCGGCGAATTACCGCGCGCCGAAATTGTGTTTAGTGCCGATGGCGAAGAGCAGCATGCCGAAGCCACCGGCTCCGGCCCGGTGGATGCAATTTTCAAAGCCATCGAAAGCGTGGTGCAAAGCGGTGCCGAATTGCAGATTTATTCGGTGAATACGGTAACTTTTGGTACGGAAAGCCAAGGTGAAATCGGTGTGCGCCTAGCCAGAAACGGCCGCGTGGCCAACGGCCAAGGTGCGCTGATATTTTGGCCGCCACCGCCAAAGCCTATCTTTCTGCGCTGAATAAGCTGGAAGGTGGTGAAAAAGTGAAGGCGCAAGGAGGGATTTAGCAGAGTTTTGTTTTCCGCTTGCTTTTAAAGTACCGCCCTTCGGCATCATGTCGCAGGGCGGTTTGATTTTGCGCGAAAGGCTACCTGAAACTATGTGGTATGGTTTTCAGGTAGCCTTTTTGTTGTGCAGGAGGCGGGGATGTACACATCTGAGCAATGCAGATATCCCCGCCTGAGTTTTGCAGTGCCAGACTGCTTTCAGGTAGCCTGAATCATTCTGTATGAGCAGGGCAGTTTGTGCACCAGATAGTTGATTCGTGCCACATCAAATTTGACTAAAGTCTATGTTTTTATATTTAAATTAGCTGATTTTGCCGCTCCGTTGTTGCCTGGCTTGCCGCCCCGAACAACATGGGCTGCGCCATGTTTGGCAAAGGCAAATTGGCTGAAAACGTGTTGTCTGCATTTAAAAGGCTACCTGAAATTTTCAGGTAGCCTTTTATGGATTGGCTTAGGCATCCGGCAGGGTGGTTGCTGTGTCGCTGTCTTGAGTGAACCGCGTGCAGACTTCGAGGATATCGCTGCCGAATTTTTGGATTTTGGCTTCGCCCAGTCCGTAGATGTTTTGCAGTTCGGTGAGGCTGGCGGGGCGTTGCTGCACGATGTCTTGCAGGGTGCGGTCGCCACACACAATGTAGGCGGGCACATTGTCGGCGCGGGCGCGTTCGGTGCGCCATTGGCGCAGGGCTTGCCAGAGGCGTTCTTCGCGCTCGGTGCGCAGCCATTGTTCGCGCGGGGTGCGGGTGGCGGATTTTTCGCGCTTGAGCGGGCGCAGCATCACGGTTTGTTTGCCTTGCAGCACGGAGCGGGCGGCTTGGGTGAGCATGAGGGCGTGGTAGTTGTGCGGGTCGGTGGCGAGCAGGCCTTGGCCGATGCATTGGCGGATGACGCTGCGCCATTCTTTGTCGGACAGGGCGGCACCGATGCCGTAGGTAGATAGCTGGTCGTGGCGGTTTTGGCGGATCCAGTCGTCGGCTTTGCCGCGCAATACGTGGATAACATAGCCGGCGGCGAAGCGCTGGCCGACGCGGTAAACGCAGCTGAGGAGTTTCTGCACGTTTTCGGTGGCGTTGAAGAGGACGGGCGGGTGCAGGCAGTTGTCGCAGTGGCCGCAGGGTGGGATTTCTTCACCGAAGTGGCGCAATAGGGCGGCGCGGCGGCAGCTGGAGGTTTCGCACACGGCAAACATGGCTTCGAGTTTTTGCTGTTCGATTTGCTTTTGGAAGTCGTTGCTGTTGCCGGTTTGGATGCGTTCGTGCAGCAGGGAATAGTCGTTGAGGCCGTAGCACAGCCAGCTGGCGGCGGGCTGACCGTCGCGCCCGGCACGGCCGCTTTCCTGGTAGAAGTGTTCGATGCTTTGCGGCATATCGAGGTGGGCGACGAAGCGTACGTCGGGTTTGTCGATGCCCATGCCGAAGGCGACGGTGGCTACGATGATGAGACCTTCTTCCCGGGTAAAGCGGTGTTGGTTTTCGTTGCGCTCGGTCATGGTGAGGCCGGCGTGATAAGGCAGGGCGCAGTAGCCGTGTTCGTTTAAAAAGGCGGCGGTGTCTTCTACTTTTTTACGGCTTAAGCAGTAAACGATACCGCTTTCACCGTGGGGGCGGTTGTGCAGAAAATCGAGCAGTTGCTTTTTGCCGTTATTTTTTTCGATGATTTGGTAGTAGATATTGGGGCGGTCGAAGCTGGCGATGTATTCGGCGGCGTTTTCCAGTTTGAGGTAGTGTTTGATGTCGGCACGGGTTTCGGCATCGGCTGTGGCGGTGAGAGCGATGCGGGGGATGGCGGGGTAGCGGTCGGCCAAGAGGCCGAGCTGGCGGTATTCGGGGCGGAAGTCGTGCCCCCATTGGCTCACGCAGTGGGCTTCATCGATGGCGAACAAGCTGATTTCGGTGTGGTCGAGAAAGCGCAGGAAGCGTTCGCTCACCAGGCGTTCGGGAGAAACGTAGAGCAGTTTCAGGTAGCCTGCCTCGATGGTGTCGGCAATCTGCTGCACCTGACTGCTGCCGATGCCACTGTGCACGCTGGCGGCGGCCACGCCTGCAGCCTGCAGGGCGGCCACTTGGTCGTCCATCAGGGCAATCAGCGGCGACACCACCACAGCCAGTCCGTGCTGCATCAGGGCGGGAATTTGATAACACAGGGATTTGCCGCCGCCGGTGGGCATCAGCACCAGCAGGTTTTGCCCCTCTGCCAGTGCGTTCACAATTTCTTCCTGCCGCCCCCGGAAGGCGTGATAGCCGAAAACTTCGCGCAGGATGTTGAGGGCGGAGGGTTGTGGCATGGGTGGTTTTCCGTTTGCGGTATTTGTTGGATATAATGGCGCGGATTTTATAGCGTTTGAAGGCTACCTGAAAGGATTTTTATGCAACTGAAGAGATTGGCCGGGCTGTGTGCGGTGTTAGTATTAGCGGGTTGTCCGAGCATGAGCAGTGGGCCGAGCCTAGGCGGCAGCTGGAGAGAAGTGGGCTTGAGCCAAAACGGCAATATGCGTTACGAAATAGACACTTCTAGCATTCGGAAAGAAGGCAGCCGGGTTAGCTTCCGTGAGCGGATTACCGTGTCGGATGTGGGGCGTGAACATTATGTGAACACGCCGCATTTCAAAACGGCGGTAAACCAATGGCAGTTCGACTGCCAGACGCGCACACGCCGTTTGGCTGCGGTGGATATGTGGGATGCTTCCGGCAACAAGCTGGCTGCTAACCAATATGAAACGGCCAGGCGGCCTGCCCAGCCGGTGGTGAAAGGTTCGGCCGGCGGCAAACAGTTTGAAATTGCCTGCGGCAAAACTTTGTGATTCTTGCAGAATTAAGGAGAGAAAATATGCGGATCAAGGGAATTATGGCCGGGCTGTGCCTGCTGGCCGCTGCTACGCCAGCTTGGGCGGATGATGCGGCACAAACCGAGCTTTTGAGTGCGCAGATGGCGTATCAGGAAGCATTAAAGGCGCAAACCGATAACGGTAGCCGTGTGAGTACGTTGCGCACCCGTTTGGAAGCGGCGCAAACTGCTTTGCAGCAGAAACAGGCGGAAATCACGCAGTTGCAAACGCAATTGAATGAGGCGGATGTGGCCGCGCAGCAATCGAATACCACGCTGGAAGAAGCTGGCCGTCGGTTGGACGCGGCTTGGACGGCGGTACGCGGACAGCAGCGTTAGTCGTAGATTGGTTGCAGCAGGCTTTTAGCTTTGCAGTAACTGGTCTTGACCGGTTAAAACTGCGTTTTCAGGTAGCCTTTTTGTTTGGAGAGGCTACCTGAAAGTTTATGTGATGGTTTTGATGTTGGAGTTTGTATGGAAGAGGCTACCTGAAAGCACGGCGTAGCAGAGTTTCTGCGCAGTTAAAATTTCAGGTAGCCTTTGCTTGCCTAGCTATATCGGCATATAAAAAACCGGCCTGATTGCTCAGGCCGGTTGATTTATGCTGCGAGGGCATGGAGCCCCGTTCCGCGTGGGTTAAGCTTTAACAATCTTAACTTTGTAGCGGCCGTCTTCTTGACGGTAAGCACCGTGGATGTCGGTTTCGAAGCCGGGGAAGTGGGCGCCGATTTCGCACAGCATCATCAGGAATTCCAAGATGGGCTTGCTCTCTTCGGTGATCATTTCGCCAGGCATTACCAACGGTACGCCGGGAGGATAGGGTAGAATCATGTTGGCGTTGATCTTGCCTACCATGTCTTCCAAGTAGCAGTCTTCAATCTGACCTTTCAGTTCAAGCTGGAAGGCTTTGTGCGGGTTCATTACCATGGTCGGCAACACTTCGAATGCGCTGAACATGAGTTTAGGCAGATTGTGTTTGCAGATCAGGCTGTGGATGCCTTGTGCCAATTCTTGAATCCGCATTTCTTTGTAGAAAGAGGGAGATTCATTGAACACGCGCGGCAATACTTCTTCCACGGTGGCGTTGGCATCGTACAGGGACTTGAATTCGTTCAGTGAGCGCAGCAGGCTGTGGGCTTTAGTGTCGTCCACGCCGATGCTGAAGAGCACGAGGATATTGTAGGGGCCGGTTTTCTCCACGATGATGCCGCGGTCTTCCAAGAATTTGGAAACGAGGGTAGCGGGGATACCGGTTTTTTCCAGCTCGCCGTTTTTATCTAAGCCCGGGGTGAGTAAGGTTACCTTGACCGGGTCGAGGTACATGTGCTGGGCGTCGATATTTTTGAAGCCGTGCCATTTGTCGGTTTGATGCAGTTCCCAACATTCGATGTTATCAACGTTTTCAGGTTGCCATACGTCGAAATACCATGAATCGGCATGGGCTTTGTATTTTTTGATTTCCTTACGGAATTTAACGGCACGCTCCAGGGAATCCTGCATCAGGCGTTTACCTGCGTTGCCGCGCATCATGGCTGCTGCCACTTCGGTAGAGGCTACCATGGGGTAGAACGGAGAAGTGGAGGTGTGCATCATGTAGGCTTCGCCGAAGGTGGCGGTGTTCAGGTTACCCTTAACGTGAATCATGGAAGCCTGTGAGAATGCAGCCAGCAGTTTGTGGGTGGAGTGGGTTTCAAAGATTACCTTGTCTTTAACCTGTTTGCCGCCCATACCGGTTTTGCCGTTGTAGATCGGGCTGAAGTTGGTGTAGGGAACCCAAGCAGAGTCGAAGTGGATGGATTTCACATCCAAGGTGTCTTTGATCTTGTCGGTGTTGTAGAACAGGCCGTCATAAGTTGAGTTGGTGATCACGGCGTGTACCGGCCAAGTGGCACCCGGAACTTTGGCGAGTTTTTCGGTGATGACTTCTTTGGTGAATTCTTTTTGCGGAATACCACCCAAGATACCGTAGGCGTTACGGGTCGGTTTCAGGTACACCGGAGTAATGTCGCTCATCATCAACAGATGAGTTAACGATTTGTGGCAGTTACGGTCGATCAGTACGGTACTGCCGGCGGGCACTGAGTACATACCCACGATTTTGTTGGCGGTAGAAGTGCCGTTGGTTACGACGTAGCTATGGTCGGCATTGAAGGTTTTGGCGATGTATTCTTCGGCTTCTTTGTGCGGACCGGAGTGGTCGAGCAGAGAGCCTAGCTCGCCCATGGAAACGGAAATGTCGGATTTGAAAGTGTTTTCGCCGTAGAAGTCGTAGAACAGGCTGCCTACGGGAGATTTTAAGAAAGCGGTACCGCTCATGTGGCCCGGAGTACAGAATGTATATTTGTTTTTAACAACGTAGTCAAACAGGGCTTTGGTGAAGGGAGGTGTGATATTGTCGATATAGTGGCAGATTGCTTTTTCAATTTTATCAACAACGTCTTCGTTGCTGAACAGGTGGCAATCAATGAAGGTGGCGTGGTCGCCTACAGCACCGAAGTCCACGGGTTTGTCGCAGTCGGTAGGCTTCAGAATGAATACAGGCAACTCATCGTTGAGCGCAATAATTTTCTTGTCTAATTCTTGGTTGAAAATATCCAGTGTACAAAGCACGGAACCTATTCTGGCATCATGTTTCAAAAGCGTCAGTATTTCTTGCTGGTCATGGGCTATTCGGATGGCGTAACCACCCTTTTCCAAAGTTGCAATCAAGCTCTTCAGATAGTCACCAAGTTCCTTATGACCACAGCCTAATAATATATTCTTCATGATCTAAATCCTTTAAATAAATTAAAAAACAGCTGCTTTGCTAGCCGGATAAACCCGGCTTTTTGCTGCTGCTGCTGTGCCAGAATAGCACAGCAGCAGCGGCAACTTGTGTTTTGCCGTTTGCGAGCACAACGACAAAAATAAACCTGCATACGGTATATGCAGGCAAGGGGGATAGTGCGTTAATGATATCCTGAGACAAGCTGTCTGGCGGCGGGTAGAATATCTGTCTTACAGTTAAATACTGCTAAGGAAATTTAACAGTTGCTTTAGCTGTTGCGTTCAAGTGGACAAATGCTAAAATCATTTGCATCCTTGCATGCATATAGAGCCAGTTGATTTTAAAGAGCAATATCTTAATAATTGACTGAATTGGCAATTTATTTTGAATGTCTATCCATTTATTGATACATCATATCATAAAATATTGTGATATGGGTTGACTTTAGTCAGAAAATTTTAGAGTAAACATACTAACTAAAGGGAGCTGGCGGGAAGGTGCTGGCAGCAAGGGTTGAGTGTGAATTTGCGTAAATGGAAATGGTGGGTACTGGGGTATTTAATCGTTGAGAAAAATAAGTTTCCCGCAAATATATTGGGAGGGGGTATTATGTAGAGCACATTTTCCTACAGGGCGGCAAGCCACAGACAATACAGGAGTACGGTAAGGTGAGTTAACGCAATTAGGATATGAAGTGCTTTGGCCATATTTTCAGGTAGCCTCTGCCTGCTGCCAAGCGGGGCATTGCCATTTGGGTGCGTCTTGGAAGCGGTAGGCAGCCATTTTATCCAGCAGGGCAGAGATGCCACTGTCCACACATACTAGGCCGGTATTGGCGGTAGGCATGAAACCTTGGTTGGCGGTGTGCTGCAACAGGGTGGTAATGGGATCGAAAAAGCCGTTGATATTGAGCAGGCCGATGGGTTTGCTGTGCAGCTTGAGTTGGGCGGCAGAGAGTACTTCAAACAGCTCTTCGTATGTACCCAGCCCGCCGGGCAGGGCGATGAAGGCATCGGCCTGCTCAATCATTTTGGTGCGCCGCTCGGCCATGTTGTCGGTGATGATGAGCTCGGTGAGGCAGTCGTGCGCCATTTCTTCGTGGCGTAGAAAGGTGGGGATGATGCCAGTTACTTTGCCACCGGCGGCCAGAGTGGCGGAAGCCACTTCGCCCATCAGGCCGATGCCACCACCACCGTACACCAGCCGGCTGCCGCGTTCGGCAATAGCACGCCCCAGCTCGCGGGCGGCTTGGCTGTAGCTCGGGTCTTCGCCTAGGTTGGAGCCGCAATAGACGACGATGTTGTTCATTGGGTTCATATTTGTTCTTTCAGGTAGTCCGAGGTCTTGGCTAAATACTGCTCGCGGTATATTTTTTGGTTGCATGTACACGCCTTAAACTGCATCTATATTCGGCAGCTTGGTGCAGGCCTTATCCTCTTGGAGGGTAGTGGTTTCGGCAATTAGCCGGTAAAGGTGAAAGGGTGAATTATAGCGAAATAGGAATTTTTGCGCACAAGCCGGAGGGGAGGACGGGCAAAGGCTACCTGAAAATGCTACAACAGCTTTTCAGGTAGCCTTTGGCTTTAGTGGGACTGATGTTTTCAGGTAGCCTGAAACTTGTATGGTGCAAAAAAACAGGCTGCCGATTACTTCGGCAGCCTGTTTGGCGTGTATCGTTAATGCCCGTGGTGGCAGCCGCCACCGCCAGCCGAGGCCATGGCTTCGGCCGCTTGGGCGTCTGCGTGGTAGCTGGAGCGCACCATGGCACCGATAGCAGCGTTGGTAAAACCTATGGCGTAGGCTTCATGTTCGAACTGCTTGAACATTTCGGGGGTAACGTAGCGCAATACGGGCAGGTGGCTATTGCTGGGCTGCAAGTATTGCCCCACAGTGATCATTTCGATGTTGTTGGCACGCATATCGCGCATGATTTCGCGCACTTCATCGTCAGTTTCGCCCAAGCCTACCATGATGCCGGATTTGGTGGGGATGTGCGGCATCATTTCTTTATAGCGGCGTAGCAGCTCGAGCGAATGCTGGTAGTTGGCGCCGGGGCGGGCCTGTTTGTAGAGGCGCGGGTGGGTTTCTAGGTTGTGGTTCATCACATCGGGCGGGGTTTTGGCCAGAATTTCGAGGGCAATATCCATGCGGCCGCGGAAATCGGGTACGAGGATTTCAATTTTAGTATTGGGGCTGCGCTCGCGGATGGCAGTGATGCAGTCGGCAAAGTGCTGGGCGCCGCCATCGCGCAAATCGTCACGGTCTACCGAGGTGATAACAACGTAGCGCAAATTCATGGCGGCCACGCTGGAGGCGAGATGTTGCGGCTCTTCGGTATCGAGCGCGTTGGGGCGGCCGTGGCCGACATCGCAGAAGGGGCAGCGGCGAGTGCAGATATCACCCATAATCATGAAGGTGGCGGTGCCGCGGCTGAAGCATTCGCCGATATTGGGGCAGCTGGCTTCTTCGCACACGGTGTGCATTTTCTGATCGCGCAGGATATTTTTGATTTCAAAGAACTTCTTGCCGGTGGGCAGCTGGGCGCGAATCCATTCTGGTTTTTTCAGTTTCTGCTCCAGCGGCACAACCTTAATCGGGATACGGGCAACTTTGGCCGCGCCTTTGTGTTTTACGCCGCGGCTGTTGTCTTGTTTGGCGGGGTTTTCTGTGGCCATGGCTTGTTCCTTTACTGTGTTTTCAATGTGGTGTGTACTTTTCAGGTAGCCTGTGGGTGGTCAGTCGGCCTGTTTTTCAGGTAGCCTCAACTGCTGCTGCAAATGGTTGGTCAGTTTGGCGGCCACGTCGGCCACGGAGGGGACGGGCTGCACCAAGTCGGCAATTTGGGTCATTTCCAGCCCGGCGTAGCCGCAGGGGTTGATTTGGCAGAAGGGGCTCAAATCCATGTTTACGTTTAATGCCAAGCCGTGATACACCGCGCCGCGTTTGATGCGGAGGCCGAGCGAGGCGATTTTTTTGCCTTCCACATACACGCCGGGGCGCTTCGGGTCGGCTGCGGCGGCGATGCCGTATTCGGCCAGGGTGGCGATGATGCTGTTTTCCAAGCGGCTCACCAATTCGCGCACGCTGATTTTGCGGCGTTTGAAGTCGATTAGGGTATATACCACCAGCTGACCGGGGCCGTGGTAGGTAATTTGGCCGCCGCGGTCGATTTGCACCACGGGGATATTGCTGCGGGACAACAGGTGCTCGGCTTTGCCGGCCATGCCTTGAGTGAACACGGGCGGATGTTCCACCACCCAAAGCTCGTCTTCCGTGCGCTCGTTGCGCGCATCGGTGAAGGCTTCCATGGCGTGAAAAATCGGGCTGTATTCGGCCAGGCCAAGCGGGATGACTTTCATCACAGCACCACTTTCACCAAGGGGTGTGAAGTGAGTGCGAGGTAAATATTATCGAGCTGCGCCTTGCTGTGGGCATTTACGGTAACGGTTACACCCTGGTAGTTACCTTGGCTGCTTTCGCGGTGGCGCATATCGTGTTCGGCGGTGTCCGGCGCGTGCAGGCGCACGGTTTCCAATATCTGCACGGCAAATTCGGGGTGCTTGGCGCCCATGATTTTGATGGAGAAGCGGCAGGGGAATTCCAGCAGGGTTTCTTGGTTGGTTTCGCTCATGATGGATGGTCTTTCAAGCGGCCGCCGTTCGGGGTGGCGGCGCGGTATAATCAGGGTGGCATTTTACTGGAAAACCGATGGCTTGAACAACACGCCGCCGTGTGGCGGAAATAGGGTTTCAGGTAGCCTTTGGCGCCGGATAAAGGCTACCTGAAAAGATTAAATGCCTGTTTTTTATGTCTGCCTTAAATTAAGAATGACGGGATTGGTTCGCTACTTTGTTTCATTCCGAAAGGGGAACCGCTATAGCGTGTCAGAAAACCGCTGCCCGTTCCGTCTAAGCTATGTCTTCCACTTTTTCGAAAGCTCAAACTATGCTACGCAAAATATTGCTACTCTTAGCCGCTATCATTCCAGCCGTTCTCATCCTCGGCTTTTTTGCCCCCAAATTCATCGCCCAAGCCAAACCTGGAGCCCATGCCATGCCCAGTAACCCCGCCTTTGCTCAACGCCTCGTTTCCTTGCACACTCCCGGCGGTCAGCCCGTACAAACCCTACTCAAAAGTAACCGCCCCACATTGGTTAAATTCTGGGCCAGCTGGTGCCCCTTGTGTTTGAGCGAGTTACAAACTACTGCCGAATGGCAGCAATCTGCCGAGTTTTCCGGCGAAAACGCCCGTGCCAACCTGATTACCATTGCCTCGCCTGGCTTCCTCGGCGAAAAGCCAGAAGCCGAATTTAAAGAATGGTTTGCTAAGCTAGACTACCCTGGCCTTCAGGTAGCCCTCGACGACGGCAGCCTAGCCAAAGCCGCCGGTGTTGGTGTGTATCCTAGCTGGGTATTACTCTCTGCCGACGGAGAAATCTTGCGCGTGCACAAAGGTAGTTTGCAGCATGAACAAGCCCTCGCCTTACTCGATAACCCTAATGCCGACCTCGCCGCCGTGCCCGTACAGCAGCACTACACCGCCGCCGACGGCAGCAGCCGCACCGCACAGACCAAAACCATCTACCTTGCCGGTGGCTGCTTCTGGGGTGTAGAAGCCTATATGCAGCGCCTGCCTGGCGTGGTGGATGCCGTATCCGGCTACGCTAACGGTCAAACTGCCAACCCTAGCTATGAGGATGTAATCCGCGGCAGCGGCCACGCTGAAACCGTGAAGGTGGATTACGACCCCGAGCGCATCAGCCTGGCAGACCTTCTACGCTACTACTTCCGCGTTATCGACCCCACCTCGCTCAATCAGCAAGGTAACGATCGAGGCCGCCAATACCGTACCGGCATCTACTACACCGACCCTGCCGAAGCTAAGACCGTACGCGCCGCCCTGGCTGCCGAACAGCGTAAACATCGCCGTCCCATCGTAGTGGAAGCCCTGCCCTTGCAACACTTCTATCCTGCCGAGGCCTATCACCAAGACTACCTCGCCAAAAACCCCAACGGCTACTGCCACATCGACATCGGCCTCGCTGACAAGCCGCTTGACCCTGCCGAGGGAAGCAGCCCTGCCCCCGCCAAAGGCTTCAACCCTGCCACCTACCGCAAGCCAGACGACGCCACCCTGCGCCGTACTCTCACCGACGAGCAATACCGCGTTACCCAAAAAGGTGACACTGAACGTGCCTTCAGTCACCAGTATGATGACCTGTTCGAGCCCGGCCTGTATGTTGATATTGTTAGCGGTCAGCCTCTGTTTAGTAGCCGCGACAAATTCAACTCCCACTGTGGCTGGCCCAGCTTCACCCGTCCCATCAGTCCTGATGCCATCACCGAACACGACGACTACAGCTACCATATGCACCGCACCGAAGTGCGCAGCAGCGCTGCCCACTCCCACCTCGGCCACGTCTTCCCCGACGGCCCAAAAGACCGCGGCGGCCTGCGCTACTGCATCAACGGTGCCAGCCTGCGCTTCATCCCCGAAAACCAAATGCAGCAGCAGGGCTACGGCAGCTACCTGAAAGATTTGCATTAAGTGTGGATAAATGCAGAAAAGGCTACCTGAAGGTTCAGGTAGCCTTTGTTTTGTATAGATAGCGGATAGGCTACCTGAAAAGGGATAGGAAGTTTTCAGGTAGCCTTTTTGTATGGCAGGCAGCCGTTTGGTTGTTTATCTTCAGTTAGCCTCTTAAATACTCAGTGTATCTATCTCAAGTCTGTTTTATTTTAAAGCCAAGCTGCGTCCACGCAAATACTGCTAGAGCGGCAGCGGCTAGGGCGGTGCCCACCCAGCCTAGCGTACCCAGCCCCCAGTGGCGCGAGATGATGCCGCCCAAGAGCGCGCCGCCGCCGATGCCGATGTTGTAGCTGCCAGAGTAAATCGCATTGGCCACATCGGTGGCATCCGGAGCGTAGCGGATCACATGGGCAACCATGCTCAAGCCCAATACCCCGATGCCAGTTCCCCAAACCAGCGAGAGTGCAAACATGGCTGCCGTGCTGCCGCCTAAAGGTCTCAACAGCAGTAATGAAACCAGCAGCAAGGCTGCCGAGCTGAGTAGAGTGGGATTCGGGTGTTTCGGATAGAAGCGCGAATACAGCCAGCTCGCCATCATGCCCGACAGGCCGAATACCAGCAGCAGCGCCGTGGCTGTATCCGGTGGCATATGGGTAATTTCCAGCACATAAGGCTCGATGTAGCTATAGGCCGTGAAATGGGCGCTCACAATGAGCACCGCCATTGCATACATCCCCAGTAGATGGGGGCGTTTGGCCAAGAGCGGCAGGCTTTTGAGCGAACCGGCATTTTTGCTTTCCAGGCGCGGCAGGATTTTGGCCAACAGCACCATCACACCCAAGGCCAGTACGCCGATCAGCGCGAAGGTAACCCGCCAGCCCAGCCACTGTCCCACCAACCGCCCCAGCGGCAAGCCCAACACCGTGGCCATAGACGTGCCTAAAGAGAGCCAGCCCAAAGTCTGCTGCCTCCTGCCCACCGGTGCCAGGCGCATCACCAGCGAGGCGGTGATGGCCCAAAACAACGCGTGGGTAAAGGCAATCAGCACGCGCGAAGCCAAGAGCACGGGAAAGCTCCACGCCACAGCAGAAAGCCCGTGCCCGGCCACAAACACGGCAAACAGCGCAAGCAGCAGCCTGCGCCGTTCCGCGTTGGCTACCAGCAGCATCAACGGCAACGAAGCCAGCGATACTACCCAGGCATACACGGTAATCATGATACCCGTGTCGGCGGCAGACATATTGAAGCCCTTGCCAATATCGGTGAGCATGGCGATGGGGATGAATTCGGTGGTGCACACCACAAAGGCCGCCACCGAAATCGCAAACACGCGCAGATAGGCCAGCAGGATGGGAGCGTGGGGGTGATGTTTGAGCATGGGCGTATATGGAAAGCGAAGTAATGTTTTCAGGTAGCCTTTAAACCCTGATCCAGCAGGCGGTTTAAGGGTTCAATATTCTTGCAATCAGTGCCTTATCCCTGCCCACCATATTCGGAATCTGCACCTGAATGCCGTTGCCGGGGGCAACTTCCGCCGCTTCGCCCCTACGCTTCATGGCTTGCAGCACGATGGTTTGGTTGCCCTGCGGGTGAATGATTTCCAGCGTGTCGCCCACGGCGAAGCGGTTTTTCACTTCCACAGTGGCCCAGCCTTCGGTGTCGATTTCGGTAACGTGGCCGACATATTGGCTTTGCTTGGCCACGGAGTGGCCGGTGAGGTAGTTTTGGTAGTCTTGCGTTTGGTGGCGCTCAAGGAAGCCGGAGGTGTAGCCGCGGTTGGCGAGGCCTTCGAGTTCGGCCAGTAGGCTGTAGTCGAAGGGGCGGCCGGCTACGGCGTCGTCGATGGCTTTGCGGTAGGCCTGAGCCACGCGGGCCACGTAGTACACGGATTTGGTGCGGCCTTCCACTTTGAGGCTGTCCACGCCGATGCGGGCGAGCTCGGCCACTTGCTCTACGGCGCGCAAGTCTTTGGAATTCATGATGTAGGTGCCGTGTTCGTCTTCCATAATCGGCATCATTTCGCCGGGGCGATTGCTCTCTTCGATGAGGAAGATTTTATTGGCGGCGGGGTGGCGCACTTGGCCGTTGATGCCTTCGAAGGCGGCGTTGGCTTCTTCTTGGGCTTTGTTGAAGTCGAAGCCTTGCAGCAGGCGGGCATCACCCATTTCGTCGATTTCGGCGGGGTGGACTTTATAGTCCCAGCGGCAGGAGTTGGTGCAGGTACCTTGGTTGGGGTCGCGGTGGTTGAAATAGCCGGAGAGCAGGCAGCGGCCGGAGTAGGCGATGCAGAGTGCGCCGTGCACGAACACTTCGAGTTCGACATCGGGGCATTCCTGGCGGATTTCGGCGATTTCTTCCATGCTCAATTCGCGCGACAAAATAATGCGTTCCACGCCGATGCGCTGCCAGAATTTCACGCCCCAGTAGTTGGTGGTATTGGCCTGCACGGAGAGGTGGACGGGCATATCGGGCCAGCGTTCGCGGGTAACCATAATCAGGCCGGGGTCGGCCATAATCAGCGCGTCGGGCTTCATGGCAACCAGCGGCTCCATATCGGCCACAAAGGTTTTGAGCTTGCTGTTGTGCGGCAGGGTGTTGACGGTGAGGTAGAACTTTTTACCGTGTGAGTGGGCTTCGGCAATGCCGGCTTGCAATACGTCGAGCTTGGAGAATTCGTTGTTGCGGGCGCGCAGGGAATAGCGCGGGCTGCCGGCATACACGGCATCGGCGCCGTAATCGAAAGCAGTACGCATGCGCTCGGGACCGCCGGCGGGGAGAAGGAGTTCGGGAGATTTCATGATGATAAATATGTAATTGGAATAATAAAGATTTTTGCTTCGCAGAAGATCAGCTTTGGCTACGCCAAGACATTACTTTCAGGTAGCCTCTAAAGATTTTCAGGTAGCCTCTTAAGTAGGCTACCTGAAAAACATCGGCTTCCACAGAAGCAGTAGTCAAACGGATTATAGCGCAAAATAGCGACTAACCGGTTTCGGCTGAGTCGTGCTTGGGCGTGGGCTCCCAAATCTGCGAGGTGAAGAGTTGCGCGTCGTGCACATAGGGGTTGTTTTGGTCCCACACGTAGCCGGCAAACACGGCGCTGAGCATGCGGTCGGTTTCCGGTGTGCGTTGGCTGCTGAAAATCATGTCTTGCAGTGTACCGGAATACCAGGCATCCACATAGTGCCGGAACACGTTTACGCCGGACATCAGCGGGCGGGCGAATTCGTTTTGCCAGTTTACCTGCTGACCGTTCAGCTGGCGGGCCACCAAATCGGCGGCGAGTTTGGCCGAGTGGGTGGCGATGGTTACGCCGGAGGAGAATACTGGGTCGAGAAATTCGGCGGCGTTACCCAAAAGGGCGAAGTGGCGGCCGTAGAGCGATTTTACGCTAGCGGAATAGCCGGGCAGGTAGATGAACGGGAAGTCGTTATCCCATTGCGTGTTTTTCAAAATGCGGCGCAAGATTGGCACTTCCAGGGCGAATTTCTTCAGGATAACGGTGGAACTTTCCAACCCAAGTTTTTCAGGCAATCCTACCACACCGATGGAGGAGCGGCCGTTGGAAAAGGGAATCAGCCACAGCCAAATGTCGCGGTGTTCGGGGTGGATGCATACCAGGTTTTTGTTGCGGTCGAAGGCCGGGTCGGTGATGTGATCGTCGATGTGGGTGAAGTGCACGTGGCGTAAGGGCAGGTCGGAGGGGATGTCCCAACTGAGCATGCGCGGCAGTACACGATGGTAGCCGCTGGCGTCCAGCACGAAGCGCGCACCCAGCACATAAGGGTCGCCACCTTCCTGTTGCACTACCAATTTGGCGAAATCACCGTGGTTGTCGAAGGCCTTTACCGTGGAGCCGAACTGCACAGTTACGCCCTGCTTGATGGCTTCGTCAATCAAGATTTTGTCGAAACGGGTACGCTCTACATTAAATGCAGTAGAAGGGCCGGGGGAGAATTTGTCGGTGAATTTAAAGCTGGTGTTGTGTTCGCCCCAAGATAAAGCAAAGCCGTTTTTATATTGAAAGCCGAAGCCGGCTTGCACGGCGGGCAGGAAGCCGGCCTCATGCAGCAGCTCTATGCAGTGCGGCAGCAGGCTCTCGCCGATAACGAAACGTGGGAAATGCTGCTTTTCCACCACGCAAACATTAAATCCCCGCTTGTTCAACAAAGCGGCCGCCACCGCCCCCGAGGGGCCGGCACCGATGATGACGACGTCGTAATGCTGAATCATGTTTTCCCTTTAATTATTGGTTTCCGCTCAGCTGCAATGGGTTGGTTGTAAGTAGTGGCAAGATTATTTGTTTTCAGCCAATCAGCCATTGCATCCCATTACATGGCAGCATGGGCTTGAATGGTTTGAAAACTATTTATGATTATTAATAATTGGACAAAAATTGTCCGAAACCAACCGCCGTGGGCAACACGGCACGGCTTTTGCCTGCTTGAGCAGTGTTGCCAGGTCAGCAATAGGCCTATAGGCTACCTGAAAGCAATTACTCTGCCAAGCCATATTTATTTTTAAATTAGCGGATTAACTTTCTTCTTGCCACGGCATATGTTGGCATTAATGTGCTTTCGAGTCTTGTTAGCGGTTTACAGCCCGGCATCGGTAGCAAATTTGATCCGCTATCGATCGCAGACAGCTTGCTGGACAGGACGTACAATAATGCCCATTATCCATGGCTACCTGAAACACCAAGGACTCCACCATGCAGGATTTCCACGTTGCACAACTGCCGCTGCCGCCGAAGGGCACCCACCTTATCGAAGCCTCCGCCGGCACGGGCAAAACCTACAGTATCGCCGCGCTGTTCACCCGCCTGGTGGTGCTCGAAGGCTGGGCGCCGGAAAACATACTGGTGGTTACCTTCACCGATGCTGCCACCGCTGAGCTGAAAAACCGCCTGCGTGCCCGGCTGGGCGAAGTTTTGGCTGCCCTGCAGAGCGGGGAGACACCGGCCGATGAGTTTCTGCAACACCTGCTGGCCGAAGCCTTGGCCAAACAAGAGCGCGGCAAACTCATCCTGCAGCTGCAGGCTGCCCTTTCCGGCTTTGACACCGCCGCCATCTACACCATCCATGGCTTCTGCCTGCGCGTGCTGGGCGACTACGCCTTCTTGTGCGGTGTGCCCTTCGAACTGGAAACCGGCCCCGCCGACACGGCCGCCCGCCTGGTGGCCGCACAGGATTTTTGGCGCGAATACGTGGCCGACCACCCACAAAACGCGCGCATCGCTGCCCGCTTCGGTATCACTCCCGCTTCCGTGCTGGCCGAATTTTCAGGTAACCTCAAACACGCCTTTGTGGACTACAGGCTACCTGAAAACCGCCTGCCGCAAATATTGAAAGGCCGCAATGCCGCTTGGCAGAAGCTGCAACGGAATGTGGACGAAATCGAAGCCGTGTACCGCCGCATCAAGCCGCAGCTCAACGGCAATACTTTCAATGCCTCTATCGACACCCTGTTTACCGAGCTCCGGCAAGCCGCACAAGAAGGCTTGGAGCAGCCCGTGCTTTCCAGGCTGGACAAGCTGCTGTGTTTTGAAGACAACGCCCTGCGCGGCAAAATCCGGAAAAACCAGCATATTGAAGAAGCCGACATCGCCGCCCTGCAGCCCTTGGCCGTTCTCGGCCACCGCCTGGCCGAAATTAGCGAGGCCGAGCAGGAAGCCGCCATCCGCCTCAAACTTGAATGTTTGGGCTACCTGAAAACCCGTTTGGCCGAAGACAAGCGCCGCAGCCCGCGCCGCGACTACGACGACTTGCTGCTCGATGTGCATGCCGCCCTGTCCAACCCCGAACATCCCGAGCAGGCGGAAGCGCTCGCCCAAGCCCTGGCGGCCAAATGGCGCGTGGCGCTCATCGACGAATTCCAAGACACCGACCCGCTGCAATATGCCATTTTCCACACCGCCTTTATTCGCCAAGGCGTGCCCGTATTTTTGGTGGGCGACCCCAAGCAGGCCATCTACGGCTTTCGCGGTGCCGACATCCATGCCTACCTCGCCGCCGCCGCCGATACCGCCCCCGAGCAAAGCTACACCCTGCACACCAACTACCGCAGCCACCGCAATTTGGTAAACGGCATCGGCCATCTGTTTTCCGCCCGCAGCCGCCCCTTCGTGCTGCCACAGATTGCCTATCCCAATGTGCAGGTTGCCCGCATCGAGAGCTTGCTCCGCCCCGCGCCTGAAGCCGCTGTGGCCGTGCGCTGGATCAATCCGGCTGGCGAAAGCGAAGGGAAGTTGCCGAATAAAGATTCTTTGCGCGAGCTCTGTGCCGATTATTGCGCCCGCGAAATTGCCGCACGGCTTAATCAGGCGCTTTCAGGTAGCCTTTCTATCGGTGGCAAACACGGCGGCGAAAACATGCCGCTGCATCCGGGCCAGGTGGCCGTATTGGTTCGCACCCACAGCGAAGCCGCCCTAGTCGCGCGCGCGCTCAAACGTCGGGGAGTGCGCAGCGTATTGCTACAACAGCAATCGGTGTTCGACACGCCCGAAGCCGAAGCCCTGCACGCCCTGTTGCTGTTCTGGCTGGCTCCGCAGCAAACCGAATACCTGCGCTTCGTGCTCGGCGGCATCTTTTATGACTACACCGCGCAAGACCTGGCCGAACTGAACGGCAACGAAAACCGCCTGGCCGAGTGGATAGCCCTGGCCGAAACCGCCGCCGAAACCTGGCAGCAGCACGGCATCTACACCGCGCTCACCCGCTTTGCCCGTCAAAGCGGCCTCGAGCAGCATCTTCTGCACACCCGCAACGAACGCAGTTTTACCAATTTCTGGCAGCTGGCCGAAATCTTGGCGCTGGCCGCTGCTGAATGTGCCAGCCCAGTCGCATTGACGCAATGGTTGGAAATGCGGCTGAAAAGTAGCAAGAAAAACAAGAAAAGCAAAGAAAATAAAAATGATAGGGAGGATAAGGGGAATAAAGAATACCAGCTGCGGCTGGAAAGCGATGAAGACTTGGTAAAAATCGTTACCATGCATGCGGCTAAAGGGCTGGAATACCCGCTGGTATTTTGCCCTTTCGTGTGGGATACCAGCGACAAATTGGTGCAAGATTGGAACATCATCAGCCAAAGCAACGGCCGCAACCTATTGTTGGCCAAAGCCCAGCTGGGCGAAGAAGATGAGCGGCAGCTGTTTGCCGAAGACCTCGGCGAACGCCTGCGCCTCTTGTATGTTGCGTTCACCCGCGCCCGCGAGCAGCTCGTGCTCTACGCCGCCCCCTGCAGCAACACCCCGGAAAACACCTTTGCCTACCTCTTGGCCGAAACAGGCGAAGACGATTGTCATGCCATCCGCGATTATTGGCGCAGCCTGAAAGGCCAAGCCCTGGCCGAAGCCCTGCGCCAGGCCTGGCTCAACCACATCCAAAGCGCCGCGCCCGGCCAGCTGCAATGGCTGGAAGGCGAGCCGCCCGAAGCCAGTTACCGCGCCCGCGACGAACAGCAGGGCAGCTACCGCGCCCTCGTGCTGCCCGAACGGCCGCTGCAATTTATCTGCCATACCAGCTTTACCGGCCTGAGCCGCCAAACCCTTGCTGCCGAAGAGTGGCTACCTGAAAGCCTGCTGGCTGATGAAAACCCCGCCGCCGAAACCGAAAAGCTACCTGAAAGCGCAAACAACGAGTTGCGTTCCAACGGTCAAAATGTAGTTCAGCCAAACGGGCAGGGCGACTTATGGCCAAACGAAGCCGAAACCGCTCTGCTAGCCTTCCTCGCCGGCACCACCCCCGGCATCTGCCTGCACAGTATTTTGGAAAAAACCGATTTCGTTTGCCCTGCCGCTGAACAAGCGGCATCCTATGCCGATATCTTGGCCAAACACGGCTTCGAGGCCGAACAATGGCTGCCGGCGGTGTTGGAAATGGTGGAAGCTGTGCGCCGTGTGCCATTGGCAGAAAATATGCAGCTGGCCGATATTACCGCTGCCTGCCGCGTGGCGGAAATGGGCTTCGTGCTACACCTGCACGATTTCGGTTTGCAACGCCTGCGCCGTTGGTTTGCCCGTCCCGACATCGGGCTACCTGAAAATGCCGCCACCCACCTGCTGCAGCTGGATTTCCATACCGTAAACGGTTTCCTCAACGGTTTCATCGACCTAATTGCGGCAGACGAAAATAGCAGGGTATGCGTAATCGACCACAAATCCAACCACTTGGGCAATCATTTGGCAGATTACGGCCAAGCCGCCATGAGTGCGGCGGTGAGCGAACACCATTATTACCTGCAGGCACTGATTTACGCCGTAGCCACCGCACGCTACCTGAAACAACGCCATGCCCTGCCCGAATACATCTATGTGCGCTACCTGTTTGTGCGCGGCCTGAATCCGCACGGCCAAGAAGGCCTGTGGTGCTGGGACATCCCTGTTTCCACCCTGCAAGAATGGCTCGAATAGTCGCAGCCGTGCCGACGGGGAAAGGCGTGGCAGAAAAATCAGCATAAATAACAATCCTTAGCCAAGTTTTCCAGAATGGATATTGACTATTTGTCAAATCTACCTATAATATGCCGTTTTCGTAAGTATGGCGCAGCCGGAAAACGCCCAAGCGGGAATAGCTCAGTTGGTAGAGCGCAACCTTGCCAAGGTTGAGGTCGCGAGTTCGAGACTCGTTTCCCGCTCCAAGTTTTCAATCATCCGAATCCCAAGCGGGAATAGCTCAGTTGGTAGAGCGCAACCTTGCCAAGGTTGAGGTCGCGAGTTCGAGACTCGTTTCCCGCTCCACTATCCACTTAGTTGTTGGTTCGGGTGCTATGCGGGAATAGCTCAGTTGGTAGAGCGCAACCTTGCCAAGGTTGAGGTCGCGAGTTCGAGACTCGTTTCCCGCTCCAAGTTTTAGCAATTTGGCCGATACAGTCGGCCAAAAGCTAATTTGGCGGGATAGCAAAGTGGTTATGCAGCGGCCTGCAAAGCCGTGTACGCCGGTTCGATTCCGACTCCCGCCTCCAAAATACCATAGTGAATGTAAGCCGCAGGCAGCAAATAGCCATCGCGGTATTGGTTTAAATTAACCATACATCAATCAGCACGGCGGGGTGGCAGAGTGTTTATGCTGCGTGGGGTGCAACCCTCGCATAGGCCGGTTAAAATCCGTGCCCCCGCCTCCAATCATCCAGGCTGCTAGCCGCAGCCCGGCCCGAGTGGTGGAATTGGTAGACACAACGGACTTAAAATCCGTCGCTCCTTAATACGAGCGTACCGGTTCGATTCCGGTCTCGGGCACCACAAACCGCTTTTCGGCGGTTCTTTTATTTTGTCTAATTAATATCTGCTTAAGTATATATTGCTAAGTACTTCACTTCATACAGAGTTAATTCGTCTTGCTATAGTTCTGTGTTGTCTGCGGCTGGCAACCTTGTACGAGTAATATGGCAAGGTAAGCCGACGTGGTACTGGTTTAAAGTTAATTTGCTTAAGTTGTGTATTTGACAAGTATGCGGGTGGGTCCTTCTCATTTTTCTGCAGGAGTTTTGTCAGCAAAACCGCCGGCCTGATTATTTCAGGCCGGCGGTTGCTTTAATAATGTGCGCTATATTACTGCCCATTTTTAGCTGCCCACTCGGCGGGAGTGGTGGCTACGGAGATGGAAAGGGCGTGCAGTTCATTGCTAGCCAGCCGGTCGGCGAGGCCGTCTTTGATCAGGCGGTGACGGGCAAGGCGGGGTTTACCTTCAAAGTCGGCGGAAACGATGGCAGCAAAAAAGTGATGGCCGTCGCCTTCCACTTGAATCATTTCGGCGTTGATGATTTCGCCAATCATGGCTTTGACTTGTTCGGGAGTGAGCATGTGGGATTCCTTATTGATTGCTTATAACGGATTCACAAAAACGCTACGGCGGTTCGCCGCCTTGTCCTGTTTTTTGCGAACCCACTATCGGGGTTTGTGTGAGGGGCGTATTCTACCGTAAACCGTTAGGGCGCGCTTTGTTTGTGTTGGGTGGCACTTAAAAAGTTTCAGGTAGCCTGTGTCGCGTAACGGGCTACCTGAAACTTTGATGCGGTTTGAAAAACAGCCCGTGCGGGCGGCGATTTGGCGGAAGCCGTGCTCTCGCTTTATTGCGTTTTCGCTTTCGTTGCAGCTCAAGCTTCAGGTAGTCTCTGTGGCGGGCTGTAAAACATACAGGCTCACGGTTTCGCGTAGCCGAGCAGCGGCGAGGGGGTTGGAGGCATCGCGGCTTTTTGGGTGTTGCGGGCGGGTGTCGAGGCGTTGGCTGACGGTAAGGCCGGCGGCAGCGATACGTTCGGCCAATTCATTCGGTTGTCGCAGGCCGAGGTGTTCAGCAAGGTCGGACATGACGAGCCAGATTTGTCCGCCGGGATTGAGGTGGGCGGGGGCGTGCTGCAAAAAGGCTTGCAACATGGCACTGCCGGGGTCGTAGAGGGCTGTTTCGATGTCGGCAGCGGGTTTGGCGGGCAACCAAGGCGGGTTGCAAACAATAAGGTCGGCGCAGCCTTCGGGGAAAAGATCGGTTTGCAGCAGCTTAATTTGGGGCAGGCAGAGGCGTTGGAAATTGGCGCTAGCACAGGCGACGGCGCGGGTGCTGTTGTCGGTGGCGGTAATCGCTTGGAGGCCACGCCGGGCGAGCAGTGCGGCAATTACGCCGCTGCCGGTGCCGATGTCGAAAGCACTCTGGGCGTGAGGCGGCAGGGGTGCAGCGGCGATCAGATTGAGATATTCGCCGCGCAAGGGGGAGAACACGCCGAACGGCACATGGATGCGCGCACCGAGGGCGGGGATTTCTACGCCTTTTTTGTGCCATTGGTGGGCGCCGATGAAGCCAAGCAGCAGATTGAGCGGCAACAGGAACGGCTCGCTGTTCGGTTCGCCGAACACGTCGGCTAAGGCGGCGGCCACATCGGGAGCACGTCGCAAATTCAGCCGATAGCCGGCATCGATTTCCACCAACAGCATATTGGCCAGCCGGCTGCGTTGGGCCTGCTGCATGCGATGAGTGTGGAAATCGGGCGATGTAGCGGCGGGAAGCTGGCGTTTCACGGCAGAGAGCAGCTGCACAGCCTGATGATAATCGCCGCGCCAAAGCAGGGCTTGGCTTTGGCGGAGGCTTTTGAGCGCGGCTTTGGCAGAAAGGCCTGCTTCAGCTACGGTGAGCGCGGTAGGCGGCTTCTGCGCGGCGGTGTTGCGCCACGGGGCTTGGCGGGCTTGGCCTTGTTCTTGCCAGGTGAAGATATGGCGCATAGTGGGTTCGCTTGATTTGGGCTTCAGGTAGCCTTTGTGCAAGGAAGAGGCTACCTGAAATTTTACTAATGTATTTTCACTTTCTACTGGCCTCATACCTGCTCTGCCAAGCCATCCAGCAACTTCTGATGAATCCCGCCGAAGCCGCCGTTGCTCATCACGAGGATGTGGTCTCCGCTTCGGGCGTTGCTCAGGATGCTTTGCACGAAGGCGTCGAAATCGTTGCCGGTATGCAGTTTGCTGCCGAGCGGGGCGAGGGCGGCGGCCACATCCCATTCCACGCCGCCGCCGTAGCAGAACACCTGGTCGGCTTCGGCCAGGCTTTTGGGCAGGGCGGCTTTCATACTGCCGAGCTTCATGGTGTTGGAGCGCGGTTCGAGCACGGCGATGATGCGCGCGCTGCCCACTTTCTGCCGCAGGCCGGCCACGGTGGTGGTGATGGCAGTGGGGTGGTGGGCAAAGTCGTCATATACGGTGATGCCGTGCACGCAGCCTTTCACTTCCATGCGCCGCTTCACGTTTTGGAATTGCGAAAGCGCTTCGCAGGCTACCTGAATACTCACGCCGGCGGGGCGGGCGGCGGCGATTACGGCCAGTGCGTTGAGGCGGTTGTGTTCGCCCAACAGCGGCCAGGCGATATGGCCGACGGTTTGGCCTTGGTGCAGCACATCGAATGCGCCATTCTCGTCAGGTTCACCAGCCTGCCAGCCTTCTGCGCTGCCGAAGCTTTCCACCGGCGTCCAGCAGCCTTGCGCCAACACGGTTTGCAGGCTCTCTTCGCGGCCGTTGCACACAATCAGGCCTTGGCCGGGAATGGTACGCACCAGGTGGTGGAACTGGGTTTGGATGGCGGCGAGGTTGGGGAAAATGTCGGCGTGGTCGTATTCGAGGTTGTTCAGAATGGCGGTGCGCGGGCGATAGTGCACGAACTTGCTGCGCTTGTCAAAGAAGGCGGTGTCGTATTCGTCGGCTTCAATCACGAAAAACGGCGAGCGGCTGGCCGGATCGGCTTTGGGCGTCTGCGGCAGGCGGGCGGAAATACCGAAGTTTTGCGGAATGCCGCCGATAAGGAAGCCTGGAGCCAGGCCGGCGTATTCCAACACCCAGGCCAGCATGGAGGCGGTGGTGGTTTTACCGTGCGTACCGGCCACACCGAGCACCCAGCGGCTGTGCAGCACGTTTTCGGCCAGCCATTGCGGGCCGGACACATAAGGCAGGCCGCGATTCAAAATGGCCTCGATTACCGGCATGCCGCGCTTGGCCACGTTGCCAACCACATACACATCGGCGGGAAATTTATTCAGTTGTTCCGCATCAAATCCTTCATGCACAGCAATGCCCAAATCGGCCAGCTGCGTGCTCATCGGCGGATACATTTTGGCGTCGCAGCCGCTCACCTTGAAGCCCGCTTCTTGCGCGATGGCGGCCAGCCCGCCCATGAATGTGCCGCCGATGCCGATAATGTGGATGTGTTGCATAGCCGAAAGCCTTATCTGGAAATGGAAAGGCGGAATTATAGCGGATTGGCGCGGCGGCGGGCATGGCGATTCCTGCTATGCCGCGGATTAGGCTTTCAGGTAGCCTTACCGTACAGCAGGCTACCTGAAAGTGATGTTTGAGCAGAATTCAATATGGTTTCATCCAGCCCGTTTCAGAATAAACCCGTTGATTTGACAATAAAACCGCTAAAATTTAGAATCCCGCCGTTTTAAACTGGGAAGCCGGGATAACAATGAGCAAACGTGTGTTGGTGGTGTCGTATTCACAGAGCGGGCAGTTGGTGCGCTTGAAAGAGAGTTTTCTACGCGATATACGCGGCGCGGCAGGAGTTGAAGTGGACGATGTGGTGCTGCGGCCGGCACAGCCGTTTGCTTTCCCCTGGCGCTTCCTGCCGTTTTTCGATGCCTTTCCCGAAACCGTACATTTACAACCCGCCCCCATTGAGCCGCCTGTTTTGGCACACGAGCGGTATGACTTGGTGGTGATTGCCTACAGCGTATGGTTTTTGTCGCCCGCCCAGCCGATTACGGCATTTCTGCAAAGCGAAACCGCGCGGCAGGTGTTGCGCGATACACCGGTAATTACATTAATCGGCTGCCGCAATATGTGGCTGATGGCGCAAGAAAAAATGAAACGCTTACTGGCCGATGCGGGCGCACGGCTAGTGGGCAATGTGGTGAAAATCGACCAATGCGGCAGCGCGGCCAGTTTCATTACCACGCCGCTGTGGATGTTTACCGGCAAGCGGCAAGCCGTGCATTGGCTGCCGCCTGCGGGCATCAGCGAAGCAGAAATCGCCGATGCGGCGCGTTTCGGGCAGCGCACCGCTGAAGCTTTGCAGCACGATGAAACATTAGACAAAACACTGCTGCAACACATGGGCGCGGTGAAGATAAACGAAAAACTGATGGCCAGCGAGCGTGTGGGGCACCGCAGCTTTTTGGTGTGGGGCAAGCTGGCGATGGCTGCCGGGCATGTGTCGCCGCTCTTGAGGCGGCTGGTGTTGTGTGTGTATATCGTGTTTCTGCTGGGGATAATTCTCACCGTGGTGCCGATCGGCGCGCTGCTTAAAACCTTGCTTGCCCCACTGCGCCGCGAGCAGAGGCGGCGGGAGCGGGAGTATTATGCCGCGCCGTCTGGGGAGTGAGGTGGCTGTTGGATGCAGATATTGGTAAGAAAGAAAGGCTACCTGAAAACGAGCTTGCGAGTTTCTGCGAAGCTAAAATTTCAGGTAGCCTTTTGTTTTGATGTATTCACAGTAGCTATGCGCTACTAAGCATAGATCGGATTTCTGAATCAGACATCTCTGACATTGCGGCCATAATAGCAGTAGGCGAGGGCATCCCAAGTTTTGTTGGATACGGGTATCCGCTCTGCTTCGCTTTCAGGTAGCCTCACGTTAAAACTGCTTTTCCAATTCTACAAATACTTGCCGGCTTTTATGTTCTGCCCACACATGGCTGCTGCGGATGCGCTGCCAAGAGAAATTCAACTTCGGGGTTAGGCCTAGGATGGTCCAGTTTCTGTGCCACAGTGAAGCAGAGTATTGGATCTCGCGGTCGCGGCGTTGTTCGGGCGGGAAGCCTTGCGGAGTGATGTTTAGCGCGGTGCCACGGAAAAGGCGTTCGGCGAAGGAGACGTTAAGCCGGGTGGAGAGGCCGCCTAGAGCATCCCAATCGTGAATCCAGCCTGCGCCGATGCCGTGGCGGTGGTAGGCGGCATTGTTCGGTTTGCTGCGCAGGGTGGACTGTTCTGGCAGCATCTGGTTGAAATTCAGCCCGGCATACAGCGTGTTGCGCGATGTGGCGCGCCAGGCCAGGGAAATGCTTTCCCCCAAATACCAGCCGTTATACATTTCTGCTTTTTCGCTCATTCGGTAATACTGGCGATAGGCATCCAATGCGGTATGAAGCTGCCAGCGCGGGGTGAGCAGGTGGTTGTATTCCGTGCGCAGTCCGGAAGCGTGCGCCCACATGTACATTTTCAGCGTGTGGTTGTTTTGTGGTTTGCGGTTTTCCCAGTTGTCTGTGCCGCTAAGCTGGAATTGGTAAAACGGCATCACCAACAGCCGCTGCCGCGCATCTTGCCAGAGCCAGCCCGTGCCCAAGCGGCCGTAGGTGCTGTCGTAGGCCGACTTGTTGCTCCAGTAATAATTGGTGCCGCTCACATCCAGCTGCACGCGCAGGTTGTGATGCCCGGCCAATGCCTGGTTTTTTGCCAAGCCCAGGCTGTAGGCTATGCCCACTGCATCTTCTGCGCGCTCTCGGCTGCAGCCGAACGGGCTGCAATGCGGCAGCGCCGCGTTGTTCACATTGTTATCAAATGAAGGGGAAAGCCCACCGCTCCACTGCCATTGCTGCTGTTTGGTGATATGGTTCAGATAATGTTGCACATTATTCTGCACCTCCGCCGGCACTTCCGGCTTGTTCTGCACTGTTTCAAATAGCTGCGCCGATTCGTGCCATTGCTTATCTTCTGCCAGCATCGCCGCCAAATCCAGGCGGATGCGTACATCCTGCGGCTCTTCTGCCACCAATTCCCGGTAAATTTGCACCGCGCGCGCGTAATCGCCCGTATATTTTGCCTGCATGCCTTGCGCACGACGCAGCAACACTGTGTCTGGCTGCGGTATTTGCGCATACAGCGAAGTCAAATCCGCCAGCAATTCCGGCTGTGGTGGGCTGTTTAACACTTGCACTAACATATGCGCCAATAATTGTGGCCGTGCCAGCAAATCCTGCTGTGTGAGCACTGGCGCAGCTTGCTGCCCATCTGTTACTGCAGGCGTTTGCACATTATTTTCCAACTGCCGCAGCCATTGCTGCTGCCCTGTTTGTAAAAAACGTTTCTGATCCTGTTCTGGTGTGGTGTCTCCCCAGCTGTGTTGCGCAACACACAACGTAGAAATAATCAGAAACACACTCGTTTTCATCTGCATATATACAAATAGTCTCTTGAAAATAATGAGAATATGATAGATAGGGTTTCGTTAAGTTTGGACATTTCATGCAAACAAAACAGTTTCCTTATCTACAAAAATGAGATATATTACCATTATTTTTAACGAAGGCAGGACTTATTAAGTAACTATGAAACACCTAATTTTATCTTTGTTTGTGGCTGCTGCGTTGGCAGGGTGTGCGGGTAACGGCGGGGTAACTATTCCCGATGGCACTGCACCTGTGCCTCCGCTCATGCCGGCTGATCCCAGCAAAATCCTCGGCCCGGCGACCAGTGGCGATACCCCTACCGTTTTCCAAACGGGCAGCGGCCAACTGCGTTATGTGTCGTGGAATCAGATGATGTTTGGTCAATCTTTCCCGACCGACAAGTTCATCTATCGCGCACCTGATGGTAAAGATTACGCTTTTGATGGGTTTACCAACCCGCCAAACTTTTCAGGCCGTTTTGTTCCCGACAAAACACAACCCACCAAAATTACCCCTCAATCCACCCCGGAAGGCAATAAATTATTGGTTTGCTGCGAGGGCTTCGATTCCAACCTGCCTGCCGGCTATTTGACTGCCACTCGCTACGGTGTTTGGATCGGCAATGGGCAAATCGATATGTTTGCCGGCGGTATTGCTGCGCCAGTGGCTGATATGCAGAAACGCAACGGTGCTACTGCGCCTACTGGTAAAGCCACTTATGAAGTATGGGCATTCCGTGTGAAAGATGGCTCGGTAACGGCTTCCACATACAATCCAGCAGACGCAAGCAAACGTTCCTTGCTGACTGTTAACTTCAACACCGGCAAAGTGGGCGGCACCATCAAAGGCAATGCGGATTTCGGCGCGGATATTAATTTCCGCGATGTTACTCTCAGTGGCAATACTTTCAGCGGCAGCGTTACCTCCGGTGGCGTTGATGGGCAAGTAAGTGGCGGCCTGTTCGGCAAAAAAGGATATTATGGGCCGGCGGGTACCGAAATTGGTGGGAAAATCACTTTCGGTAGCAACCAAAGCCTCAACAGCGTATTCGGCGGTTCAGTACCACAGCGCAGTTACCGTGATGAAAACTCCACTTCAAATGATTTAACCCCGCTTACTCCTTAATTTAATTTTCAGGTAGCCTTTTGCAGGGTATGTGTCAATTTGGCGCACACCCTGCAATATATTTGGCTAATTAATGAAATTGTTTTTCAGGTAGCCTTTATTATTTCAAACTTTTTAACAGAATCATGAAAACACATATCCATCAGCACCGACCAAGTATTTTATTCTTGGCTTTGTGTAGCATCTTTTCCGCCCCGGTTTGGGCATCAGGCGAAACTGAGGACACCAGTTCTGCCCAATTGGAAACCATTGAAATCCAAGGCCGCAAACATACGCCGCGCCAGCTGGGACGTGAACGTATCCGACGGGAGCAGCTGGATAAAGAAATGGTGCAGGATATCCGCGATATGGTGCGTTATGACCCCGGTATCAGTGTGGCCGAAGGCGGCCGGGCCGGCTCCAACGGTTTCAGTATCCGGGGTGTGGATAAAGACCGTGTGGCCATTGTGGTGGACGGTCTTGATCAAGGCGAAAGCCGCTCTTCCTCTGCCTTCCAGGAGCTGTTTGGTGCATACGGCAATTTCAATGCCAACCGCAACGCCGCTGAGCTGGAGCACATGAGCGAAGTAACCATCAGCAAAGGCGCGGATTCCATCACGGCCGGCAGCGGTGCTTTGGGTGGTGCGGTGATTTACCGTACCAAGTCGCCGCGCGATTATGTGGATGAAGACAAGCCTTATTATGTTGGGATGAAAACCGGTTATCTGAGCCGCTCCGAACAATGGTTGGCCAGCATTACCGCTGCCGGTCGACTGGGCAAGTTTGACGCTTTGGTGGTTGGTACCGTGCGCAACGGACATGAAACTAAAAACTACAGCGAAGCTAAAGATGTAAATCTCAGCTTCAACAATAACTACCAATTCGGCAACACAAAATATAGCGGCGTGGCGCGCGGCATTCCCGACCCACAAAACACCGAAGATCATTCCGATTTATTCCGCCTCGGTTACCACTTCAACGACAGCAACTATCTGAGCGGCATTTACGAAACTACACGGCAAGATCGGGAAACAGATGAATTATCTAATCTTTTTGGCGCTTATGACAGCACTAGCTACCGCTACCGCCGCGATGTTGCCTATCGCCGCCGTGTTGGCCTAGAATATGAAAACCTACTGGACTGGGGGCCGTGGAATAAGCTGACCGTGAGCCTTGACCGGCAAAAAATCCGCATGACCACCATGACTTGGGATATTCCCACTCAAGATTACATCCGCCGAATGGGACGCAGTGCCGAAAACTACTTTATCCGCCGTAGTCTGAATTACGAAACCAACCAATTCAAAGTGGCCGCCGAAAAACATCTCGATTTTGGCAAAAATGTATTGTGGGATACGGCATATGGCGTGGGTGGCTCTCACAAACGCAATACTAACAGTAACACCAGTTATTGGACTTTCGTTTTCTATCCCGATCGTCTGGCTTCCGATCGCGATGAAAAAGAATTTTTGGTCAGCACCCAATCCAATAACTACAATCTTTATTGGAACAACACTCTGCGCTTTAACGAACGCTTCAAGCTGAATCTCGGTGTGCGCTACGACCACACCAAAATGCACACTTTGGATACGGAAAGCTTCAACCCCGACGTAAAAGGCCAGCTCGAAGCCAAGGGTATTTGGAACCAACAAGCGCGCTTCAGCTCGCCCAGTTATGTGGCTGCGCTGGATTGGAATATCAGTCCGTCTGTAACCTTGCAGAGTAAATACAGCACCGGTTTCCGCGCGCCCACCACCGATGAAATGTGGTTCTACTTTCCCAACACCTTGTTTTATGTTGAGCCCAATCCGAATCTGAAAGCGGAACGCTCCAAAAACGTTGAGCTGGGCATAGATGTGCATGGCAATTGGGGGCATGTACGCCTTTCTGGCTACCGCACCCGTTACACCGATTTCATCGATTTTGTACATCGTGGTTACAGAGAGGTTATGACTTGGAACTATACCAACAAAACCTTGAGCAACCGCGAATATGCCGACGTTTACCAGAACGTAAACCGTTCCCAAGCCGAAATTAAAGGTTTGGAGCTGAAAGCACGCTGGAATCTCGACAGCATCGGCCTGCCGGCCGGCATGTATACTACGTTGGCCGCCAATTACACCAAAGGCGAAGCTGACGGACGTATTCCGATTAACGCTATCCAGCCGTTTAACGGTGTTATCGGTTTCGGCTACCAGCAGCCCGACAATCGTTGGGGTGTGGATTTGAATATCAGCTATTTCGCGCGCAAAAAACCAGAAGACACTATCGCCTCCTATGACGATACCGGCCGCACTTTCCCTTTTGTCCGCCACAGCAGCAACATCTGGTTGGCCGATCTGACTGCGAATTACCAGTTCAGAAAACACATTACTATACGTGGCGGCATCTACAACCTGTTTAACCGCCACTACTATACCTGGGAAACCCTGCGCAGCATCCGCGAATTCGGCACCGTAAACCGTGTGAACAACCAAACCCATGCCGGTATCGAACGCTTCAGCGCCCCGGGCCGCAATTTCAGCCTTGTTATTGAAGCTAAGTTTTAAATCCTTGCCGATGGCAGAAACTCCGCTTCCTTGCGGAGGCTTCGTTTTAATTGCGTTGAAGCTTACACTTTCAGGTAGTCGCTCAGGTAGTCGCTGCACTTCTTGGGAGGTTACCTGGAATTACGTTGGCTACACACTTTAAAAAAGGAAAACAAACCATGCAAGATATCCCTTTCAAGCAATACCTGAAAGAAAACTGCCGCACCACCCACGACAGCGTGGATGAGCTGGTGATGTCAGTGAAGCCTTTCGATAACACCGAAAACTACATCCGCTTCCTGCAGCTGCAAGCCGTGTTCCACAAAATTGTGGACGACATCTACAAAAACCCGCAGCTCAACGAAAAAATCACCGGCCTGGCCGAGCTTGCCCGCTACGATGATGTAATCCTCGATCTGCAAGACCTGAACGCTGCCGAAAAAGCCGTTTCCCTGCCCATTCCCAAGCCCGAAGGCGCAGAAGCATTGGGCTGGCTCTATTGTGCCGAAGGCTCCAACGTGGGCGCTGCCTTCTTGTTTAAAGATGCGCAAAACAACCTTGGCTGCAACGCCGAACACGGTGCCCGCCACCTCGGCCCGCACGCCGATGGCAGGGGCAAACATTGGCGCCGTTTTGCCGAGCAGCTGAACAATCTGGGCATTTCCGACAGTGAACGCGAACAAGCCCTGCAAGGCGCGCTCACCGCTTTTGCCTTCTACAAAAAACTGCTGCGCGAAATCTTCGCGTTGCCCGAAGCCGCGTAAGGATTGCCAGCTGTATCCGGCATAACAAAAAGCTACCTGAAATCTTAGCTTCACAGGAACTTCGCTGCGCTGCGTTTTCAGGTGGCTTTTTTGGTGATACTGTATATAGCTGAAGCACTTATTTCTTGATACAAGGTGAGCCAACGCCGTATGAAGGAATAAGTGCTTCAGATATTGGGTCAAACTGCAAATATTATCGTATGTTGGCTCGTGTAAGCTGTACGTAGCTACCGCGGTTTTGCACGTTGGTGTAGCCCATGCTTTCCAGCACTTGTTTGGTGGTTTCGGCACGGCGGCCGCTACGGCAGTAGAGGTTGATGGGGGTATTTTTATTGGGAACGTGGGCAGCAATCTGTTGGCCGATTTGGTCGTGCGGAATATTTTTGGAGTTTTGCAGGTGGCCTGCAGCATATTCTTCTGGCGTGCGCACATCGATCCACACGGCTTCTTGGCGGGCGGGGGCGTGGCGCGGCTGGCTCTGTTGTTGGGCAGGCTTGCGGCTGTGCTGGCCGTGGGCGGAAGCGGCAACGGGCAGGGCGGTCAACAGGGCGATGGCGGCTAGAGAGAGAGTTTTCTTCATGATGTACCTTTCTTGATGGCGGGGGAGTTTTTCAGGTAGCCTGTTATTCATTAAAGGCTACCTGAAAACCGGTTTAGGCTTCGCGGGCGTCTTCCACGGCTTCGAGGGCGCGCAGGGAGTAGGTGTAGGCGGCACCGGCGTTGAGGGAAATGGCGGTGGCGAGCGCACCGGCCACTTCGCTCTCGGTGGCACCGGCTTTCACAGCGGCTTGGGCGTGTACGGAAATGCAGCTTTCGCAGCGGGTGGTAACGGCCACGGCCAGGGCGATGAGTTCGCGGGTTTTGGCATCCAGCGCTTCGGCTGCGGCAGCGCTTTCGAGGGCGGCATAGCCGGCTAGCATTTTGGGGTGGTCTTTGCCGAGTTTGGTAAAGGATTGTTTAACGTGGGTAGCGTGTTTTTTCCAATCTAAAAACATGATGTTATCCTTAGCAATAAACTCAAATGAAATTTGAACGGATAGCTTTTATCGAAACTGTCTGATGTGGTGCATGATGGCATAAGTTTTAGAGTAAGAATTGACTGATCGTCTCATTCTTTTGACTGCGTGCTATAGCTGAAACAATTATTTTTTCCTACAAGGCTACGAGCCATGAACGGTAAAAGTACGGCAAGGCGAGCCAACGCTGTATGAAGGAATAAGTGTTTTAGCGATATATTTCCGCCATCGGCCAATAAGGAGAATGAAAATGGATGTGTTAGACAAATTAATTTATCTGGCATGGCTGCGTGGTCGGATTGATGTGTGCTGCCGGCTGGGCGGTGGATTTCACTTGGTACACGAAACCGAGCCGGAAACAGCGCGGCTGCATTGGGTGGTGTCAGGCAGCGGCTGGCTGCGGGTAGGTGACGGGCAAGCAGTGGCTTTGCATACGGGCGATGCGGTGCTGCTTCCCTATGATACGGCACACAGTATTACCGACAGTTTGGAGGGTTTGGCGCAACCAGCGGGCAAGCCGCAGCTTCACGGAAACGGAGTGTTGGCAGTGAAAGACTGCGGCGGCAACCGCTTGCAACTGTTGTGCGGCCAATACCGCTATACGCGCCGTGCAGCGCTGTGGCTGGGTATGCCGGAATACCTGCTTTTACCGCTACCGGAAATGCGGCAAACGGCATCGATGATGCTGGATGAAGCGGAAAGGCTGCGCTATGGCAGCGGTACGGTGGTGAACGCGCTCTCGCAGGTGATGCTGGTGGCCGTGCTGCGACGCTATCGGCAGCAGAGCAGTGCCCTATCTTTTTTGTCGCAGCTGGAAGACCCACGCCTAAGCGGGCTGTTGCAGGCGGTGTTGCTCGCGCCGCAGGATGAGTGGCCAATTGCACGGATGGCGGAAATGGCGAAACTTTCGCGGGCACAGCTGATGCGTTTGTTTAAATCGGTAACCGGGGTGAGTCCGCACCGCTTTGTGCTGTCTATCCGCTTGCAGCAGGCAGCAGTGCAGCTGGCGGCGAGTGCGGATACGATTTTGCGCATTGCGTTGGAAAACGGCTTTGTGTCGGAATCGCATTTCAACCGCGCGTTTAAACAGTATTTCGGGCAAACACCGAAGCAATACCGCGTACAGCAGCTGGAAGAGGCAGAGAAGGCTGTGGCTTGAGAATAGTGAGAATAGTGTTTTAATTAATGAAGGCTACCTGAAAACATGCGCTGTGTTCGCTGTGCTTTCAGGTAGCCTTTAGTTGCATATGGCGGTATCTGGTTTTACCTATTCCAGATAAAAGGCTACCTGAAACTTTTAGCTTCGCAGAAATTTCCTGCACTACGTTTTCAGGTGGCCTTTGTTTACTCTCTAAGCTGTTCTTCGTATTACTGTTTTCTGAAGTCTTTCAAAGTGCCGTCCATGTTGAAATCGATAGAGTATTTGGCACGCGGGGTTTCGATGGTGGAAGTAATCCAGCGGCGGGTTTGGTTCGGCACCCACAGTTGGAAGCTGGTGAAAGTCAGCTCGGTTTCGGTGGCTTCCACTTCCTTGGCTTTCTCGTTCCAAGTTTTGGCGATGGTGGCCACGGTGGCAAACTTGATGTCGTTCAGGGGAGTAACGTTGTCTTTCATGTCGCCGCCGCCAGAAATCTGCACCGGTTGCGGTTCGCTCCACTTGCCGTCTTCATAGGTGTAGTGGTCGATATTATCCGGTTTTTCCGGGTCTTGGATGTCGATTTCAATGCGCGGACGGTTGCTGCCATAGAATTGAACGTTTTGGAATACATTCAATTCCTTGCCGGAAAACTGCGGCAGGGCTTTGAGGGAATCTTCCGCTGCCTGCAAAGCTTGGGCGTTGCTCAGGAAGTTATCCATAGAAGCTGCTTCCTGCTGGCTGCCGCTCTCAGCCTGCTGGCTGCCCTCCTGGCTTTGCGAAGCTTGTTGCTGTTGCACGGGGGCTTGTTCATCGCCGCCTTTGCCACCACAGGCGGAAAGGCCGAGTACGGCAGATACACACAACAACCAAAGTGCTTGTTTAGATTTCATAAAGTCATTCCTTCTTCAATATTGGTTGGATAAGTCAGCATTGCTGCTGGGTGGTATTGTAAAGAAAATTGCTGTGTTTTTCAAAATCGTAGCCGATAAGACACGGTATCCGCCCCAAATTTGGTTGTTAGATGTTGGCTCACACAATATAAGGATTGATGCATTTATAAGTCCTCATTTTTGGTGTATTTCTTCACAATGCGTTTTTCGGATGCTGTCTATTTTCGATGTATCTGCGCGCTCTGTTTTGCTTGTTTTAAACTACACTTTAAAAGACGAGGAGTTTGTAAATATCATAGGCTATCTGCAACCGAATCTATCTTTTTCAGGTAGCCTTTTTCCTGTCTACTAAAACCACAGGTTGATCAAAGCCAAAATAGGCAGCCCGCTTTGCTTGAACAGAATACTTTTGTTGGGGGCGCACCGCAGGCGGTAACGGTGATGCAGTTGAGCAGCAAAACGGCGGCGAATTCTTTCGGCTGGGAGGCAAACAGGATGGCGTAGACGAGCATGAGGGCAGTGCAGCCGTTGTAGATGCCTTGGTTACGCATCACACGTTGAAGCGCGGTTCGGCCAACTGCGTTTGACTGAGTTTGAATACGCGGGTGGTGGTGAGGGAAGTAGTGGCGAAAGTTTCGAGATACATGATGTAGCCGAACAGGGCGGCGGGAGTAAAACGAGGATTTGCGAGAGGGTAGGCATATTTTACTTTTTTATTCGTTAGTTATGGTGTGTATGAGTTATGGGAGATTTAGCTTTGGAGCTAGTTAGAATAGCACAGATTCAAGCAGCAGGCCGCTGCCGAAAAGTAGGTTTATAGCCAAGGCAAGGCGCACGATATGCGGCAGTTCGCGCCCGGCGGCAGCGGGGCTGGTGGCGGTTTTCAGGCGGTGCAAGTGGGTGGCGGCCAGCGGCAGCGCGGTTAGCCAGAAGAGGCCGCTAGGGATTTGAGGGGCGAGGGCGGCGTAGCAGGCAAGGGCGGCGGCGAGGAGGAGGCGGTGCAGGGTTTTGCTGCGTTCAAAGCCCAGCCGGGTGGCGGGGGTGGTTTTGCCGGATTGGCGGTCGTTTTCGATGTCGCGCATATTGTTGATGTGCAGTACGGCAGCGGCGAGCAGACCGCAGCCGGCGGCGGGCAGCCAGCCTTCGGGCGGGCAGCTGCCTTGTTGCAGGTAGGCGCTGCCCTGCACACCGAGCAGGCCGAAGAACAGGAATACGCTGATTTCGCCCAGCCCGTGGTAGCCGTAGGCGTGGCGCCCGAGGGTGTAGGTGAGGGCGGCGGCGAGGGCGAGGCTGCCTAAGAGCAAGAAAGCGAGCCATTGCTGCGGGTGGCGCAAGCTGAGGGCGATGAGTGCACCACCGAGGAGCAGGGCGGCTAATACGCTGGCGGTGAGGAGACGGCGGATGCGTGGGAGAGGAATTTGGCCGCTAGCGGTGAGGCGTTCGGGCGCATCGGGCGCACGGTGGCGGTCGGTACCGCGTATGCCGTCGCCGTAGTCGTTGGCGATATTGGAGACGATTTGCAGAGCCAGCGCAGTGAGCAGGCTGAGCAGGAACACGCTGCCGCGCCAGCTTGCGGGGCTGCTGTGCCAGGCGAGGGCGTTGCCGCAGCAAACAGCGGCAAGAGCCAGCGGCAGGGTGCGCGGGCGGATGAGGCGGAGTAGGGCGTGCATAGTGGGGGAGCGGCTTGGAGGCTACCTGAAAAAGTGGCACTTAAACGAAGCTAAAATCCAATCGGCGGTTTCAGGTAGCCCGATACGAAAAATGGGCATGATACCTGATTCTGCGCCATTGGGCTGGAGCTTGCGCTTTTTGCTTGTGTTGGGTCAAGCGGGAGAGTGAACAAATTGTCGGGCAGCTTCAAGCGTTTTCGGCTAGAATACGCAGTTTGGTTTCGGCACGGCTTGCTGTGTTGCCGCTCCTGTTTTAACTTCGCTGAAGCTCCACTTTTTCAGGTAGTCCGTATGGGCCAAACCGATGCTTTTGCCTGCCATTACGACCGCTTACTTTTTTGCCAAAATATGAACAATATCCGCAATTTCTCCATCATCGCCCATATTGACCACGGTAAATCCACGCTCGCCGACCGCTTCATCCAACACTGCGGCGGCTTGGAAAACCGCGAAATGAGTTCGCAGGTTTTGGACAGCATGGACATCGAAAAAGAGCGCGGCATCACGATTAAGGCGCAAACCGCCGCGTTGAACTATAAAGCCCGTAATGGCGAAACTTATCTTTTAAATCTGATTGATACGCCCGGGCACGTCGATTTCTCCTATGAAGTTTCCCGCTCGCTTTCTGCCTGTGAAGGTGCGCTGTTGGTGGTGGACGCATCGCAGGGCGTGGAAGCGCAAACCGTGGCCAACTGCTACACCGCGATTGATTTGGGCGTGGAAGTGGTGCCGGTGCTGAACAAAATTGACTTACCCGCCGCCGATCCCGACCGCGTGGCGCAGGAAATTGAAGACATCGTCGGCATTGATGCGGTGGGCGCGGTAACCTGCTCGGCCAAATCGGGGCTAGGTGTGGAAGACGTGCTGGAAGAAATCGTTGCGAAAATTTCCGCGCCGGAAGGCGACGAAAACGCGCCGCTGCAAGCCGTGATTATCGATTCGTGGTTCGACAACTATGTTGGCGTGGTGATGCTGATCCGTGTGAAAAACGGTCGGCTGAAACTAAAAGACAAAGTGCGCTTCATGTCCACCAAGGCTGAAAGCCAAGTGGAGCAGCTTGGTGTGTTTACGCCGAAATCGGTGAACAGGCAAGAGCTTAAAGCGGGTGAAGTGGGTTTTTTGATTACCGGTGTGAAAGAGCTCGGTCAAGCCAAAGTGGGCGATACGGTAACGCTGGCGCAAAACCCCGCTTCCGAGCCGCTGCCCGGCTTCAAAGAAGTACAAAGCCAAGTGTTTGCCGGCCTCTATCCTGTGGAAAGCCACGACTACGAAGCCCTGCGCGATGCGTTGGAAAAACTGCAACTCAATGATGCTTCATTAAAATTTGAGCCGGAAGTGTCTCAAGCGCTCGGCTTTGGCTTCCGCTGCGGCTTCCTCGGCCTCTTGCACTTGGAAATCGTGCAGGAACGCTTGGAGCGCGAGTTTGATATGGACTTGATTACCACCGCGCCTACCGTGGTGTATGAAGTGATTTTGAAGAGCGGCGAACATATCGAAGTGGAAAATCCGTCCAAACTGCCGGATTTGGCCACGGTGGAATCCATTCTGGAGCCGATTATCACCGCCACCATCCTGGTGCCGCAGGAATATGTGGGCAATGTGATGACGCTGTGCAACCAGAAGCGCGGTGTGCAAATCAATATGCAGTATCTCGGCCGCCAGGTGATGCTCACTTATGATTTGCCGATGAACGAAGTGGTGATGGACTTTTTCGACAAGCTTAAATCCACCTCGCGTGGCTATGCTTCGCTGGACTACCATTTCAAAGAGTTTCGCGCTGCCAATTTGGTGAAATTAGATATTATAGTGAACGGCGACAAAGTGGATGCGCTCAGCCTGATTGTGCACCGCCAAAATGCCATACACCGAGGCCGCGAGCTGGCAGCAAAAATGCGCGAACTGATTCCGCGCCAAATGTTTGACATCGCCGTGCAGGCTGCTATCGGCAGCCAGATTATCGCTCGCGAAAACGTGAAGGCGCTGCGCAAAAACGTATTGGCAAAATGCTACGGCGGCGACATCACGCGCAAGAAAAAACTGCTGGAAAAACAAAAGGCCGGTAAGAAACGCATGAAGCAGGTGGGCAATGTGGAAATCCCGCAGAGCGCATTTTTGGCGATTTTGCAGGTGGGGGATAAGTAGCCACATTCAGGCTACCTGAAAAACGAGAGCCTGAATGAAAGGAAGCCTGATAATGAAAAACATTTTTTGATGCTGGCGATTTGTGTGGCTTCCTCCGCCTGTGCCACGCCCGACCTGCAGATGGAAAAGCCGACGCTATCCGAAAACCTTGCCGTTTCTGCCGCGCCGGAAGTGTTGGAACAATTCCGCCAATTCTGCCAGCAAGGCACACCGGTGCTGTTTTTGAATGAATACGATCTTCAGCAGCAATATTTTCAGGTAGCCTGCCGCCAGGGGTAGACGGTGAAACCGCCTATGGCTTTGGTGTGGGGCTGGGCAGATAGCACGCCAGATACAGATAATTTAGCTGCAGACCACCGCTGCCGTGTTTTGGCTTTGAGGGCTGCAGGCTTTGAGGTGATGCGGTGTTTCCGGCAGCTATGACTTCCGTTTTCAGGAATCAGCCGTTAAGAACGAGCGATTTAGAGCCGGTGAGGCGCAAAAAATTAGTGGTAGAGTCGGTTTCGGCTATGGCCTCAGTTTTATCGAAGGTGTAACCATCAGCGGCAGGAAGCTATGAACAAAGATTTTAGGCGGGCTGCCAGTTTTCAGGTAGCCTAAAGCTTATCAAACTCATTTCAATACAGGAAATATAAAAGTGGAACAATCCAACACAATCCTTTATGCCGCTATAGCTGCTCTGGTGGCCGGTATCGTGCTGTTTGCCGTGAGCAGGAAAACGCGGCAAGAAAACAGTGAATGGAGCAGCGGCCTGCAATGGGGCTACCTCCTGATGATGGTAGGCTCGTTCGGCCTGCTGGCCAAGCTGATGAGCCTCACGGCAGTGTTGCTGCTGCTGGTGCTGTTTACTGGCGCAGTGTGGCTGTGGGCGCGTGCGGCACGCAAACAGCGCAGGCAACTGACTGATCATGCTGAAGCAGCAGAGCAAGATGATAACCATTTCCGCGATTATATGGGCAGCTTCTTCCCGCTGATTTTGATGGTGTTCGTGTTGCGCACTTTTGTAGCCGAGCCGTTTCAGATTCCCTCCAGCTCGATGCGGCCGGGGCTGGTGAAGGGCGACTTTGTGCTGGTGAACAAGTTTAGCTACGGCATCCGCGTGCCGGTGTTGAATAATGTACTGATTCCGGTGGGCCAGGTGCAGCGTGGTGATGTGGTGGTGTTTAATTATCCGGTGGAGCCGGATACCAACTACATCAAACGCATTGTCGGCCTGCCGGGCGATGTGGTGGAGTATCGTAATAAGGTGCTGACGGTAAACGGCAAAACTGAGCAGGATAATTTGGTGGGCGGCTACCAATATCCAGATGATTACAAGCCGGATCGGATTCTAGAAGCCACCCGCTTTTCCACTGATTGGGAAGGCCGCCATTTCGATGTGCTGAAAAATGAAAATGCGCCCACGGTTTCCATCCCCTTCTTGGCCGAATCCGCCAATAATTTTGCTGCAAACGGCTACCAAAGCGGCTTGCGCGAAAATTGCGAATACGAGGCAGACGGCAGCGGCTTTAAATGCACCGTGCCGGCGGGCAAGTATTTCGCCATGGGCGACAACCGCGACAGCAGCGCCGATTCGCGCTACTGGGGCTTTGTGGACGACAAGCTGATTGTGGGCAAAGCGCTTTTCGTGTGGATGAACGTGGGCGACACTTCGCGCATCGGCAACACTATCCGCTGATAGGAAAGACAAACCGACCGGCTGGCCGGTTTGTGCTACTTATGCAAAAGGCTACCTGAAAGTTTCAGGTAGCCTTTAATCGTTGTTGCAAATCAGATAGATATGGGGCCTTGCCTCAATCCTTGTGGTGACTATTTGGATTGATCCGGCTTGAGCCAGCGGAAGGCGCGGCACAGTTCGGCAGTGCCGTTGGCTTCGTAGCAGCGGCCGTGGGCGAGGATGATTTTTTCGGGCTGCCAGGCAAGCATTTGCGCCAGGCTCTCGCGGGCGGCGGCGCGGTTGCGGAAGGTGGCGCGCCAGTCGGGCGGAATTTTGCCGTCCGGCTCGGCAATGCCTACCCATTTCATTACCTGCGCCCAGAAACGGCTGGGGAATTTGGCGGGCTCGAAGTTTTCGATAAGGTCGGTGAGGATCAGGGTGCGGCTGGCGCGATGGAAGAAAACAGTTTCGGTCATAGCCGAACTGCCGAGGAAAGGGAGCTGGGCAATGTCGTCTGCCCATTGGGCTGGGGCGCTGGGGCCCAAATCGGCATCGAACGATACGGCGATGTGCTGGGCAGCGGCGCGTTCGCGCACGCCGAGGCTGGCCCAGGCGGTGGCTTGGGGATAGTGTTTTTGCCAGGCGGGGATATGGGCGTAGTGGATGCGGTTGGGCGAGACGAGGTGGCGCACTTCGCCCAGTGCGTTGATTTGGGATAGCAATTCCGGGTGAGGTTCGATGGGGGAGTGGCACCAGAGGCCGCCATCGGCGAGGCGGATAACCGTCATGCGGGTACTGAAGGGGATGCTCAGGCCGAGCGGGAAGGCCATGCGCACGATGCCGCCATCGGCAATCCAGATATTGCTGCCGAAGGGTTTGAGGGTGTGGAGCGGGCGGTAGAGGTGGATGGAGGTGCTCATACGGTTTCCTTGCTGGTGGTAAGCAGCTGTCGTTGAAGCCGGTGGTTTCAGGTAGCCTGTTGGTACATTGAGGCTACCTGAAAGCGGGCGGTGCGGGTTTCGGCAAGGCTGAAACTATCGGCTCAGCCGCCTGCTTTATTCCGCCCAAACCACGGTTTCGGCGGCATCGCGGCGCGGTTTGGGCTGAATGTCGCGGGCGCGGTAGCCGAAGGTGGCGGCCACGGACACGCCGTATTCGGCGGGGTCGAGCAGCCCGGCTTGGGCGAGAATGTGCTCCACGGCGGCGTAGTTCATGCCTTCTATGGGGCAGGAGTCGATGCCGAGCATGGCGGCGCCGGTGAGCATATTGGCCAGGGCGATGTAGCTTTGTTTGCTCGCCCAGTCGAACAGGGCGCGTTCGTCGTCGGCGATGACGATATCGTGGGTTTGGAAGTCGCGGTAGCGCTCGAGGGCGGCGGCGCGCTGCTCGGGGGTGAAGCCGCGCCGGTCCATCAGCTCGCTGAAAAAGGGAGTGTCGTAGCGGGCGTGTTTTTTCGCCAGCAGGATCACTAGGTGGCTGGCTTCGGTAATGCTGCTTTGCATACCCCAGGCCACGGGCTTGATTTTTTCACGCAGCTCTTGGTTTTGTATCACCAGAAACTTCCACGGTTCGGAGCCGACGGAGCTGGGCGAGAGGCGGCCGAAATCGAGGATGGCGGCGAAATCTTCGGCGCTGATTTTGCGTGCGGGGTCGTAGTAGCGGGTGGAAACGCGGCGGCGGAAAATATCGAGGGCTTGCTGGCGGGTGAGGATCATGACGGTTCCTTTCTATGGCATGACATGTTTATCGAAGGGATAGCTGGTTTGGGCGGCGCAGAAACTGGCTTCGTGTGTTTTTCAGGTAGCCTGTTTGTTTTCCTGATAACGGTGTTCGGGCATGCCGATTTGGCGGCTGACAGGGTTGTTTGTCAGATGGAAGAAGCCGTCTTCGATTTCGTAGAGCGGGTGGTTCCAAAAGGCGTGGTCGGCAGCGGCATCGGGGTCGGCTTGAGCGAGCCAGCTTTGCAGTTGTGCGGCCAGGGCTGTGCCTTGGTCAAAGTTGTAGCCTTGGGCGAAATCGGCTTTGAGCAGGAATACGGCCGACATCAGCCGGCAATAAGTTTGCACAAACAAGGCCAGGCTGCTGTTAACCAATACCCATTCCTGCTCCCAAGCGTTTTCGGCACGCGGCGAATACAGCCACACCGCATCATCTGCGGCCACCACGAAATAGCTGCCGCCATAGCCGTATTTGCCGAAACAGCGGGCTTCGCCGCGCGGGGTTTGGATGGCGATGGTTTCATCGGGGAGGCGGACGAAGTGGAAACGGGCGGGCGGATAGTCGGCCAGATAGGCGATGCCGTCTTTGAAAACAGCATCGAGGCTGGCCGGCTCTCCAATACTATAGGCGGCGGGGCGGAGGATGGGGATACGGTCGGCAGCGAGGGCGCGGGCTAGGTTCATGGCGGTGTTGGGGTTTGGCGTTGTCGATGGGCAGGCTACCTGAAAGCCAAGTTAAAACTAAGGTTTGGATTGATTATGGCGGATGTGTTGTACTTTCAGGTAGCCTGTTTCAGCAAGGCTACCTGAAAATTTTGCTATGGATTTAACTGCAGTGAAGTTTTGCAGGAACTCAGCTTTGGCTGAGCCGAAACTTCGCTTTCAGGTAGCCTTTTGTAGCTGAAATCGGCCTACAGTGCGGGCAGCCATTGGCTGAGGGTGTAAATCAGCAGGCCGACCAGGCCGCCGACCAAGGTGCCGTTGATGCGGATAAACTGCAAATCGCGGCCGATGGAAAGCTCGAGTTTGTCGCTCATTTGGCGGCTGTCCCAGCTTTTCACTTTGTCGGCGATAAATTTGGCGGCGGCGTGGCGGTGGCGGCGCACCAGGCTGCGGGCGAGCAGGGCGAGGCGCACGTTGAGGCGGCGCAGCTGCTGCGGAGTGGCGGCGTGTTGCTGCAGCAGGTAGGTGAGCAGGCTATTCAGCCGGCGTGCAGCGGTGGAATCGGGGCGTTGGGCATCGGCAGCGAGGCGGGTGGTAAGGCTTTGCCACAGTTGGGCGATTTGCTGTTGCAGCTCGGGAGAGTCGGCCAGGCGGCGTTTGGCTAGGGCGAGTTTGCGCTGCCAGGCTTCTGATGTGGCGAGCTCGCGGGCGAGAGCGCAATATTGGCGGCGAAAGGCGGTGCGCAGCTCGTGCTGCGGGCTGGTGAGGGCGGCTTCGAGGTAGTTGTCGGCCCAGTCGAGGGCTTTTTGCGCCACCCAGCTGTCGATTTGGCCAACGAGGCGACCGCGCAGCTGGGCTTTGAGTTTGTCCCAGGTGTCGGGCTGGCTGGTTTCGATTTTTTCAGCCCAGGCGCGGAGATTTTCTTCGAGCGAAACGCGGGTGTTTGGCTGTTTGATCCAATGGCGGATTTGGCCGAGCAGGGTGGTTTGCAGGTTTTCAGGTAGCCCTTGCTGTTCGAGCAGGAGCAGGGCTTGGGAGAGGGCGGCGCCGAGTTGTTTGCCGCTGCCGTGTGTGGCTAAAAAGGCAGCGCCGAGGCGGGCGGCTTCTGGCGGCGGGATGGTTTGCAGCGCGGCGGGGATTTGGCGCGCGAGGGCGGGCAGCCATTCTTGGAGGGTGCTGCTGCGGGCCAGCCAGCGGCGCAGTTTTTCGGCGATGCGCAGGCGGTAGATGCGGATGGCGATGGGGCGCTCGGGCAGGAAGTTGGTTTCGATGAAGCGGCCGAGCTCGTCGGCAATGCGGTTTTGGTTGCGCGGCAGGATGGCGGTGTGGGGGATTTTGAGGCCGAGCGGATGGCGGAAGAGGGCGGTTACGGCAAACCAGTCGGCCAGCGCGCCGACGGTGGCGGCCTCAGCGAAGGCTTTCAGGTAGCCCAGCGCGGGGTGGCGCTGCACGAACAGCGCGGAAACGATAAACAGCAATACGGCAGCCAGCAGCAGGCCACCGGCCTGGCGGCGGCTGCGTTGCAGCCCAGCGCGGGCGGCAGCTTCTCGGGCGTGGCCGGACAGGGTGTTCATGCTATAGGGCGCGGTCGGAATAGAGCGACACTTTGCTCTCGGCCGACAGGCGTTCGATATAGGCCTGCAACTTGGCGGGGAAGGCGATGCCTTTCACCAAGGTAAGGTTGCGCAACACGGGGAAAATGATGATGTCTTCCATGCCAGGGGCGCTGCCGTTGAGATAAGGCTGTTCGCCCAACAGTGCGGCCAGCTCGGGCAGGGCGAGATGGATGCGCTCGAGATAGGTGTTGGTTTCGGCCAGGTTTTGCTCGAAGCTGCCGATGTTTTGCTCTTTCTTCTGCACGAAGTAGGCAACGGCTTCGGCGGTGGCGAATTCGGGCAGCGGCGGCTCGAGTCGCACTTCGCGCGGCATCACCAGATGGTTGTAGAATTTGTTTACTTGGTCGACCCAAGCCTGCACGGCGGGGCGGATGGTTTCATCCAACCGGGCTTGGCCGGCGAGCTCGTCTACATAGCGCACGATATCGAGGCTCTCGCCCATGTGGCTGCCGTCGGGCTTTTGCAGGATGGGCACTTGTTTGGCACCGATTAGTCCGATGGGCGTGGCTTCGTCGTCGTTCAGCAAAATGATTTCTTCCACCGGCACGTTGCGCAGGCCGAAAATCATACGGGCGCGCACGCAGAAGGGGCAGTGGTCGTAGAGATAGAGCTTCATGGCGGTTTCCTTGGCGGGGTTTGATTTCAAACAGGCAGATTGTAGCACGGCGACAGAAGGCTACCTGAAAGTATCGTGGATTAAAATGAAGAATAGCACCAGGCGGCAAGCCGCAGACCGTACAAGCAGCACGGCAAGGCTGGTTGATGGGCAGCATTCTTAATGTGGATTCACTCTATCTACCTACCAAAGCCGTTGCCGGGCGAATGTTCAGCGGCACGGTTTGCTGTTAGAATCCGCTTTCTGTAACGAAACGGCAAAGCATCATGAGTATCGCCAACAATAAAAAAGCCTTTCACGATTATTTTATCGAAGACCAGCTCGAGGCCGGATTGGTGCTCGACGGCTGGGAGGTGAAAGCCGTGCGCGCCGGCCGCGTGCAGCTGAAAGAAAGCTATATCCACTGGAAAAAAGACGCGTTTTACCTGGTGGGCTGCCACATCACCGCGTTGCCCACCGCCTCCACCCACGTTAAGCCCGATCCGGTGCGCCAGCGCAAGCTGTTGCTCAAGCAGAGTGAAATCAACAAGCTGATCGGCAAAGTAGAACGCAGCGGCTACACCCTGGTGCCGCTCAACCTGCACTACCGGCGCGGCTACATCAAAATGGACATCGGCCTGGCCAAAGGCAAAAAACAGCACGACAAACGCCAAAGCATGAAAGAAGCCGACTGGAAACGCGAAAAACAGCGGCTGCTGAAAAACCGCTGAGTTGTTTGCGTGTCCGATTAAAGGCTACCTGAAAGCGCCATGCCGCCAAGTTTCAGGTAGCCCCACCTTCAGCAGGAGTTCCTTATGAAACAATCCTCCCTTGCCCTCCCCATCGTGTTGATTATTTTCGGCGCCGTTTGGTTCCTCAGCAGCACCGACATCCTGCCCACCACCGCCACGCTGCTGGCTCTCGCGCTGGTATTGGGCGGCCTTGCCCTGCTGCTGCTCGACGGTATCAACACCCAAAGCATCGTGCACGGCCCCATGCTGATGTATATCGGCGCCGCTATTTACCTGCGCAACCAAATGTTTATCAACACAGCCCCGCTGGCCGCGCTCGGTATGATGCTGCTCGGCGCACTCATGCTGCTCACCCGCAGCGGCATCGTGCCGCAAAAATACGGCGCCCACGGCATCCCGTTGCGCCGCAAACACCGCAACGGCGAACAGGAATAACATCAAGGCTACCTGAAAAAGTTTTGGCCTGGCAAAAGCTCGGCCAAGGTCTTGTTTTCAGGTAGCCCGTTACCGGAATTATTAGGAAAAACAATATGGCCATCATCATCAAAACCCCCGAAGAAATCCAAAAAATGCGCGAGCTCGGCCGCCTGGCTGCCGAAGCCCTCGACTACATCGGCGATTTCGTCAAACCCGGCGTTACCACCAACGAACTCAACCAGCTGGTGCACGATTATCATGTAAACGTGCAAGGCGGCTACCCCGCACCCCTGCACTACGGCAATCCCCCCTTCCCCAAATCCTGCTGCACCTCAGTAAACCACGTTATCTGCCACGGCATCCCCGATGATAAGCCCCTGAAAAACGGCGACATCCTCAATATCGACATCACCATCAAAAAAGACGGCTTCCACGGCGATTCCAGCCGCATGTATGCCGTGGGCACCATCAGCCCGCAGGCGCAGCGCCTGATCGACATCACCCATCAAAGCATGATGGCCGGCATCGAAGTGGTGAAGCCCGGCGCCACCCTCGGCGACATCGGCTACGCCTGCCAGCAAATCGCCGAAAACGCCGGCTATTCCGTGGTGCAGGAATTTTGCGGCCACGGCATCGGCCGCAGCTTCCACGAAGACCCGCAAGTTGTCCACTACGGCAAAAGAGGCACCGGCCCCGTGTTGCAACCCGGCATGATCTTCACCATCGAGCCCATGATCAACCAAGGCAAACGCCACCTGCGTATCCTTGAAGACGGCTGGACCGTGGTGACCAAAGACCGCAAACTCTCCGCCCAATGGGAACACGAAGTGCTCGTTACCGACACCGGCTACGAAATCCTCACCATCAGCCCCCGCACCGGCCGGCCATAATCCCGCCCCTTCGATTTGGCCTGGCCGGAGCAGATTCAGTCTCCAGCCGTGCCAGGCAAACTAACGGCACTGATTTCATTGCCATAAACACCCGCGCTACCTGATTTCCACCGCACTTTCAGGTAGCCTTTTCCCTTCGCCAAGCACCGCCATGAACCGCACCTACCAAATTTTCTATTCCTTCTACACCGACGATGCCCATATCGACGGCGGCAGCCCCATTACCGTGTCCGCTGCCGAGCTGCCCCAATATTTCAGCCGTCTGCAGCAGCACCACGACTTCCTCGGCATTATCGATCGGCACGACAATACCTTCCAAATCCTGCTCGAAGAATTCAGCGGCTTTTACTGGGGCGAAATCCCCGATCCCGTAAAAGTGGGCGCACACGGCCGCTTCTACAGTGCCGAAGAGCTGCTCGAGCTGCTGGACAACCTGCCCGCAGAATTTGTGCCGCAAAACTTCGAAGGCCTCAGCTTCGAGCCCTGGCATGAATATTTCGAAGACACTACCTACGGCAAAGAAGCCCAGCTCTTGTTTGAAAGCAGCGGCGATACCGGCGAAATGGTGCGCACCGCCGAAGACATCTGCGAATCCTGCCGCCTCGGCGCATGGGACAACCTCTGCGACGACGGCCTCACCCTCCTGCAAAGCGAACTCCCTGCCAGCCCCGCCGCCTACACCGAAATCAACTACCAGCGCCTCTGCCGCAGCCTCGATTGGCTCGAAGACCTCGTGGCCGAAAACGGCGCATTCGACGAAGACAGCATGGACGACTTGTGCGACATGCTGCTCGAACGCATCGTTGATCTCGACAACTACCGCCAGCCAAGGCACTAGACATAGCCCATCGAAAGGCTACCTGAAAGGGTATAGGCGGGCTTTATATAGACCAAACAGCGATAAAGGCTACCTGAAAAATGTTTCAGGTAGCCTTTGTTACAGGAAAGCCTGCACGGTGCGTAGGGTGCGTGCCGCAGGCACGCCGTTGCCAGTTATTCCCAAGCCGCGAGCATGCGTTCCGCACACACCCTACACCCCACAAATGGGCAGGCTACCTGAAATTTATTTTTCAGGTAGCCTGTTGATCAGGCAGGGTGTAGGTTGGGTTAGTAACCCTAACATTTCACTTTAATTTGTTGGGTTACGCCTGCGGCTAATCCAACCTACTTACTGTGTTGGCAGGTCGGATTCGAGAATCTGACCTACGGCTGCTGTTGGTTGGGAAAGTGCAGTAGTTTCGGGGTGTCTGGGTGCACTTGCCTTTCAAAAATACAGGCTCGGCCGCTATAGAAATCGGGGTTGAACAAGTCAATACCGAAATGGCTGTAATAGCGCTCCACCATTTCCGGGGTGAGCCGGTCTTTGATACGCCGGGCTTGGTATTGCGCCACTTCTTCAAACGGAAACGGCTCGCCCCATTCTTCAAATTCCCAGCGGCTCTCACGGTGTGCTAATACATATCGGCCGGGAATTTTATAGTAGTAGTCGGTTGGTGTGCCTATTTTTTCGGCACGAGTGCCATCCATATAAACAAACTGGGTTGAACCTGGTTGGTCGTTGGGAATATCTTTTACCATAACTACTGATACTTCACGAATTCCAAGTGTTTTGCACAAATAACGGGGATCGGAGTTAAAGTCAGTCCCCTGCATACCGTTATCCACATAAACACACCATGGGGACTGGGTTTCTGAAATCATTGCTTTGGGGGAATGTAGAGTCAGCGGCAGCAGGCTGTTCAATCTTTGCTCCCATGTGCCGCCAATCTCAATCTTTTGTATGGGCACTTCACGATATTTATCCCGTTTACGTTCCCATTGTGCGAGACCATCAACCAGCTTGTCATAGGGAATTTCCAAAAAGGCCATGATATTGGTGGTGGGTGCATAACGGCGGAGGAAGAAATCGGGATCGCGCATGGTTTTTCCTTGGTTGCTGGGGTGTGGAGGCTACCTGAAAATTTCAGGTAGCCTTTTTGCCTTCCGGCTGCGTGGTGCTGCTTGGGGCAGCTTCATCCAAATCTTTGAGCCAGGATAATTTTTCGGCGATTTTGGCTTCGAGGCCGCGTGGCACGGGTTGGTAGAAATCGGGCTCGGCCAGGCCTTCGGGCATATAGGTTTCGCCGGCGGCGTAGGCGTGCGGTTCGTCGTGGGCGTAGCGGTAGGTGCGGCCGTAGCCGAGCTCTTGCATGAGTTTGGTGGGGGCGTTGCGCAGGTGGATCGGCACTTCGGCGCTGCCGTGTTGCTTCACGAATTGGCGCATTTGGTTGTAGGCGGTGTAGCCGGCGTTGGATTTGGCGGCGGCGGCCAGATAGAGCACGGCTTGGGCGAGGGCGAGCTCGCCTTCGGGGGAGCCGAGGCGTTCGTAGGTGTGGGCGGCTTCGTTGGCGATAGTGAGGGCGCGGGGGTCGGCCAGGCCGATGTCTTCCCAGGCCATGCGGACGATGCGGCGGGCGAGGTAGCGGGGGTCGGCGCCGCCGTCGAGCATGCGGCAGAGCCAGTAGAGGGCGGCGTTGGGGTGGGAGCCGCGCACGGATTTGTGCAGGGCGGAGATTTGGTTGTAGAAGCTTTCGCCGCCTTTGTCGAAACGGCGGATTTGGCTGCCGAGGCTGTCGGCCAGGAAATCGGCGTTGAGGCAACTGATGCGGCGGGTGGCGGCGGCGCGCAGGAGCTGTTCGAGCAGGTTGAGCAGGCGGCGGGCGTCGCCGTCGGCGGTTTGGATGAGTAGTTTTTGCGCGTCTGCTTCGAGGCTGAAGCTGCGGTATTCGGGCAGGGCGAGCACTTTGGCGGTGAGCCGGGCGAGTTCGTCTGCGGAAAGGGCTTGCAATACGTAAACTTGGGCGCGGCTGAGCAGGGCGGGATTGACTTCGAAGGAGGGGTTTTCGGTGGTGGCGCCGATGAAGGTGAGCAGGCCGCTTTCCACATAGGGCAGGAAGGCGTCTTGCTGGGCTTTGTTGAAGCGGTGGACTTCATCGACAAACAAAATGGTGGCGCGGCCTTGCTGGAGGGCGATTTCGGCTTTGTTGACGGCTTCGCGGATGTCTTTCACGCCGGAAAACACGGCGGATACGGGCAGGAATTGGGCGTTGAAGCTCTGTGCGAGGATGCGGGCGAGGGTGGTTTTGCCCACGCCGGGCGGCCCCCACAGCAGCATGGAGTGCGGCTGCCCGCCTTCCACGGCCACGCGCAGGGGCTTGCCCGCGCCGATCAAGTGCTGCTGGCCGACTACGTCGTCGAGCGTGTGCGGGCGCAGGCGTTCGGCCAGGGGGGCGGCGGGGGTTTGGGCGAAGAGGTCGTTGGGCATGGCAGGCTACCTGAAAAGTGATAAGGCGTTGGGGTGGATTTTATAGCAAATTCTGTGCGGCGGCTTCAGGGGGAGGGGGCGGGATGTGGTATGATGCGGCGCGAAGGGTTTCAGGTAGCCTTAAGCGCATTGGCTGCGAATACTGAAAGGCTACCTGAAAGCTGTGTTTCCGATTTTCTGAAAATAGCCCAAGTATGGGCTGTTTTTAACGCTTGACTGATTCTCTCCTTATGCGATTCCGTTTTGATTTTACGGTGCTGTATGCCTTACTGGCGTTGAATGGGCTGGTGTTTGTGCTGATGCAGCTGCCGGGTTTTGAATTTTTGCAGCTGGCCGGCTCGTTGTGGCCGTTGGAGCACCTGCGCTACCGCTATTGGCAGTGGCTGAGCCATATGTTTTTGCATGCGAATTTCACACATCTGCTGTTTAATATGGTGGTGTTGTGGTCGTTTGCGCCGATGTTGCTGCTGCGCTTCGGCCAGCGGCGTTTTTTGCTGCTTTATTTGCTGTGCGGCTTGGCCGGGGCGCTGCTTTATACGGGCTGGAACGAATACTTGATTGCCAACGGCGTGCGCAATGTGGCCGAGCAAATCGGGCTGGACGAGGCCACGGTACGCTCGGCGCTGCTCTCCGGTGGCCTGCCCAATGTGCCCGACGGCTTGGCGATGGCGTTTTATACCCACCTGCTGGGTGCATCTGGCGCGGTGTTCGGCGTGCTTGCGGCGTTTGCGCTGTGCTTCCCGGATGCGCCGCTCACGGTGATGTTTTTGCCGATGCGGATTAAGGCGAAATATTTGGTGCCGGTGGCGGTGGGGTATGAGCTGTTTGCCCAGTTCGGCGGGGTATCGCTGTTTGGCGACAATATCGCGCATCTGGCGCACGTGGGCGGCGCGGTGTGCGGCGGGCTTTTGGCCTGGTATTGGCTCAGCCGCCGTGATCCGGTGTCGTTTACCGATTTCGGTGCTTCGGATTTCAGGTAGCCTTTTTATACAATTCATTATTCCAACGGTGTTTTTATGAAATACATCAGCACGCGCGGGCAAACCGTGCCCAAATCTTTCAGCGAAGTTTTGCTTATGGGTCTCGCACCCGATGGCGGCCTGATGCTGCCGGAGCGTTATCCGCAGGTGAATGTAGCCACGCTGCAGTACTGGCGCGGCTTGAGCTATGCCGAATTGGCGTTTGAAATCATGAGCCTGTTTATCGATGATATTCCTGCAGCCGATTTGCGCCACCTGGTGGGCAACACCTACACCGAAGCCGTGTTCGGCACGCGCGAAATCACCCCTGTGCGCACCCTCTCCGACGGCATCAAAATCCAAGCCCTGTCCAACGGCCCCACGCTGGCTTTCAAAGACATGGCCATGCAGTTTCTCGGCCACGCCTTCGAATATGTGCTGGCGCGTGAAGGCAAATGCCTGAACATCATCGGTGCCACCAGCGGCGACACCGGCTCTGCCGCCGAATATGCCCTGCGCGGCAAGGCCGGCATTCATGTGTTTATGCTTTCGCCGCACGGCAAAATGAGCGCCTTCCAGCGGGCGCAAATGTATAGCTTGGCCGATGCCAACATCCACAATATTGCTATCGAAGGCATGTTTGACAACTGCCAAGACATTGTAAAAGCACTACAAAACGATGCTGCCTTCAAGCAGCAATACAGCATCGGCACGGTAAATTCCATTAACTGGGGGCGCATCGTGGCGCAGGTGGTGTATTACTTTGCCGGCTATTTCCGCGCCACCGAAAGCAATAGTGAAGAAGTGAGCTTCTGCGTGCCCAGCGGCAATTTCGGTAACATCTGCGCCGGGCATATCGCCAAACAGATGGGCCTGCCCATCCGCCGCCTGATGGTGGCCACCAATGAAAACGACGTGCTGGACGAGTTCTTCCGCACCGGCCGCTATCGCCCGCGCAGCGCCGCTAAAACCCACGTTACCTCCAGCCCTTCGATGGATATTTCCAAAGCCTCCAATTTCGAGCGTTTTGTGTTTGATTTATTGGGGAGAGACAGCGTTCATGTAGCCTCTTTGTGGCAGCAGGTGGTCTCGGGTGAAGGTTTCGATTTATCCGCCGAACTGCCGCGCATCCGCGATACTTTCGGCTTCGTGTCCGGCTCCAGCCGCCATGCCGACCGCCTCGCTACTATCCGCGCCATACACATAAGCGACGGGGAATGGCTCGACCCGCACACCGCCGACGGCATGAAAGTGGCGCGCGAATTGCGTGAGGCGGGCGAAACCGTCGTGTGCCTGGAAACCGCGCTGGCAGCCAAGTTTGCCGACACCATCAGCGAAGCCGCCGGACATGAAGTGAAACCCCCGCGCCCCGCCGCACTTGCCGGGTTGGAAAACCTGCCGCAACACGTTACCGTACTGCCCAACAGTGTGGCAGCAGTGAAAAGCTTGATTGAGCAGGCTTTGGCTTAATTGACAGACAATGAAAAGGCTACCTGAAAATATCGGCTTCAACGGAGCTCAAGCCAATTTCAAGTAGCCTTTGGGTGTATTATGAGCCGGTACGAACGCTTCAGCCTGAGCGGCATTGCACTGCCGCTGCTTCCACCGCTTGTGTGAGCTGCTGCGGCGATACTTCGCCCAGCAGGGTTTTGCGGTAGTTGCCGCAGGCCGGGGCGCGGATTACGGTGAAGGGCAGGGCGCCGGTTTGGTTGCCCAAGCCGCGCATCCAGGCGGTGCTGTCATTGCCGGTGTAACGCAGGATTGGGTAGCGCACTGGCACGCTCTGCAAAAAGAGGCTCACATCGGCAGGCTTATCCAGTGCCACGCCTGCCATGTCCACGCGCACTCCGCGCCGCTGCCGTTTTTCGGCGGCATACCATTGCGAAAGCGCCGGCATCTCGCGCCGGCACGGCACGCACCATGTCGCCCACACGTTTACTACCTGCACCCGCTTCTGCGCGCCAGTATCGAGCGAGGCAGGGCGGTTGTCTGAATGGTTCACCAAATCTGCCGCATACAGCGGCACAGCGGCCAGCAGGGCGGCCAATCCAACATATTTTTTCAAAACAGATTTCCAAATTGTGAAAACAAGAGTGCCTATTGTACGATATAGTGGCTTAGAATTGAATCGACCGATGCTGATGCAGCTATTCCTTCCTGCCGCATTGACTCGTCTTAGCGTATAGTTTGTACTAGTCTGCAACTAGCTTACTTATGTATGAAAAAATAATTGCATCAACTATCTCTGCCGACAAACCGCTGTTTAAATCATCATTTCTCTGCGAGCACCCCATGAGCAAAACCGTTTTGCTGTATCACAACCCGAATTGTTCCAAATCCCGTGCCGCCTTGGAGTGGCTGCAACAGCAGCCGGGCGTGGCCGTGCAAACACTGGATTACTGTGCCAATCCGCCTTCCGAAGCCGATTTGCGAGGGCTGCTACAACAGCTCGGCACCCAAGATGTGCGCAGCATCATGCGCACTGCCGATGCGGCCTATGCCGAGCTGGGTTTGGACAAGCCGGAGTTGAGCCAAGACGAGCTGATTGCCGCGCTGCACCAACATCCGGCATTGCTGCAACGCCCGATTGCAGTATACCGACAACGCGCCGCCATCGGGCGGCCGTTGGAAAACATTATTGCCTTGTTCGATTAACTGATTGAGTTGTAAGTATATGTGAGACCACCATGCCATCCATATCCCGCAGTTCCCTGTTGCGCCAAGTTTGGCGGGGCATCAAGCTCTGCCTGCTGGTGTTGCTGGTGCAGGCCGCATGGTGCACTTGGCTGGTGTACAGTTACAGCACGCGCACCGCTTCCCGGCGGGCAGATGCAGCGGTGGTGCTGGGTGCGGCGGCCTGGGGCAAAAATCCATCGCCCGTGTTCCGCGAGCGCATCAATCACGGCATCACGCTCTACCGCAGCAATCGAGTGGGCAAGCTGATTTTCACTGGAGGCACACCCAAGGCGGGCTATATGACCGAAGCCGAAGTGGCCCGCCGCTACGCACGCAGCCACGGCGTGCCGAATAAAGACATCCTGCTGGAAACCACTTCGCGTGATACGCAACAGAATTTGGAAAATACCAAAACTTTAATGTATAACAACGGTTTGGAAAGTGTTGTCATCATCAGCGACCACTACCACCTCGCCCGCGCTGCCGCTGTGGCCGACTATGTGGGGCTGGATTACCAAACTGAGCCCACGCCCACCAGCCGCTACAGCGGGCAGAACCGTGCTAAATTCATAGTCAGCGAAGTGCTGTCGCTGATGGCCTTCCAATGGTGGCGGTTGAGCGAAACCGCTGCTGCCTACGGGCGGGATTACCTGCTTTCGCGGCAGGCAGGGCAGTAGTTTTCAGCACACCGCTTCTTTGCTGCCACCATTATCTCCCCGCCGGCAGGAAAAGGGATAGAGAGGCAACGGTGTTTCCCCTATTCAGTTCACATAATTTTCAGGTAGCCTTTTGCATGATTTGGGTGGCTTATTTTGTGTTTTCGGTTTGGGTGCAGCTGTTTTTGGCAATGGCGGCTTTGAAGGTTTCGGGGTGACCAGTGAGGGTGAAATGGTGGGTGGTGGGGTAGTAGAGGTTGCTTTGGGCGAGCAGGGGGTCTTCGCACACAAGGGCTCGGGCTTCGGTTTGCAGTTTGGTGCGGATTTGTGCAACTGGCTGTTTGGTGAGCTCAGGATCGTTGAGAGTGAGGTATTTGTGCATGGTGCGCGCGGTGTGGTCGAAGCGGACGCGCTGGAGGGTGAGTTTGTCTTCAGTGAGGGGGAGGCGTTGGTTCATGCCGGGGATGAGGAGGATGAGGGCAGCGATTTGGCTGTTTTCTTCTTGCTGGGCAGGGTTTTGGCTACTTTGGATTTGGGCGCAGCGGCCGGCAGGGATGGTAATGCTGATGGGGGCGGTTTCGCCGCTGATGGTGTAGCGGGTGGTGAGGTTGCGAGTTTGGTTGAGGGCGGGGAATTGAGGGTGATGGCACCAGGAGGCTTCGGCAAGGGTTTGCAGGGCTTGGCGGGTAGGCTCCCGTTCGACAGCGGGCGGCAGGGGGAGCAGTTGGCTGTCGATGGCGGCATCGATCAGGATGTTGCGGCCTTGCGCGGCGGCACGGCGGATGGTGATGGGGCCGGATTCGATGGGTGCTTTTTGGTTGATGCTGCGGATGAATCGGGGCAGGTTTGCAGCTTGGCGAGCGGGAGCGGGCTGCTTGGCTTGGCCGGCGAGGGGCATGGCGATGGTGGATAGAATGAGGGCTAATTTGATTGCTTGCATGGTGGGTTCCTTTTTATGCGGGTTGGAGGCTACCTGAAAACTGCGGTTTGGTTTTTCAGGTAGCCTGTTTCTATTTTACGCTTTCTTGCAGCACAAAAGGCTGTGGCCGAGGCCGAGGTTGTCGTGGATTTTGGCTATTTGCAGGCCGGCGGCTTTGATGCAGCGGCTGAGGTCGGCGCTGTGGAAGATTTTGCTGTTACCGTTGGCCAGGGCGGTGAAGTAGAGGCTGGTTTGGGTGAGGCAGTAGGCGGCGGTTTCATATTTTTGCCTGTCCCACAGGGGCTCGAGGATGTAGAGGGTGCTGTTTACGCTCATGCTGGCGGCGGCACGGCTGAGAATGGAGGTAACTTGCTGTTCGGTAAAGCAGTCGAGGAATTGGCTCATCCAGATGGCGTCGAAGCCTTCGGGGAATGGGGTGGCGGGGTCGAGTAGGTTGGCGGGGTGGCCGTGGATGCGTTCGGCACCGGGCAGGTGGGCGGTGTGCTCTTTCATCAGTTGGATTTGTTGGGGCAAATCCATGATGGTGACCTGCACTGCCGGGTTGTATGCCACGCATTGCAGCGCCCAGCGGCCGGTGTTGCCGCCCACGTCGAGCAGGCGGCGGACGGGTTGGGAAAAGACGATTTCCAGGACGGCGGGGAAGGATTGGTCGGAATAGAAGTGATCGAAGGCGAGCCATTTTTCGAGGGCGCGGGGGGGAAGGCTGGAGAGGCCTTCGTATATGGTCGGCCAGCTGCCGAACACTTTAAGCCCGGCGGGGCGGCCTTCGAGCAGGGCGGCCTCGAGATCGAACGCGGCTTGGTAGCATACATCGTGCACGAAATCCATGTTGATGGGAGACATGGAGTCTTTAATGAGAAACCAGCCTACTTTGCTGATGCGGTAGCGCTCGTTATCGAGCAGGACGGTGCCGATGGAAAGGGAGGCTTCGAGCAGCACTTGGGCGGCGTAGCGGCTGAGCTTGGCTTCTTGGGCGATTTCTTCCAGGGTTTGGCCTTCGGCAGCGCGGTTGAGCCGTTCGAGGATGCCGAATTTCACCATCAGGCGGGAGGCTTGGAAGGCGATGGGGCCGAAGATGATTTGCTGGGCAAGGCGCTGGGCTTCTTGGGCGGTGTGCTGTTCTTGGCTGTAGCGTTCGAGGGTGTGTTTGGCGTTCATAATGGATTGGCCGATAAAAGGGTTTAGGTTTTCAGGTAGCCTTTAAGCATAGTGGAAGGCTACCTGAAAGCGTCAGCTTCAACGAAGTTAAAACGAAGTTTCCGAAGGAAGCGGAGTTTCTACGAAGTCAAAACGGATTTTAGATAAGGCAGTATCAGCCTGCCCATTGCCCGCTGATGCGGGCGGCTTCCTGCAGGCGTTCGGGAGTGCCCACGTCGAGCCACAGGCCGGTGTGCATTTCGCCGCACACTTGGCCTTGCTGCATGGCTTGGTGCAGCAGGGGGGCAAGTTTGGCGCGCTGGTGTGCTGCGGTGTGGGCGAAAAGCTCGGGGCGGTAGAGGCCGATGCCGCTGAACGTGTGGGCGGGCTCTTGGGATTCGGTGTCGGTAACTTGGCCGCCAGCTTGGAGGCGGAAATCGCCTTGTGGGTGGTGCGGGGGGTTGGGCACGAGCCAGAGGTGGGCGAGGGTGTTCTCACTCATTTGGGCGGCACGCTCGATGGCGGTGTGGCAGTCGAAATCGGTGAGGATATCGCCGTTGATCACCAGGAAAGGCTCGCTACCTAAGAGCGGCAGGGCGGTGGCGATGCCGCCGGCGGTTTCCAGCCCGCCGGGTGCTTCGGGCGAATATTGGATAGACACGCCATAACGGCTGCCGTTGCCGAGGCCGTGTTTGATTTTTTCGCCGAGCCAGGCGTGGTTGATAACGATTTCTCTGATGCCGGCGGCAGCCAGGCGGCGCAAATGCCAGCCGATGAGCGGCTCGCGGCCGCAGGGGAGCATGGGTTTGGGCAGGGTGTCGGTGAGCGGGCGCATCCGCTCGCCGCGCCCGGCAGCCAGAATCATGGCTTTCATGGTTTCAGGTAGCCTTAAGAATGAGAAAACCGGGCGATTATATAGCGGAATGGTTTTTCAGGTAGCCTTTTTGGTGGCAAGGGTCGGTTGGTTTGGCGCTGATGTCTGAGCTACGGCTGCCTAAAAATATTAAAGATGGGGTAGTGCAGGAAGGGGCTACGTTTGAGTTAGAGGGCTACCTAAAACAGGCAAATGGTTTTCAGGTAGCCTTTTGCCGAATACCTAAACGTGGCTATTCTGCCTTGGGCGTGCGGTGGGAGCCGCGTACCATGTCGAGCAGGAACAGGCGGCAGTCGAGGTTGCCGTTGTAGAGGGGGATTTTGCGTTTGGGGGACAGGCGCATGAGCTTGGGCAGGTCGCGGTCGGCGGTGAGTAGGCCGCAGAGCCAGCCGGGAAAGTGTTGTTTGAGCCAGGAGCCGAGCTGGGGGTAGAGGGCGTGCAGAGTGTGGATTTCTTCGAGGCGCACGCCGTAGGGCGGATTGGCGAGAAGGATGCCGTTTTCGCCGTTGGGGCGGGTGTCGCGCACATCGGCTACCTGAAAAACGATGTGCCCGGCCACTTGGGCTTCGCGGGCGTTGATGGCGGCGGTTTGAATCAGGCGGCGGTCGGTGTCGCTACCGGCGATGGGCGCGGGAGCTTGCGGCAACACGGCAGCTTGGGCTTCTTGGCGCAGACGCTGCCAGAGGTCGGCATCAAAGTTGGCCAGCTGCTCAAAACCGAAACGGCGGTCGAGGCCGGGTGCGCGACGGGTGGCGATAAGGGCGGCTTCGATGGGGAGGGTGCCGCTGCCGCAGAAAGGGTCTTGGAAAGGCTGGCTGCCGTTGTAGCCGGCAAGTAGGAGCAGGCCGGCGGCGAGGTTTTCGCGCAGGGGGGCGGCGCCGGTGTCTTGGCGGTAGCCGCGTTTGAACAGGGCTTCGCCGCTGGTGTCGATAAAGATGGCGGTGTGCTGTTCGCTGATGAAGGCGTGGATGCGGATGTGCGGATTGGCTTTATCCACGCTGGGGCGTTGGCCTTGGCTGCTGCGGAAGCGGTCGCACAGGCCGTCTTTGATTTTGAGGGCGGTAAAGTCGAGGCTTTTCACGCGGGCGCGTTTGCCTTCCACCTTGATTTTGAAGGTTTGCCCGGCATGAAACCAGTCTTCCCAACGAATGCTTTTGGCGGCACGGTAAATGTCGTCTTCGCTGCGATAGGGCTGTTTGGCCAGTTGCAGCAGGATGCGGCTGGCGGTGCGGGAATGGAGGTTGGCGCGGTAGGCAGCTTCGAGGCTGCCTTGGCAGGATACGCCGCCGTCGGTGGGGGCGATGTGGGTGCAGCCTTGGGCGGCAAGCTCTTGGGCAAGGATGGTTTCGAGGCCGCGCGGGCAGGTGGCGAAGAGGGTATGGATGGTCATGACTGGCAATCGGGGTTGGTTTGGGCTGCGATTATAGCGGGAAACGGACAGATTGCGGCGGAAGGCTACCTGAAAAGCATCCGGCAGCAGCTTGGGCAGTATCATTGCCATTTTAATCCGCTATACAATACAGAATTTTCGGTTTCAGGTAGCCTTATATATGAATACAGATTTCTCCGCCCGGCTGGTGCGCTGGCAAAAGCAACACGGGCGGCACGGCCTGCCTTGGCAGGTGCGCGAGCCTTATGCGGTGTGGCTTTCGGAGATTATGCTGCAGCAAACGCAGGTGGCCACCGTGTTGGAATACTACCCGCGCTTTCTGGCGGCATTTCCAAACGTAGCCGCGCTGGCCAAGGCGGATCAAGACGAAGTGCTCGCGCTATGGGCTGGACTGGGCTACTACAGCCGCGCCCGCAATCTGCATGCGGCGGCTAAACAGGTGATGCGCGATTTTGGCGGCCGCTTTCCCGATACGCGCCAAGACCTTGAAACGCTCAAGGGCGTGGGGCGCAGCACGGCAGCGGCGATTGCTGCCTTTGCCTTCGGCCGGCGCGAAGCGATTTTAGACGGCAACGTGAAGCGCGTTTTGTGCCGCGTGTTTGCACAAGACGGGGCAATCGGCGACAAAAAATTCGAAACCGCTTTGTGGGATTTGGCCGAAAGCCTGCTGCCCGCAACCGAGGAAATGACCCCCTACACGCAAGGGCTGATGGACTTGGGCGCGCTGGTGTGCAAACGCAGCAAACCGCACTGCGATGCCTGCCCGATGGCAGAAATCTGCCTGGCCAAACAGCAAGGTCGGATTGCCGAGCTGCCGCGCAAGAAAACCGCGGTGGCAGTGAAGGAATTGGCGCTGTATTGGCTGGTGCTGCGCGACAAGCAGGGCCGGGTGCTGCTGGAAAAACGCCCGGCCGGGGGCATCTGGGGCGGGCTCTACTGCGTGCCCTGCTTTGAGCGGCTGGATGATTTGTATGAACGCGCCGCCGCTTTCGGCGTGGCATCGGAAGATTTGGCCGAAGGAGATTTGGTGAGCCACCGCCTCACTCACCGCCTGTTGCAGATTACGCCTTTGCAGGCAAACGGAGTGGCGGCAGCTACGGCACACGGCAGCCTGTGGGCCAATGCGGCGGAATATGGTTTGCCCAAGCCGCTGGCAAAATATTTGCGGCGTGGGTAAAGCAAGAGGCTACCTGAAAACAGCACACTAATCCGCCAAAATTTTCAACACTGCAACAACTCACGTCCTGATACTTAATTTTCTTTACTTCTTTTTAAATAAAATATAGAATTATTATCAATTCTACTAAGGTAACAGCCTGATGAACGGGCTGTTTTTCATGCAGTCATCCTCATTCCGAGAACCAAACATGCACACTCCGCCTCATCCGCTTTCATGCCTACAGAGCCGCCTATTATCCGCCCTGTGCCTGCCAGCTATATTCGGTTTCATTGCTGTGCCTACTCAGGCGGCCGGTAAAAACAGCGATAGTGCCGTATTGCCCGTGATCGAAATCCGGGGGCAGCGTGCACTTTCTACCCTTGCCGGTCAATCTCGCCTTACCCGCGAAAATATCGACCAACAACAAGCAGACAATGTTGCCTCCCTTCTTGACCTGCTGCCTGGCACCAGCAGCTCCGGTTCGCCACGCCCTGGTGGGCAAACCCTAAATATCTGGGGCTTTGGCGACAACGAAGACATCAAAATCTCCATCGACGGCGCTGCCAAAAACTTCGAACGCTACCGCCAAGGTTCGGTGTTTATCGAGCCGGAACTGCTACGCCAAGTAACGGTAGACAAGGGCTCATTTGACGTGTCGCGCGGCAACGGTGGCTTCGGCGGCGCAGTGAAGCTGGAAAGCCGAGATGCACGGGAGTTTTTGCGCGAAGGGCAAAATGTGGGCGGCCTTGTCAAAATCAGCTATCACACCAACGATGAACAATGGCAAACCAGCACCGCTGTCTTCCTACAAAACAACAACCAAAGCTGGGACGGTTTGCTCTACACCTCCGTACGCCGTGGCCATGACATCCAACAACCCGACGGCGAACGCCTGGCCTATTCTGCCAACAACCAACAAAGCTTCCTCATCAAAAGTAACTACAGCCCCGCCCCCGAGCACCACTTTGCCCTTTCTGCCATGTATGGTCGCCATCACGCTTGGGAGCCCTTTGCCGCCAAACGTGGTGAGCTCGCCCGCCCATCCGAACGCGACATCCGTCTCTATGGCTTAGACGGTGCTTGGAAACGCAAACTGGTGTATCGACGCCAAGATGACCAAAGCTATTCCCTCAAATACCGCTACATGCCCGAAAATCCGTTATTCGATCTCACCATGCAACTCAACCATACAAAAACCGTGCAAGATGACGCCCGCCCGGAAAACGCTGGTTCTGGCTTCCTCGGCAGCATGGGCAATGAAAGCCACACTGCCTACCAAGATACCGGGCTCGACATCAGCAATATTAGCCACTTCAGTACTGGCCTGATGCAACACCGCCTCACTCTCGGCCTACAAACAAACCGCCACGTGCGCGAAGTGATGATGTACGACAAGAGCCGGCGGAATAATGCCAATTTCAACTACGGCCGTTTCCAGCCTTATTACATGCCCGCCGGCACGCAACAACAAAACAGCTTTTACGTGCAAGACGAAATCCGCCTTGGCAACTGGACGTTCACCCCCGCCCTGCGCTACGACCACATCCATAACCAAGGCGAGCCAAATGTGGCACGCGGCTACAACACCCCTTCTGCCGGCCATGACTACCGCAGCAAAACCTACAGCAGCTGGTCGCCGTTTTTGGGCATCGCTTGGCAGCCCAACGACAACGCCCTACTATTTGCTAACGCCAGCCGCACTTGGCGCGCTCCTGTAATTGACGAACAATACGAAGTGCAATCCGCCACCAGCAGTGCCTCTGCTACCAGCCGCTATCTCGAGCCCGAGCGACTCACCTCCTTCCGCCTCGGCGGCATCCTGCGTTGGCAAAACCTGCTGCGCGAACAAGACAGCCTGCAACTGCGTACCACTTTGTTCCACAGCAGGGGGAAAGACGAAATCTTCAAAAACCGGGGTATCTTCTGCCGAGAGCAGCTGCCTAACCGCCCCAGCAGCGTTTGTGCCAAACCCATTGCCAACTACCGTAACCTCCCGGGCTACACCATACGCGGTGGCGAAATTGAAGCCTACTACGAATCCGACCACTGGTTTGCCGGCCTCACTTATTCCTTCATGCGTGGTAAACGCCAAGGCTCACCACGCAACCCTTGGCATGACCAAGATACCTGGCTCGCTGACATCCCTCCGCGCAAAGCTACTGCCACCCTTGGCGTACGCTTCCCCGCACAGGGTTTAACCTTCGGCTGGAAAGGCGAATTTATCCGCCGCCAAGACCGTTCACCCACCGATGGCGACCCAATGGCCGCCTACTGGGCGCTACCCAAATCCAAAGGCTACGCCCTGCACGGCCTATTTGCCGCTTGGCAGCCGCCGTACCACGAACAGTTCACTCTGCGTATCACCGTGGACAACCTGTTCAACCGCCGCTACGCCCCCTATCTTGGCGAAGCTGTGAGCGGCGTAGGGCGCAATATCAAAGGTAGCATGTCATGGCAGTTCTAACGGCAATCTTGTAATAAACAAACAAGAAATAGGCTACCTGAAAAATTTGTTTTCTAGGTAGCCTTTGTATTGGCGTGGCAAAACAGCCGAATCGTTTTTCAGGTAGCCTTTCGGCTTCGATCAAGGCTACCTGAAACTTACATCGCAATGCCCAGCTTCGCCAGCAGCCAATCCAAATAAAACAGGCTGTAAATCGCCGCGAGTGCCAACACAATGCCGGCTTGGTTCACTGCCGAAATCTTCTCCTTAAATGTCAGCGCGCCGGTGAGCGTACCCAGCACAATCACGCCCAAGTTCATGCCGGCAAATACCAAGGTTGGGTCGCCGGTAAAAGCATGGTGTGCCCTGATATAAAACAGAATATTGCCGAAATTCAGCAATCCCAGCAGCAGCCCGCCGGCAAAATCCACTGCTTTGAGCGGTTTGCCCTGCCGCCACACATAACCCCACATCAGCACACAAGCCAGTGCGAAGACTGCAAACAGATTCAGCGACATCGCCTGCCCGGTTTTGGATAACTGCTTAAACAAAATATCAATTACCCCAAAGCCCAGCCATACTCCCGCTAGCCAAAACATCCCGCCATCCTGCTTGCCCTTTCCCGGCTTATAGAGCAAAGCCGCTAGCGCGCTGAAAGCCAGCACAATGCTCATAATTTTATTACTGTTCAGCCGTTCGCCAAACAGCAGGAAAGCCGCCAACACCGGCAACACCAGCGACAGCCGCTGCGCCGCATCCGAACGCACAATCCCCGCCTGTTCCACTGCCCGTGCCATCACCACAAAAATGCTCGGCAACAACACGCCCAAGGCCAAAAACGGCCACAAGCCGCCAATATCCGCCCCGCGCAAGCTATCCAACGGCGGAGCAAGCAAAAACCAGCAGCAGGTCGTGGCCACAATATAATTCACCGCAATCGCATGCTCAATGTGAACCCCTTTTTTGCGTGCTATTTTCAGCAGAACAGAAACCGCCACGCTGCACAACACCGCCAAGGCGAGAAACTGCCATGTCCAAGAGGCAGGGGAAAAAGATAAAGCAGATAAAACCAGCATGATTGATGTTTAACAATAAATAGAGAAAGAAGAATGGGGAAAATGGCGGCCTAGAAAAAATCGAAATCCATCTGTTCCGGCAGCTCGATAGAAACGGCCTGCTGTTTAACGGCCAACTGCAACAGCTTGTACTTACGCAAACGGCACAGACGCAACACGTTCTGTTTTTGCGTACCCGTAAGCTTCAGCCAATACAGCCGCTCCTTACGGCTGCGCAAACAGCCTTTGCAATACCCCTTGCTATTGGCCTGACAAACGCCGATGCAGGGGCTGGGAATGCTGAAAAATTCGAGTTGTTCCATGGTGTGTGCGAAACACTGCGCGAAGTCGGCATTGTATAGCAAGCGTTTGGGTGGAAGCCAGCGGCAGAAGGGGGGGTTGGCTGAATTTCAGGTAGCCTTTTCAAATGCCATGCGGTAAGCTAAAAACGCGTAAGCATGCTCCACATCCCGTAAGGGGAAAGGCTACCTGAAAATAAACGTACGCAAAGCAATAGGCTACCTGAAAAGCAAAACTTTCAGATAGCCTGTTTGTCATGCGGCAATAAAGGCTTACATCACTTCCAGCGTGTCGATGCCCAAGAGGCTGAGGCCGGTTTGTAGGGTTTGGCCGGTGAGGGTGGCCAGCTGCAGGCGGGTGTTGCGGGCGCTGCCTTCGGCTTTGAGGATGGGGCAGGCTTCGTAGAAGCGGGAGAACAGGCTGGCCACTTGGTAGAGGTAGGCGGCGAGGTAGTGCGGGTAAGAGCTGTCGGCCACGGTTTGCAGCACGTCTTCACACTTCAAGAGCTCGGTGGCGAGCTGGCATTCCAAAGGCTCGGTGAGCACGGGTTGTACGGTTTGGCTCCATTCGCCGGCTTTTTTCAGCACGCTTTGCACGCGGGTGTAGGCGTATTGCAGATAGGGCGCGGTGTTGCCTTCGAAGGAGAGCATGTTGTCCCAATCGAAGATGTAGTCGCTGGTGCGGTTTTTGCTCAAATCGGCGTATTTGACGGCACCGATGCCGACGCTGCGGCCGATTTGGGCGGCGGTGGCATTGTCCAGCTCGGGATTTTTCTCTTTCACGAGGGCGGTGGCGCGTTCTACGGCTTCATCGAGCAGTTCGACCAGCTTCACAGTGTCGCCGCTGCGGGTCTTGAAAGGTTTGCCGTCTTTGCCCATCATGGTGCCGAAGCCGATGAATTCAGCTTGTACGCTTTCGGGCAGGTAGCCTGCCAGGCGGGAAGTGGCAAATAGTTGGCCGAAATGCAGGCCTTGGCGGTGATCGACCACATAAAGCAGGCGGTCGCCTTTGAGCCGGCCCACGTAATCGCGGATGCAGGCCAAATCGGTGGTGGAGTAGAGGAAGCCGCCGCCTTTTTTCTGCACGATGTAAACGGCAGGTTCACCTTCTTTGTTTTTGAACTCGTCGAGGAAAACCACTTTCGCGCCGTCGTCTTCCACGGCCAGGCCTTTGGCGATTAAGTCGTTCACCACGGGTTGCAGGTCGTCGTTGTATTTGGATTCGCCAGCCACGTCTTCACGGGTGAGCAGTAAGCCGAGTTTGGCATACACTTTTTCGACATGTTGCAGCGATATTTCCACAAACTGCCGCCACAGTGCGAGCACAGCTTCATCGCCGCCTTGCAGTTTCACCACGTATTCGCGCGCGGTGTCGGCAAAGGCCGGGTCTTCATCGAAACGCACTTTGGCGTTGCGGTAGAACTGTTCCAAGTCGGCCAGTTCAAAATGTTCGTTTTGTGCCTGCTGCTCCACCAAATAGGCCACTAACATGCCGAATTGGGTACCCCAGTCGCCCACGTGGTTTTGCGCAATCACATGGTGGCCGAGGAAGGAGTGGACGCGGTTGAGGCTGTCGCCGATGATGCTGGAGCGCAGGTGGCCGACGTGCATTTCTTTGGCCAGGTTGGGCGAGGAGTAGTCAATTATGATGGTTTGCGGTGCGGCGGCCTGTGCCACGCCGAGGCGGCTGCTTTGCAGGGCAGCGTGCACTTGCTTGGCTAAAAACTGCGGGTTCAGGCGCAAGTTGATGAAGCCGGGGCCGGCCACTTCGGCGGAGGCAATCAGTTCGTTGCCGGCCAGCGCTTCAGCCACTTTCTGCGCCAGCTCACGCGGGTTTTGTTTGCGCTGTTTGGCCGCGCCCATCACGCCGTTAATTTGGAAATCGCCGAATTCGGGGTTTTTAGCCGGCTGCAACACTACCGGCGCGCCTTCGATACCGGCAGCGGCAAAGGCTTGTTCGGCTTCGCGGTTGAGGAGATGAGATAAGTTCATGATGTTTTCAGTTTCGGTAGATAAACAATAAAAATCTGTAATTTAGCTTCAGATTAAGCGCTGCACGGCAGCAGCGGCCAGCAGGGTGGCGGCGATGCCGCATATGGTGTGCAGCGACAGAATCAGGCCGGCATGCAGCCAGTCTTTGTGCAGCAGGCGGTCGGACACCTCGCTGGAAAGCGCGGAAAAGGTGGTGAGACTGCCGAGAAAGCCCACTGTCAGTGCATTTTGCAGCGGCTGGGCAAGCGGCCTGCCGCCCAACAGCAAGCCCAATACCGCACCGGTCAGCAGGCAGCCGAGCAGATTGGCTAGCCAGGTGCCAAAAGCAAATTGGGCAAACAGCGGATTGAAACGCAAACCCAGCTGCCAGCGCAACAAGGCGCCGAGAGCGGCGCCAACGGCAATCAAAGCGGGTTGGCTGTAAAGCGGCAGATTCATTTTTCAGGTAGCCTTAAAGCGCGGCAATCAGCTGCAGCACCATTTTGGCGGAATGCACGGAAGCAGTCTTTAAAAAGGTTTCGAAGCTGGTGTCGGCTTCTTCGTCGGCGAGATCGGAAATGGCACGGATAACCACAAACGGCACGCCGAAGCGGTGGCAGCTCTGAGCGATGGCGGCAGCTTCCATTTCTACTGCCTGTACGTCGATAAAATGGCGGCGCACTTCAGCCACGGATTCGTTGCTGTGCACGAATTGGTCGCCACTCACGATTAAACCGCGGTGTACTGCAGCGTGATCGAATGCAGTAGCAGCTTGTTCGGCAGCAGCGCACAGGGTGGGGTCGGATTCAAAGCGTGCAGGCATACGCGGTACATGACCGACGGCGTAGCCGAAAGCGGTAACGTCCACATCATGATGCGCGGTTTGCGTGCCGATTACTACGTCGCCCACTTTCAGTTCGCCACCCAAGCCGCCGGCGCTGCCGGTGTTGATGACGAAATCCGGTTGGTGGCGTTGCAGCACCAAGGCGGTACTGAGCGCAGCATTCACTTTGCCGATGCCGCTTAAGGCCAGTACGACGTTTTTACCAGCATATTCGCCACAATAAATTTCGAAATCGGCCACATGCTCATTGCGCAGATTTTGTAGATTTTCTTTGAGCAGCTCGATTTCTGGCGGCATGGCGCCGATGAGGGCGATGGTTTGGGACATAATAGAGTTCTTTCAAGCCGCCTGCGTGGGCAATAGATGCGGGCGGTGTATGGATAAGCAAAAACGCACTGCCTGTGAGCAACAGCCAGTGCGCTGGGGATGCCTACTTATTGCTCGGCTTCGGCTGCAGGTTTCTGATCTGCGGGTGGCTGCAGGCTCACGGCGCGTGCCGGAACAATGGTGGAAATCGCGTGTTTGTACACCATTTGCGTTACCGAGGTGTTGCGCAGCAGTACCACATATTGGTCAAACGACTCTACCTGGCCTTGCAGTTTGATGCCGTTCACCAAATAAATGGATACCGGTACATGTTCTTTACGCAGTGCGTTTAAAAAAGGATCTTGTAACATTTGTCCTTTGGTTGCCATAGTTTTTTACTCCGATTATTTTTGTTCAAACTTTTTCAGGTAGCCTTGCTTAGTGGGATGCTTTCCGCACGGGCGGCCGAAAACTGAGAAAGGTGGCGAATTGTAGCTGTTTGGCACGGCTTTTTCCAACCTTTTTACGCAAGCGGTGGATGAGTAAAGTTCTTTTTATGAGGCAGGTCAAATTATATGCGCTGCCGGCTTGCTTCGGCGGAATTGTTTATAAGCTTTGGCACCTCGCTGCTCCTGTATAATTCTGCATTTAACGAAACACATGAAAAGGGAAGTTAAGATGGGGATCAAGCATTGGCCGGAAAACGAGCGGCCGCGTGAGAAGCTGCTGCATCGTGGTGCAGGAGCGTTGAGCGATGCGGAACTGCTGGCTATCCTGCTACGGATGGGCATACAGGGGATGAGCGCAGTGGATTTGGCTCGTTATCTGCTGCAGGAGTTCGGTTCGCTCAACCGCCTGTTTTCCGCACCCGTCGCCGAGCTGACGATGCACAAGGGTATGGGTGAGGCGGCGTATTGCCAATTTGCTGTAGTGCGAGAAATCGGGCGAAGGCTGTTGGCGGAAGAAATGCGTGCCACGCCAGCCTTCACTTCTCCGGAGGCGGTAGCGGATTATCTGGTGTTGCAACTGGCGCATGAGCCGGTGGAAGTGAGTGTGGCATTATTGTTGAGCAGCAGCAACCGGCTGATTGCATTTAAAGAATTGTCGCGTGGCACAGTAGCGGAAAACACAGTGTATATTCGAGAAGTGGCCCAGCTGGCCTTGCAACACCATGCTGCTTCGCTGATTATCGCACACAATCACCCTGGCGGTTCGGCCGAGCCTTCGGCGGCAGATTTGGCCTTCACCCGCCAACTGCAACAGGCGTTAGCGCTGCTGGAGGTACGATTGCTGGATCACTTTATTGTGGCGGGCAATCGGGCAGTGTCTTTTGCTGCAAACGGATGGTTGCCGGAATTGGCAGGGGGGCTGCCTGAACTAGGTATTTTGTTTTGAATCGATGTATAGCGATGAAGCAGTATTGGAAATGGCTACCTGATTATTCAGTCAGATAGCCTTTTGCTTTTCAGGTAGCCTTCAGCTTTGAAGAGGCTAGCTGAAAATAGTTTACTGTATTTTAAGAGAATAATCATTGTATCTTAGCATATTATACCTTGGTGGCGGCTGTTGGGTTCGTATTTTTCCGATAGGGTGCCGATAAAGCCTCGGCCGAAGCCTTTGAGGATGCTGTACTCTTCGGTAATTTTTACCAGACGCGGGCGCAGGGGCGAAGTGGCGATGGCGAAGATAAGGCAGAAAGCGATGATACTGAAGTACCACATAATCGTGAAGTCTTGGGAAAGGGTATCATTTAAAGCCGGAACGACCAGTGTTATCAGCGGCAACGATAACAGCGCAAATATAATGGCGGGCACGCCCCGAAACAGCCAGCGCATCTGTTTTTGGTGCTGTGGGCAAAAGGCGGGGTGGACAGGGATAGCTTTGCGAATAATCAGGGTAATAATCAGTGCAATTGGCCAGGAAACGAATAAAATCGGGATAAGCAACAGATTCCAAGCGGGATGATACCAATACAGTTTTCGCGGCTGCTGCTGCGGTTCAGCTGCTTCACCGCAGCGGATGCAGCGGTGGGGCAGGTCTGCGCCTTCGGGTAGAAAGACGCGTTTGCCTTCGCGCCAGCAGCTATCTGCGTGTTGCGGCAGATATTCTTGGCTTTGCGGGGCCTGATAGGGATTGAAATCTTGGTTCATTTCGCCCTTGCCTACTAGATATACAGCACTTCGATAACTTCGTATTCTCTGATGCCGCCAGGCGCCTGCACTTCGGCAACGTCACCTTCTTCTTTGCCGATAAGGGCGCGGGAAATGGGCGAGCTGATGGAGATTTTGTTTTCTTTAATATCGGCTTCGTCGTCGCCAACGATTTGGTAGCGCACTTGGGTTTCGTTTTCCAAGTCTTCCAGCACTACGGTGCAGCCGAATACGATTTTGCCTTCGGCGTGGATTTCGGTGGGGTCGATGATGTGGGCTACGGAGAGCTTGTTTTCCAGCTCGGAAATGCGGCCTTCGATGAAGCCTTGTTTTTCTTTGGCGGCTTCGTATTCGGCATTTTCAGACAAATCGCCGTGGGTGCGGGCTTCAGCGATGGCTTCGATAATGGCGGGGCGCTCGACGCTTTTAAGATGCTGCAATTCTTGCTTGAGCATTTCGGCGCCGCGTACGGTTAATGGAATCTTTTGCATGATTTTCTCCACAAGGGCTGCGGGGCAGCCGTTTTTACATAAAAATGCAAGCCGCCTGGTGCCGGCGGCTTGTGAACTCAAATTTTTAGCCAATCAAACGCAGAATCGGAAGCTGCGTTTTGATTGACTGTATGGGTTGCCATTCTATCAGATGGCGGGCGGAACGCCAACTGCTGGAAGGGACGGCTGGCGATGGGTAATTTTGTGCCAATAATTTGATTATTGGCATTTATTGTTGTTCATTGGATATATTGGCGGCGCCTTGATTAGCCAGCTGGTCGGCGCGTTCGTTTTCGGGGTGGCCGGCATGGCCTTTCACCCATTGCCAGGATACTTGGTGGCGGGCGACTTGCTGGTCGAGCTGCTGCCACAGTTCGGCGTTTTTCACGGGTTGTTTGGCGGAAGTTTTCCAGCCGTTTTTCTTCCAGCCGTGTATCCAGCTTTCCATGCCGTTTTTCACGTATTGGGAGTCGGTGTGAATGGTTACTTGGCAGGGGCGGTTGAGGGCTTCGAGGCCGCGGATAACGGCGGTGAGCTCCATGCGGTTGTTGGTGGTATCGGCTTCGCCGCCGTAGAGTTCTTTTTCATGGCGGCCGTAGCGCAGCAGCACGCCCCAGCCGCCGGGGCCGGGATTGCCTTTGCAGGCGCCGTCGGTGTAGAGGTGGACGGTTGTGGTATTGGTCATGGTGTTTGGTTGGGGCTATAGTGGATTAACAAAAATCAGGACAAGGCGGCGAGCCGCAGACAGTACACACGTTACGGCAAGGCGAGCCAACGCTGTACTGGTTTTTGTTAATTCACTATACCTGAAAGTTTCAGGTAGCCTTTGGTGTGTTTGATGTGGCAAAAGAGTAAGGCTACCTGAAAAAAAGGTTTTCAGGTAGCCTGATGTTGTTAAGTGCTTAGATTTTAGAAACCGTTAGATTTCCAAAATCAGGCGAGCCGGGTCTTCGAGGGCTTCTTTGATGGTAACCAAAGTGAGCACGGCTTCACGGCCGTCGATGATGCGGTGGTCGTAGGAGAGAGCCAGATACATCATCGGGCGCACCACTACTTGACCGTTTTCCACCACGGCGCGTTCTTTGGTGGCGTGCATACCCAAGATGGCGGATTGCGGCGGGTTGATGATGGGGGTGGACATCATCGAGCCGAAGGTGCCGCCGTTGGTGATGGAGAAGGTACCGCCGGTGAGGTCTTCGATGGCGATTTTGCCGCTCTTGGCTTTGTTGGCGTAGTCAACGATGGCCAATTCGATGTCGGCGATGCTCATCTGATCCACGTTGCGCAGGATCGGCACCACCAGGCCACGCGGGCTGCCCACGGCGATACCGATGTCGAAGTAGCCGTGGTAAACGATGTCGTTGCCGTCAATCGAAGCGTTCACGGCGGGGAATTTCTTCAGCGCGGCCACGGCGGCTTTCACAAAGAAGGACATGAAGCCCAGTTTCACGCCATATTGTTTCTCGAACTTATCTTTGTATTTGGCGCGCAAATCCATAATCGGCTTCATGTTCACCTCGTTGAACGTGGTGAGGATGGCGTTTTGCGATTGGGATTGCAACAGGCGTTCGGCCACGCGCTGGCGCAGGCGGCTCATCGGTACGCGTTGTTCCACGCGGTCGCCCAGCGGTACGGCCACGGCCGGGGCGGCAGCGGCTTTGGGTGCGGCGGCAGGCATGGCGGCCACGTCTTCTTTCAGCACGCGGCCGTCGCGGCCGGAACCTTGCACGCCGGATACGTCCACGCCTTTTTCGGCAGCCAGTTTGGCGGCGGCAGGCATGGCCACGCCGGCTTGCGCGCCTGCGGCGGCCACATGACCTGCTGGCTCCGCAGCAGGGGCTTGGGCGGCAGCCGGGGCGGCTTCTGCTGCTTTGGCTTCGGTGTCGATTTTAGCCAACAGCTGGCCGGCGGTAACGGTGGCGCCGTCTTGTTCGATGATTTCCACAATCACACCGGCCTGCTGGGCGGGCAGTTCGAGCACAACCTTGTCGGTTTCGAGGTCGATCAGGTTTTCGTCGCGGTTCACATAGTCGCCCACCTTCTTGTGCCAGCTCATCAGGGTGGCTTCGGTAACGCTTTCCGGCAGCGGGGGTACGGTGATTTCGATAATCATGGTTTTATCCTTTGGGTGAAATGAAAAATAGGTAAATCGTGTTCTGAGGAGGCTACCTGAAAACGGTTGGGCATGTTTCAGGTAGCCTTTTAGTGCTTTAGAGCTTCATCGCGTCTTCAAGCAGGCCTTCCAAACCGGCTTTGTGTTTTACGGCATAGCCGACGGCGGGCGAGGCGCTGGCCGGACGGCTGGCGGTGGTGAGGCGCTGGTTGGCGCCGAGCACTTTTTCCAGACGGTGGCGGATTTGGTACCAAGCGCCTTGGTTTTTCGGCTCTTCCTGTGCCCACATGATTTCAGTGGCGTTCGGGAAGCGTTTGAGCTCGGCAGCCACTTCTTCGTAGGGGAAGGGATAGAGCTGCTCGACACGAACGATGGCGATGTCTTTTTCCAAGCCTTTGTCGGCGCGGGCTTTGGCCAAATCGTAGTACACCTGGCCGGCACACAGAATCACGCGTTTCACGTCTTGATCGCGGCCTTGTACGGTGTCGCCGATCACAAGGCGGAATTCGCCGTCGGTGAAGTTAGCCAGCGGGCTGCAGGCGTCTTTGAGGCGCAGCAGGCGTTTGGACATGAAAATCACCAGCGGTTTGCGGTAGGGGCGCAGAATCTGGCGGCGCAGGGCGTGGAACATCTGTGATGCTTCAGACATCATCAGCACTTGGATGTTTTCTTCGGCACACAGTTGCAGCCAGCGTTCTACGCGGGCGGAAGAGTGCTCCGGGCCTTGGCCGTCATAGCCGTGCGGCAGGATAACGGTGAGGCCGCACCAGCGTCCCCATTTGGTTTCGCCGGAGGTAATGAATTGGTCGATGGCGATTTGCGCGCCGTTGGCGAAGTCGCCGAACTGGGCCTCCCAAATCACCAGGTCTTCCGGCGCGGAGGAGGCATAGCCGTATTCGTAGGCCATCACGGCTTCTTCGTTCAGGATGGAATCGATTACGTTGAAGCGGCCTTGTTTTTCGCCGATGTGTTGCAGCGGGATATACACGCCGCCGGTGCGTTCGGTACGGTTTTGGTTGTGCAGTACGGCGTGGCGGTGCGAGAAGGTGCCGCGGCCGGAGTCTTCGCCGGAAATACGGATATCGTGGCCGGCTTCGAGCAGGCTGGCATAGGCGATGGTTTCGGCCATACCCCAGTCAATAGGTTGCTCGCCAACAGCCATGGATTTGCGGTTGTCGATGATTTTGCTCACGGTATTGTGCAGCTTCACATCGGCCGGGATGGTGGTGAAGCGGTCGGCCAGGCGTTTGATTTCGGCAGCAGGCAGAGCAGTTTTCACCGGAGTGCGCCAGCTGATGGGCTGGTATTTGCTCCAATCCACAGCGTGTTCGCGTTTCTGTTCGGGCAGGATTTCCTGGATGCGGTCGCCTTTATCCATCGCGGCGCGGTAGTTGCTGATGAGTTTTTCGGCTTCTTCCTTAGTCACTACGCCTTCTTTAATCAGCTGCTCGGCATACACGGCGCGGGAGCCGGGGTGTGCGGCCACTTGTTTGTACATCAAGGGCTGGGTCAGGGTAGGATCGTCGCCTTCGTTGTGGCCGAGTTTGCGGTAGCACACCAAATCGATCACGATGTCTTTCTGGAAGGTAGTGCGGTAGTCCAGCGCGATTTGGGCGGCGTGGCACACGGCTTCCGGGTCGTCGCCGTTCACGTGCAGAATCGGCGCGCTCACCATCTTGGCGATGTCGGTGCAATACAGAGTAGAGCGGGTGTCGCGCGGGTCGGAAGTGGTGAAGCCCACTTGGTTGTTGATCACGAAGTGGATGGTGCCGCCGGTGCTGTAGCCGCGGGTTTGCGACATATTGAAGGTGGATTGGTTCACGCCCAAGCCGATGAAGGCAGAGTCGCCGTGGGTGAGGATGGGCAGCACTTGTTTACGGCCTTCAGCACCGCGGTGGTCTTGGCGGGCGCGTACGGAGCCTTCAATCACAGGATTAGTGATTTCCAAGTGTGAGGGATTGTAGGCCAAAGACAGGTGCACCGGGCCGTGCGGGGTGGGCACATCGGAGCTGAAGCCCATGTGGTATTTCACGTCGCCGCTGGGGAATTTGGCGTCCACTTTGCCTTCGAACTCGTCGAAAATAGCTTGTGGGGCTTTGCCCATGGTGTTTACCAACACGTTCAAGCGGCCGCGGTGTGCCATGCCGATTACGATTTCCTGCACGCCTTTTTCGGTGGAGGCGCGAATCAGATGGTTCAGCGCAGGCACGGTGCTTTCGCCGCCTTCGAGCGAGAAGCGTTTCTGGCCCACATAACGGGTGTGCAGATAGCGCTCCATGGTTTCGGCGGCGGTGATTTCTTTGAGGATGCGGCGTTTGGTGTCGGCATCAAATTGCGGGCGTGCACCGTTGGCTTCCAAACGTGCCTGCAACCATTCGCGCTCGGCGGTGTCGGGAATGTGCATGTATTCCAGCGCCAAGGGGCCGCAATAGATCTGTTTCAGATGGCGGATGATTTCGGCCAAGGGCAGCTTGGGGCTACCTGAAAGATCGGTGCCGACATGGAAAGGAGTGTTCATGTCGGCATCGGACAGGCCGTAGGTTTTGGGATCGAGCTCGGGCAGTTGTCTGATATGGGTGCGGTCGAGCGGGTTGAGGTCGGCGGCGCGGTTGCCCAAGGAGCGGTAGGCGGAAATCAAGCTCAACACGGCCACTTGCTTCTGCATGGCGGCGAAATCCACGCTGCCTGCGGCTGCGCCGCCGCGCTGCTGTGCCAAGTTGGCAAAGGCTTCCTGAATCGGGCGGTGCGCCACATCTTTCGGGGTGCTGCCGGGCATGGCGGCCACTTGGTCGAAATACTGCCGCCATTGGCTGTCCACGGAATCAGGGGAGCTCAGATAGGCTTCGTACAAATCTTCAATATACGGGACGTTGGTACCGTATAGGTAGGACAAACTACTTTGTTCTTTCATCATGGCAAGATCCTTATTAAGGTGAAGGTTTGAAGAGCAGCACGCTTGCTTATCAGGCCGCTTGCCTAGGCGGGCAGCCTTTATCCTATCTGCAGCGAATGCCGATTCCGAATCGCCACACGGCGGGCGGCTAAAAATGAGTATGGCGATTCGGAATAAGCATTTTCAGGTAGCCTTTTGCCGGCAGCCTGATTGCGCTTGGCGCAGGAAAGTGTTTGTTTGGAAAGGGGGAGAATGGAGAATCTGGAGCGGTGGAATGGCCGGGGAGAGGAATATGATAAAAACTCGAAGCCGGCTACCTGAAAAGGTTGTTCTTTCTGTCGCTAAGATTCTGGAATCAGCCCGGCCTTTCGTTGAGTTTCAGGGGTTTACCAGGTAGCGGCAGAAATGTTGCTGGAAGTTTGCCAAACGCCGGTATAACGGCTGAATAATACGACCCGATATGGGGAACGTCAATAAGAAAAATCCCTTTTGCAGCAGGCTCGGCGGGATGGGTGTGGGCTGGCGGCAGAGAGTGGGTGCTGGAGGGATAGTGAGCTGTTGATGAAACAGGAAAGATGGAAGGAAGAGGCTACCTGAAAACCGGAATGTTAAAGTTGCTTGCGGCGTGTTTGAGTGCCGGCTGTGGGCGGTAAGGCATGGTTTTATTAGTAGGGGATTAGTTAAATCAGGAGAAAGCATGGCCTCGGGCGGTACAGCTAGTACGGCTAGGCTGGCCAAGGCCGTACTGGTTCAAGGTAATCCGCTATACCACGCGTTTGAGCATGATTTTCTTTGATTTTGCCGATGGCGCGGGTGGTGTTGAGGTGTTTGGATCGAATGTTCACGCCGTTCACAATGGTGTGGCAGCGGAACAAGTGGCAGGGGTCGTTGGGGTGGTTCAAACATTCGTTGGTGATCGTATCGCGGGCGTGTGTTGAACTACCGCTTAATAGTAACTGCATATAGTACCTCAATCGTCTTCTGGCAGTTGTAACAGCAATATGTTGGTAAATAAAAAGGTCACCTAAAAACTTATTTCTGGTTTTCAGGTAACCTTTTTCTCTTTTGAGTAGGTGAACCGCTTAATCGTGCACCTTCAGCAGTTCCACTTCAAAAATCAAAGTAGCATTCGGTGGAATCACACCGCCGGCGCCGCCGGCGCCGTAGCCCATTTCCGGCGGGATGGTGAGCTTGCGTTTGCCGCCTTCGCGCATGCCGCCGAAGCCTTCGTCCCAGCCACGGATGACCTGGCCCACGCCCAGGATGATGGTGAGCGGTTGGCCGCGGTCGAGGCTGGAGTCGAATTTGCTGCCGTCGGTGAGGTAGCCGCTGTAGTGTACGGAAATCCGCTTGCCTTTTTCAGCGGCTTTGCCGCTGCCGGTTTCGATGTCTTCAATAATCAGATTGCTCATGATGTTTCCTTAAATGAGGGATGGAAGGGGAGGCTACCTGAAAAATAAGCGCTTCGATTTCATTCTAAACCGCGTTGAGGTTTGCGCTTTCAGGTAGCCTGCTGATGCGGGCAGCATTCTCAAGCATAAAATGCAGTTCGGCAACTGTTTTGCCGCCTTCGGGCATGATATTTCCACGCTGCTGTTTTTTCCGTGCGGCAATTGGACTAGAATACCGACTTTCCGACCACCCGCCCGACAATCCATCATGACCACCATTCCGCTGAAAAAAATCTATTCCGGCAAAGTGCGCGATTTGTATGAAATCGACAGCCGCAGCATGCTCATCGTTGCCTCCGACCGCCTCTCCGCCTTCGATGTGATCTTGAACGAACCCATTCCCGGCAAAGGCGAAATCCTCACTCAGATTTCCAATTTCTGGTTTGGCAAGCTCTCGCACATCATGCCTAACCACTTCACCGGCCAAACCGTATACGACGTATTGCCGCACGACGTGGCCGCCGCGCTGGAAAAACGCACCGTGGTAGCCAAACGGCTCGAACCTTTGAAAATCGAAGCCATCGTGCGCGGTTATTTGGCTGGCAGCGGCTGGAAAGAGTACCGCCAAACCGGCGCCGTATGCGGCATCAGGCTACCTGAAAACCTGCGCGAAGCCGAGCAGCTGCCCGAAATCATCTTCACCCCGTCCACTAAAGCCGCAGTGGGCAATCACGATATCAATATCGGCTTTGACGAGTGCGCCAGCATCATCGGCCGGGAGCGGGCTGAAGAAGTGCGCCGCAAAGCCATCGCCCTTTATAGCGAAGCCGCAGAATACGCCCGCACACGCGGCATCATTATCTGCGACACCAAATTCGAATTCGGCCTGGACGAAAACGGCACACTCACCCTGATGGATGAAGTGCTCACCCCCGATTCCAGCCGCTTCTGGCCTGCCGACCAATACCAAGCAGGCAGCAACCCGCCTTCATTCGACAAACAATTCATCCGCGACTGGCTCGAACAAAGCGGCTGGAACAAACAACCTCCTGCTCCCACCGTGCCCGCCGAGGTTATCGAAAAGACCTTGGCCAAATACCGCGAGGCTTTGGAATTGCTCACTAAGTAATCTGGTTTTCAGATAGCCTAAAACACAATCAAGGCTACCTGAAAAACCTATCCTGCTATTCAAACAGTATTTTCTGTCATGCCTACCCGCAAACAAACCGCTCTGCAAGTTGTCGCCAAACTCAAACAGGGCAAAACCGCCCGCCTGAAAGAATGGCGGGCGGTATCCGCCCGGCAGCAGTTTGCCAACGAATACACCGTAGCCGCTCGCCTCGGCGAACCCGCGTTTACCGAGGAACAGGCCGAGATGGTGGTGGCGTTGTTTGGCAAATAAGCCAGCAATCAAAAGGCTACCTGAAAATTTAGCTTCGCAGAAACTTTGCTGCGTTGCGTTTCAGGTAGCCTTTATTGGTGCATAAAACAGAATTCAGCATGCGTTAAATAGCCGTGTATTGTCTACGGCTTGCTGCTTGGTATCAAAAGTTCATTTAATCCGTTATAATCCGCTACTTTTCGGTTTTTAAAAATTTAAAAAAGGAAATAAGAATGAAAGACACACCACAATACTACGGCACCCTCAGCCGTTTCTTCCATTGGCTGATGACGGCCATGTTTGCCTTTATGCTGTGCACGGCGGTCATGTGGAATATTAACGAAAAATACTACAGCTTGATAAGCTACCACAAATCGGTGGGCTTCCTTCTGCTGGTTTTGGTGGCCTTGCGCCTGGTTTGGGCGCTGGCAAATTGGCGCAACCGCCCGCACGGCAGCTTGGCGGTGAAGCTGGGGCATGCCGCGCTGTATGTGTTGATGGCGGCTGTGCCGATTGTGGCGATGATTCGCCAATACGGCTCTGCGCGCGGCGATTTGGAAGTGTTCGGCATCACGGTGATGCATAAAATCGAGCAGCCTATCGAGTGGATGACGCAACTGGGTAACGCGGCGCATGGCAAACTGGCGTATTTGCTGTTTGTACTGGCTTTCGGGCACATCGCCATGGCGGTGCTGCACCAGCTGCGTGGCGAGAAGATTATCAACCGGATGGCCGGTAAATAAACGGCTAAATTGGCCGGCTTAAGCTGGCGTTGAAAAGCAACAAAAGGCTACCTGAAAATTGCTGTTGAGGATTTTCAGGTAGCCTTTTTGTTTGATGGCTGCAATGGATCAGTTTTGAGATTGGGCTTCTTCTTCGGCTTTAAGTTGGCGGAGGTAGTCTTTGGCGGCGGCTTGTTCGGCTTCGTTGCCGTAGCGGATGTGTTTCAGGGCGCGGCGGTGGGCGGCTTGTTGTTGGGCGGCGGCGATTTGTTGTTGGCGGAAGCTGTCGTGGTTGCTGGGCACGGTGCGCTGGTTTTGCCGGGCTTGGGCACCGGCCATGGCACGGGCGATGAGGTCGGCCGGGTTGAAAGCGGGTGCGGCGGGATTATTTGGTTTGGTAGGGGTTGCTGCCGGCTGGGCAGGCGGGGGAGTTTGGGCAAGGTGGGCTTGGCGTTCGGTAGAGGCACGCTGTTGGCGCTGCTTGTGGTGTTGGAAGCGTTGTTTGGCGTGTGCGGCGGCGGCGCGGCGGGCTTGCTCGGGCCGTGCTTGGGAGCCAGCACGGGGCAATACGGCATCGGCCACGGGCTGCATCTCGATGCAGTCCACAGGGCAGGGCGGCAGGCAGAGGCCGCAGCCGGTGCATTCGTCGGTCAGCACGGTGTGCATGAGTTTGGAGGCACCGAGGATGGCATCGACGGGGCAGGCTTTGATGCAGGCGGTGCAGCCGATGCAAGCGGCTTCATCGATATAGGCCAGGGCTTTTACGGCGGCTTTTTCGGGCTGGGCCAGGGGCAGCGGCGGGGTGTGCAGCAGCTCGGCGAGTTCGTGCAGCACGATGTCGCCGCCGGGCGGGCAGAGGTTGATGGGGGCTTGGCCTTGGGCGATGGCTTGGGCATAGGGGGCGCAGCCGTCGTAGCCGCATTGGCGGCATTGGGTTTGCGGCAGGAGGGCTTCGATTTGGCTGGCGGTGGGCATGGCGGTGTAGCAGTTGGGTTTTATTATGGGTTGATTGCAGGGTAATTTCTGCAAACAGTTGGTTTGTTTTGCTGTGCGTGAATTGGCTGTGGCTGGCTGCTGGGTATCGAACGTTAACCTGCTTTATTTTAACACGCGGTTTCAAGCTCAAAGGCTACCTGAAAATCAGTTGGGCGATTTTCAGGTAGCCTTTTGGCTGGATTTGGGATGAGATTACAGTTCAAAGTCGCCCAGGTCGTCGGCGCTCACTTCGGCGTCGATTTGGCCGATCAGGTAGGAGGAGATTTCCACTTCCTGCGGGGCTACCTGAACGTTGTCGGAAGAAAGCCAAGCATTGATCCAGGGGATGGGGTTTTGCGTGGCGGCGGGGAAGGCGGCGTTCAGACCGACGGCCATCATGCGGTGGTTGGTGATGTATTCCACATATTGGCACAGGATGTCTTTGTTCAGGCCGATCATGCTGCCGTCTTTGAAGAGGTATTCCGCCCACTCTTTTTCTTGCTCGGCGGCTTTTTTGAAGAGCTCGAAGCAGTCGTTTTCCAGCTCGGCAGCGATTTCGGCCATTTCGGGGTCGTCGGTGCCGCTGCGCATCAGATTGAGCATGTGCTGGGTGCTGGTGAGGTGCAGGGCTTCGTCGCGGGCGATCAGTTTGATGATTTTGGCGTTGCCTTCCATCAGCTCGCGCTCGGCAAAGGCGAAGGAACAGGCGAAGGAAACGTAGAAGCGGATGGCTTCGAGCACGTTGACGCACATTAGGCAGAGGTAGAGTTTTTTCTTCAAGTCGCGCAGGCTCACCACGATGGTTTTGCCGTTCACGCGGTGCTCGCCTTCACCCAGCAGGTTGTAATACTGAGTGTATTCGATGAGGTCGTCGTAGTAGCAGGCGATATCTTCGGCGCGGGCGATGATGTATTCGTTTTGCACGATATCGTCGAACACGATGGAGGGATCGTTGACAATGTTGCGGATGATGTGGGTGTAGCTGCGCGAATGGATGGTTTCGCTGAAGCTCCAGGTTTCAATCCAGGTTTCGAGCTCGGGAATAGACACCAAGGGCAGCAGGGCTACGTTGGGGCTGCGGCCTTGGATGGAATCGAGCAGGGTTTGGTATTTCAGATTGCTAATGAAGATGTGTTTTTCGTGGTCGGGCAGGTTGGCGTAGTCGATGCGGTCGCGCGATACGTCAATCTCTTCCGGCCGCCAGAAGAAAGAAAGCTGTTTTTCAATCAGTTTTTCAAATACTTCGTATTTCTGCTGGTCGTAGCGGGCTACGTTTACGGGCTGGCCGAAAAACATCGGCTCTTTGAGCGCGTCGTTTTTGTTTTTGGAAAAGGTGCTGTATGACATGACTAGGTGTTCGCAGGACATAATAATCACTTTTAAAATTTTTTAGCTATTGTATTTAAAGTAAATACAGGAAGGCTTATTTACTTATATAGTTAAGTTGTGTTTCACCAAATTTCAATTCAAAACTATCTGCTTTTTCAATGAGTAATGTAAAAGAAGAATACACAAAAAAAGTAATAACTAGAATACATATTGTCTTACATAATATTAGAAAAGTTGTTTTCGATAAAAACATTTGATGAAACCATTTCTTAAAAAAATCTACCATAAAATCACCAATATAATAGGTAATAATTTGATAGGCTTTCTTTAAAAAAGGCCTAAGCTTTATTGCTTTTAGCTAAGGCCTTCAAAATTGAAAGCCTTCAATATATAAGCAATTAAACTTAACTTACTTTAAATCTTACAAGCACCACCGGCGCAGCCGTCGTCCTGAATATCGCTCTGCGTATCGTCCGCACCGTCGCGGGTGTGGTGGTAGTAGAGGGTTTTCAGGCCGAATTTGTAGGCGGTGAGCAGGTCTTTGAGCATCTGCTTCATGGGTACGCGGCCGCCGTCGAAGCGTTTGGGATCGTAGCTGGTGTTGGCGGAAATGGCTTGATCGACGAATTTCTGCATGATGCCGACCAATTTCAGGTAGCCGTCGTTGCCACCCATTTGCCACAGGGTTTCGTATTGGTTTTTAAAGCGCTCGAATTCGGGCACGACTTGTTTGAGGATGCCGTCTTTGGAGGCTTTTACGCTGACCAGGCCGCGCGGGGGTTCGATGCCGTTGGTGGCATTGGCGATTTGCGAGCTGGTTTCGCTGGGCATGAGCGCGGTGAGGGTGGAGTTGCGCAGGCCGTGCTGGACGATTTCGGCGCGCAGCTCTTCCCAGTCGTAGTGCAGGGGCTCGCTGCAGATGCTGTCGAGGTCTTTTTTGTAGGTGTCGATGGGCAGTACGCCTTTGGCGTACATGGTTTGGCCGAACAAGGGGCAGGCACCGTATTCTTTGGCCAGCTGCACGGAAGCTTTGAGCAGGTAGTACTGCATGGCTTCGAAGGTGCGGTGGGTAAGGGCGAGGGCGGAATCGTTGCTGTAGCGCACGCCATGCTTGGCCAGGTAATAGGCGTAGTTGATCACGCCGATGCCTAGGGTGCGGCGGTTCATGGTGGCTTTGCGGGCGGCGGGGATAGGGTAGTCTTGGTAGTCGAGCAGGGCATCGAGCGCGCGTACGGCGAGGTCGGAAAGGTTTTCCAGCTCGTCTAAGTTTTCCAAGGCGCCTAGGTTGAAGGCAGACAGGGTACAGAGAGCGATTTCGCCGTTTTCGTCGTTAATGTCATTTAGCGGCTTGGTAGGCAGGGCGATTTCCAGGCACAGGTTGGACTGGCGCACGGGAGCCACGGCGGGATCAAACGGGCTGTGGGTATTGCTGTGGTCTACGTTGTGGATGTAGATGCGGCCGGTACCGGCGCGTTCCTGCATCAGGGTGGAGAACAGCTCGGTGGCGGGTACCACACGTTTGCGGATGGCAGGGTCTTGCTCGTATTGCACATACAGGCGCTCGAATTCGTCTTGATCGGCGAAGAAGGCATCGTACAAGCCGGGTACTTCGTTGGGCGAGAACAGGGTGATGTTGCCGCCTTTAATCAGGCGGGTATAGAGCAGGCGGTTGATTTGTACGCCGTAGTCGAGCTGGCGCACACGGTTATCTTCCACGCCGCGGTTGTTTTTCAATACCAACAGGCTTTCCACTTCGATGTGCCACAGCGGATAGAACAGGGTGGCCGCACCGCCGCGCACGCCGCCTTGCGAGCAGGATTTAACCGCGGCTTGGAACATTTTGAAAAACGGAATGCAGCCGGTGTGCTGGGCTTCGCCGCCACGGATTTCGCTGCCCAGGCCGCGGATGCGGCCGGCGTTGATGCCGATGCCGGCACGTTGGGAAACGTATTTCACAATCGCGCTGGTGGTGGCGTTGATGGAGTCTAAGCTGTCGTCGCACTCGATCAGCACGCAGCTGGAGAATTGGCGCGTGGGGGTGCGCACACCGCTCATGATGGGGGTGGGCAGCGAAATTTTGAACAGGGAAACCGCGTCGTAGAAGCGTTTGACGTAATCCAAGCGGGTGGCTTTGGGATATTTGGCAAACAGGCACATGGCCACCAAGATATACAGGAACTGCGGGGTTTCATAAATCTGGCGGGTGACGCGGTTTTGCACCAGATATTTGCCTTCTAGCTGCTTCACGGCGGCATAGGAGAAGGTCATATCGCGGGCATGGTCGATATAGTCGTTGATCTCGTCAAACTCTTCGCGGCTGTAGTCTTCGAGGATGTGGCGGTCGTATTTGCCTTCGGCGGTCAGCTTGCTGACGTGGTCGAACAGGTGCGGCGGCTCAAACTCGCCATAGGCGATTTTGCGCAGGTGGAAAATGGCGAGGCGGGCAGCCAGGTATTGGTAGTCTGGGGTGTCTTCAGAAATCAGGTCGGCAGCGGCCTTGATGATGGTTTCGTGGATATCGTCGGTACGTATGCCGTTGTAAAACTGGATATGGGATTTGAGCTCGACTTGCGACACGGATACGTTGTCGAGGCCTTGTGCTGCCCAGGTAACGACGCGGTGGATTTTATCGAGGTCGATCGGCTCCAAACGGCCGTCGCGCTTGGTAACTTTGAGATTAACGGTATCGTTCATTTTCCCATCCTGATTTTGAGTAAGCAACACAAGATAATGTGTTTGGCGAGTGAAACTCGTACAATATAATGTATTTTGATGGTAAAAAAAAGATGGCAAAATGTAAGGCTTTGTGGCCGGATGGTGTATGGATTTCTAAACCAATCACTTACACCAAGCAAAAATAATTTTATTGAAGTTGGTAGAGTGATTGCTTGAGTGATGGGTGCAACAGAGTGGGGAGGCTACCTGAAATTTTGTCTCGTGATAAGCACGGTGCCAATTTCAGGTAGCCTTTATTATTGGCCTACCTTGAGCAATCAAGCAAACCACGCTGTTTCCATCAATAAGAAACAGCGTGGTTTGCTGGCGGCACTTACTACAGATTAGTTTACACCACGCCTTGAGCCAGCATGGCATCGGCCACTTTCTTGAAGCCGGCGATGTTGGCGCCGTTCACGTAGTTAGTGTAGCCGTTTTCTGTTCCGTTAGACACACAGTTTTCGTGGATGTTGCTCATGATCTCAAACAGGCGTTTGTCCACTTCCTCGCTGCTCCAAGAGAGTCGGATGGCGTTCTGGCTCATTTCTAGGCCGGAAGTGGCTACACCGCCGGCGTTGCTGGCTTTGCCCGGAGAGTAGAGGATTTTCGCGTCTACAAAGGCTTTAACCGCATCCAGGGTGGAGGGCATATTGGCACCTTCTGCTACGCAGATGCAGCCGTTTTTCAGCAGGGCTTGGGCTTCTTCGCCGTTGAGCTCGTTCTGGGTGGCGCAGGGCAGGGCCACGTCGCAGGGCACGTGCCACGGGCGTTTGCCTTCGTGGTATTCCAAACCTTGCTCTTTGGCGTACACGGAAAGGCGTTCGCGGCGTACGTTTTTCAGTTCGGCCAATGCTTGCCATTGGGCTTCGGTCATGCCGCCGTCGGCAAATTTGACGAAGCCGCCGGAATCGGACACGGTGAGCACTTTTGCGCCCAGCTGCAGGGCTTTTTGGGCGGCGAATTGCGCCACGTTGCCGGAGCCGGAGATTACCACGCGTTTGCCTTTGATGCTGTCTTTGCGGGTTTTGAGCATGCTTTCGGTGAAATACACGGTGCCGTAGCCGGTAGCTTCGGGGCGGATCAGGCTGCCGCCGTAGCTCAAACCTTTGCCGGTGAGCACGGAGGTGAATTCGTTGCGCACGCGTTTGTATTGGCCGTAGAGATAGCCGATTTCGCGTGCGCCCACGCCGATGTCGCCGGCGGGTATATCTAGATCGGCGCCGATGTGGCGGGCAAGCTCAGTCATGAAGGCTTGGCAAAAGCGCATCACTTCACCCTCACTCTTGCCCTTGGGGTCGAAATCAGAGCCGCCTTTACCACCGCCCATGGGCAGGGTGGTTAGGCCGTTTTTAAACACTTGTTCGAAGGCCAGGAATTTGAGTACACCAAGGTTTACGGTGGGGTGGAAGCGCAGGCCACCTTTATAGGGGCCAATGGCGGAGTTCATTTGCACACGGTAGCCGCGGTTTACCTGCACTTGGCCTTTATCGTCTACCCAGGAAACGCGGAACATAATCACGCGCTCTGGCTCCACGATACGGGCGAGCAGGTTGTGTTTGGTGTATTGAGGGTTTTTAGAGAGGAAAGGAGCAAGGCTGCCGAAAACTTCTTCTACGGCTTGGTGGAAGGTGGCCTGTTCGGGATCACGCTGTTTGATTTGTTGAAACAGGGTATTCAAATCGCTCATAAAGTACTCCTATTATTTGATTAAAAACGAGATATAGATTTGGTTTGGCGAAATGGCCTTTTAGTGGTTGCCGCAATACAGATAGTAGAAAATAATTCTGAAAAACCACCATCGCGTATAGAATTCTACTCTATTTGCCCTGTTTTCGATAGGATGATTTAAATGAATGAATTGTCTTGGTTTTTTGAAAAATTTGAAAAGCGCTGTGGCCTGGCTGATGGTGGTAAAAAATGAAAATGTACCTGCTTGATTTGATTTTAAATGTATCTAAATCAACAGATTGAATGTGTGAAACAGGAGGTCTTATCCACCGAAACCGGCAGAAAGTAATAAATGGACAAGCTTTATGGTTTCTGGCCAATTATTCAAATCAATTTTCTAAGTTTGGATGCTTGAGATTTCGGTCATCTGAACTTAAGAGAAAGACAGCAGACGGTTCACATTTTGCTCGGTGGCTGCAGCTACCTCTTGGGTGCTGATGCCGCGTAAGGCTGCTACGGTTTCTGCCACCTGCCACACATTGGCGGGCGTGTTTTCTCCTGCACTAGCTATTTGCATAAACGGGCTATCGGTTTCCAGCACCAAGTGTTCCAGCGGTAGCGCTGCGGCAGCGGTACACACTTTGCGGGCATTCGGGTTGAGCACCAGTGTGCCGATGCCGAGAAGCAGGCCGCAATGGATAAAGGCACGGGCTTCTTCGAGGCTACCTGAAAACGCATGGGCAATGCCGCCGCTGCGGAAACCGCTGTGCTTAAGCGCAGCAACCACATCGGCAGCCGCGCGTACATGGTGTAGCAGCACGGGGCGGCTAAATTGCTGTGCTAAGTCGAGCTGGGCGAGCAGGGTGGCAGTTTGCGCGGCACGGGTGTGCTTGCGATCACCGTAATAATCCAGCCCGATTTCGCCCACCAGCAGCCCCGGCTGTGCTTGCAGGCATTCGGCGATGCGGCTGATTAAGCCGGGCTGGAAGCTTTCGGCAAACCACGGGTGCAGGCCAAGCGCGCCATAATATGTTGGCGGGGCATGCAGCTGGCAGACGGCATCGAAATCCGCTTCGGTTACCGCTGGCACAATAAAACGCCGCACCCCTGCGGCTTGGGCAGCAGCGGTGATTTCAGGTAGCCGGCCGGCAAGCGCGGAGTCGGCGAGGTGGCAGTGGGTGTCGGTGAGCATGGTGGGAAACAGAAAACAGGTACGGCAGTATAGCGCAGTTTGTGGAATGAAGAGGTTACCTGAAAATCGGTTTAGGTTTTCAGGTAGCCTCAAGCACATAGATTAAGCAGGCATCATCAACTATGCCATGCTGCAAATGGCTGGCTGGATGCTGGCTGCGTAGCAAGCTGCATGAGCCCGTTTTCAATCTGTTGGGGATGAATTTTCAGGTAGCCTTCACGCTTGCGAGGGCTACCTGAAAACTTGCCATGCAGGAGAAGCAAATCCGCCAAACTTGAGCAGGTTGGCGGATTGGGTATGGCTTATTGTTTCACGGTGAGGTTTTTCAGCAGGGCATCCAGCTCGGGGAGGGAGGCAGTGCTGCTGGTGGCGCAGACGGTGTAGAGGTTTTTGGCATACACGGTCACGCAGCTTTCGTTGAGCGCGTTATCGTCTTGGCCGTGGCTGAAGCGGTAGCCCATGCGCTGGTCGGCAGGCGTATCCACGACGGTGTCATTCAGGCTTTGGTCGGCTTTCAGGCTTTCGCTCAGTTTGGCGAAGTAGGCTTCGGCCGGCTGTTTGGGGGCGCCGAAGTTGCTGATGGTGACGGCGATGTCTTGGTCGGCATCGTATTGCAGCAGGCTGATTTTATTGCTGTCAGCGCCGTCGACATATTGGGCGGCTTCGGCTGATTTGTCTTCAAAATGGCCGTTTACGGTGAGGCTGATAACGCCGTCTTCAGTAGCCAGGGTTTGGCTGGGATTTTGTGCGGCGGCAGATGCGGCAGCAGTTGCTGAAGCAGCAGCTACTTCGCTGGCGCTGGGGGCAACCACGGAGGTTTCAGCCTGTTGGTTGCAGCCGGCTAACAAGAGGCTACCTGAAAGGGCAAGCAGAAGCAGGGATGTGCAGGAGTGATTCATGGGTTTTCCTTGGAGTCAGTAAACGTAAACGGGGCGCAGTATAGCAAAACGGGCTGTATGGCGCAGCGGGTTTGCAGGATTTTGCGCAGCATTGCGGGGATGAGGCTAGGAATGGTCGGTGCGTTCCAGCCCGGCCACGGTGCGGGTAAATTCGGCCACGTCTTTAAAGCTTTTATACACGGAGGCAAAGCGCACATAGGCCACTTGGTCGAGCTTGGCAAGCCGTTCCATCACTAATTCGCCAATCAGGCGGGAGGGCACTTCTTTGCTGCCGGTTTTATACAGGCACTCTTCGATTTCGTGCACGGTGTGTTCGATGGCTTCGGCAGAAATAGGGCGTTTGTGCAGGGCGCGTTGCAGGCTGGTTTGCAGTTTGAGCGGATCGAACATAACGCGCTCGCCGTTGTTCTTGATAATCTGCGGCATCCGCAGCTCTACGGTTTCGTAGGTGCTGAAGCGGCGATCGCAGGCAGCGCAGCGGCGGCGGCGGCGAATGCTGTTTTGCTCTTCCAGCAGGCGGGAGTCGATTACTTGGGTGTTGTTATGGTGACAGAAGGGGCATTTCATAAGTGGGGTGGTTTAATATTTTATATAACAGTAGTTTGCTGTTGGTATTGTACTCTAACCGAAGGCCATAGCCAAAGTACTAATTTTTTCCTGCAGTGTTGGTTTGTTTCGTATGCAGCCATAATTGCTTTGGCTATCCCGTCCCAAAACTGCAGCGGCAAGCACTATAGCCAGAATAAAATTCAGCCTGAAAACTGCGGTGTTTTCAGGCTGTGTGTTTGGCTGTTTACGCTTCTTTCTGCTTGGTTTGCTTTTGACGCAGGCGCAGGTGCAGTTCGCGCAGTTGGAGCTCGTCCACATGGTTGGGGGCGTCCACCAGCAGGTCTTGCGCGCGTTGTGTTTTCGGGAAGGCAATCACATCGCGGATGGATTCGGCTTGAGCCATCAAGGCCACCAAACGGTCGAGGCCGAATGCCAAACCGCCGTGCGGCGGCGCACCGAATTTCAGGTTGTCCAGCAGGAAGCCGAATTTGTTTTGCTGCTCTTCAGGCGTGATTTTCAGTGCGGCAAACACTTTTTCCTGAATGTCGGCGCGGTGGATACGGATCGAACCACCACCGATTTCCCAGCCGTTGAGCACCATATCGTAGGCGCGGGCCAAGCAGTTTTCAGGATCAGATTCCATCAGGTCTTCATGGCCGGGTTTGGGCGAGGTGAACGGATGGTGCATAGCGGCCCAGCGGTCGTTTTCCTCGTCGTATTCGAACATGGGAAAATCCACCACCCACAGCGGTCTCCATTCGTCTACGAAGTAGCCGTTGTCTGCGCCGTGTTCTTTGCCGATTTTAATCCGCAATGCGCCGATGGCTTCGTTCACCACTTTGGCTTTGTCCGCGCCGAAGAAGATGATGTCGCCGTTTTGCGCGCCGGTGCGTTGGATGATTTCCTGCAGGCTGCTTTCAGACAAGAATTTGACGATGGGCGACTGCAAACCGCTGTTTTCGCCGTTGCTCAAATTGCTTACATCGTTCACTTTGATGTAGGCCAAGCCTTTCGCGCCGTAGATGCCGACAAATTGGGTGTATTCGTCGATTTCCTTGCGGCTGAGTTTCGCGCCGTTGGGCACGCGCAGGGCAACTACGCGGCCGCCTTTCATATCGGCTGCGCCACGGAACACTTTGAACTCTTCCGTTTTCATCAAATCGGTCAGCTCGGTGAATTTCAGGCTGATGCGCATATCGGGTTTGTCGGAGCCGTAGTAGAACATGGCTTCGGAATAGGGCATGCGGGGGAATTTGCCCAAATCTACGCCCAGCACGTCTTTGAACACCTGTTTGGCCATGCCTTCGGTGATGTCCATGATTTCATCCTCGTTCAGGAACGAGGTTTCCAAGTCGATTTGGGTGAATTCAGGCTGCCTGTCGGCACGCAAATCTTCGTCGCGGAAGCATTTGGTGATTTGGTAGTAGCGGTCGAAACCGGCCACCATCAGCAGTTGTTTGAACAACTGCGGCGATTGCGGCAGCGCGAAGAATTCGCCCGGATGCACACGGCTCGGAACGAGGTAATCGCGTGCGCCTTCGGGGGTAGAGCGGGTCAGCATCGGCGTTTCGATGTCGATGAAACCTTGTGCATCCAAATAGCGGCGCACGCCCATGGCTACCTGATAGCGCAGGCGCAGGTTACGCTGCATTACGGGGCGGCGCAGGTCGATGACGCGGTTTTGCAGGCGTACGGTTTCGCTGATGTTTTCGTCGTCAATCATGAACGGCGGCGTGGCGGCGGGGTTCAAGATTTCGATTTCTTTGGCCAAAATCTCGATTTTGCCGGACACCATTTTGTCGTTGGTGGTGCCTTCGGGGCGGTTGCGCACGCGGCCGGTGATGCTCAAAACGTATTCGTTGCGGGCGGAATCGGCCAGCTTGAACGCTTCGGGCGTGTCGGGATCGATGACGACTTGGACGATGCCTTCGCGGTCGCGCAGATCGATAAAAATCACGCCGCCGTGGTCGCGCCGGCGGTGCACCCAGCCTTTGACGGTTACGGTTTGGTCTAAGTATTGCTCGCTGATTAAGCCGCAGTAGTTGGTACGCATAAATTTATTCCTTTTATAACATTGGGTTGTAGGGTTATTGATGATATATAGGGTTATGATATTTAGCTAAATTTTTAATATATGCAGTGAAATCTAAGTAGTTATTTCCTCTTAATAATTCTGCTATTTTGGTATTTTTAGTATTTTTAGGTAACAATAAAAGTAAGAACTTATCCGTAATTGGTTGTGGCATATATCTAATGAAGTATTCAATTCTCAGTTTTTTTAGAAATTTATGCAGATTACTAAGTTCAATATTTGGCCAAGATAGAATAAATATATCAAATTTATTTTCAAGTAAATTAATTATATTTTGATTAAATTTATAATAGTATAGTTTACCTGATAAAGTTATCTTCTTGTTTAGGCGTCTGGCAAGATAACGTGCTGCTGCGAAGTGATGGGAACCCCCGGAATTTATTAAGAATAGCTTCTTATTCCATTGGTAAATTGTAAAATAATCGGTAGGGTCTTCATGAAAAATATTAGATTCTCTATGGGATAAGTTTTTTTCTAATGTTTCCAAGCTGATTGGATAAATTAGTTCTCTTGAATTCTTTTCAACCATTTCATCTAGATTGGAAAATTCTGATAATTTGGATTTTGAGGCGGCTAATCCTTGTACAACTTGAATTTCACATTGCCAATTATCTATTATCTTTTTTTCTACAAGAAGGCTAAATTCTTTTAATGATAATTTGCATAATTGATATTTTTTATCCTTAAATGAAAAACCAGTAGCTTTCCCATAATTAGAAATGAATTTAAAACTGTGATCACTCCAGTCGTGCCAGCGTATTACACTACTTAAATCAATATTATTAGGTATGTAATTATTCAGATTTGTTTCAAAAGGAGGGTTTTCTTTATTGAAACGAAAAAATTCTTTTTTAAGATATAAGTCAAATAATTTATATTGAACTATGTGTAGCATAATATTATTTATACTTATTAATTATAATCGATTCTTATGTTTCAAAAGATCTATGTCATTTGTAGCTATCGCCTCAGGTAATACCTTAGATAATATTTTATCTGGGGCAACCATGCCCAACGAAATCACATATTTCAACGCTTCGTCCACGCTCATGGCCAAGGGGCGGACGTCTTGTTTGCGCACGAAGATGTAGTAGCCGCCGGTGGGATTGGGTGTGGTGGGCACGTATACGGAGAGGTATTCTTCGTTTTCAGGTAGCCCTTGTTGCAATGCTTCGGAAAGGCTGCCGGATACGAAGGCAATCGTCCAAATATCGGGCTGCGGGAAGGGCACGAGCACGGGGGTTTTGAACGAGCGGCTGTTGTCGGAGAGCAGGCTCTCGGACACTTTTTTCACGCTGGAATAGATGGATTTCACCACAGGGATCCGACCCAGGAGTGAATCCCAGCCTTCAATCACTTTGCGCCCGAGCACGTTGGCGCCGAGCACACCGGTTACAAACAACACAACGATGGCTAGGATGAAGCCGAGGCCGGGGATGTTGAAGCCGAGGTAGCTCTCCGGCTGCCATTGGGTGGGCAGCAGGTTGAAGAGGTGGTCGGTGGTGGAAACGATGTAGGTGACCACCCACAGGGTGATGGTGATGGGCAGCCAGACCAGGAGGCCGGTAATCAGGTAGCGCTTGATGGCTTTGCCGATGCCGCTGCTTTCTGACGATGTTTGCTCGCTCATGTCTATCCCGTAGGAATGACTTAGTAAAAGTGGCGCATTATACGCGTTTGCGGTGGAATAAACGAGGGCTTTGCGGGAAGGGGATTGAATTTATTGACGGGATAGGGGCTGGTTTGATGCCACGGCATGATTGTGTTTTACAGTGAAAACAGAAAGGCTACCTGAAAGCCATTTCCGCGAAGCCAACGCCGGGTTTGCAAGAAACCTTAGATTCGACAACGGTCTATGCGTGTTGAATCGGAATCGGAAAATGGGCGTTGTCGAAAGAGGTGTTGGCTTCGCGGAAATGGCTTTCAGGTAGCCTATTGTTTAGTCGAGATCTGGTTTAACGCTGCCGAGCCTTGAAGCGGGGATTGCTTTTGCAGATCACGTACACTTTGCCCCGACGGCGCACCACTTGGCAGTCGCGATGGCGGGTTTTGGCGGTTTTGAGGGAGGAGAGGACTTGCATTTCAGTTATCCTTTTTCAGGGCAGACATCATGCTGCCGTAACGTTGGTTGAATGCGCTGGCGCGACCTTGTTTGCTGTGCTCGCGTTGCTGGCCGGTATAAACGGGGTGGGAGGCGGCAGAGGTATCGAGCATAAATACGGGGTATTCTTTGCCGTCTTTCCATTGCATGGTGTTGTTGGTGGGGGCACAGGAGCGGATGAGCCAGCCTTCGTTGGCACTGCTGTCAAAGAACAGAACAGTGCGGTAGTTTTCGGGGTGGATATTTGGTTTCATAAACAGCCTTTCAAATGTTATATCATAACATTTAATCATAAGCCGGATGGTTTGGCAAGACAAGAATTGTTCTTGATTAGGCTATTTTGAGCAGTGGCGGATAAGAAACAGGCTACCTGAAAGTTTAGCTTCGCAGAAACTTCGCTGCGCTGCGTTTTCAGGTAGCCTGTTTGCCGATAGTTGGCGCTTATAGTTCGGTAGTAACCACAGCCTTGGTTTGATCGGCCTTGTCTTGGTGGGTGAATGGTCCCATGCGGACGAGGAAGCCGCCGTTGCGCTGCGGCACCATGAATACCTGTTGGCTGGTATTGTTGGCGTGGCGCAGGCGGGTGGTGGTTTGTACTACGTAGTCATGGGCGGCTTTGCGCTGGTTGAAGTGGCGCAAGTCCACATAAATATTGCCGGCTGGTTTGGCAGCGGGCTGCTGGGTTTCGGCCTCGGCGCGTGCCTGGCTGGGCAGGATTTGTTCGATGCGCACGTTGGCGGTGCCGGCATTGATGAAGCCGAGCTGGCGGGCGGCAGATTGGGATACGTCGATTACGCGGCTGCTGTGGAAGGGGCCACGGTCGTTAATGCGCACCACCACGCTTTTGCCGTTGGAAAGATTGGTTACGCGGGCATAGCTGGGGATGGGCAGGGTTTTGTGGGCGGCGGTCATGAGGTTCATGTCGTAGCGCTCGCCGGAAGCAGTAAGGCGGCCGTGGAATTGGCGGCCATACCAGGATGCGCGACCGGTTTGAGTGAATTGGCGCACATTGGTCATCGGGGTATAGCGCACACCGCGTACTTGGTAGCTGCGGTTGGCGGATTGGTGAAGCCGTTCGGGTTTGGCGACGGCGTTTAAATGAATGCTGCCGCGGCTGTGGTAATGCTGCCGGGCGGCGGGCTTGGCCGTTGCGGCTTTGGGTTCGGCAGCGGCGGTGTTAATTAGGGCGGTACACAGACCGATAGCGGCAGTGATGCCGATAAAGAAGGCATTTTTCAATTTAGCCAAAATAGACTCCGTTTCTTGAGTGGATGGGGTTGTTGGCGGTTAGATACCGCCTCGGTAGCCATTTTGCCGCCATGCTTCATACAGCATTACGGCCACCGTGTTGGAAAGGTTCATGCTGCGGCTGCCGGGTAGCATGGGCAGGCGCAATTTTTGGTTTTCAGGTAGCCTTTCGAGGATTGCTGCCGGCAAACCGCGGGTTTCTGGGCCAAACAAGAAAACATCGTCCGGCCGGAATTCAGCTTGGTCGGGGCGGGTGCGGCCTTTGGTGGTGAGCGCGAATATACGGCGCCCTTCCAAGGCGGCAAGGCAATCTTCAAAGGTTTCGTGCAGGCTGATACGGGCAAATTCGTGATAATCGAGCCCGGCACGCTTCATTTTGGCTGAATCCAACGGGAAACCCAGCGGCTTCACCAAATGCAAATCAGCGCCGCTGTTAGCGCACAGACGGATGATGTTGCCGGTGTTGGGCGGGATTTCGGGTTGGTATAAAACAATGCTGAACATGAAGCGATATGCAGCGAAATTCAAACAAATAAGGCTGATTTGCAACAAACCAGCCGTTAGGACGATGCGCGGCATGATGCCGCAGCAGGGTAACTACGTCAATTATCTTTTCATTCGGCGCGGGCGAACACCCAACCATAAACCGCTGCAGCCCCCGCCCGCTGTAAAGTTCGGGCAAGTTCGCCAATTGTTGCACCGCTGGTAACAACATCGTCGATTAACAGCACATGACGGTTCTTTACATCCGCTGCTGAGGCTACCTGAAAAATGCCGCACACGTTTTTGGCACGCTCATTTCGGGGCAGGGTGCTTTGTGCCGGTCGGTGGGAGCGGGTTACTGCAAATGGCGGTAATAACGGCAGATTCAGGTGCTTGGCTATGGCCTCGGCCAGAAGCAGGCTTTGGTTGAAACCGCGCTTGTGCAGCCGCCGCACACTCAATGGCACAGCCACCACTAAATCCGGCGGAGTCGGCCACACGGGCGGCTCGGCCAGCATCAGCTCGGCTAAGGCGGCATATAAATCGTTGCGGCCGAGGAATTTGTAGGCGTACAGCAGATTGCTCAGCGGCGGCCGGTAGGCGAAGGCGGCATGGAGCAGGGTTTGCGGCGGCGGTTTGCGTTGGCAGTGGCCGCATGGTAGGCCGGAAGCAGAAATGCCGGCACACAATGGGCAGCGGCGGCGCGCATCCGGCCGCAGACAGTGCAAATCCGCCGTGCAGCCGCCGCACAATGCCTGGCTGCCGGATAATTCATGGCATAATACGCAGCGTTTGCCCTGGCTGGAGGCTGCCTTAAAACGAGCGAAGCGAGGTTCTGCGGAGCTAAAACGCTGCCACTGCCCAACTAACCAAGTTGAAAGTGCCATATGTCTGATTCCGTAAATGTTATGCTGTTGCACGGTTGGGCGGCCAACCACCATATTTTCGACCTGCTGGCTGTCGGCCTGCCCGAATGCCGCGTTGCCGCGCCCGATTTGCCCGGCCACGGTACGGCTGGATTTGACGGCACGTTCGATGTGGCCGTGGTGGCCGACTCGCTGGCGGCACAGTTAAACGAGCCTACACACCTGCTCGGCTGGTCGCTCGGCGGGCTGGTGGCGCTGCATATGGCTGCGCGTCATCCCGAAAAAGTGCGCAGCCTGTGCCTCACCGCCAGTTTCGCTCGCCTCACCGCCACGCCGGATTATCCCGAGGGTTTGGCCAAACCTGCTCTGGGCAAGATGATACCGCTGTTTGTCCAAGATTTTGCCAAATATATGCGCCAGTTTTTGCAGCTGCAATTTTTGCACATCCCCGAACGCACCCACCTTGCTGATGAAGTGTTGCCGGAGATCATCCGCCACGGCGTGCCGCCCGGCCTGCAAGCCGCGCTGGATGCCGTGCTGCGCACCGATGCCCGCGCGTTGCTACCGCAGGTGCAGTGCCCTGTGTTGCTCGTGTTCGGCGGCAAAGACGGCATCACCCCGCCACGTATGGGCGAATACCTGTACCGCCACCTACCAAACGGCCGCCTGCTGCTGATTGATAAGGCCGCGCACATCCCGTTTTTGAGCCATGCTGATGGATTTTCTGCCGCCTACCGCGCGTTCATCGGGCTGCCTGAAAAAGCATAGCTGGCTGAAAAATAATAAACTATTTTAATTTCGTTAAAGCGTACGTTTTCAGGCAGCCTCAAATCAGGCTGCCTGAACCCCATCATACACCACAGGCTACCTGAAAAAGTAAAGTATCTATTTTCAGGTAGCCTTTATATTGCGTATGCAAAAAGCCGATTAGGCTTAAATTTCGCGGCCGTTCACCCAGTTTTGAATCGCACGCGCATCGTTTACGCGGGTGGTGGGCGAGGGGGAATTGAGCAGCACGATAATCAGCGGCTGGCGCTGTACGTTGGCATACAGCACCATGGAGCGGCCGCTTTCGCGGATGTAGCCGGTTTTCTGTAAAGAGATATTCCAAGTACCTTCGCGCACCAAGGCGTTGGAGTTGCGGTATTGCTGCACTCGGCCGTTGCTGGTTTGGGCGGAGCCGGAATTGGAAGTGGAGAATTGGCGAATCAGCGGGTATTCGTGGGCAGCACGCACCATCAGGCTTAAATCACGCGCAGTGGATACATTGCGGAAATCAAGGCCGGTGGGGTCGTAGAAACGGGTTTGCTGCATGCCGAGGCTCTGCGCTTTGCGGTTCATGGCGCTCATGAAGGCAGGCAGGCCGCCGGGATAGTTGCGGGCAAGAGCGTGGATGGCGCGGTTTTCGCTGCTCATCAGACCCAGGTGCAGCATTTCGCGGCGGGTGAGGGTGGTGCCCACAGAAAGACGGCTACCGGTGCCTTTGAGGCGGTCGATTTCGGCTTCGGTAATTTCCAGGGTTTCATTCATGTTCTGGCGGGCGTCCAGCACCACCATAGCAGCCATCAGCTTGGAAATGGAAGCGATGGGGCGAACTTGGTCGATACCTTTTTGATACAGAATCTCGCCGCTGCGGCCATTCATAATCAGTGCAGATTGCGAAGTGAGCAGCGGCCCGGCTACGGCAGCCTGGGCTTCCACCCGTTCAGCCGGACGGCTGCTGAGGAAAGTGCCAAGCGGGTCGTCTTGCACGGGCAGGTTTTGTTCAAGGAACTGGCCAAGCACATCGATGTCGTCTTGCGCGGCGGCGGGCAGGCTGGCCAAGGCCAGGCTCAATCCGGTGGCCAAAATCAGCCAAGTCTTTTTAATTGCAAACAATTTTGTTACCTATCAGTCTGTTGTGTTCCAATGCCATCAGGCGGTTTACTGTTGCAGCAGGCAAATATCTGTTTTAACGGTAAAAATAAAAACCTGCTCATTGTGGATAAAAAATACAAGTTTGTAAACCCTAGATAGTGTAAAAGAATTTTTGTAAAGGGCAGGTTTTGCTATGAAGATAATAATAGGGATATAGCACTGATGGCGGCAGTGTCTGCGTTGATGTGCGCAGGATTCCCCTATATACTTTCGCATTTCGCCATCTTCTTACGGCACAACATATTACATTGCGGAATCACACCAAATGAGCAACGAAACCCGATACTGTTCTTTCTGCGGCAAATCGGAAAACGAAATAAAAAACCTGATTGAAGGCGATAATGCATTGATTTGCAACGAGTGTATCGACACCTGCAGCCACATGATCCACAGCGAGGGTACAGCGGATGGCGAAACGCACTCCGGCGAAGACAGGTTGCCCACGCCGGCTGAAATTGTCAGCAATTTGAACCAGCACGTTATCGGCCAGGAACAGGCCAAAAAGGTGCTGGCGGTAGCGGTGTACAACCACTATAAACGCCTGCGGCATCCGAAAGAGGGCGATAATGTAGAGTTGGCCAAATCCAACATTTTGCTCATCGGCCCCACCGGCTCAGGTAAAACTTTGCTGGCGCAAAGCTTGGCACGGCGTTTGGACGTGCCGTTTGTCATGGCCGATGCCACCACGCTTACCGAAGCCGGTTATGTGGGCGAGGACGTGGAGCAGATTATTACCAAGCTCTTGGGTAATTGCGATTTTAATGTGGAGAAGGCGCAGAAAGGTATTGTCTATATTGACGAAATCGACAAAATATCGCGCAAGAGCGACAATCCATCGATTACCCGCGATGTATCCGGCGAGGGTGTGCAACAGGCTTTGTTGAAACTGATTGAAGGCACGGTGGCGTCCGTGCCGCCGCAGGGTGGACGCAAGCACCCGAATCAGGATTTTATTCAGGTGGATACCACCAATATCCTGTTCATCTGCGGCGGCGCGTTTGCCGGCTTGGAAAAGGTTATTCGCCAGCGTACGGAAAAGGGCGGTATCGGCTTCGGCGCTTCGGTGCACAGCAAAGATGAAGATGCCGACGTTACTGAACTGTTTGAAATTGTTGAACCGGAGGATTTGATTAAATTTGGCCTGATTCCTGAGCTGATTGGCCGTTTGCCGGTGATTGCCACACTGGCTGAGTTGGATGAAGAAGCACTTATCAGCATTCTGACAGAACCGAAAAATGCCTTGGTGAAACAATATCAAACGCTGTTTGAAATGGAGGGGGTGGAGCTGAAGGTGCAGCCGTCTGCTCTGTGCAGTATCGCCAAACTTGCTATGCAGCGCAAAACTGGCGCGCGCGGCCTGCGTTCGATTGTGGAGCACGCTCTGTTGGAAACCATGTTCCGCCTGCCAGATATCAAAGAACAGGTGAAAACAGTAGTGATTGACGAAACAGTGATTAACGATAACTGCCAGCCCAAACTTCTTACTGCAGACGGGCAGGAATATCAGCTACCGTAGCAGTAGGCATGAGGCTACCTGAAAATATCAATCCTGTTTTCAGGTAGTCCTATCAGAAAGACACCATGTGGCGCATTGTTTTTATCGGCTATATTTTTTGTTACCCTGGTGTTTGCCCTCGCTCAGCCATCGTTGGCGCGGATGCTGATTTATTTGGTGGTGTGGACGATATTGCCCACGTTGTTTGCGTTTTGGGTGGTTTATATCCGTTTGCGCAACAAACGCCTCAAACAGGAAGAAAAGCAGGGTAGGGAAGCCTTGCCAAAATAACACTTTTCTCCTATAATCCCGCAGCTTTCGTTTTGAAAGCTGTTTCTTTTTTATCTTAACGCTCGCATCTTGCACCAAAGGGTGTCTCGGTTTTGAGATTCTGTGTGCATTGATGTTTGCTATAACCCTTTGTAAGGAAAATAAATGTCTCAGATTACTATGCGCCAGATGTTGGAAGCAGGTGTTCACTTCGGTCATCAGACCCGTTACTGGAACCCGAAAATGGAACAATACATTTTCGGCGCCCGCAACAAAATCCATATCGTAAACTTGGAAAAAACCCTGCCCCTGTTCCAGGAAGCGCAAGACGCCGTTCGCCGTTTGGCTGCTAACAAAGGCACCATTCTGTTTGTCGGCACCAAGCGCCAAGCCCGTGATATCGTGCGTGAAGAAGCCACCCGTGCCGGTATGCCCTATGTGGATCACCGCTGGTTGGGCGGTATGCTGACCAACTACAAAACCGTTAAGCAGTCTATCAAACGCTTGGAAGAAAAAGCTGCCATTTTGGAAAATGCTGAAGCCAGCGGTTACAACAAAAAAGAACTACTCACCATTCAACGCGAAGTGGAAAAGCTGGAACGTTCACTCGGCGGCATTAAAAACATGAAAGGCCTGCCCGACGCCATTTTCGTGATTGATACCGGCTACCAAAAAGGTACGCTGACCGAAGCCGGCAAACTGGGTATTCCGGTAATCGGCGTGGTGGATACCAATAACGATCCGGAAGGCGTGAAACACGTTATCCCTGGTAACGACGACTCCGCCAAAGCCATCCGTCTGTACTGCCGCGGTATCGCTGATGCCGTATTGGAAGGTAAAAACCAGGCCTTGGCTGAAACCGTAGCCGCCGCACAGCAGGCTGCTGCCGACGAAGCTGAATCTGCCTAAGCCGATCCGCATGAGGCTACCTGAACACACCGCTTCAACAAGCGGACGCCCAATCCGGCCTTTCAGGTAGCCTTCAATTTATCCAAAGCGCGGCATCCGGCCGCGTTTCTCAATAAAACAGGAGTAAATAATGTCTGCAATTACCGCAAAAATGGTTGCTGATCTGCGTGCCGCCACTGGCTTGGGCATGATGGAATGCAAAAAAGCCCTGGTGGAAGCCGATGGCGACATGGCCAAAGCTGAAGAAATCCTGCGTATTAAATCCGGCGCTAAAGCCAGCAAGCTGGCCGGCCGTACCGCTGCTGAAGGCGTGTTGGCTTATGCTATTGAAGGCAAAGTTGGCGCTTTGGTGGAAGTGAACTGCGAAACCGACTTCGTGGCCAAAGACACCGGCTTCATCGCCTTTGCCCAATCCGTAGCCAAAACTGCTGCTGAGAAAAAACCGGCCACTGTTGAAGCCCTGGCCGAATTGGTGGAAGGCGAGCGCAAAGCCGTGATTGCCAAATTGGGCGAAAACATTTCTGTACGCCGCTTTGAAATCATCGAAGCTGCCAACAGCCTCACCACCTACATCCATGGTGCTGCCGCCACTGAAGGCGTGCTGGTGGAGTACAAAGGCGATGAGACCACTGCCCGCCACGTTGGCATGCACATCGTGGCTTCTAAGCCACAATGCATTTCTGCCGAGCAGGTTGATCCCGAAGTGGTGGCTAAAGAGCGTCACATCTACACCGAGCAGGCGATTGCTTCCGGCAAGCCCGCCGAAATCGCCGCCAAAATGGTGGAAGGCCGCGTGAAGAAATTCTTGGCTGAAGTAACGCTGCTGGGTCAACCCTTCGTGATGAACCCTGATCAAACTGTTGAGCAGTTCCTGAAACAACGGGGTACTGAGATCGTGAACTTCGTCCGCTTCAAAGTGGGAGACGGCATCGAGAAAAAAGAAGTAGATTACGCTGCTGAAGTGGCTGCGGCTGCTAAAGTGTAATTTTGTTTGTATAGAAACAGCCTCCGTTCAGTTGGAATAGAGGCTGTTTTGTATTTTGTGAGAGGCAAGTATTGGGTTTTCAGGTAGTCTTTTAATGTTATAGCTAAAGCAATTCACTGCTTACAGAGCTATGGTTGCAGCCATACAAACAGTGAGCCATAACAATAAAAGATAATACGGTAATATAGGCTACCGTCATAGCGAGAGTTCGATTAATCTGTGCTGTCGGTAAACGCTTCTAAAATAGAAACTTATCTTATTATTTACACAATATTTCCACAAACTGATATTGTTATAATATAACTCTAATTTTTTAAATGGAAAATTTGACCATTAGGGAAGAATTAAAGATTATAATGGACTATCCGGAATTCCCTGGATTCTTTCCCAACAACTGATTATTTATCGGTAAACACATTAGGAGAGTCTAATGAGCAAGACCATGAAGGCCATGACCTATTACGGCGAAAACGATGTCCGCTTCGAAGATCGCCCGGTTCCCACTATCATTGATCCTACTGATGCTATCATTCGCGTTACCAAAACCACCATTTGCGGTACGGATTTAGGTATCATGAAAGGTAAAAACCCGGAAATCGAAGCTGTTGCCCGCGAAAAAACCGGCAAATGGGAAGGCCGTATCCTCGGCCACGAAGCCATCGGCGTGGTGGAAGAAGTGGGCTCTGCCGTTAAAGACTTCAAAAAGGGCGATAAAGTTATCGTATCCTGCGTGAGCCGCTGCGGTATTTGCGACAACTGTCAGAAACAGCTCTACGCCCACTGCCGCAAAGAGGGCGGCTGGATTATGGGCTACATGATCGACGGCACCCAGGCAGAATACGTGCGTACTCCGTTTGCCGACAATTCACTCTACCACCTGCCCGAAACCCTCAATACCGATGTGGCCGTATTCCTCTCCGATGCACTGCCCACCGGCCATGAAATCGGCGTGCAGTACGGCCAAGTAAAACCTGGTGACGCCATTGCCATCGTTGGCGCCGGCCCCGTGGGCATGGGCTGCCTGCTGACTGCCCAGTTCTACTCTCCGGCCACCATCATCGTGGTGGATATGGACGAAAACCGCCTGGCCATGGCCAAAGAAATGGGCGCCACCCACACCATTAATCCTAACAAAGAAGACGCTGTGGCCAAGATTTTGGAAATCACCGGCGGCCGCGGTGTGGATTGCGCTATGGAAGCAGTAGGTTATCCTGCCACTTGGGATATCTGCCAGAAAGTGGTGAAAGAAGGCGGCCATGTGGCCAACGTGGGCGTACACGGTAAATCCGTGGAGTTCGATTTGGCCAAACTGTGGATTAAGAACATCACCGTTACCACCGGCCTGGTAAATGCCAATACCACCGGCATGCTGCTGAAAGCTTGTGAATCCAGCAAGCTGCCGATGGAAAAACTGGCCACCCACCGCTTCAAATTCAGCGAAATGGAAAAGGCCTACGACGTGTTCACACACGCTGCCGACACCAAAGCCATGAAAGTCATCATTGAAGTGTAAGCTGGTTCGCTTACTGAAATGATAAAGAGGCTACCTGAAAATTTTCAGGTAGCCTTTTGCTGTGCTCAAGCGGGGATGCACCCTGTCAGCAGCATGTAATACCAGGCGAGCCAATGCTGTAGGAAGAAATTATACTCCCCGCTTTTTCCCGCCCGCCTGTTAAGCTAAAATACGTCCCGCCAAATCAAATGAAGGAAACCATAGCCATGAACTTAACCGTTATCGATCATCCGCTGATCAAGCACAAAATCACCCTGATGCGTAAAGCCAACTGCAATACCTACCAATTCCGTACTTTGGTAAAAGAGCTGGCCCGCCTGATGGCCTACGAAGCCAGCCGCCATCTGGAAATCGAGCCGCTGGCCATCGAAGGTTGGTGTGGCCGCATCGAAGGCCAGCAGATTAAAGGCAAAACCGTAACCGTGGTGCCGATTTTGCGTGCTGGTTTGGGTATGCTCGATGGCGTGCTAGATCTGTTGCCCACTGCCAAGATCAGCGTGGTCGGCCTGCAGCGCGACGAAGAAACCCTGCAACCGGTTTCCTATTTCGAGAAATTGGTGAGCAAAATGGACAAACGCCCGGCCATGATTCTCGACCCGATGCTCGCCACCGGCGGCTCGATGGTGGCCACCATTGATTTGCTGAAGAAAAAAGGCTGCCGCAACATTACTGCCTTGGTGCTGGTGGCCGCACCGGAAGGCGTGAAGCTGGTGAACGACAAGCACCCCGACGTGAAAATCTACACTGCCGCGCTCGACAGCCACCTCAACGAAAACGGCTACATCATCCCTGGCTTGGGCGATGCCGGCGACAAGATTTTCGGTACCAAGCAATCAGCTTGATTGCCCGATGCATTCGCCAACAGGCTACCTGAAAATTGTGAAATCATTTTTAGGTAGCTTGAATTGCCGTTTGGCAGCTTCCACCGAACGGCTATAGTCAAAGCAATTATTCCCCTTCAGCAGGCAACGAGCTGTAGGCAGAAATCAGCGCTTGAGCTATACCTGAAAACAACGCCATGGTCTCTACCCTCACACTCCTCTCCTTTGTCGCCACCGGCTTTCTCGGTGGCGGCCGTTGCGCCGGTATGTGTGGCGGTTTGAGCACTGTCTTTGCTTTGCAGCTGCCGCCGCAGGTGGGGTGCGTGAAACTGATTGTGCTGATGAACCTCGGCCGTATCGGCAGCTACACCTTTATCGGCCTGTACCTGGCCGGGTTCAACGCCTATGTCGCGCAGGTGGAAAAGCTCGGGCAGCTGGTGTGGCGGCTCAATCCGCTCTAACCCGCCTCTTGCCCATCCAAAATACCCCTTGCCTGCTTCGGCGTTGGCCTGCTGTGGGTTGGCTGCCATACGGCATGGTATACAGCGCTTCGCTGTATGTGCTGGGCAGCGGCAAAGCGGAGGATGGTGCACTGATGGTGCTGGCCTTAGGCTTGGGCGTGGCCGAACTTGCTGGTGATAAGGCTGTTTGCCAACCAGCTCAAGAGTCTGCGGCAACATCTGCGTTTCAGGCTGGCGGCCGGGTTGAGCGTCAGCCTGTGGGTGGCATGGTAGTTGTGGCATGGAGTGGCTGGGTGGCTGTAGGCTACCTGAAAACATAGTCGCTCCAAATGGAATAATGCGGCCTCGACCCGCCGCTTTGTTCCATTCCTGTATGAAACGATTACGGTGAAACAACAGCCGTATAACTGCAATTCTCCAACATCGGGGGAACGGTTATCCGGCTGTTTTATTTCAAGTCAGGCCTCTAGCTGCCGAAGTACAACTAAAGGCTACCTGAAAGCTATCCGCCTACTGCTTTTCAGGTAGCCGGCAGGCTGGGGCTTATATCAAATTAGCATTTATAGTGAATTAAAATAAGCGTTAGCTCGCCTAGCTGTACTACCTGTGCTGTCTGCGGCTCGTCGCTTTGTGCCATTCATTCCTATTTTAATCCACTATATCTTTGCCGCCGCTCCTGAAAAAAACGTTGCAGCAGCCTCGTACTTTCCTCTGCTAACACGCCGCCTTGCACGGCGGTGTGTGGGTTGAGCTGTTTGTTGGCAAACAGGTCGAGCATGCTGCCGGCAGCGCCGGTTTTCGGCTCGGCAGCAGCGTAAATCAGGCGGCGGATACGCGATTGCATGATGGCGCCGGCGCACATGCTGCACGGTTCGAGGGTAACGTATAAATCGCAGCCGTCCAGCCGGTAGTTGCCCAACCGGCGGCCGGCTTCAGTGAGCGCGGCGATTTCGGCATGGCAGCACACGCTGTGTTCGGCCACGCAGGCATTGGCGCCGCGACCGATGATTTCGCCCTGGTGCACCACCACCGCGCCCACCGGCACTTCGCCTGCGGCCAAGGCCTGCCCGGCTAATTGCAAAGCCTGCCGCATCCAGCGTTCACTTTCTTCTCGCGGCGGAAACAGGGCAACCGGGCGGTGGGCACGCAGTTTGGCGCGCCATTCGGCTTGTTCGGTTTCGTTCAGGTAGCCTTCTCGCCCTTCGGCCAGCAATACCAATTGCCACAGCGTGGATTCAGTAACGGTGAGGCCGCTGGCTTTGAGCAGCAGGAAAGCGGTGGCAGGCGTAATGCGTTGCAGATCGGCGGTGTCGGCTATGCCCAATTCAAGCAGCGCTTGTCGGGTTTTTGGGGCAAGCGGGGGTGTGGTGAGCGGGGTGGCGTGCATAATGGACGGTAATAATGGCTGAATGGGCAGCATCATAATTGCGTGGCTGTGCTTGAAGCAAGACTGAGGCTACCTGAAAGGGTAGAGTAGGGTTTCATGTAGCCTTCATTCCCAGCGGCAAGCCTTGCAAGGCTGTTGGCAAATCGGGTAGGATTGACCGCTTTTCGATGGTCGGTTTTTGCCCGGCATCGCTTTGTTTTTTACGCAAACGGCCCAGCGCCGTTTGACATAATATGGATGCTTATGTCTGATTTATTTCACTTTCCCACTTTCGACGAACAGTATCCCAATTTGCGCGAACGGGGCATTCGCAAATATGCGGTGGTGTATCTGCGCGACCAAATCCAACGCCTACTGGCGCGGCGGCAATGCGAAGAGTTTACCGCCTTCATCAACCAGCATCCGATGTGGGCACCGATTTTCCAACACAATCCCTATGCCGCCCGCGCCGTGCTGGATACTTATGCCGACAACCGATTCGGCAAAGATGCGCGATTGCAGGCCGTAATTAACAACTTCACTTTGGCGCAAAGCAAACCTTCCGCTGCCAAGTGGCAAGAGTTGGTAACACAGCGCACCGTCGTGCTCAACCATCCCGCGCCCGAGCTCTCCATCAGTTTGAATATCAACCATAAAGACCCGTTGGAAGGTTTCTTTTTAGTGAGCCTGCAAAGCACCGAGCGCAGCCGCATTTACGATGCCGTGTTCAGCTTTATCGCGCCCAACGGCCTGCTGATTACCTCCATCCAAGGGCCGCACAGCAGCGATGCCCCCGAGCTCATCCGCCACACCACCAAGCAACTGCACGGCGTGCGGCCGATGTTTATGATGGTGAACGTATTCAAGCTGATGGCTGCCGAACTCGGCTGCGAGCTCTACGGCATTCCACACAAAAGCCAGGCCAAATTCCGCTGGAATGACTCCAGCCGCCTGCTGTTCAACTACGATGCCTTCTGGCAGGAAAACCAAGGCAGCCTCGATGCCAACGGCTATTGGCGGCTGCCCACTCAAATTGAGCGCACGCCGCTGGAAGAAGTGCAAAGCAAAAAACGCTCTATGTACCGCAAACGCTATGAAATGCTGGATACGCTGGAGCAGGATATCCGTCGCCTCTTTCGTTCGGAAAGTTGATTGCTAGGCGGCAACAGCGTGCCCACTGTGTTTCAGGTAGCCTTCCAACCGAGTGGAGGCTACCTGAAACCTATCCGCTCTAAAACCAAGCCCTGTATGTTCAGGTAGCCTCTCATGGCCATGAACATACAGGGCTGAGTTTTATTGGTTTAAACCGTTTTGCCTTTGTATTCGCACAAATCATACACGATACATTCGTGGCACAGGGGCTTTTGCGCTTTGCAGGTGTAGCGGCCGTGTAGGATAAGCCAATGGTGGGCATTGAGCAGGAATTCTTTGGGCACGAAGCGCATGAGTTTGTCTTCCACTTCGCGCACGTTTTTGCCTGGCGCGAGATTCATGCGGTTGGCTACGCGGAAAATATGGGTGTCCACGGCCATGGTCGGTTGGCCGAAGGCGGTGTTGAGCACGACATTGGCGGTTTTGCGGCCGACGCCGGGCAGCGCTTCAAGCGCTTCGCGGGTATCCGGCACTTCGCCGCCATGTTTTTCCAGGAGCAGGCGACAGGTTTGCATAATGTGTTTGGATTTGGTTTGGTAGAGGCCGATGGTACGGGTGTATTCCATCAGCTTTTCCAGGCCCAAATCAAGGATGGCCTGCGGGGTGTTGGCCACGGGGAAAAGCTTGGCGGTGGCTTTGTTCACGCCTTTGTCGGTGGCTTGGGCGGAAAGCAGTACGGCGATGAGCAGCTCAAAGGGGCTGTGAAACACCAGCTCGGTGGTGGGGTTGGGGTTGGCGTCGTGCAGGCGTTGGAAGATTTCGCGGCGTTTTTGCAGATTCATGTTTGATGGATGATGTTGGTAACTATTTAGATAATCTATATAAATATTTTCAGGTAGCCTTAATCGAGGCTACCTGAAAAATGTTGCGCTCTTCGTAGAAGTTAAGTGCCGCTGCTCACGCGTAGTTTTTGGCCGGGGTGCAACACGCTGTTGCTCAGGTTGTTGCTACGTTTGATGTCGGCCACGGAGGTGTTGTAGCGGCGGGCGATGGATTGCAGGGTATCGCCGCTGCGCACGATGTGGGACATGGTTTGCTGGCGGCTGTTTCTGCCATTGCGATCGTTGCCGGTGCGGCTGTTACGGTCGTTGCGGCTGCTAGATTTGTTGTCGGCATAGCGGTTAGCGGCCTGATGATTACTGCTGGCGCTCACATGCAATACTTGGCCGGGGCGGATATTGTTGCCGTGCAGGTTGTTGACGCGGCTGAGGTCGGCCACGTTCACGTTGTAGCGGCGGGCAATGGAATACAGTGATTCGCCGGCCCGCACTTTGTGGGTTACGGTTTGTGCGCCACGGCGGTTGGCCTGCTGTTCTTGTCGGGCAGCGCGGCGTTGGTTGTTGCCGGTGTTGGCGGCCAGCTGGCCGAAGCCGGCATTGTTGGCGCGGCGAACCTCAGCTTGGGCTTGGCGGCGAGTTTCCTGGGCTTCGGTTTGTGCTAAGGAAGCACGCACGGCGGCTGCGGCGCTGCTGCTGCCGGGTTCATTGGCAGGCTTGGTATTATCTGCGCTGCTGTTGCCGGCCAAGGACATCAACGGGTCGGGCTGGGGATTGCTGTTGTCGGCAAGTTCAACGGTTTCAGGTAGCCTGTCGTTTGGGTTGTGGATGTTGTTGGGCGTGGCGGGTTGGTCTACGGATTGGGCAGCTGTTTGGACAACCGTTTGAGCTGGGGCTACCTGAATATCGGGCGAGCTGTTCACGCGGGGTGCGGGTTCGGTGGAACGGGTGCCGTTGGAAGCCAATGCGGTAAAAGTAGCAGGGGCAGTTGGGTTTTGCGCCTGCTGCACGGGGGCATGGACGGGTTCGGGCGGGTTGGCCGGTTGGAGTGAGGCTACCTGAACAGGGATGGGCGGTGTTACAGGCTGGGCAGCCGGTTTGGCAGCGGCCACGATGCTGTTGCGTTCAGCTACGTTCTGGCTGTTGCGACGGATGAGGTTGCCCAGTGGGTCGCCGCCGGCGGGTTTGTTGTCGGCAAGCATCTGCACGCCGCGGCCAAGCTGGCTGTTGTTCAGGCTGTTTTTGGCCACGAGAATAGGCAAACCGGCACGGATGGTGTTGCTGCTGAGGCCGTTGGTGCGGCGCAGGTCGGCCACGCTTACGCCGTTGCGGTCGGCGATGTCGCTGAGGGTGGTGGCACCGTCAGAGTGCAGGATGTCGTAGGAGAGCAGGGATTCTTTGGGGGCACTGCGCAGGTTGCGCTCAAAAGCATTGACTGCGCCTACGGGCAAGAGCAGTTTGCGCTGACCGTTTTCGGGCAGGAACACGGGCACTTTGAAGCTGGGGTTGAGCGCTTCGAATTCGGCTTGGCTGATGTTGGCCAGACGGGTGATGGCGTTGATATCTATCGGGCTATCGATGCTGATGGCTTCGAAATAGGGCTTGTTTTCGATGTTGGAAAGATTTAAGCCGAATACTTGCGGGTTGCTCACGAGGTTGCGCACGGCCAGAAGCTTGGGCACGTAATTGCGCGTTTCGTTGGGCATATTGAGGTTTTCATACACCGGCTCGAGCCCCTGGCTGCGGGCGCGGTTTACGGCGCGGCTCACGTTGCCTTCGCCCCAGTTGTAGGCAGCCAGCGCGAGCGACCAGTCGCCAAACATATTATGCAGATATTGCAGATAGTTCAGTGCTGCGTTGGTGGAGGCGTAGATGTCGTGGCGGCCGTCGTAAATATTGTTTTGCGCCAAGCCGTAGTGGCGGCCGGTAGCGGGCATAAACTGCCACAGGCCGGAGGCTCCCACGTGAGAACGGGCTTTGGTAACGAATGCGCTCTCAATAAACGGCAACAGAGCGATTTCGGAGGGCATGTTGCGCTTTTCCACTTCGGAGAGAATGTGGTAAAGATAGGGGCGGCTGCGCTCCACGGTGCGGTTGAAATAGGCACTGCGGGTGCTGAAGTAGGTTTCGTGGCGGCGCACGATTTCGGGATTGACTTCGCTCATGCGGAAGTCTTGCCGCATACGGCTCCACAGATTATTGTGGCGGGCTTGGCTGGGATTACGCAGAATGGCAGCGTTGAGGTTGGTGATGGAGGCGGCAATCTGCTCCGGTGTATAGTTTTGGGCGAGGGCAGAAGCTGGAATTCCCAGGCTTAAAATGGCTAGGGAAAGAAATTTGAATTTACTCATGGCAGAGGAATGAGTCCGTTTGGTTTAACGTTATGATTAGCTAAAAATTTTTTGGATATTAAGGGCTAGGTGGAAGCCGTGTCAAGCCGCAGCTGAACGTTTTGCCGGCACGGCATGCGTAGAGATAAAATAATAACACGAGAGTGCACCCGAACTCTCATTTTCGGCAGGTTTCTTTGTGCTGTGTTTTGCAAAATTTTGTTTGATAGGTATGATGGCCAGAAGAATGAGGAGGCGGCATGATAGAAGAAAACAGGTTGGCCGAATGGCTGGATAACACTGCTACAGGGGGCTACCTGAAAATGGCGGAGCAGGCGTTTTTTGCCATGCATACGGATAATTTATATGGTGTTACCGTGACCACCTCGCTCTGCAACTGGGATTGCTGGCCGCATCAGGTGTTGCGGCTGGGGCGGGGTAGGGCGCAGGCAGACGTGGTGTGTGCACTGCCACAACTGCCGCTGTTGTCGGGTAGCGTGCAGACCTTGCTGTTGCCGCATGGTTTGGAATTGTGTGCGCAGCCGGAAGAATTGCTGCGGGAGTGCTTCCGCATATTGGTGCCCAACGGCAGTTTGGTGCTCAGCGGGTTTAATCCGTATTCGCTGTGGCGCTTCGGGCTACCTGAAAAACAACTCGGCCTGCGCGCCCATGCGCTGCCGCTGCCGAAAGTGCGGCGGATGCTGGCTGAGGCCGGCTTCAGGCCGGATACAGGGCGGTTTATGGCGTATGTGCCGCCGTGGAAAAGCAGTCGGGCGTTGCAGCGGTGGCGGTTTATGGAGTTGGCGGGTAACCGCTGGTGGCCGGCAGCTGCCGCGGCTTATGGTTTGGTGGCAGTGAAAACAGTGTATCCGCTTACCCCGCTGCGCGAAAAGGCCGGCCAACTGCGGAGCGAAGGGTTTTCGCTGCTGCCGGGAAATTGTCGGCAGGGATAGGGGGAGAAAATGGTTGCGTTGCTGTGGGCATTTTAGTATAATTACGTGAATTACCTTGGAAAGGTGGATGAGTGGTTGAAGTCGCACGCCTGGAAAGCGTGTATACGTGAATAGCGTATCGAGGGTTCGAATCCCTTCCTTTCCGCCAGAACATTTTTGTAGAGTACGCGCTTTGCAAATCCAAGAAAAAACAGCCAGCCACACTGCTCGGCTGTTTTTGTATCTGTAGCTAAAGTCCTTCGCTGCCTACGTTGTCAATCTGTTTTGCTGTGTAGCAGTTATGGGAATTTTGCTATAGCTGTACTGTCCACCAGCGGCCGTAAAGGCAATCTGAAAGGAGAATCCTATGCATTTTGATACCGAAGTTATCCACAGTAGCTACAATCCGGACGAGCACAACCGTGCCGTGATGCCACCTATCTACCAAAATAGCATGTTCGCTGTACACACCATTGGCGAAGATATTCCATACCGCTATTCGCGTATGGGTAATCCTACGCGCAAAATTTTAGAAGACACCGTGGCTGAGTTAGAACATGGTTGTGCCGGCTTCGCCTTCGGTAGCGGTATGGCCGGCATTGATGCCGTGTTCCGTACCGTATTGCGCCCCGGCGACACTATCGTAGCCGTGGCCGATATCTACGGCGGTGCCTACGACCTGCTCACTGAAGTGTATGCCCAATGGGGCATAAACGTGATTTTCGCCGACCTCACGCTACCTGAAAATTTAGACAAACTTCTGGCCGAATACAAAGTGAAACTCGTTTGGCTCGAAAGCCCCAGCAACCCGCTTCTGCGACTGGTAGACATCTCTTTATTGGCACAAAAAGCCAAAGCCGCCGGCGCCGTGGTGGGTATCGATAATACCTTCGCCACCCCCTATCTGCAAAACCCGCTCGATATGGGCTGCGACATCGTGTTTCACTCCGCCACCAAATACCTCTGTGGCCATTCCGATGTGTTGATGGGTATTGTGGTGGCTAAGGAAGAAGCCCTGGCCAAACGCCTGCAAAGCACCTTGATAAACACCGGCGGCATTGCCGGGCCAATGGATTGCGCCCTTGTGTTGCGCGGCATCAAAACCCTCTCCGTGCGCATGAAACAGCATCTGGCCAACGCCGCCGAGCTCGCCCGTCGCTTGGAACAACACCCCGCCGTGGACAAAGTGTTCTATCCCGGCCTGCCCAGCCATGAGCACCACGAATTAGCCAAGCGCCAAATGCGCGGCTTCGGCGGCGTGGTGTCGGTATATTTGAAGAAAGATAGCCAAGCCGCTGCCGATTCCGTTATCCGCAACCTCAAACTACTGCACATGGCCGCCAGCCTCGGCGGCGTGGAAAGCCTGGTGAACCATTCCTTCAGCCAGTCGCACAGCGGCATGAGCCCGGCGGTGAAAGAGAAACTCGGCATCCGCGAAGGCCTGCTGCGCTTCTCCGTGGGCATTGAGGATATTGAAGACATTTGGCGCGACATCGATACTGCATTGAACACCACGCTGTAACGCGCCTGCCAGAATGGCAAACAGGCTACCTGAAAATTGTGCTGCATGGCATTTCAGGTAGCCTTTTATCTGCGGCCACATTCCCCGAATCCAGCCCAATCCGCTACAATACGCCCTTTCTCAATAGCGGATTCACTGCGTTTTGCCATGGCATCAGCTTGCCTGGCATCGAAAACCGGTTAATCCTCTATCTATACTCATTCCGAAAGCCAATATTATGACCGTTAAAACCCGTTTCGCCCCCAGCCCCACCGGCTACCTGCATATCGGCGGCGTGCGCACCGCGCTGTATTCATGGGCATTTGCCAGACATCACGGCGGCGAATTCCTGCTGCGCATCGAAGACACCGATTTGGAACGCTCCACCGCCGAATCCGTGCAAATCATCCTCAACGGCATGCAATGGGTAGGCCTGCACGCCGACAATGCCGATAATATCGTTTACCAAACCCAAAACTTCCCACGTTATAAAGAGTTAATCCAACAACTGCTGGATTCCGGCCATGCCTACCACTGCTATTGCAGCAAAGAAGAATTGGAACAAATGCGTGAAAAAGCCGAGCGCGAAGGCACGGCCACTTACGACCGCCGCTGGCGACCGGAAGCCGGTAAAACGTTGCCAGAGATTCCCGCAGGGGTAGAGCCCGTTGTTCGCTTCAAAATGCCGACCGACGGCGTAACCCGCTGGAATGATTTGGTAAAAGGCGAAATCAGCATCCCCAATGCTGCGCTCGACGACCTCATCATCGCCCGCGCCGACGGCACGCCCACCTACAACTTCTGCGTGGTGGCCGACGATATGGACATGGGTATCACCCACGTCATCCGTGGCGACGACCATGTGAACAACACACCGAAACAAATCAACATTTTCAAAGCCCTCGGCGCCACCCCGCCCGAATATGCCCACTTGCCTATGATCCTGAACGAGCAGGGCAAGAAAATTTCCAAGCGCAGCGGCGACACCGTGGCGATTACCGAATACGAAGACCTGGGCATTCTGCCCGGGGCCCTGCTCAACTACCTCGCCCGCTTGGGCTGGGCGCACGGCGACGACGAGTTTTTCAATATGGAGCAGTTCGTGCAATGGTTTGAGCTGGAACACGTTTCTTCCTCCGCCAGCCGCATGGATGCAAAAAAACTGTATTGGATCAACGCTGAACACATCAAAGCCACAGGCAACGCCGAACTGGCCAAACTGGTGCTGCCGCGCTTGGAAAAACAAGGTGTTGTAGTTTCAGGTAGCCCCAAGCTGGAAGACGTGTTGGCACTGGTAAAAGATCGTGCCCACGATTTGAATGCACTGGCCGCCGAATGCGCCTATTTCTACCGCAAAGCCGTGCCGTTGGAAGCCGATGTGGCCAAACATTGGGATGGCGAAGCTCCCGCCCGAATGCAGCGTTTCGCCGCCAAACTGGCCGAACTGCCCGAACAGGATTGGACGGCAGAAAACATCCACGCTTTGTTCCCTCCGTTCTGCGAAGCTGAAGGCATCAAAATGGGCAAACTCGGTATGCCGTTGCGCCTGGCCGTGTGCGGCACCGCCAAAACGCCGAGCGTGGATGCCGTGCTGGCCTTGATCGGCAAAGAAGAAGTGTTGCGCCGTATCCGCGAATCGGCTTAAGCCTGCGAAAGGCTGCCTGAAAGCGGCTGTCTTGTTTCAGGTAGCCTCCATCACATCATGAATCAACTCATCCTCGATTTTCCCGCTGCCCCGCCGAGTTTCGATACCTTTCTCGGCCAGGGCAACCGCGAGCTGTTGCAAGTGTTGCGTGAGCAGCGCGAGCCTTTTGTGTATGTGTGGGGGCCGGCCGGCGCCGGCAAAAGCCATTTACTCAAAGCCTGGGCGGCGCAGGCTGAAGCGGCCGGATTACCCGCACGCTACCTGAATGCCGTTGCCGAACCGCTGAACGAGATGCTGCCGGCAGGCTGCTATCTCGCCCTCGACCAAATCGACAGCCTCGATACCGACGGCCAAGCCGAATTGTTTAATTTCTGCAACCATATCCGCCAAAGCCGGCAGGGCGCGCTCCTGATTGGCGCCAGCGTGCCGCCACCGCGCTTAGCCGTGCGCGAAGACCTGCGTACCCGCATGGGCTACTGCCTGGTGTATGAAATCAAACCGCTCAGCGACGAAGAAAAAATCGCCGCCTTGGTCGAAGCCGCCCGCAGCCGCCAAATCCGCATTTCGCCCGATATTTTCCGCTACCTGCTGCACCATTGGCGACGCGACATCGGCAGCCTGATGGCCATGCTCGACGCGCTCGACCGTCACGCCCTCGCCAGCCACCGCCCTATCACGCTGCCCCTGCTCAAACAACTGTTGCAACAGGATATTTAAACCAATGAACCTTGCCATCTTCGACCTCGATCACACCCTCATCAACTGCGACTCAAGTAGCGAATGGAGCAATTTCCTGCACGAAAAAGGCATCTTCAGCGATGCCGATATGCAGCGCCATCAAGCGTTCGACCAAGACTACCGCAAAGGCTGCCTCGATCTCGATGCCTATCTTACCTTCGTCCTTCGCCCGTTGGCCGAATACAGCCGTGCCGAGCTGGACGAAATACACCGCGAGTTCATGCAGCGCATCCGCCCAAGCATCACCCAAATGGCCAGAATGCTGGTCGACAGCCACCGCGATGCGGGCGACACCTTGCTCATGATTTCCGCCACCAACGAATTCATCATCACCCCCATCGCCCGCGAATTCGGCATTGAAAACATCATCGGCATCAGCCTCGAAACCGATGCTCAAGGCAACTACACCGGCCGAGCAGTGGGCACGCCCAGCTTCCAAGAGGGCAAAGTAACCCGCCTGCACCAATGGCTGGCCGAATGCGGCCAAAGCCAGGCCGACTACGAAAAAGTTTATTTCTACAGCGATTCCCGCAATGACCTGCCGCTCTTGGAACAGGTAAACCAGCCTGTAGCCGTTAATCCTGACCCTGTGCTCACCCTCACCGCCGCACAGCGCGGCTGGCCGATATTGGATTTTGTGTAATAGTGCCAATAGCTTAGCTGCAGTATGAAAAAAGGCTACCTGAAAATCCTGTTGCCAAGGTTTTCAGGTAGCCTTTGATTTGTATTTATTCCAAACTGCTAATCCACTTCCCGTTCGTGCGGCAGGCGGCCGGTCCAGTCGCAGGCGAACTGGTAGGCGGTGCGGCCGGAGCGGCTGCCGCGCATCTGCGCCCATTGGAGGGCGGCGCGGCGGGTGGTGTCGTCCAGCGGCAGGCCGGCATCGGCCAGCCAGCTTTCGGCAGCGGCGAGGTAGTCTTCTTGGCTGAAAGGGTAGAAGCTGAGCCAAAGGCCGAAGCGGTCGGAGAGGGAGACTTTTTCTTCCACGGCTTCTTGCGGGTGCACTTCGCCGCGGTCACCGGTGCGGGCGAGGTTATCGGCCATGTGTTCGGGCATGAGGTGGCGGCGGTTGGAGGTGGCATACACCAGCACGTTATCGGCGCGGCGGGAGAGGCCGCCATCCAGCGCGGTTTTGAGGGTTTTGTAGCTGTCTTCGCCATCTTCAAAGGAGAGATCGTCGCAGAAAACGATGAATTTTTCGCTTCGCGGGGCGAGCAAGTCGAGTAGGGCGGGCAGGCTGGCCAGGTCGTGTTTGTCCACTTCAATCAGGCGCAGGCCGCGCTCGGCGTATTCGTGCAGCAGGGCTTTGATGAGCGAGGATTTGCCTGTGCCGCGAGCGCCGGTGAGCAGGGCGTTGTTGGCCGGGCGGCCGGCGAGGAATTGCTCGGTGTTGCGCACCAGGCGTTGGGTTTGCGGGCTGATGGCACACAGTCGGGCGAGCGGGAAAGTGTGCGGTCGGGGCAGGGCGGTGAGCAGGCCGCCGTTGCCGTGTTTCTGCCAGCGGAAGGCGATGGCTTGCCAATCGGGTTCGCGCTGTTCGGGCGGCAGGATTTGGTCGAGGCGGCGCAGCACGGAGGCAGCCTGGGTGAGGAAGGGTTTGAGTTTCATGATAGGGTTTGGTGGCCGGTTATCAAAGGGAGGAAGGCTACCTGAAAATGTCGGCATGGCACAAGGGGCAGGGCAGTGATAGCCGATTGCTATGGCAATGGAAATTGTCATTTGCCCGCTCTAGCAGTATCATTGCCCATTTTTCAGGGAAGCCGCCATGAGCACCGCATTGATTGAAGACTACCTGCGCACCCAAGGCCTGAAACTGCCGGCAGAGGCGGTGCAGATAGCCATGCTTACCGCCAGCAGCGTGATGGCGGCGGGCAGGGCGGAGATTGAGCCGGAAATCCTGTGGTATCGCGGTGCAGACGGCGCATTGGAGCAGCATCTGCCGCGCAACGAAGCGCACCACGCCCGGCTGCGCCAAATCTTTATGGCGCTTGATTCCGCCTATACCGCTAGCCCCTGCCGTAGCGCCGCCGTGTATCTGCTGCACACACCAGGTAACCTGCTGCACCTGGTGGCGCAAGGCGAGCCGTTGGAAAAGCTGCTCACCGTAGAGCAAGACTTAGAAGCTGCGCACACCGCCCACCTGGCCGCGCGCAGCGTGCAAACCGGCTGGCTGAACCAAATAGATGATGTTGCCCAATGGCTGCAAAACGGCGACCTCGCCGGTAGCCGACACCGCCCCGGCAGCCAGCTGGCCGTACCGGTATGCACCGAAAACGGCCGCGTGCTCGGCGTGGTGTATCTCGAGCATGGCCACACCGCCGCCTTCGACGAAGCCGCCCAAAGTATCTGGGTCGGCCTGGCTCTCGCCCTGGCCGAACCGCTCGCCGCCTTGTTGCAACCGGAAGAAGCCGCCGAATAAAGGCTACCTGAAAAATTAAAAATAACCATTCCACACACAACACAACAAGTAACCACCATGACCCCGCTAAAATTCATCGCCGCCTGCCGTCTGCCCACCGAATACGGCATCTTCACCATGCACGGTTTCGAAGAGCCCAGCGGCCAAGAACACATCGCCCTGAGCATGGGCGATATCGCCAACGGCGAGCCCGTACTCTCCCGCATCCACTCCGAATGCCTTACCGGCGACGCCCTGTTTTCACAAAAATGCGACTGCGGCCCCCAGCTGCAAGCCGCCATGCAGGCCGTGCAGCGCGAAGGGCGCGGCGTGATTGTGTATCTGCGCCAAGAAGGGCGCGGCATCGGCCTCATCAATAAAATCCGCGCCTATGCGCTGCAAGACCAAGGCCTCGACACTGTAGAAGCCAACCTCGCCCTCGGCTTGCCCGTGGATGCCCGCGATTTTAGCCTGGCCCAAGCCATCTACCAACACCTCGGCGTCCACTCCATCCGCCTGCTTACCAATAATCCCGATAAAATCAGCAGGATGGAGCAGAGCGGCATTAAAATCACCGAACGTGTGCCGCTCTTGGTGGGCCAAAACCGCGAGAACACCGGCTACCTGCAAACCAAAGCCGCCAAACTCGGCCATTTGATCGATAATTAATTTTTCAGGTAGCCTCCCACCCAAAGGCTACCTGAAACCCAAAATCTACCCACAAAAGGCAACTCTCATGACCCTCCGCATCGGACAAGGCTACGACGTCCACCAGCTCGTGCCCGGCCGCCCGCTCATCCTCGGCGGCGTAACCATCCCCTTTGAAAAAGGCCTGTTCGGCCACTCCGACGCCGACGCCTTGCTGCATGCCATCACCGATGCCCTGCTTGGCGCCGCTGCCTTGGGCGATATCGGCACCCACTTCCCCGACACCGCCGCCGAACATAAAGACGCCGACAGCCGCGCCCTGCTGCGCCAAGCCTACGCCGCTGTGCAAGCCCAAGGCTGGCGTGCCATCAACGTGGACAGCACCATCATCGCCCAGCAGCCCAAACTGCGCCCCTATATCGACGCCATGCGCGCCAATATCGCTGCCGACTTGGGGCTGGCTGAAAACTGCGTCAATATCAAAGGGAAAACCAACGAAAAACTCGGCTACCTCGGCCGCATGGAAGGCATCGAAGCCCAAGCCGTGGTGCTGCTGGAGAAGGTTACTTGAAAGCAAAGCTTCAGCGAAGCTACATAACTCTGTCGGATAGATCAACTGCATCCTGGATATTCTGCTTACTCGATGCCGCTTTGCCCTGATTGAAACTTAATCCACTATAAACCCCTGCCGCATAGTAGAATAAGGCTACCTGAAACGAAGCTAAGCTCGTCAATCCCGCTAACAGGAGAATCCTATGTCCGCTCAAGACCAACTCAAATGCACCGCCGCCCAAAAAGCCCTCGAATTCGTGCCTGAAAACGCCTATATCGGCATCGGCACCGGCAGCACCGTCAATTTCTTCATAGAAGAGTTGGCCAATAGCGGCATCCGCATTAAAGGCGCTGTTTCCACCTCCAAAGCCACCAGCGAGCTCTTGAAACAACACGGCATTCCGGAAGTGCCGCTCACCGAAGCCACCGAGCTGCCCGTGTATATCGACGGCGCCGACGAAGTCAACCACAGCCTGCAAATGATTAAAGGCGGCGGCGGCGCGCTGTTGGCCGAAAAAATCGTGGCCAGCGCCGCCGAAAAATTCGTTTGCATCGTAGACGAGAGCAAATACGTTTCCCGGCTGGGCAAATTCCCGCTGCCGATCGAAATCATCCCCGCCGCCCGCTCGCTGGTGTCGCGCCAGCTACTCAAATACGGCGGCAGCCCGCAGCTGCGCTTGAATTTCACCACCGACAGCGGCCACAAAATCATCGATGTGCACAATATGCCCATCAACGAGCCGCTCAAACTGGAAGACGAACTCAACCGTATCCCGGGCATCGTCGAAAACGGCCTGTTCGCCCGCCATCCCGCCCACGTGCTGATTATCGGCCGTGCAGAAGGTGCGGAAGTGATCAAAATCGGCGGCTGATTGTAGCCGTTTGGCCTGGTCGTGCGGCACAGGCTACCTGAACATGGCAGCCTGCAGTTTGGAGCGCAAACCTATTCCTTGGCCGAGATAAATGAATAATATTAAAGTTCACATAATATATATTATGTAAAATTATTATATTGGTGTATAGCTTCGGTATTTGTTTATTGCTTTGGTTGTCCATAAATGCGTTTTTAGGAAGCTTCTGATCGGGTGAGCAGCATGGCATCGCCGTAGCTAAAAAAGCGGTATTGTTGCTCGATGGCATGGCGGTAGGCGGCGCGGATGTGTTCGACACCGGAAAAGGCGCTCACCAGCATCAGCAGGGTGGATTTGGGCAGATGGAAGTTGGTAATCAGGCCGTCGGCTACCTGAAAACGGTAGCCCGGGGTGATGAAAATATCGGTATCGCCCTCGCCTGCTTGCAGATGGCCGCTTTGGGCGGCGGCTTCCAGGCTGCGCATGGAGGTGGTGCCGACAGCCCATACGCGTTTGCCGTTTGCTTTGGTTTCCGCAATAGCTTCAACGGTTTCGGCAGGAATGCTGTACCACTCTTTGTGCATTTTGTGTTCGGCAATATTTTTGCTGCGCACGGGCTGGAAGGTGCCGGCGCCCACATGCAGAGTTACTTCGGCACGGCGGATGCCTTTTGCTTGCAGCCCTGCCAACAATTCGGGGGTGAAGTGCAGGCCAGCGGTGGGTGCGGCAACGGCACCTTGGTGTTTGGCGTAAACGGTTTGGTAGCGTTCGTCATCGGCTGCGTCGGCAGCGCGCTCGATATAGGGAGGCAGTGGCAGGCGGCCGGTTTGTTCGAGGATTTGGTATACGTTGAGGCTACCTGAAAACCGCAGCTTAAAAAGCTCGCCTTCGCGTTCTTCCATTTGCGCCTGAATGCTGCCGTCAAATTCTAACAAGCTGCCGGGCTTGGGCGACTTGGAGGAACGGATGTGCGCCAGGGCGCAGTGTTCGTCCAATACACGTTCAATCAAAGCTTCAATACGCCCGCCGCTCGCTTTATGCCCGAACAGGCGGGCTTTCATCACTCTGGTGTTGTTGAAAACGAGCAGATCGCCGACTTCGAGCAGGTTGGGCAGCTCGGCAAACAGGAGGTCGCATAGGGATCGGCCGGGGCGGGCATCGAGCAGTCGGCTGCTGCCGCGCTGTTCGGGCGGCTGCTGGGCAATAAGGTGTTCGGGCAGGTGAAAATCGAAATCGGTAAGCTGCATGGTGCGGTAGGCAGGCGGAGAAAAGCGGGCATTATATAACCATTTTGCTTGGGTGTTTGGGGGTTGCATTTTCAGGTAGCCTCATATCGGCAGAGGCTACCTGAAAAAATCGGCAAGCGTTTTAAACCGTTATTTTCAGATTACCCTTCGCCACCTCTGAAAAAATCGGCTAAAACCCTTGCCAGACGGGCATAAAGCAGCTACCTTTCGTTTGATTTCCTATTGCGTACGGTATTTCGATGAGCAAACAGCTGTATTCCGGCAAAATTTGGAGCAAACTCTGGCTGAAAGCGCTGCTTTTCGGCCTGGTTTTGTTGGCATTGTGGCTAGGCGCATCATTCGGGTTGAGCCGATTGTTCAGTGAAGCCCGTATCCGCCAAACCGTCAACCAAATGCTTGCCGCACAAGGCCAGCAGCTGAATTTCGACGGCCGCCAAATCGAACGCGGCTGGTTCCCCTACCCTTATGTGGTGCTGCGCCAAGTGGGATTAAGCCGCACACAGGAAAGCGGTCAAACGATGGATGCCGAATCCGTGAGGCTTTCTTTCGGTTGGTCGGCCTTGTGGGGCGATGTGTCTATCCACAGCCTGTCCCTACAACATGCCAGCATCAGCGCGCGTCAGCTGGAAAGCGGGCAGTGGGAAGTGGCTGGATTCACCGCTAATCAAGCAACAAGCAGCACCCTGCCGCGCCGTATCGAACTTGATGATTGTTCCCTGCGCCTACAATACGGCGAACAAAAACAAACCATGCGTCAAGTATCCGGCTTTATCGATCGTGCCGATGAGAACTTCAGCCTCTCTGCCAGCCTGTTTGCCCCGCAGGAATACAGGATACAGGCCTCTGGCGCCTATAGCGGCAGCCACTTTGAACAACTACAAGCCAATCTTGCCGGCTTCCTGCCCAACGGCCAGCCCTTCACCGCCGCCTGGCAAGGCAATGCCGACTATACCGCCGAGCAAAGTCGGCTCAATACCAAAGACGGCCGGCTCAGTATCCAAGTTCCTGCCTGGTCGCTTAATATTGATGGCAATACCCGCAACTGGCAATTCTCCCCCGACAGCGTCGTTTTGCCTGAAACCCACATTGTCTTCAACGTCGACTCAGAAAATGGTCAATCCTCGGCTGGAACCGTGCGGCATAGCGGCAGCGGCAGCATCAACAAAGTTTCCTATCAAAACCGAACCTTAGCAATCGCTGGTTTCCAACTCAGTGGTGCAGTGGAATACGAGCAAGGCAGCAGCGGCTACAGCGCCAACGGCCGCCTCCAAGCACAGCCCGGACATTTTCAAATCGACAACCTCTACCTCAGCACCCGCCACAACGCCGCCCCCGGCAGCATGCCCTATCTCTCCGGTCAATGGCATGGTCAAGCCGCCGGTAATAGCCAAAACTGGAAAGCAGAGCTGCGAGGCAGCCTTGATAACAACGAAGGCTACCTGAAAATTTCCGGTAGCCTCAACGAGCAAGGCCACAACATCGAAGCGGCTCTCAATCTGAGTAAACTTTCGCTCAGCAGCTATCTCGAAACCAAACGCCCTACCCCTGCCGCCGAAAACACCGCAGCTCCTTTGTGGCTGCAATACTGGCCGCGAGCCCTGCACCACCGCCAAATTCGGCTTACCCTCGATATCGGCATGCTTGAAGGCTCCGGCCTGCAAATCCAAAATTTCCACAGCACCCTGCACCTAGACGCTGAAAAACTTGAAGCTCAAACCATCAAAATGCAGATGTACGATGGCAATGCCGAAGGCAGTGCCGTGTTGCACCACGGCAGCCGCCCCAAATGGGAGGCCGCCATCCGGTTCAACAACATCCAAATCAAACCCCTGCTGCAAGATGCCTTTCGCTTCAACCACCTCAGCGGGCGCGGTAACGCATCCTTCCGCCTTGGTGCAGAAGGCCTCAACCGCAGCGAATGGCACACCACCCTTGCCGGGCAAGGTAGAATCGTGCTCGATAACGGTGCTTGGCAAGGCATCAACCTTGGCAAACTCCTCAATAAGCCCGACAATCTGCCCGCCCAAAACCTGATCCGCTACAACGCCGAAAGCAGCACCCTCTTCCGTCATTTCAGCATCGAAGCCAGTGTAGAAAACGGTATGGGCACCACGCCCAGCCTCAGCCTGCAAAGCGACAGCCTCAACCTCAGCGGCCAAGGCAGCTTCGACATTCGAGCCACCACACTCAACTACGCCGTGCTCGCCAGTGTCGGCCAAGATCTCTGGCTGCCGTTAAAAATCAATGGCAGCATCAGCCGCCCCAACTTTGCCCTCGACTACCAACGCATCACTGGCAACCTGCAAAGCCCCGAACAAAAACAACGTGCCCTGCAAGATGTACTGCAACAGCAATGGCAGTGGATACAGAAACTACCTGAAAATCAACAGCAATAGCTGTCGTGCGTATCTCCAGGCCGCCTGCTTTGTTGGCAACAATTTTCAGGTAGCCTCAACCAGCCAAACAAAGGCTACCTGAAAGCATAAGCTTTAACGAAGTTAAAACCTGTGGCGCGATTTTCCAGGTAGCCTTTTACTTGAAGCGAATTGAATTGCACAAAACAGCCTGCTGCTGAAGCGCACAGGCTGTTGCTATTTGGAAAGGATCTTGCCTAGTTTGGCAGTGGCTTGGTGTTTTAATCCCCTTGCCCCCCGAGTTGCAGGTAGTTTTGCAAACCCAAACTTTCCATCAGATCGAGCTGGGTTTCCAGCCAGTCGAGACGTTCTTCGTTTTCGTCTTTCTGTTTTTCCAAAAGCTGACGGGAAACGTAGTCCTGCTTTTCTTCGCATACGGCAATGGCTTCCACCAGTGCTTGGTGTTTGTCTTGCTCTTTTTGCCGGTCGCATTGGATGATTTCTTCGGTGTTTTCGCCAATCAGCAGTTTGCCGAGCTCTTGCAGGTTGGGCAGACCTTCCAGCAGGAGGATACGCTCAATCAGGGCATCGGCTGCTTTCATATCGGCGATGGATTGTTTGTGGAGATAACCGCCCAGCTCTTCCAAACCCCAGTTTTTCAGGATGCGGGCATGCAGAAAATACTGGTTGATGGTAATGAGCAGGATGCCCAGGTTTTTATTGAGCTGGCGGATAACTTCGCGATCGCCTTTCATGCGTTTTCCTTTCCGTATTACAGCTGGCTTTGCAGATAATTCTGCTCGCCAAGCAAGTCGATGAGGCGCAGCTGCTGTTCGAGCCAGTGGGCGTGATCTTCTTCGGTGTCTTTGAGCTGGTTGATCATCAAATCGCGGGTTACATAGTCTTGTTTTTCTTCGCACAGTTTGATGCCGCGTTTGAGGTTTTCACGCACTTCGTATTCGGTATCCAAATCGAATTGCAGCATTTCGCGCACGTTGCGGCCGATGCGCACGGGAGCGGGCACCATCTGCGGAGTGCCGCCGATCATGAGGATACGGCGGATGAAATCGGCAGCATGCTCGGTTTCGTCTTCCATTTCGTGGCCGATGCGGGCGAAGAGCTTGGTGTATCCCCATTCGTCGTATATGCGGGAGTGGATGAAATATTGGTCGCGGGCGGCGAGCTCGCCGGCCAAAAGTTGGTTCATGTAGTCGATAACTTCTTGGTTGCCTTGCATTGTTTTGCTCCTGTGAATAAATAGAATGATACGTGTAATGGCAGCAGTAATATATGCTGTCGTTTCAACTTGGTGGATTATACGCAGCTTAATGCGAAAATTCTCATATCGCGCTTATTAATGCGAATAATTATCCTGAAAAGTAAGCGATTCCCTTTCGGCATGTGGTATGAAATTTCAGAAAAATAAAATGGTTAAGCAGATTAGCTTAATCAGCTGAATTTGCCAATGATTATCAGTGGGCAAAATATTTACTTTTCTTTGCATTATATGGTGTGTTTTTTAGGAATCCTATTAGAAACATTATCTTGCGTATGATAACTATTGCTATTTCAGCAAGCAACCGGCTATTTGTTGACCTTGCCTTCTGTACTAACAAGGGCTACCTGAAAAAAGAGCTCCTACGAGGAAAACAGTTTTCAGGTAGCCTTTTGGGTTGGCAGCTTGGATTAATCAGCCACACCGCAACACATCGCCAATACCAAGCGGTGATGTGCCACCAATACAAAAGCTAGATACAACAAAGGCTACCTGAAACCTCTTTCAGGTAGCCTTTGCCTCTAAACCATCAAGCGGTTTCGCTGCCGCCGACAGTTAAGCCGGCATCGATACGCAGCGTGGGCTGCCCCACGCCCACGGGCACGCTCTGCCCTTCTTTGCCGCACACGCCAATGCCACTGTCGAGTGCCATATCATTGCCGATCATGCTCACATGTTTGAGTACTTCCGGCCCGCTGCCGATGATGGTAGCGCCTTTCACGGGGTATTGCAGCTTGCCGTTTTCCACCCACCACGCTTCGGAGGCACTGAACACAAATTTGCCGCTGGTAATGTCCACCTGCCCACCGCCGAAGTTCACGGCATACAGGCCTTTTTCGATTGAGGCGATGATTTCTTCCGGCTCGCGGTTGCCGTTTTGCATGAAAGTGTTGGTCATGCGCGGCATGGGTGCGGCAGCGTAGCTTTCGCGGCGGCCGTTGCCGGTTACCGCCATGCCCATCAGCCGGGCGTTGGTTTCGTCTTGCAGGTAGCCGGCCAGGATGCCGTCTTCAATCAGCACGGTTTGGCGGGTGGCGTTGCCTTCGTCGTCCAGATTGAGCGAGCCGCGCCGCAGCTCGATATTGCCTTGGTCCACCACGGTTACGCCTTTGGCTGCCACGCGTTCGCCCAAACGGCCGGCAAACGCGCTGGTGCCTTTGCGGTTGAAATCACCTTCCAGCCCGTGCCCCACGGCTTCGTGCAGCAGCACGCCCGGCCAGCCACTACCGAGCACCACGGTCATGTTGCCGGCGGGCGCAGGGCGTGATTCCAGGTTGACCAAAGCCTGTTTTACCGCCGCCCCCACATAACTGCGCAGCCGCTCTTCGCTGAAATAATCCAGTCCGTGCCGCCCGCCGCCGCCGAAGCTGCCCACTTCGCGCCGCTCGCCCTGCTTGGCCACCACGGTGATGCTTAAGCGCACCAGCGGACGGATATCGGCAGCGGTGATGCCGTCTAACCGCGCCAGATAGATTAAATCGTGTTCGCAAGTTAGCCCAGCCATCACTTGTATAATCCGTGGATCGGCAGCTTTAGCCAGCTGTTCCACACGGTTAAGCAGCGCCACTTTGGCGGCGGAGTCCAGGCCATGAATCGGGTTTTCTGGCGTATATAGTGCAACCTGCCGTGGACTACCTGAACCAGCCAGCTGAATCTGCCGCTCCTGCCCCGATGCACCGATGGTGCGTACCGCTTCTGCCGCCTGCCGCAACATGGCCGGATTTAGGCTATCGGCATAGGCAAACGCAGTTTTCTCGCCCGATACCGCCCGCACGCCCACGCCTTGGTCAATCTGAAAACTGCCGGATTTCACCATGCCCTCTTCCAAATGCCAGCTTTCATAAGCGGTGCGCTGGCAGTAGATGTCGGCATAGTCCACTTGGTGGGTGGAAATGGCAGATAAGGCGCGGGCGATTTCGTCTGTGCCCAGTTGGTTGGCATGCAGCATTTGTTTGGAAACGGTGGAGTGCACTGTGTTCATGGCATTTAAAGATTTGAAAGCGAAAGTCGGGCGGCATTATATAACGGTTGGGTAGCAGCTCGTATTTTGTCTGTTGGCAGAATTGCGAAAATAAATCACATTTTATGAGTATCGATAAAAATATTTCCTATCTAAATATTATTGATAACAATTATCGCTTATGTATAATAGCCATGCCCCTTCTCATGGGGCATGGCTAAAGCAGACTATATCTACCCAATTCTACAGGAGTGCGCCTAGCGAAACCAATTGTTTAACATCCCAATATTCAAAACCGAAAAGTTGAAGCCCGCTGCCAAAAAAACAGCGGGTTTCGGCTGTTCGCAACTCTCGCAAAACAGCTTTGGATTTACTCTGCCAACCTAAATTAAGCTATAATGTCCCGATTTTGGTGCAGGCTACCTGAAAATCAAGCAGCTTATACAGACAATTTCCCCTGAGGACAAGAAAAAAATGGGCTTTTTGCAAGGCAAAAAAATCCTGATTACTGGCATGATTTCCGAGCGTTCTATTGCCTACGGCATCGCCAAAGCCTGTAGTGAACAGGGCGCCGAGCTGGCGTTTACCTATGTGGTGGACAAGCTGGAAGAGCGTGTGCGCAAAATGGCGGCCGATTTCGGCTCCGATTTGGTATTCCGCTGCGACGTGCAGAACGACACCGAAATCGAACAAGTATTTGCTGATCTGGGCAAAAAATGGGACGGCCTCGACGGCTTGGTACATGCCATCGCTTTCTCGCCCAAAGAGGCTCTCAGCGGCGACTTCTTAGACAGCATCAGCCGTGAAGCCTTTGAAATTTCACACGACGTTTCCGCCTACAGCCTACCTGCGCTGGCCAAAGCCGCCCGCCCGATGATGCGCAACCGCAACAGCGCCATCCTCGCGCTCACTTATCTGGGCGCCGTGCGTGCCATCCCCAACTACAACGTGATGGGCATGGCCAAAGCCAGCTTGGAAGCCGCTATCCGCTTCACTGCCGCCTGTGTTGGCCCCGAAGGCATCCGCTGCAACGGCATTTCCGCCGGCCCGATTAAAACCCTGGCCGCTGCCGGTATTGCCGATTTCGGCCGCCTGCTCAGCCACGTGGCTTCGCAAAACCCGTTGCGCCGCAACGTAACCATCGAAGAAGTAGGCAATACTGCTGCTTTCCTGCTCTCCGACCTCTCCTCCGGCATCACCGGCGAAATCACCTATGTGGACGGCGGCTACAGCATCAACGCCCTAAGCGGCACTGGTGCCTAATTTTCCGCCCGATTTAGCCCATTAAGGGCACACAGGCTACCTGAAAACAATTTTAACGAAAGTAAAAATCTGTTTTCAGGCAGCCTCTTGCTTGCCCAGCACCAAGACAGTGCCCCGTTTTGGTGTTATCCTTGCACTTTCCTAATATCACGCATTTTGGTTGTTGCATGAAAAAACTCCTTTGGCTGTTCTCCGGCCTCGTCCTGCTGCTGGTCGCCCTGTTTTTTGGCGCACCTTACTATCTCGGCATCAAAGCCGAACAAAGCCTGAACAAACAGCATGAAATCCTAAGCCACACATCCTTCTTGCAAGTCGAATCCCGCCGCTACGAGCGCGGCTGGTTCAGTTCGCATGAAACCACCGTGGTGCGTTTCAAACCCACCTTCCTGGCTCAGCTGCAAGACAAACTGCCCGACAACATCAAAACCATCCTCACCCAGTCCATCACGCTGGAGAGCAACATCAAACACAGCCTGTTTGCCAACGGCAGCATGCCTGTGCGCGCCGTGGTAGACACCGAATTCGTTTTCCAGCCTGAAAGCCGCGAAATACTGCAGCGCTTCTTTGGCAGCCAAGCCCCTGCCAGCCTGCGTAACGTTATCCAACTCAACGGCAACGGCCGCCTCACTTGGCAGGTTCCCGCCTTCAAATATCAAGAGCTCTCCGGCATCGCCATCAACTGGCAAGGCCTCGAAGGCAGCACCGACTACGCCAAATACTTCACTGAATACCAAAGCAGCCTGAATAACCCCGGCCTCACCATTACCCTGGCCGACAAAGGCAGCGTTTCCTACAAAAACCTCCAGCTGCACACCGAAACCCGAGAAGGCAGCCACAACCTTGCCCTGGGCAGCAGCAAGCTCACTCTCGGCCAGGTGGAAGTGGAGTGGAAAGACAGCATTAACTACGATATCCGCCTCAACGATGTGCTGAATATGGTGTCCGACCTGCAAATCGGCAGCTTTATCAACCCCTATGGCCAAGTACCGCCCGCCAAAATCACCCTCAACGACCTGCAAATCGAAACCCGCATGGATCAAGACGGCCGCTGGGTGAACACCGAAGGCAAATTTGGCTTCGCCAAGCTCAACTACGGCAGCGACAACTACGGCCCGCTGGCCATCCACGTAAGCGCCGAACACCTCGATGCCGAAAGCCTCGCCGCGCTCAAAACCCGCCGCGACCAGCTCATCACCCAGCGCCTCAGCGACGAGCAAATGCGCGAAGCCCTGCTCGCCAGCCTGCGCAACGAAGCCGCCGGCCTTTTCACCAACGATCCCGTTATCCGGCTCAAACAGTTCGACCTCACCACCCCGCAAGGCATGATCAGCGGCAACGGCGAACTCAAATTCAGCAACCTCACTACCGCTGATTTGAACGACATTGACAAAATGCTCGCCCAAACCGATGCCGATTTCCACATTGCCGTACCACAGCAAGTGATCGAACGACTCACCGTCTCCCAAGCCAAAAACTACATCAGTGTCGATCCCTCCCTGCCCGATGCCGACCACGAAATCAAAGAAGCCGTGCGCCTGTGGCTCGACAGCGTGCTCGAAAGCATGGCACGGCAAGGCTACCTGAAAATCGATGACAACCAAATCGTGAGCACCCATATCGTCGTGCGCAACAAAACCTTCAGCATGAACGACAAGCGCATCGAATCGCAGGCCGATGAAAACCTGTTGCCCGACAGCTCCCTGCCCGTCGATTCCAGTACCCCGGCCACGCCGGCATCTGCGCCTGCCACCGCCTCGGCTGCTTCCGTCCCGCCGAAGGGCGCATCTGCCCCCTAGCCCAGCAACAGAATGAGCCAATCCCCCTACCCGCCCGCCACCTATCCTGAAAAAGTGGGTATTTACCCTGCCCACTGCCATTCCGGCAGTGGCTATTTTTGCGATTACGTGCTCGAATACCGCGTATGGTGCCATCCCGAGCGCGGCGTCTCCGATTTATATGAAGGCGACGACTACTTCCATGCTTTCGCCACCCATGCCGAAGCCCTCGCCTTTGCCCGGCAATAACCCGGCAGCGAAGATCCGCTCGTCCTCGTCCGCCAGCAAGAATATATCGACGAGCCCCAGCTCGGCACCTTCATCCGCCATGCCGGCGAAATGGAATGCATCACCGAATGGCTGCCGGAATGGCTGGGAAGCAGTTAACGCCAGCCCGGATTAATCGAAGCCTTCCTCGCCCAACAGGCTACCTGAAAGTGATATTTTGGCGAAGCCAAAGCAGAGCTTTTGCGGAGCTAAAACAAAACCGCAATGAAATTAAACCACTAAGGCCACCTGAAACCCATTTCCCATCATGCTCCACACCGATTCCCTCACCGCCGCCGAACCCGAACGCCTCATCACCGCCCGCCAGATTTCCAGCCAGGAAGAGCAGCTCGAACGCGCCCTGCGCCCCAAAACCCTCGCCGACTACATTGGCCAGGCCAAAACCAAAGAGCAGCTCGGCATCTTCATCCAAGCCGCCAAAAAGCGCGGCGAAGCCCTCGACCACACCCTCCTGTTCGGCCCGCCTGGCCTGGGTAAAACCACCCTCGCCCACATCATCGCCAAAGAGCTCGGCGTCAACCTGCGCCAAACCAGCGGCCCCGTGCTCGAACGCGCCGGCGACCTCGCCGCCCTGCTCACCAACCTCGAGCCGCACGACGTGCTCTTTATCGACGAAATCCACCGCCTCAGCCCCGTGGTGGAAGAAATCCTCTACCCCGCCCTCGAAGACTACCAGCTCGACATCATGATCGGCGAAGGCCCCGCTGCCCGCAGCGTGAAAATTGACCTGCCCCCCTTCACACTCGTTGGTGCCACCACCCGTGCCGGTATGCTCACCAATCCCCTGCGCGACCGCTTCGGCATCGTCTCCCGCCTCGAGTTCTACAGTAGCGCCGACCTTGCCACCATCGTTTCCCGTTCCGCCGGCCTGCTGCAAATGAGCCTCGACGACACCGGCGCCTTCGAAATCGCCCGTCGCAGCCGCGGCACCCCGCGCATTGCCAACCGCCTACTGCGCCGCGTGCGCGACTACGCTGAAGTGAAAAGCAACGGCCGCGTGGATGCCGCCCTGGCCGATGCCGCCTTGCAAATGCTCGATGTGGACAACGAAGGCCTCGACATGATGGATCGCAAATTTCTCGAAGCCGTGCTGCATAAATTTGCCGGCGGCCCCGTCGGCCTGGACAACATCGCCGCCGCCATCGGCGAAAGCCCCGACACCATCGAAGACATAATCGAGCCATATCTCATTCAGCAAGGCTTCCTCCAGCGCACCCCGCGCGGCCGCGTGGCCACCGAACGCAGCTACAGCCACTTCGGCCTGCCGTTTAAGCCTTGAAAGCTAGCTGAAACTATCGGCATCTTTTTAGCTTCGCAGAAACTCCGCTTTGCTTCGTTTTCAGGTAGCCTTTCTTGCCGTTTAAAGGCTACCTGAAAACCTTATTTACCCCGTTTCCCCTATCCGCCCCTTACTCAAAATGCCCCAATTCTCCCCCGCCGACCACGCCCTGATGCAGCAAGCCATTGCCCTTGCTTGGCAAGGCCGTTTCTCCACTTCGCCCAATCCGCGTGTCGGCTGCGTGATTGCGCAGGGCGGGCAGATTGTCGGCCAAGGTTTCCACCTCAAGGCCGGTGAGCCGCATGCCGAAGTGCACGCCCTGCGCCAGGCCGGCAGCGCCGCGCAAGGCGCCACCGCCTACGTTACCCTTGAGCCCTGTGCCCACCATGGCCGCACCCCGCCCTGTGCCGAAGCCCTGATCCGCGCCGGCGTGCGGCGTGTAGTGGCCGCCATGCAAGACCCCAATCCCCTGGTGGCGGGCAAAGGGCTGGCCATGCTTGAAGCCGCCGGCATTCAGGTAGCCTGCGGCCTGATGGAACGCGAAGCGCGGCTGCTCAACCGCGGCTTCCTCTCCCGCATCGAACGCGGTCGCCCGTTTGTGAAGCTGAAAACCGCCGCCAGCCTCGACGGCAAAACCGCGCTCGCCGGCGGCCAAAGCCAATGGATTACCGGTGCCGCCGCTCGGCACGATGTGCAGATCCAACGCGCCGAAAGCTGTGCCGTGCTCACCGGCATCGGCACCGCTCTGGCCGACAACCCGCGCCTCACCGTGCGCGATTTCCCCACCCTGCGCCCCCCGCTGCGCGTGCTGCTCGATAGCCGCCTGCGCCTGCCTGCCGGCAGCCATCTACTCGATGGCAGTGCTCCCACGCTCATCTATACCTTGTCCGACAGCCCCGCGCTCGCCGCCGCCGAAATCTGCCGTTTGAAAGCTGACGCCCAAGGCCGGCTCAGCCTGAATGCCGTGCTGGCCGATTTGGCTGGGCGCGGCATCGGCGAGCTGATGTTGGAAGCCGGAGCCACACTGGGCAGCGCATTTTTGGCGCAGGATTTGGTGGACGAAATCGTCTGCTATCAAGCGCCCAAACTGCTCGGCGGCACGCAATCGTCCACCTTGTTCAGGCTACCTGAAAACCCTGCCGCTCTCAGCTGTGAGTCCAATTGGCACACCATAAGCGTCGAGCAGCTGGGTGACGACATCAAATGGGTGCTGCAAAATTGGCGGGGTTGAAATGCCCGCATGTTTGCCGCCATTTGTTGCCATAAGATTTCCTCGCCGGCGTAGTTAAGGAAGAAAATAGCTTCAGGTAGCCTTTATGTTGCCGCTCCTGTAAGCCAGGGCCTCGAATCCGACATTCCGATTGACAGCGTGGTTAGGATATATGTATGAAATAATTATTGTTTCACGCAAAGCAATGAGCCGCAGACAGTACAGCTAGTACAACAAGGCGAGATAAAGCAGTATGAAGTGCTTTGGTTATAAAAAATTCCAGGTAGCCTCAATCATGCTGAAGGCTACTTGAAACCGATTTCTTTCTGTTTACACGTCTTCTGGCGCCAGCTCAATCTGTGTGGCGCCCTGCTTTTTCAAGCCGGCTTCGGCTGTCTGCCAAGCTGCATCCAGCCGGCTACAAGCTTCCCCTTCGGCTTTGAGGCCGAACAGCAGGCGGTAGCGCTGCTGGGTGGTGGGGGTGGCAGGCAGGCTGAAGCTGCGGATGCCGGGGTAGTGCTGTTCGATGTCGGCCATCAGGGCGCTGATACGGGATTCGGGCAAGTCGATCCAAGCGCTGACGCTGCGGCGTTCGGTTTGGTGTTGGAGATGGGCGTAGTATTCGTCGAGTACCCAAGCTGCCATGGGCTGTGCCATTACGGGGAAGCCGGGCAGGAAGTAGTGTTCGCGGATGGAAAAACCAGCGATGTTGTTGTAGGGATTGGGAAGCAGGCCGCTGCCTTGGGGGAATTCGGCCATGCGCAGGCGGATTTGGTGGCCGATGCTGCCGAGGCTGTCGCCGTGTTTGAGGGATACGACTTCGATGTTGGCAGCGGCCTGCGGGTGCAGCGCCAGCGGCAGACCGAGGGCTTCGGCCGCAGCTTGGCGGGTGTGGTCATCCGGCGTGCTGCCGATGCCGCCGGTAACAAAGGTGGGCAGGCCTTCGGCAAAGCTTTGGCGCAGCCGGTGGACGAGGAGTTGGCGATTGTCGGGCAGGTATTGCACGGAATCGAGCAGCAGGCCGCGCTCTTTGAGCAGCTGTTTGAAAAAGGCAAAGTGTTTGTCTTGGCGGCTGCTGTGCAGGATTTCGTCGCCGATGATGATAAGGGAAAAGGACATGAGGTTTCTTTGGGAAGGAAGGCTACCTGAAGCTATGGTTGATGCTTTCAGGTAGCCTCTATGCAAATAACAGGCTATCTGAAAATTGGATTGCTGCTTGAGCGTCTCCGAAACCTGCACTTTCAGGTAGATTTTTTTGCTTAATAGCTGATTCCCGGCATCGGGTAATACTGGAGGATGGGCGCAGGGCGGGTGGGGTGCACTTCGCCTTCGGCTCGCGGCAGGATTTCCACTACAGCCACATCGCAGCTGTTCCCGCCGCGCGAATACTGTATTTCGTAATTCTTGCCAGCCTGCGAGGTGAGGCTGCTGGCGGTGTAACAGCGGTGTACCTGGCTGGTGGTTTTACTGGGAAACGCGCCATCGAGCACCAGCGGTTTGCTGGCGGGCACAACAAATTCTTTATACGATTCGCGGAACACCACGCCGGTATCGGCATTCACAGTGTTGCTGCGCTGAGTGGTAGGCATGCCCACCGAAAGGTTGCGGATGCGGCGCGGCAGGCCACCAGTAAATCTGGTGTGGCGGCGTCGGCCTTGTTTTCTGCCCATTGTTCGCAGCTGCTGTTCGGGATCATGTGCACCACATCGTGGCCGTATTGGCCGTAAATGCGTAGTTGAGCCTGGTCTTGTGCGTTATACAGCTCTTCGCGGTGCATGATTTACGATTTCTGCGACATAAAGCAGCTACTCAAGGCCAGTGTGGCGCAAATAGGCAGCAATAAGCTAATTTTTTTCATTAAGACGTTCTCCATTAGGTAAAGGTTAAGCTACTCGGCTATAGTAAATCCAAAATCTGCCCGGGCGCATCCAGCCGTGCATCTGCCGGCCATTCGTGCACCTGGTCGCTCTCGGCGATGTAGCCCCAGTTGGCCAAGGCTGTGGCCATGCCGGCGTTTTTGCCCGCCACCATATCGCGTTCGGCATCGCCCACATACAGGCAGCGCTTAGGTGCAATGCCGATTTGCCGACAGGCGTGGTGCATCGGCAGCGTGCTGGGTTTGGACTCGGCGCAGGTGTCGCCGCTCACCACCACGGCAGGCGGGGCGATAAAGCCCAGCTTGGGCACGAGCAGGCTGGTGAAACGGTGCGGCTTATTGGTGATGATGCCCCAGGCAATGCGGCGGCGGGCGAGCTGCTCGAGCATGGGGTTGATGCCTTCAAACAACACGGTTTCATCGCAAAAGCCGTGTTCGTATTCAGCCAGGTATTCCTGCCGCCAGCGCGAGTGGTCGGGGTGGCTTTTTTCAATGCCCGTGCCCAGCTTAATCAGATAGTTGGCACCATGGCTGGCCACTGGTCGGATTTGCGCCATCGGTACGGCGGGTAGGCCGTTTCTGGCCAAGAGGCGGTTGAGCGCGCCGCCCAAATCCAGCGCAGTGTCTGCCAATGTGCCGTCTAAATCGAATAATACAGCTTGAATCATAAGGTTCTCCAAGAAGGCGGATGAGGCTACCTGAAAAGTATAGTGAATTAAAATGAGGATGCTACCGCGTTGGCTTGCCTTACCGTGTTATCTGTATTGTCTGCGGCTCGCTGCATCTACCGCAACCTTTTCCGCCGCTTACCGCAGCCGTGAATTATAGCGCAGGAATAAAATCCGGTTAAAAATTCGCCACCCTATTTTGCCTAATGCCTTGCCGCAGCGGAAAAATTCCTTTGCCCTGCTATCTTCACAATTCCCACCGCCCTGCCCCGCCACGCCCAAGCTGGTACAATGCGCCGTATTCCGTTTTGATTCGCACAAAGGAAAAATGATGAAAAACCAAACCTTCCGCCTTGTTGCCGCAGCCGTTTTGGCAATAGCCATCGGCAGCGCCCAGGCCGGCGGCATCGAAGCCCTGCAAAAATTCAACGCCGACACCGACGGCATCAGCGGCAGCTTCAGCCAAAGCGTGCAAAGCCATAACAAAACCCGCAATGCCCAAGGCCGCTTCAGCATCCTACGTCCTGGCCTCTTCAAATGGGAATATACCAGCCCCTACAAACAAACCATCGTAGGCGACGGCAGCCACATTTGGCTCTACGACATTGATTTGGCGCAAATCACCAAAACCGCGCAAAACCAAGCCATCGGCGACAGCCCCGCCGCCATCCTCTCCAATAAAGACGCCCTCTCCGCCAGCTACACCCTAAAAGAAGATGGCTCCGCCGGCGGCATCGACTACGTATTGGCCACGCCAAAGCATTCCAACGCCGGCTACCAATACATCCGCCTTGGCTTCAAAGGTGACGATCTGGCCGAAATGCGCCTAAAAGACAGTTTTGGCAACCAAACCACTATCAAATTCAACAATCTGAATACCAGATCCAACCTCTCCCGCAGCCAATTCCGTTTTACCCCGCCGCAGGGTGTGGATGTGCTGACGCAGTAAGAGCAGTTTAGTACTTGAGAGAAAGGCTACCTGAAATTTTCAGGAAGCCTTTTTGTGTTAATCAATAAATGTAACTAACCTTTTTAATGTGCCTCTTCCCAATTCATTCCCACGCCTACCTCAGCCACCAGCGGCACTTTCAACATCCCTTCATCCACTTTCGCCATAATCTGCGGCAGTTTTTCTTTGACTAAATCCAGTTCGGCTTCAGGCACTTCCAGTACCAATTCGTCATGCACCTGCATGATCAGTTTGCTTTTCAGGCTACCTGAAACCAGCCAGCGGGACACGTCTATCATGGCGCGTTTGATGAGGTCGGAGGCGGTGCCTTGCATGGGGGCGTTGATGGCGGCGCGTTCGGCTCCGGCGCGGGCGTTGGCGTTTTTGTTGCGGATGTCGGGCAGGTAGAGGCGGCGGCCGAACAGGGTTTCGACAAAGCCTTGGGCGGCGGCTTGTTCTTTGGTGCGCTGCATGTATTCGGCGACGCCGGGATAGCGGGCGAAGTAGCGGTCGATGAAGGTTTTGGCGGACAGGTTGTCTATGCCCAGCGATTTGGCGAGTCCGTATTGGCCCATGCCGTAAATGAGGCCGAAGTTGATGGTTTTGGCGTAGCGGCGTTGTTCGGGCGAGACGTTTTCGGGGGCGATGCCGAATACTTCGGCGGCGGTGCGGCGGTGTACGTCTTCGCCGTTTTGGAACGCGGCAATCAGGGTTTTGTCGCCGGAGAGGTGCGCCATGATGCGCAGCTCGATTTGGGAATAGTCGGCGGAAACGATGACGCTGCCTTGCGGTGCGGTGAAGGCGCGGCGCACGCGGCGGCCTTCGGCGGTGCGGATGGGGATGTTTTGCAGGTTGGGGTTGTTGCTGGCGAGGCGGCCGGTAATGGCGACGGCTTGGGCGTAGGTGGTATGCACGCGGCCGTCTTTGGGGGAAATCATTTCGGGCAGTTTGTCGGTGTAAGTGGATTTGAGCTTCGCCAGGCCGCGGTTTTGCAGGATGATTTTGGGCAGGGGGTAGTCGGGCGCGAGCTGTTCGAGCACGGCTTCGTTGGTGGAAATGCCGCCTTTGGCGGTTTTTTTCAGGCCTTTGGTGGGGATGCCCATTTTGTCGAACAGGATTTCTTGCAGCTGTTTGGGCGAGTTGAGGTTGAACGGCTGGCCTGCGGCAGCGTAGGCTTCCTGTTCGAGCTTCATCAGCTCGGCACCGAGTTCGGCACTTTGGCGGGCGAGTTCGGCACGGTCGATTTGCACGCCGTTGCGTTCCATTTCAAACAATACCTGCGCGACGGGCAGCTCCATTTTTTCATACATTTCAAGCTGCTTGGCGTCCATCTGCGCGCGCAGGTGCGCTTCGAGGCGCAGGGCGAAATCGGCGTCTTGGGCGGCGTATTCGGTCGCCTGCCCGATGGCGACGTCGGCAAAACCGATTTGCTTCGCGCCTTTGCCGCACAGCGATTCGTAGGTAATGGTTTCCAAGCCGAGCCAGCGTTCGGACAATTCGTCCAATCCGTGTCCGAGATGGCTCTCGATGATGTAGGAAGCGAGCATGGCGTCGCCGGCAATACCGTTCAGGGCGATGCCGTAGTTGGCGAAAACATGTTGGTCGTATTTGAGGTTTTGCCCGATTTTTTTCAGGGCAGGGTTTTCCAAATGCGGTTTCAGACGACCTAATACGTCTTGCAAATCAGGCTGTTCGGGCGCGGCAGTCAGGCTGTGTCCTACGGGGATGTAAACCGCTTCGCCCGCTTGGAACGCGATGCTGATGCCGACCAGCGCGGCGTTCATCGCGTCTAATGACGTGGTTTCTGTATCGATGCCGATTTTGTCCGCCTGCGACAGTTTGTCCAACAAAGCGGCAAACTGCGCTTCGGTGGTAACGGCTTGATAATCCAGTTTTTCGGGTGCAACGGCTTTTTCAGGTAGCCTTTCAGACGATGTTTCCATGTCCAACGCCGCCTGTTCGCCTATCGTATCGCTGCCGAACAAATCGCCGTCCGCCGCTTCGTGCATACGGCTTTCCGCTTCTTTCAACCAAGTGCGGAAGCCCCAGCGTTTGAAATCGATCGCAAGCTGCGACCATTTCGGCGAAGTGCGGCGCAGGCTTTCGAGGCCGTCTGAAAGCTCGGTGTGCAAGTCCACATCGGTTTTAATCGTTACCAAATCATACGACAGCGGCAGTTGGGGCAGCGCGGCTTGCAGGTTTTCGCCGACCTTGCCTTTGATTTCCGCAGCGTGTTCCATCACACTGGCCAGCGAGCCGTAGGCTTCCAGCCACTTCACCGCCGTTTTCGGGCCGCACTTCTCCACGCCCGGCACATTGTCCACCTTGTCGCCCATCAGCGCGAGATAATCGCGGATTTGGTCGGGGCGAACGCCGAATTTCTCCTTCACGCCTTCAATATCCAGCGTTTCGCCGCTCATCGTGTTCACCAGCGTCACGCGCTCGTTCACCAGCTGCGCCATGTCCTTATCGCCGGTGGACACCACCACATTCCAACCCACTTCGTCTGCCATCGCCGCCAGCGTGCCGATGACGTCGTCCGCTTCCACTTGCGGAATCACCAGCACCGGCCAGCCCATCAGCCGCACCAAATCCGGCAAGGCTTCCGCCTGCGGACGCAAATCGTCCGGCATCGGCGGGCGCGTCGCCTTGTAGTCGGGGAACATCTCGTGGCGGAAATTCTTGCCCTTCGCATCAAACACCACCGCGCAATAATCATGCACATAATCCGCCCGCAGACGACGCAACATATTCAACACGCCGTAAAGCGCACCCGTCGGCGCACCGTCAGGCGCGGTCAACTGCGCCATCGCGTGATAAGCGCGGTAGAGATAAGAAGAGCCGTCAACGAGGAGGAGGGTTTTGCGCATTTGGGCAACCGTTTGTGTGAAATGAAAACAGCGGGATTATAGCGCACAATAAGCAGGTTACCTGAAAGCCAGCCAAAACCGAACGGCAGATTGCAGCTAGCCTTTGGCAGGTGGAAGAAAGGCTACCTGAAAACAGCGGCGCTAGAATTTCAGGTAGCCTTTTAGAGGATGGATGACGGATTTGCTTTTATTCAGAAGATGCTTTTTATTGGCAAGCAAAGTGGTAATGCTGCCCTACTCTGGAAGTAAGCTCAAGGTTGGTTGCAAGCGGTGCAGCAGTAAAGCTCAAATAACGTGAATTGCTATGTGGCTCAAATTGCTCGGCCGGTTTTTCAGGTAGTCTTCAAGCCAGCCAGTTGTAGCATTGTTCCCACAGCAGGGTTTCTTCCGGCTTTTCACGGCCGGCCAGCAAGGCTTGCTCAGAGGCTCGGCGAAAGGTGGCGCGGGTGTGCGGGTCAGCAAACCAGACAGAAAGTTTGGTGACTAGATACTCACGATGCGGGCGATGGTCGGGGAGATAACAGGCTTTATACCAGTCCGGTTCGTTTGCACCATAGGGTATGGTCAGATACAGGCCGATAAATTCGCGCAGGGCGTTGGTTTCAGAAGCAGACTGTGTCCACAGGGCGAGCAGCTTGTCGGTTACGTCTAGGCCCGCAAAGTGGAACATGGCCAGCCATGCGGACAGACAGCCTTCGTAGCGCGGAGCGGCGATTTGGTGTGCAAACCAAGCGGCAGCGAAGCGGTGCAGCCAGCGGATTTCATCTTCCGGCCAGCATTCTGGTAGGTCACAGAGCAATTTGTCGAGCAGCATTTCGTCGAGAGAACGCACATCTTCGTCGTTTACCAAAGCCTGCAAAATGCGCGGCAGGAAATGCTTCATATCGCGCGCTGTGGCGGCTTCGTCTGCCAGCGGTACGCTGCCCAGATAGCCGGCCAGGTTGTTGGCAGGAATCTCGCGTAATCGGTAGCGCAGCAGTTCGCGTTGGCAGTCTTTAGGCGTGCAGCATTCGCAGGTGCAGATATTGAGAGGGAAGCGGACTGTATAGGGAGCAAACAGCTGGTAGGCTTCTTCGATAAAGGCTTGCATTCTGTGGCTCTTTGATTGGGGTTCAGGTAGCCTGAATCGGTTTGAGGCTACCTAAAAATATAGCTGCTGTGATTTGAAGTATTCAGTATATCAGGCGCTTTGTTAGATACCAGCATCCGGCCTGCGGCTTGCTTTCTTTGTTGGTGGTTTATGGTTTCAGGTAGCCTCTTTCCCCAAAAAACACAAGCTGTTTCCAAGCTGTGTTTCTTGCTGCGGTATGCTTAGTGCACGTTTTTCCAGTATTCCTTTATTCCTTCTTCAGGAAGTAGGCCAGCGGCAGTATGATGGCGAACAGGAACAGCACCAGCATGGTTTTGAAGGTGGTGTTACGGTAGCGCACAGACTTCACCGGCGAACGGTTGAGCCAGACAGGCGGGCAATCAGAATCACTGCCGCACCCATACCGGTTACACCTCACATCTACGTGCCAGGAAACGAGGGAACAGCGCGCAAGATGGCGTAGAACGAGGTGAAATACCATACCGGGGCGATGTGCTCCGGAGCTTTCAGTGAGGTGGCCACGTTGAAGTTGGGCGCTTCGAGGAAGCGGTCGCTTTCAGGAGCGAAGAACATGATGGAGCAGAACACAATCAGGAACCAAAATATCTTTTACATGGTGTAATACGAATGGAAGGGGAAGCTGTTGAGCGGGATGCCATTTTCGTCTTTCAGCTTTTTGATTTACACTTGATTGCCACGCTGTCTGGGTTGTTGGAGCCCACTTCGTGCAGCGCAATCAAATGCGCCACCACCAAACCGACCAGCACCAGCGGCACGGCCATCACGTGCAGGGCATAAGAAGCGGTTGAGCATAACGTCGGAAACGTTAAAGTCGCCGCGAATCCAAGTGGACAAATCAGGGCCGATTACGGGAATGGTACCGAACAGGTTGATGATTACCTGCGTGCCCCCAAACGACATCTGAAAGGCTTCCGCCGTCAGGGCGAGGAAAATCAGCGCGCCACACACCCACACGAGCTCGCGCGGTTTTTTGAACGAGCCGTAAATCAGGCCGCGGAATATAGCAGGTACACCACGATGAAGAACAACGAAGTGCCGGGGAGTACAAATAGCGGATAATCCAGCCGTCAGACACATCCCGTATGATGTATTCCGCCGCAGTAAGTGTGGCGGGCAGATAGTATTGGTTTAGGTTATAGTTTGATTGGTCATGATTTGTTCCTCGGTATAAGCTGTCTTCACCCACGCGGATGGTAGTTTCAGTATAGATATTTATAAGGAGGGATCACCAGATTGGACGGCGCTAGCATTCCTTTGAACGCACGGCTGACCAAGTTGAATTTGGAACCATAGCACAGGCAAAAGAAGCTCCCTTTCCAGCGTGCACCCAAATCCACTTGCCGCGTCACTCGGCGGTAACCAACTGGCCGGTTTCAATTTTTCTCATGTCGATGTCGATCGGCGCAATGGTTGCTTTGGCCTTTTCCGAAGGGAAAAACTGACAACGAAAGGCTGGCTACCCCCAGCGCACCACACCGGCGGCTCCGGCAGTGGCCAGCACCAAAAAGCGCCGTTGTTCTTGATTGATTTCTTGGTTAGTCATTACTTAATCATCCTAATACTCTGAAAATACCGAAATACCAAGGCTTTTGCACAACAGCCGTTGTGGCGTCGCAAGGAGGCAACTTTGCAAAGGCCTCATCCTGCCAATAGCGCAGCGGCGTGATTTAACTTAACCTAAATCAACACTTAAAGAAATATTTAAAATAAAGTAAAGATTTGTCTTGCCGCAGCAGGGAGCATGGGCATAAGTGCAATAATGTAACAACTTGTTCAAATGATAAAAATGCATCCAAGGCTACCTGAAAAGCAAGATGTAAAGATTACATGACAACTTAAACTTAGGCTGGATTGTCTTCATCAAAAAACAGGCATTCCAGCGGCCATTCTTGCTGTAACCGTGTCGACAGCGCCTGGATGCCGTAACGTTCGGTGGCGTGGTGGCCGGCACTCACGAACAGCACACCGTTTTCCTGCGCCAAATGGTATTGCGCTTCGGAAATCTCGCCGGTAACGAAGGCGTCTACACCAATATCGATCGCCTGCTGGAAAAAACCCTGCGCCCCGCCGGTACACCAGGCCAGCTTACGCACCGGCCGCGACAAATCGCCGGCGGAAACCGGCTTGCGTCCCAAGCACTCAGCCAGATTAGCCAGCAGTGCATGGCCGTCTGCCTCTGCCTCTGGTGTGCCGAACATTATTAGGTTTTGCTCGCCGGTTTGGCCTTCGATGCGCCAACCCATGCGTGCTGCCAGCTGTGCGTTATTACCCGCTTCGGGGTGGGCATCAAGCGGCAGGTGGTAGCCGGCCATATTGATGTTGTGTCGAATAAGCGTGGCGATGCGGCGGTGTTTCCAGCCAGTGATGGTTGCTGGCTCGCTTTTCCAAAACAGACCGTGGTGCACCAAGAGCATATCAGCATCCTGCTCCACGGCATAATCGATGGCGGCCTGGCTGGCGGTAACGGCACACACGATTTTGCGCACCTCGTCTCGTCCTTCCACTTGCAAGCCGTTGGGGGCATAGTCGTGAAATTCGGCTGTGCGCAAAAATTCGTTGCACCAGCGGATGATGTCTTGGCATTGCGGCATGGTTGGGCTCCGGAGCGAATGGGTAATGGGTCTATTGTATTTTCAGGTAGCCTCGTATCTAAGGCTACCTGAAATCTGTTTGGGCGGGTTATTTATTGGCCAGTTTGATGATGTCGTCGGCCAGTTTGCCAGCAGCGGTTTGGTAACCTTGAGCGGTGAAATGCACACCGTCGCGCGCGCCTAAGCCTTGTGCCATCCAGCTTTTCATACTGCACGCGCCCCCCATAGCAGCCTGCCACGACCAATACAAAATTTGCTCCTGCTGCGCCACTTCGCGCTGCATTTGCTGTATGGCGTCAAGATAAGGCGGGCGTTGGCCGCATTGGCCGTGCCGTCCTTGAAGCGACTCAGGTGCGCCGATAATCAGGATGCCGGCACCAGGCAGGGCTTCGCGGATTTTATGGATGGTATTGGCCCAGATGCGTTTGGTTTGCGCCATGTCGAGATGGCTGTTAAACGCCTCGTTGGTGCCGTAGGCCAGGATGACCAAATCGGCCTGGGTGGCAGATAAATCCTGCTGCCAATCGGCGCGCCAGCCGCTCCATTGGGAGAGCTGCGAGCCATTGATGCCCATGGCCGATACGGTTACGCCGGGGCGGTTGTTTTCGATGTTGATGTGGCCGATTTCCCAAATATCGCCAGCTTGAGCTCGGTAGCTGAGCGGCAGCTGGGAGGTGAAGGAGAAATACTGCCAAGCGTTACTGCCGAGATTGGGCAGGGAGGCGACTTGGCTGCCTTGCGCGCCGTACACTTTAAGTTCGCTGTCGGCAAACATGGGGCGGGCGGTGATGGTGATTTGTTGGGCTTCGCTGATAGGGCTGCGGGGGTTAACGGTTACGCTACCGCTGCCACCAGAGGAGCGGCTAAGAATACCGCCCAATGGGAATTCGGCACGGGCGTTGCGGTTGCTCAACACCTGCCAGCCGCTGCTGCTATGCAGCACTTGGGCGTTACGCTGGCCGGATACAGTGTTGGGATATACCCAGCCGATGCCGCCATCACCCCACTGTTGTTGCAGGCGGGTGCGCAATTCGTTGGTGAAGTAGTCGCCGGCGGTATGAGAGTCGCCCAGCTGGATGATGCGGAATTTCACGTCGTCCCCACGGTTGAGCCGTTGCAGCTTGTCGAGCCACACGGGCTGCCAGCTGCCGTAGTTGGTGAGCTCGGCTTTTTCAGAAGAACCTTGGGCGGCGGTTTCGGCGCTGCAGGCCTGGCAGGCGAGCAGGCAGACAGTCATTAAGGCCAGTTGGCGGCCTTTTTTGGAAAACAACATTACTCTAGCTATCCTTAAATTATGATTTTCTATTCGCCATCACAGTTTCGGAGGCGGTGGGGTGGCGGGCGCAACGGAATTGGTGGGCTGATAGTCGATGCGGCCTGCTATCTGGTCGGCCAGAAGCTGTTGCCCCTTTATGGTGAAATGAATGCCGTCTTTGCTGCGCAAACGGACGGTTTGTCCGTTGATGCTGATGCTGTCTCGGTATTTCCCATCTTCGCCACCCATGATTTTGTCGGTAGGTAACCAGATGGTTTTTCCGGCCAGCTCACTGGCAAATAGGCTGTCTAAGTAACGCATTTGGGCATTGAAGCGGGTACTCTTCATCAGTGGAATGCCCAGCCAGATAATCTGAACGTTAGCTGCTTTGGCGGCAACAACAATGCGTTCAATACGCTGCCGGTAAACCTGTTCCCATTCAGGGCTTTGGAATTTTAGGTAGCTTTGGGTGCCCGGCTCAGGACTGGGGAAATCCCAAGGGTCGTTTGGCCCCAGGAACACCACCAGCAACTTGATTTTTTGATCTTCCCGCAAGATTTTTTCTATGGTGGCCGGCCAGTCGAAGAAGCTGGGGTACGAAAGGCCAGTGCTTTGACGGCTGAGGTTGAGTGAGTCGATGCCGTATTGGCTGCTCAACCATCTCTGTACATGCGGCGCTACACCTTCCATCATGGAATCGCCGGCAAAGAATACTTTGTCGCCTGCTGAAAGCTGCACGTACTCGTGCAGTGGTTTGGATGCGGTGTTTTGTGCCGCAGCCGGCTCGGAAGCGGATTTGGTTCTGGTTTCAGGCGGTACAGCAGATGCAGTGAGTAACACTACACCCGGCGGGATGTGTGCGGTGGCGTGCTGCTCGCGCCAGCTTTTGTTTTCGGCTTCCAGCCAGCTTAGGGCAGCTTCATGCCGCTGCAAGGCTGCCTGCTGCCAACGGCTGCCGTTACGCCACCAACCATAGTCGGTTAATTTTTCCAAAGGGCTAGCACGGTGGTAGGTTTGCTGCCAATAGGCGTTGATAGAATCTTGACTAAACCACACGGTGAACAGTGCAGTGAGCAGCATAGCCGCATACAGCCGCCACACCGGGGAGGAGGGCTTGCTTTGGTTATCCGGTGTTGCACTCGGGATGCCGATTGCGTCGGCCACGGAGTGGGTGGTTTTGGCCGGACGCACGGTAGCAAATTGTGCAGGTTTCGGTTTGCGCTGCGGCGTTTTGTGCCCTGCTCTGGTTGTTTTGCCTGAGGCTACCTGAAAATGGGTTAGCGATGCGGATTCGGGTTTGGCCGCTTTGGCTGCGGGTTTGGCTTGCGAATCAGGGTTGGTTGCTACCTGCTCCGATACAGATACCGGTAATTCCAGCTGCTCAGGGCGTTTTTTCGTACTAGATTTGCGGCGTGTGGTTTTGTTGCGGTGTTTGTTTTTATTGGCTCTGCGTTTGGCTTTGCTGGGATTCATAACTGCCCAATCCTTTCTTATTATTATGGTTATTAAAAGTTGGCATACATAAAGCCCGGAATGCCGGAAGGGGCAAACACCATCAATAGCCACATGGTGGCACTCATCGGTAGCGGCCATATCCACATCGGCAGGCGTTCCAAGAGCACTATTGCGCTGTCAAACAGCTTGGATAAGAGGCCGTAGGCGGCCAGTGCGAACACCATCGCACCCAGCACTAATAAGGTTTCCAATTCCGGTACGTCACTGCCGCCTCCACCCAACAACGATCGGAACATCAGCCCGGTATCGGCCAGACTTTCAGTGCGGAATACTACAAAGGTGAGACAGACAAAGTTTACGGTAAACAGTACCGCTACTAGTTTACCAAAACGGGACAAGCCGGACAGTTTCTCGCGCCCGCCCAGCATTTTATCACCGATATTCAGCCCCACCAGCCCAACGCCGTGCAACGCGCCCCACAGCAGGAAATTCCAACCATGGCCGTGCCAGATGCCGGAGAGCAGCATGGCAATCATCAAATTGATTTGTGTGCGCCGCCAGCCTTTGCGGCTGCCGCCCAGCGGGATATAGATGTAGTCGCGAATCCAGGTGGAGAGCGTGATGTGCCAGCGGTTCCAAAAATCGCGCAGATTAAACGCGCGTAGTGGCATGGCGAAGTTTTGCGGCAGCTGAAAGCCGAGCAACATGGCCATGCCCACCACCAAATCGGTGTAGCCGGAAAAATCCATAAATAGTTGAACGGTGTAGCCATACATCGCAGTGAGCACTGTGATGGAGTCGTATTGCAGCGGGTTTTCAAACACCGGATCCACCCAGTTACCGCCTAGCGCCCCGGCCAGCCACCATTTTTTGCAGATACCCAGCACAATCAGGCCAATAGCCAATGCCGGGCGGATCATGGTGCGCGGTTGTTCGCTGCGGATTTGCGCCGCCATGCCGCCGTCTGTGCCATAGATGCTTTTTAATTGGCCGGTACGGGCAATCGGGCCGGAAGTGATGGTGGGAAAAAAGCTAAAATACAGCAAAAGCTCGCGCCATTTGAGCCGCACGTCTTCATTGCGGTAGAGCGACACCAGATAAGCCACGCCTTGAAAGGTGTAGTAGGAAATGCCCAGCGGCATCAAAATACCCAGTGCCGCATCGTGCCCGCTTCGCTGCAACAGCGGCAGGAAGAAATCCACATATTTGAAAAACGACAAATTCAACATCGCCAGCAGCACGCCAACCGTGAACCATCTGCGACGCGCCGTCTGTCTCCTTCCCTGCGACAGACCGGCAGCAATCAACGTAGTACCCAGTGAAAACGCTAGCACGGCCACGGCAAACCCCCAATGCAAATGCCACAACCAACCCAACCCAGCAAATAGCAATAGCCAATTCTGCCAGCGCGGCCGCTTGGCCAACAGCCAGTAAACAGGGAAGAAGCACAGGAAAAAGGCAGCAAATTCTATTGACAGCAGCGGCATAAAATCAGCGCAAAGAAAGAAAGGGGTAATTCGTTGGCGAAATTATTGAATTATACTGTGTCCTTCTGCCGGGATAAAGCCTTTTACATCTTCTGTGCCGTGTAGATTTGGTTTCAGGCAGATCGCTTTTCCCAGGTAGCTTCAAAAGGGCTACCTGAAAGCATAAGCTTCAACGAAGCCAAAATCCGTTTAGCCAGCCGCCCTATCCCTTTAACAGCCGATTCGGTATCATAATACCTTTTTACCGCAGCTATCGGCCATATCCAAGCAATAGTAGCCTACCAGAGAACATCATGAATAAAAACACCTTTATTATCGGCTTTATGCTGTTCGCCATCTTTTTTGGCGCCGGCAACCTGATTTTTCCGCCCACTCTCGGCCTCAATAGCGGCTCCGAATTCTGGAGCACCCTCCTCGGCTTCGTGATTACCGGCGTTGGCCTGCCTCTGTTGGGTATCATGGTAAGCGCCTTCTATCACAATGGCTACAAAACCTCCCTCACCCGCATCCACCCTTGGTTTGCCGTCATTTTTCTGATGGCGATTTATCTCACCATCGGCCCCTTCTTCGCCATCCCGCGCACCGGCGCCACCTCCTACGAAATGGCCGTGCTGCCCTTTATCGGCGAAGCCGGCCGCACCTCGCTTCTCGCCTTCACCGTGGTTTACTACGCCATCACCCTGTGGCTGAGCCTGAACCCCTCCAAAATGGTCGAACGCATCGGCGCCATCCTCACCCCTGCGCTGCTCATCGCCATCCTGGCCCTGATCGGCAAATCCGTGTGGTGGCTCTACGGCAACCCGCCCACCATGTCGGCTGCCAACTTTGGCGACCAATCCGCCTTCTTAGCCGGTTTTATTGGTGGCTACCAAACCATGGACGTGCTTGCCTCCGTGGCCTTTTCCGTGATTGTGATCAACGCCATTAAGGCCAAAATGCCGGCAGATCAGCGCGATAACCAAGTGGTGATGAAGCAAACTTTTGTGGCCGGTATCATTGCCGCCGTATCGCTGGCTATTATTTATGTCGGCCTAGCCTGGGTGAGCAACCGTCTGCCCGTGTCGCCCGACACCCTGGCCGACCTGTCTGCCAAACAGCAAGACATCGGCTCCTTCCTGCTCAATACCGCCGCCTACCAAACCTTCGGCAGCTTCGGCCGTATCCTGTTCGGCATCATCGTTACCCTCGCTTGCCTTACCACCTCGGTCGGTCTGGTTACCGCCGTGGGCGAATTCTTCTATGGACTGTTCCCGCGCATCCGCTACAGCAGCTACGTCATCGCGGTAACCCTCGTGAGCTTTATCCTGGCCAACCAAGGCTTGAGCGCCGTTATCGGCAAATCTGTGCCCGTATTGATGGTGCTCTACCCGATTGCCATGACCATCCTGCTGCTGCTGATTATCGACAACTTCATCCGCCCGATGCCCCTGCTTGCCCACCGCCTCGCCACCGGCCTGGCTACCGCGGTTTCCATCCTCTCCGTGGCCGGTGCAGGTTTTACCGAACAACTGCCGTTGAAAGCCTATTCGCTGGAGTGGCTACCTTTCGCCCTGGCCGGGATTGTGCTCGGCAGCATCATCGGCAAAATGGCTGTCGGTAAACCGGCTGATCAGGAAACAGTTTGATTAATTAGATTACTTGATAGCGAGATAAGTAAGGCTACCTGAAACAAACGCGGCGCTGTTCCGCAATGTTTTCAGGTAGCCTTTTATAGCAAGCCAACCCATGTTCTCGATTAGATTAAAGGCTACCTGAAATTCAGGTAGCCTTTGTATTGTCGGCCAATCAAACCAATCTGCAACATCACAGATCAGCCAAGCGCTCCACGCTCGGCGCATAGTAGTAGGCACTGCGCTTGGCGGTGGACATATGTTTTAGCAACAGGTCGATTTTGCCGTCTTTTTCGCCGAACATGAATTTCAGCTGCTCGTCGATATTGTGCAGGCTGGCGCTGTAGGCGATGAATTGCAGGCCGTGCTCGCCGCTCACTTGGCCGAAAGGCAGGCTGCGGCGCACGATTTTCAGGCCGACACCGTTTTCCTTGATGTTAGTGCGGCCCAGGTGCGAATCGGGCAAACGGTCTTCGCGGGCAAACTCGATGTTGTCGGCCTTGCTGCGGCCAACGGCCTGCTCCTGCTCTTTCACGCTGATGCTGTCCCATTTTTTCAGGTCGTGCAAGTATTGTTGCAACACCACATAGATGCCGCCTGCACTTTTCCCTTCGGCAATGATGCCCACGGAAGCGATTTCATCATCGCCGTGCGGGTTTTCTGTACCGTCCACGAAGCCGTCCAACCCGCGCTCTTCCGGCATACGGAAGCCGTGGGTTTCGTTTTTCACTTCAAGCGATTCGCCGAAAGCGGCCAGCATTTTTTCCGCCAGCAAATAGTTCAGGCCGGTATGGGTGGATTGGATATGGATCATCAAATCGCACTGGGTGGCGGGGCACAGGCCGTTGCCCAGCGGCACGAAGGGGCGGATTTCTTCGCCTTCGCCGCTGTGGTTCAGGCCGCGCCAGAAGTCTGCACCGAAGGCGATGGTCATGCCCAACTCGTGGCCGGGGAAACGGGTTTGGCAGTCGGCCAGCGCGGCGAGGGCTTCGCGACAGGCGGTTTTGACTTTGGCGGCGTCGCGCACGTCGGCCTCGATATAAATGGCGGCGGTGATGGTTTCCGGGATGATAGCGGTTTGCGGGGTACTCATGCTGATAATCCTTTCTTGTCTTGGTATTGTTTGGGCGATGCACGCAATTATAACGGCAGGCTACCTGAAAATTCGGCGGTGCTGTTTTTCAGGTAGCCTTTGGCCGTGTCGGCGGGGATGCGGATAGGGCTAAACCAAACCATGCCGCAGTTGTGCCAAGGTGGCGGGGCGGGTTTCCAAGTTTTCCGGCGACACGGCGCGCACGTCGGCGCGGGCGGTGAATTGTGCCAATGCGCTTTGGTTGGCGGGGCTGAGGTGGGGCTGCAAATCAGGCAGGCGGTATTGCATGAACACCAAGGCCATGCCCAGCGCCAGGTGGGCGACATCGCCGCTGTCGGCATCCAGCTGCGGGGCGGCGGCCAGTCCTCGGATGCAGGCGGCGCGGGCGCGTTCGGTGAGCGGGTGGTCGGGGGTGTTTTCGGCTTTGAATTTTTGCAGGCCGAAGAGTTTCACCAGTTGGTCGAGCAGGGAGAAGGCAAAGGCGGCGGTGGCGGTTTGCTCGGCGGTGTGCAGGGGGTGGCCGAGCAGGAAGTCCAAGATAAACGGGCTGTTGCCGATAACGGTACCGCTGTCGGTTTGCAGAACGGGCACTTGGGAGAAGGGGTTGAGGGCTTGGAGCTCGGCGGGGTTTTCCCAAGGATTGGTGTAGGCAATGGCGAAATCGAGCTCATGCTGAGGGAGGGCGGCGAGCAGGATAAGGCGGCCATAGGGGGAAGTGGGGCTGGTGTAGAACTTCATGGGTTTCCTTCGTTTTGATTGCAGTTTGTTTTAACTTCGGTGCAGCTAGGTTTTAGCTTCGCAGAAACTCAGCTTCCTTCGGAAGCTTCGTTTTCAGGTAGCCTGTTGCGCGCTTTGAGGCTACCTGAAATACTGCTACAACGAAATTGAAATGGATTGCGGCGTTAAACCGGCTTTCAGGTAGCCTTAGCCGGCAGCAGCAATGGCGGCCTGCTGGTGTTGCAGCAGTTCGGCGATGCCTTTTTGGCCAAGTGCGAGCAGTTGGGTGAGTGCGGCAGGGCTGAAGGCGGCGCCTTCGGCAGTGCCTTGAATTTCGATGATGTTGCCGGAGGCGGTCATTACGAGGTTGATGTCGCTGTCGCAACCGGAGTCTTCGGGGTAGTCCAAATCGAGCAGGGGCACGCCGCCAACGATGCCGAGCGACACGGCGGCTACGGCTTCACGAATCGGGTTGTGCGCGAGTTTGCCTGCGGCCAAGAGCTTGCCAATGGCCAAATGCAGGGCGACGTATGCGCCGGTGATGCTGGCAGTACGGGTGCCGCCGTCGGCTTGGATCACGTCGCAATCGATCAGGATTTGGCGTTCGCCAAGCTGACTTAAATCTACGGCGGCACGCAAGGAGCGCCCAATCAGGCGTTGGATTTCCTGAGTACGGCCGGATTGCTTGCCTTGGGCGGCTTCGCGGCGCATGCGGCTGGCGGTGGAGGCGGGAAGCATGCCGTATTCGGCGGTTACCCAGCCTTGATTTTTGCCGCGTAGAAAGGGTGGAACGGATTCGTCGATGCTGGCGGTACAAATCACTTTGGTGTTGCCGCAGGCAATCAGGACAGAGCCGTCGGCATGAGGCAGGAAATGCGGGGTGATGCTGATATTGCGCAGTTGGTCGGCAGCACGGCCGGTGCGGATGGGGGCTGGGGACATGGTGTTCTCGCTATGTAGATGGGGGTTGGGCCTTGGTTTGGCCGAAACCTCGCTACGCTTCCTCTTCGTTGCTGCTCGGGTTTTCAGGTAGCCTCAGCTCAGCCGGGGATGATTATACCGCCGGATGGCTGGCATTGCTTGGAAATACTGGCGTAGGTGGCTGGAGTAGCTTTGATTTCAGCTATATAATCTAGCCATTCCAGCCCAAAAGGCTACCTGAAACCCCCCACCGGCCTGCTCACCATGTCTGATTTAATCGTTTTTAACAAGCCCTATGGGGTTATCTGCCAATTCAGCCCGCACGAAAAACACCGCTCGCTGAAAGAGTTTATCAACCTGCCCGATGTTTATCCTGCCGGGCGGTTGGACACCGACAGCGAAGGCCTGCTACTGCTCATGGCCGACGGCCGCCTGCAAGCCAAAATTGCCGACCCGCGCCACAAAATGGTGAAAACCTATTGGGCGCAGCTCGAAGGCAGCCCGGACGAAGCAAAACTGGATTTATTGCGGCGTGGTGTGGATTTGGGCAATTTCTTTACCCGCCCGGCGCAGATCAGGCTACCTGAAAAATCGGAAACCGACCGCCTGTGGCCGCGCGTGCCGCCGATTCGGGTGCGCAAGAGCGTGCCGGATTTTTGGTTGGAAATCCGCATCAGCGAAGGCAAAAACCGCCAAGTCCGCCGCATGACGGCCAAGGCGGGCTACCCCTGCCTGCGGCTGGTGCGCGTGGGCATCGGTCGGCTGGATTTGTGGCAGCTGGAACTGGCACCAGGTCAATGGCGGCCTGCACCGTGTTTGCCCTAGCTCAATATTCGGCGTAATGGCCGTACTCTCGGTATGCCGTTTGCTTGGCATTTGTCTAATTGAATAACATGAGGTTTGATATGGCAGATTTATCCCAGCAGTTGGCGCAGTGGCAGCATACTGCCCGTTTCCGTTTCCCCCTTTTAATCAAACCACGCTCGGAAGACAGCCATAAAGGCACGTTCGGCACGGTGGCTGTGGTGGGCAGCGCGGCCGGCATGTCCGGCGCCGGGGTGCTGGCGGCCAGCGCGGCCTTGAAAGGCGGGGCGGGCAAAGTGTGGCTCGGTTTTGCGCAAAACAGCCTGCCGATACCGTATCTGCCTAATTATCCGGAAATCATGATCACCACCGCCGAGCAGCTGGTGCAGCGGTGCGACATCAGCGTTTACGCTATTGGCTGCGGCTTAGGCATGAGCGATGCCTCGCGCCAGCTGTTGGAGCAGACCACGGCAGCGGCCATCCATACTGATGCACCGCTGCTGTTGGATGCCGATGCGCTGAACCTGCTGGCGGCAGAGACTATGTTCTTGCCCAATAATGTGGTGCTCACGCCTCATCCGCTGGAAGCGGCACGCCTGCTGGGTATTACGGTGGAAGAGGTGCAGGGCAACCGCTATTTGGCGGCAACTCAGATTGCCGAGCGCTATGGCAGCTATGTGGTGCTCAAGGGTGCGAATACCGTGGTGTGCACGCCGAACGGGCGGATTGTGTATGAAAACGACAGCGGCAACCCCGGCTTGGCCACCGCCGGCAGCGGCGACGTATTGAGTGGCCTGATGGCTGCCCTGCTGGCACAACATCTGCCCATGCAAGATGCGGCCTGCGCGGCAGTATGGATGCACGGCACGGCGGCAGAGCTGCTGGCCGCCCGCGGCATCGGCCCCATCGGCCTGACTGCGGGTGAAATTGCCGATGCGGTGCGTGAGCTGCGCAATCTGGCAGCGGGCTAGGCTGAATGGTCGGCTTGCTCCAAGTATAATTGCAGCGATAGAAAGGCTACCTGAAAGTTTCAGGTAGCCTTTTCAAGCGGCAAAATCAATCAGTTTTCATCCCGATCCAATTTCTGTGAGCCATGCTGTATTGGGTATTTGCGTTGCAGCACTTGCAAATATTGGTGGTAGAACGCTTCGGTATTGCGCCCGGCAACTTGTTGGCGCAGCTCCGGCAACTGCTGTTTGCTGTTTTCCGGCAGGTTGATGGCGCGCACCTCCACCAAGGCGGCGTTGCCGTTAGGCAGAGTAATCACTGCGTAGCCAGGTTTGCTGTTTTGCGGATGGGCTTTCACGATGGCGGCAAAGTTTTGCAGGCCAACGGCTTGTTGCAGCTGGGTGGCACCGGCTTTTTCCGGATTGCTCCATTGCAGGTTATCCACTGCCTTACCGGCTTGCAGATTGCTCAAGGCTTGAGCAGCGGCAGCTTGTGCCAGCTTGGCACTCTCCACAGCCACATAATCTTTTAGCACCGCTTCCTTGGCTTCTTCAAAGCTCTGATTGCGGGCTTTGCTCACATCAGTGGCACGCAGCACGCGCAATACGCCGTTTCCCATATCTAATACTTCGGAATTGTGGCGGCGCTCGATAACCTCGGCGCTAAACATGGCTTCCTGCACGGCCTGTGGCAGTTTGGCGGCGGCAGCTTCGGGCTGGCTGAGCCACTCTTCGTGTTTTTGCAACGGCAGCTTCATTTCCTGCGCTACTTTTTGTAGGCTGTCGGGGTTGTCGAAAGCCAATTGTGCCAACTGCTCGCGTGCATTGCCCAAGGCTTGTGCGGCTTTGCGTTGACGCACGCTCTCTTCTAACTGAGCTTTCACGCTCTCAAACGGCGGTTTGGCTTCGCTGGCGACGGTGGGCAGATTGCGGTAGGCTTCTTGCAATTCCTGCGCGCTCACAGTTTGCTGTTTGGCCAGCTCTTCCACGTTCAAATCAACAAACTCAAGTTTCACTGCCAAAGGCAAGGCATATTTGGCTTTGTTGGCTTCAAAATAGCTGCGCAAGGCGGCATCAGTAGGCTGTACTTTGCTGGCAAAATCGGTCGCATTGAAGGGCGCAGTACGCAGCTCGCGCTCGCTGCCGGTAAGGGCAAGGATTTGGTTTGCCTGGCTGTCGCTAACGATATTGCCGTTGCTCAGCAGGCTAATAAGGGTTTGGCGGCGGTACTGGCTGCGCATTTCGTCAATCAGCCGGTCTTCGGTAATACCTCTTTGGCGCAGGTAAGCTTGAAATTGCTCGGAGCTGAATTGGCCGTTGATTTGGAATGAAGGATCGCGCGTAATCACACTTTTGATTTGTTCAATGGAAAGTTCGCCCACGCCCAACTCTGCCGCGCCTTGCTCGAAATAGGCTTGCTGCACCAGCGATTGGAAAACGTCATCTTTGTTGATAGGTTGATCGCTATGGCGCGTCACCTCCCTCAGCAGTTCCTGCACTTGTTCGGTAGTGATGTAGGTGTTGCCGATTTTGCTGATGTAGCTGCTGTGCATACCGGAAGTGAGAGTTTGGGCACCGAATCCTACAAAGGTAACAGTAATCAGCCCCAGGAGCACTTGGGACAGGCGGCGGTGTTTTTCGATGATGGCAAACATAAAAGTAAAAAGGAAATGTGGTAGAAATTAAATGTGATATTGTAACGGTTCTGCGGGTGGCGGGCTATAGCGAATTAACTTAACTTTCTCGGTGGCTTTGACTCGCTTTACCGTGCTGCTGGTGCTGTCGGCGGCTAGCTGTCTTGTATCGCAAACAAATTTAATCCGCTATATGACTACAGACAGTTTATTATAGCCCGAGACCTCTGCTATCTTGCCAAACATAAGAGGCTACCTGAAAATAGTGGCAGGAAAAAAGACAGGCGAGAAAGCCTGTCTTTTTCCATTTATGCAAGAAAGTGCGGTTTACAGCGCGTCTTTCAACGCCTTACCTGCACGGAATTTCGGAGATTTGGCGGCTGGAATAATCAGTTCTTTACCAGTTTGCGGGTTACGGCCTTTACGTTCGGCGCGTTCGCCCACATAGAAAGTACCGAAGCCCACCAGAGTTACGGTGTCGCCTTTTTTCAGAGCGGTGGTAACAGCCTTGGTAAAACCATCCAGTGCCTTGCCGGCAGCAGCCTTGGAAATGTCAGCTTCCTTGGCAATCGCTTCAATCAATTCAGACTTGTTCACGTTAAGTCCCTTTCTAGTTGAGGAGTAATGAAGAATTGGCCGATTGTGGTCGGCACTAATGCGTTTATCTGCAACAGGCTGCTTTATAGCAAGTTCAAAATCATCGGTCAAGCAAATAAACAGCTGGCAAGCGGCTATTTTCAGCTAAAGTGGCAGGTTTGCGCCTTTCACACAACAAAGCCTGCCACTTTTCTCCCTAATGCTTGGTGGCGCGGCCGCCGGATTTCGCCGGGGTTTTCGGTTTGGCCGCAAGCATGTCCTGCCAAGGTTGCGGCTGGTATTCCAGGCCGAAGGAGAGCACTTCGTCAATCCAGCGCACCGGATGGATTTCCAGCTCTTCTTTCACGTTTTGCGGAATTTCTTCCAAATCTTTCACGTTTTCCTGCGGAATCAGCACATGCTTGATGCCGCCGCGCAGAGCAGCCAGCAGTTTTTCTTTCAAACCGCCGATGGGCAATACTTCGCCACGCAGAGTGATCTCACCGGTCATGGCCAAGTCGGCACGCACGGGAATGCCAGTGAGAGAAGACACGATGGCCAGCGTCATGCCGATGCCGGCACTGGGGCCGTCCTTGGGCGTGGCGCCTTCCGGAACGTGCACATGGATATCGGTTTTCTCGTAGAAATCCGGTGCAATACCCAATACTTCGGCACGCGAACGCACCACGCTCCAGGCGGCAGAAATGGATTCCTGCATTACATCGCCCAACTTACCGGTGCGCAGGATGTTGCCTTTGCCTTTGAGTGCGACAGCTTCGATGGTAAGCAGCTCGCCGCCCACTTCCGTCCACGCCAGGCCGGTAACTTGGCCGACACGGTTTTCGTTTTCGGCCACGCCGTAATCGAAACGGCGCACACCGAGGTAGTCGTGCAGGTTGGCCGCATCCACCACCACGGTTTGCGTCGTGGCAGTGCGTTTAGTGCTGGCTTTTTTGTCTTGCTCCAATACCTGCTTCATCACCACCTTGCGGCAGATTTTGGCAATTTCGCGATCGAGCGAGCGCACGCCGGCTTCGCGGGTGTAGTAGCGGATGATGTCGCGTACTGCGCTTTCCTGGATATTGATTTCGCCATTTTTCACCCCATTGCGCTCAATCTGCTTGGGCACGAGATATTGCATGGCAATATTGACTTTTTCGTCTTCGGTATAGCCGGAGAGGCGGATAATTTCCATGCGGTCGAGCAACGCAGGCGGGATATCCATGCTGTTGGAGGTGGCTAAGAACATCACGTTACTCAGGTCGAAGTCCACTTCCACATAGTGGTCAGCAAAAGAATAGTTTTGCTCTGGATCAAGCACTTCCAAGAGCGCACTGCCCGGATCGCCACGGAAATCGCGGCCAAGCTTATCGATTTCGTCCAGCAGGAACAGCGGATTGTTCACGCCGGCTTTAATCATATTTTGTATGATTTTGCCCGGCATCGAGCCGATGTAAGTACGGCGGTGGCCACGGATTTCACTCTCGTCATGGATGCCGCCCAAGGCCATACGCACGTATTTGCGGCCGGTGGCTTTGGCAATGGATTGGCCGAGCGAGGTTTTGCCCACGCCAGGCGGGCCCACCAGGCACAGAATCGGACCTTTGAGCTTGTTCATACGTTTTTGCACGGCCAAATATTCCAAAATGCGCTCTTTCACCCTTTCCAAGCCGTAGTGGTCGGCATTGAGCACCAAATCAGCCCGCACAATATCTTTGCTGACCTTGCTTTTCTTCTTCCACGGGATGTCCACCAGGGTTTCGATATAGTTGCGCACCACGGAAGACTCGGCTGACATCGGCGGCATCATGCGCAGCTTTTTCATTTCGCCCAGCGCTTTTTCTTCCGCTTCCTTGCTCATGCCGGCTTCGCGCACCTGCTGTTCAAGCTGGTCGAGCTCTTCACGCTCGTCACCCTCGCCCAACTCTTTCTGGATTGCTTTTACCTGTTCGTTCAGGTAATAGTCGCGCTGCGATTTTTCCATCTGCCGTTTTACCCGGCCGCGGATGCGTTTTTCTACTTGCAAAATATCCAGCTCGGCTTCCAGCTGGCCGAGCAGGTGTTCCATGCGTTCGGCTACATCGATGATTTCCAAAATCTCCTGCCGCTGCTCCAGCTTGAGCTGCAAATGGGCGGCGATGGTGTCCACCAGTCGGCTGTGGTCGGTGATGCCGTGAATGGTGCCGGCCACTTCGCCGGGGATTTTCTTATTGAGCTTGATGAATTGATCGAACTGCGCCAAAAGCGTTCGGCGCAGGGCTTCATAGTCATGGCCGGCAGTATTTTCTTCGGCAGCCAACACTTCAACTTCGGCTTGGAAATAGTCGCCACCATCGTTTACCGCCAAAGCACGGGCGCGCTGCATGCCTTCTACCAGCACTTTCACCGTGCCGTCGGGCAATTTCAGCACTTGCAGGATATTGGCCAGTGTGCCGATCACGTGCAAATCGTCTGTGCCGGGGTCTTCGTTGGCCGGATTTTTCTGCGCCAGAAGGAATACCGGCCCATCTTGCTCGATGGCGGCATCCAGCGCAGCAATAGATTTGAGGCGGCCGACAAACAGCGGCAGCACCATATGTGGATACACCACCACGTCACGCAGCGGCAACATCGGCAGGGCGCGGTTTTCAGCGGGATTATGCTGGGATTGGGTCATTATCTTCTCGGTTATTGTTTTCAGTCGAATAGGATGGTAAAGCCTCGCTGCCTGGTAAATTGGGGACGGGTAACAGCATTTCAAGCATTAAGTAGAGTTTAGTTTTAAAAGGCTACCTGAAAAACAGACAGCGGTTTTAACTTCGTTGAAGCTACGCTTTACAGGTAGCCTTTTGCTTCATGCCGACGAAACACACCAAGCCAAAGTTGCCGCTGCTGGCCGCTTCTGTCTATACTGCAGCCCTATCACCCATTCCCGCCCGCACTAGCCGGCAAATATCATGACTACCCCTGCCCTCATCTGGCAAGGCATCCCCGACGAACAAGAGCTTGCCGCCGCCATATCCCAGCATCCCCGCGCCGCCTGCATTTTTCTCAGCGACGATTTTTCAGGTAGCCTCCATGAGCCCGATAAAGGCTACCTGAAAAGTTGTACCGCCCCTGCTGCCAACTTTATCCCCGCCGATGCCAACCCGCTGCAACGCGATATTTATCTGTTGCCTGCTGCCGCTGCCGCCGAGTTGGCACAATACGGCTTCGGCGAACTGGTTTGGCAAAACAGTCCGCCTGTGCCGCAACAGGCTAGCCCAAGCAAACCCTGGCAAATTGCCCCTCCACCCATCCCTGTGGAACGCGTACTGATTATCGGCGGCGGTATTGCCGGCGCGGCCACCGCTCACGCCCTCGCCCGACGCAGCATCAGCAGCCTGATCCTCGAACAAAACAATCAGCCCGCCCGCGCCGCCTCCGGTAACCGGCAAGGCCTGCTCTACGCCAAAATCTCCACCCACCCCACCCTGCAAACCCGCCTCCTGCTCGGCAGCTACGGCTACAGCCGCCGCCTGCTCGAACACCTTCTGCCCGACAGCCCGGATTGGCAAGCCTGCGGCGTGCTGCACCTCAACCACAATCAGAGCGAAACCCGCCGCAACCGCGAGCTGGCCGAGCAACGCGCCAACCGCCATCTTTATTATGCCGTCAGCACCGCCGAGGCCGAAGCACTCTCCGGCATCCCGCTGAGTGGGCAGAGCGGCCTGTTTTGGCCGCAGGGCGCTTGGCTCAACCCGCCTTCCTTCGCCGCCGCCCTGCTCGAATCACCCCGCATCCGCGTGCTCACGCAGCATCGACTCATCAATCTGCAACGCCACGGCAGCGAATGGCGGCTTGCCGTGGATACGCCGCAAGGCATGCAGACTTTTTCAGGTAGCCACATCGTGTTCTGTTGCGGCGCCGAGCAATTGGCCGATATCCTGCCCGAAGCCCTGCCGCTGCAATTTATCCGCGGCCAAACCAGCCTGGCCGATGCCGCGCCCCTCAGCCGTCGGCTGCGCTGCGCCCTGAGCGCCGATGCCTATATTTCGCCGGAGTATCGTCATCAGCACTGTTTCGGCGCCAGCTTCGTGCCCAACGAGCAAAGCAGCGAGTTGCGTGCCACAGAAGACGACGGCAACCACGCCAAACTAGCACAACTCTCGCCCGAACTGGCTGCCGCCCTGCCCGCCTACCAGTCCGGTCATGCCGCCGTGCGCGCCGACTGCTACGACCACCTGCCTGCGGTGGGTGCATTGGGCGACTGGGCGGCGATGCGCGTGCAATACGCCAAACTCGCCCACGATAAAAACTACCGCCTGCCAGACCTGCCCGGCCCCCACCTGCCCGGCCTGTTTGTGAACAGCGGGCACGGCAGCCGCGGCCTCGCTACTGCTCCGCTATGCGGCGAACTGGTAGCTGCTCAGATATTGGGGCAGCCGCTGCCCGCCGAACCAGAAGTGGCCGCCGCCCTCTCCCCCAACCGCTTGTTAATCCGCCGCATTATCCACCGGCAAACTTAAAGGCTGCGGGCTACCTGAAAATGTAAAAGCAGCAGAATAGTCTTTCGTTGCGCTACCGGCTTGATTTGCCCCATCTGGCCAGCTGGAATGCCTGTAAAGCCTTTTTTATTGAAGGAATAACGCAATGTGGTATCAATCATTTGAATTTTACGACCGACACCACCCCGCCACGCCGGACGACATTGCCGCATTCCGCACTCCTTTGCCCGAAGCCGAACGCGCCAACGCATTAAACTATCTCGAACCTTACTCAGCACAGCTCAGTGCCACCGGATATTGCCTGCCAGCCCACTTTTATATCCCTGACGAACTGATGCAGCTTTGGCAATATTCCGTGCACGGCGGCATCACGGGCAATGGGCAAGATTTTGGCTACTTCTCACCGGCGGAAACCGTGTCCTATTATTTCGGCTACCAATTCTGGTATTACACGCCCGATTTGCTGCCGATTGCATTCGATGGCGGCGGCGTGTTCTATTGTTACGATTTCGGGCAGCCCATCCTTTTAATTGTGATGAAAGACTCAGGCTCAGACGACCTGGCGTTCCGGTTGGCAACAGCCTTGCTGCCGTGCTGACTCAAGAACCGGCTTACTAAGCATCAAACCAATCCGGCACCAAAGGCTACCTGAAACCTCAAACCAACCAAAACCATACGAAAACACACCATGTCCAACCGCACCCTCCTCCTCGACCACCCGCAGCCGCTGCTCGACCAGCTGCATGCGCGTTCCAGCAGCAGCGAAATGCATGGCGGCAACAGCGTGCAACTCTTGCAAGACAGCCGCGAGAACTTTCCCTCCTGGCTTGAAACGGTGGCTGCTGCCAAGCATTATGTGCTGATTGAAATGTATATTTTTGCCGCCAACGATTTCGGCGTGCGGCTGCGCGATTTGCTGGTGGAAAAATGTCACCAGGGTGTGAGCGTGGTGCTGGTGTACGACTGGCTGGGCAACCTGTGGCCGGCTGTGTGCCGCTTTTTTGAACCGCTCAAGCAGGCCGGCGCGCAAGTGGTGGCCTACAACCCGCCTGGTTTTGCCAGCGGCATCGGCCTGCTCTCGCGCAACCACCGCAAATCCTTCGTGATAGACGGCCACACCGCCTTCGTGAGTGGATTATGTGTGTCTTCCGCCTGGGAAGGCAATCTGGCCAAAGGTGTGGCGCCGTGGCGCGATACCGGGCTGAAACTGCAGGGGCCGGTGGTGGCCGAAGTGGTGCAGGCTTTGTCCGACACGCTGCGCTCGCAAGGCGAAAGGCTACCTGAAAACATCACCCCTTATGGCGGCACGGCTGCCGGCACAGTACGCGCCGGCGTGGTGGCCACCACGCCCAGCAACAACAATATGATGCGGCTGGATTTAAACGCGCTGGCGCTGGCGCGGCGCAACCTGTGGCTTACCGATGCCTATTTCATGCCCACCCGCCTCTACACTCAAGCCCTCATCAACGCCGCCAACGACGGCGTGGACGTGCGCATCCTGGTGCCGCGCACTTCCGATATACGCTGGATAGGCCGCGTGTCGCGCATCCGCTACCGCAGCCTCTTGGAGGCCGGTGTGCGCGTGTTTGAATGGGACGGGCCGATGATTCACGCCAAAAGTGCCATTGCTGACGGCCAATGGGCGCGCGTGGGCTCGACCAATCTCAATTTCGCCAGCTGGTATCTCAACCGCGAATTAGACGTGGTGATCGAAGACGCGGTAGTGGTGCACCAACTGGAGCAGATGTTTCTACAAGACCTCGCCAACGCCACCGAAATCGTGCTCAACAGCAGTGAACGCCGCGCCGCCCTGCGCCGACGCCACCAAATGCTTTCCAAGCGGCACAGCCGCCAGCGCGCCCAAGCTGCCGCCCGTCAGCTGCTGCAGCTTTCCAGCATGTTTCGCGGCAACTTCTACGGCACGCGCACGGTGGATGAAAACGAAGCCAAATCCTATCTGAGCCTGGGCATCGGTATGCTGGCGCTGGCGCTGCTGCTATGGTTCGCGCCCTATCTGTTGGTGGTACCGTTGATATTCCTGCTGTTGGCCGGCGGACTTTCCACCACCGTCCACGCCGTGCGCCAACTGTGGCGCTTCCGGCGCCGCAAACGCACTAGTAAGGTAGATCGTCCGGTTGAATAGAAGGACTACTTGAAACAACTTTTTGATACAGCTAAGGCTGGGTTCTGCGAAACTAAAGCGTTAGCTTCAATGAAGTTATAATTGAAGCATATTTTTCATGCAAGGCGGCCAGCTGCAAACAACGCAGTAGTACGGCAAACCAATGCAAATGCAGTAGGAAGAAATAAAAGTTTTAGCTAAAAAAACCTGATTTTCAATTTTCAGGTAGCCTGTCCAGACAAAATTAACACAAGATAACAAAGCAGACGGTAAAAACAGTAAAAACTGTTTGTTAGTCTGGTTGGGTTGCTTCATTTAAATTGGCAAAGAGGCTATTGCATATGGCAATGATTGTTAGCACGGCACGGTAAAATGCGAATAAAATAATCCCGTATACAGTATAGACCTGTTGTTTTTGTTGGTTTTTCCTGTTGTTATATAAAATCCATAATAAAATAATTGATAATAGTTGTTATTTGCGCTAATATAGTAAAATTCCTGAACCTGATACAAGGCGGCGAGTTGCAGGCAGTACAGGAGTACAGTTAAAGCGAGCCAAATGAAGTATCAGGTTCAGGAATTTTACTATAGCAGGCAAAATCTTTGCTTTAGTTGTCCATTTAATTAGCTCAACTTAAATTTAGGAGAAAACAATGCGCCGATTATTATCTGCATTCTGTCTGTTGGCCGCCTTGGGCTTTGCTGCACCGGCCTATGCTAAATTCAAAGTGGTTACCACCTTCACCGTAATTCAGGATATTGCCCAAAACGTGGCGGGCGATGCGGCTGTGGTGGAATCGATTACCAAGCCGGGCGCAGAAATCCACGATTACCAGCCCACACCGCAAGACATTGCTAAAGCCCAATCTGCCGATTTGGTGTTGTGGAACGGACTGAACCTGGAACGCTGGTTTGAGCGTTTCTTCCAAAACGTGCGCAACAAGCCGGCAGTGGTGGTAACGCAGGGTATTGTGCCGATGTCAATTCACGAAGGTCCTTATCGTGGCACGCCCAACCCGCACGCTTGGATGTCTACCCGCAACGCCTTAATCTATGTGGAAAACATTAAAAACGCACTAATTAAGTACGACCCGCAAAATGCAGCAGCGTACACCCGCAATGCCGCCGCTTATGCCCAGCGCATCCGCAACCTAGACCGCCCTTTGCGCGAAAAACTGGCACGCGTGCCGCAAAATCAGCGTTTCTTGGTAACCAGCGAAGGCGCGTTCAGCTATCTGGCACGTGATTATGGTTTCAAAGAAGTGTATCTGTGGCCGATTAACGCCGAGCAGCAAGGTACGCCGCAGCAGGTGCGCCGCGTGATCAACACTGTGCGGCAAAATCATATTCCGGTGGTGTTCAGCGAGAGCACCGTATCACCGCGCCCGATGCAGCAGGTATCGCGCGAAACCGGTGCCAAATACGGCGGCGTGCTGTATGTAGATTCGCTTTCCGCCAAAAACGGCCCGGTGCCGACCTACCTCGACCTGCTCAACATCACGGTTTCCACCATTGTTAGAGGATTTGGAAAATAATGTCTGAACAAGCCGCCTCCATCAGCGTTGAATCGGTAACGGTTCGCTACAGCAACGGCCACACGGCCATCCGTGACGTGAGTTTCACGCTGCAAGGCGGCACTACCTGCGCGCTGGTGGGCGTAAACGGCAGCGGCAAATCCACCCTGTTTAAAAGTCTGATGGGGCAAATTAAGCCGAAGTCGGGCAACATCCACCTGTGCGGCCTGCCCGTACCACAGGCGCTCAAGCGCAACCTAGTGGCCTATGTGCCGCAGAGCGAGGAAGTGGATTGGCAATTTCCCGTGTCGGTGTACGATGTGGTGATGCAGGGGCGCTATGGCTACCTGAATTTCTTGCGTCTGCCTAAGGCGGAAGACAAACGTAAGGTGCAGGAAGCTATGGAGCGGGTAGGCATTGCCCATTTGGCACAGCGGCAGATCGGCGAGCTCTCCGGCGGGCAGAAAAAACGCGTCTTTCTGGCGCGCGCGCTGGCGCAACAGGGCAAGATTATCTTGCTGGACGAGCCGTTTACTGGCGTGGACGTGAAAACCGAAGACGCGATTGTGGATTTGCTCGGCCAGCTGCGCGAGCAGGGGCATCTGATTTTGGTGTCTACCCACAACCTCGGCATGGTGCCGGACTTCTGCGACCAAGTGGTGATGATCAACCGCACCGTGCTGGCTGCCGGCTGCACTGAGCACACTTTCAACCAACACAACCTCGAGCTGGCCTTCGGCGGCGTGTTGCGCCACTTCCGCCTCTCCGGCAGCGATTTGCACGATGACGAAGATAGCCGTGTACTCACTGTACTTACCGACGACGAACGCCCCGCCGTGTTCTACGGCCAAGCCAAAAATGATCCACCAGCCGTACCTTGCTGCAGCGATGCCCAAGGCAGCGGCGCGGAGCAGGAAAACGGCAGTGAAGGGGAAAGTTCATGCTAGAGATGCTGCTGGAGCCGTTTGCCTATGAATACATGGTGAAGGCCATCGTGCTGAGCGCGGCGGTGGGTGGTATGTGCGCGTTTTTGTCGTCTTATTTAATGCTCAAAGGCTGGTCGCTGATTGGCGACGCACTATCGCACTCGGTGGTGCCTGGCGTGGCGGTTACCTATGCGCTCGGCTTGCCCTATTCTGCCGGCGCGTTTGTATCCGGCATTTTGGCAGCACTGTCGATTTTGTGGATACGTGCCATCACGCAGCTGAAGGAAGACGCGGTGATCGGCTTTATCTTCACCACTTTTTTCGCCATCGGCCTGTTTATCGTGTCGGTGAACCCGACTGCGGTAAACGTGCAGGAAATTGTGTTGGGCAATATTTTGGGCATTGCCGACGAAGATATTTTTCAGGTAGCCATCATCATTGGCGTATGCCTGCTGTTTCTGCTGCCCACTTGGAAAAACTTGCTCTTGGTGTTTTTTGACGAAACTCAAGCCGTGGCTGTCGGCCTCTCGCCACTGCGCTATAAAATTTTGTTTTTCTGTCTGCTCAGCGCCTGCGTGGTGGCTGCGCTGCAAACTGTGGGTGCGATTTTGGTGATTGCCATGGTGGTTACTCCCGGTGCCACCGCCTACTTGCTTACCGACCGCTTCGGCAAACTAGTGCTAATTGCCGTATCGCTCGGCATACTTACCTGCGCCTTGGGTGCCTATATAAGCTTTTTCCTCGACGGTGCCACCGGCGGCGTGATTGTGTCCCTGCAAAGCCTGCTGTTCCTGTTCTCCTTCGTGTTTGCGCCCAAGTACGGCCTGTTGCGGCAAAAATTCGGCGCTGCGCCACAGGCAGCCGAAGAAACGGAGGCCGGCTATGTCTGAGCTGATCAACTGGTTTGCCACGCCGCTCGCCTTCCCCTTCATGCAGAACGCCCTGCTCACCGCGCTGATTGTATCCATCACATGCGGGCTGTTGTCCTGCTATCTGGTGCTCAAAGGCTGGTCGCTGATGGGCGACGCGGTGTCGCACGCCGTGCTGCCCGGCATTGTGCTTGCCTTCGTGTTCGGTATCCCGCTGCAAATCGGCGCATTTGTCTCCGGCCTGCTCTGTTCCGTGGGTGTAGGCTACCTGAAAAACAACAGCCGCCTCAAAGAAGATACCGTGATGGGCATCGTCTTCTCCGGTATGTTTGCGCTCGGTCTCGTATTGTTTACTAAAGTAGAAACCGACCAACACCTCACCCACATCCTGTTCGGCAACGTGCTGGGCGTGAGCCGCGAAGAGCTGCTGCAAACCTTCGCCATCTGCACCGCCGTGGCCTTGGTCATGCTGCTCAAACGGCGCGACTTCATGCTCTACTGTTTCGACCCTGCCCAAGCGCGCATCGCCGGCCTATCCCCGCAGCTTCTGCATTACGGCCTACTTGCCTTGCTTGCCCTTACCATCATCACCGCCATGCAGGTGGCCGGTGTAGTGCTGGTGGTGGCCATGCTCATTTCCCCCGGCATCACCGCCTTCCTGCTTACCAAACGCTTTGAGCACATGATGATCATCGTCATGGCCGCCTCCGTTCTCACCTGCCTCGCCGGCACCCTGCTCAGCTACCACATTAACTCCGCCACCGGCCCCAGTATCGTGATTTTGCAGGCTATCCTATTTCTGCTCGCCCTCATCTGGAGCAAACTGCGGCAGGCATTTGGCAAGGAGGAAGTAGTAGAGGCTAGCTGAAGCCTCGCAGCAACAAGTTTCATATCCGCCCACCATAATAATACGAAAGGCTACCTGAATGATTCAGGCAGCCTTTCGTTATGCCGGCACTCACACCTTCACCACCAAAGTCTGCAACATCAAATCCTGCGGCGTTTGATAATTGCCGCGCTTGCGGCATAGCATAATCAGGTACAACAATTGCACAGCACAATAGATAATGTGGCCCAAACCCAGGCCGCTGAGCAGCCCGCATAGCGAAAGCAAAACGGCAAAGAAAAACACTTCGCGCGCCAGCACATATTTAGCAAAGCCCGGGTTCTCGCCGGTATCCGTAATCACACGGATACGCAGGATTTTCTGGCCGATACTCTGACCGCTTCGACTCATGATAACAGCCTGCCAGAGAAATGACAGCACAGTTAGACAACCAATGATTAGTATAGAATCATACAACCACAGCAATTTGGCACGTGCATATCGTGGGTTCGCACCAACCGTTATGGTAAGAATGAAAAATATAATAGGCAGGATGCGGTCGATTGCCCCGGCCAGCAAGCGTTGCCACGGCTCGGCCAACTCTACTTCCTTCATCCGATCCGCTGCCTGCGGTGCGGCTTCTGATTGAGGAGGCCGATAGGCTTGGCGGAAGTTTTGCATGGTTTGTCCTCAAATTAGGGCAGATAAATAAGGCTACCTGAAAGCGGGAAAATGATTTCAGGTAGCCTTGTGTATGAATAAAAAATGGCTTAGTTTTTGATGACCAATGTCTTTGCCAGCAAATCCTGTAAGGTTTGGCGGTTGCGGCTTTCCATAAACAGCAGCACGATACAGGCGATGGTGGCGATAAGTGCCAGCGAATTGGCCAATGATTTGCTAACAATTCCGATAAGGGTAAAAATGAAGTTGTAGCCAAATTCGCGCACCAAGCAATATTTAACGAAACCGGGGTTGTTGCCATTTTCAGTGATCACGCGGATATTCAAGGCTTTTTTACCTATCGTTTGCCCATCGCGGGACATGATGACCATTTGGTAAATACCAAAGGCGAAAACGAAGAGCAAACTAAGTCCGATAACCATCATCGAATCTTTGATAAAAATTGCGATAACAAAAAAGAAGACTATAAAAATAGCGGCAAAAATCACTATATCTAGCAATCGTGCACCTATCCGCTGCCAAGGGCTGGCCAGATCCACTTCCATTTTACCGTTATCGAATAAATCATTTTCCAATGCGGTGGAAGCATAGGCTTGGCGGAAATCCTCGTTTGGGTTTTCACGGAAATCTTGCATAAGTGTATCTCCCTCAGGCAGCCGCAAACCTTTGCTCCTGCTCTGCAGTTAATGGCATCGTTGAAAAATTATAAATTTTAACAGGTTGGTGTAATTTGTAAATATTTATAGGTTTTCAGGTAGCCTTTTGTTGTATTGGGCTATCTGAAGCGTATTGGAGGCGTTGTAGTTAGTAAAAAATCGGCAAAAGCCGCTTTGCTCATACTCTGCCGCGATTGGCTTCGGCCATCAGCGCAAGCAACTTTTCGGTGGCATCCCAGCCGATGCAGGCATCGGTAATGCTTTGGCCGTAGGTTTCGGGTTTGTCTTGGCGGCTTCCCACCAAGTGGCTTTCTATCATGATGCCCATGATGTTTTGCTCGCCGTTTTTCAACTGCACGGCCACATCGTGCGCCACTTCCATTTGGCGGGTGTAGTCTTTGCGGCTGTTGGCGTGGCTGAAATCCACCATCAGTTTGGGCGTTACGCCGGCTTTGGCCAGCTGTTCGGCGGCGGTTTTAACGTGTTCCGCGCTGTAGTTTGGCTCTTTACCGCCGCGCAGGATGGCGTGGCAGTCGGGGTTACCGGCGGTATGGACGATGGCGGAGTGGCCGGCTTTGGTGACGGAAAGAAAGTGGTGCGGGTGAGAGGCGGCACCAATGGCATCGATGGCGATTTTGAGATTGCCATCGGTGCCGTTTTTGAAGCCGACCGGGCAGGATAGGCCGCTGGCAAGCTCGCGGTGTACCTGGCTTTCGGTGGTGCGCGCGCCGATGGCGCCCCAGGAGATGAGGTCGGCATAATACTGCGGGGTGATCATGTCGAGAAATTCGGTAGAAGCGGGCACGCCGAGGTTGTTTAAATCCAACAACAGGCGGCGGGCTTGGCGCAGGCCGAAGTTGATATCGAAGGTGCCGTTGAGGTGGGGGTCGTTGATGAGCCCTTTCCAGCCCACGGTGGTGCGCGGTTTTTCAAAATAAACACGCATCACGATCAGCAGCTCTTTTTCGTATTTTTTGCGCAGGGGCAGCAGGCGTTGGGCGTATTCGAGGGCGGCTTTGGGATCGTGGATGGAACAAGGGCCGATGATGACAAGCAGGCGCTGGTCGCGGCCGTGCACCAGGTCGGCAATCTGGTGGCGGGTGGTTTCCACCAAATCGGCAGCAGCTTCGCTGATGGGCAGTTCATAGAGGTGGGCGATGGGGGGCAGCAACTCGCTGATGCTGCGGATGCGTACGTCGTCGGTACGGCTGAAGGCTTGGGATTGGCTCATGGCTGTGTTTTGCTGTTCGTGGGAAGGGGCTTATTGTGGACTGGGCGGCGGCGGCTGGCAAGGGCTTAATGTTCAGGTAGCCTCGGATGGATTACTGAGGCTACCTGAAAATTGATGGCTGCTTGCTGCGAGCCTGTATTCTATCGGCATTTCTCTAGTCCTGATGAATTTTAGCCTACCCTTATCTTGCGGGCTAAGAATTTGGTTTCAGGTAGCCTGTTGCTAGGGGCTACCTGAAAATGCTATTGGCTCTATGCGTTGCACCTTTAAGCATTAAAAACCATTTTCCATCATGATGTGGCCGGGGATGCGGTTGCGGTGCATGGCAAAACCGAGCTTGAGCAGGGCTTGGAAGGTGTCTTTCACCATGGCGGGGTTGCCGCACAGCATGAAGCGGCTGCGCTCGGTGCTGAACGGCAGGCCGAAGGCTTGGCTGAGGCTGCCGTTTTCCAACAGTTGCGGCAAGCGTTGGTTGAGGCTGCCGGGCTGCTGCTCGCGGGTGAGCACGGAAACGAAGCGCAGTTTATCGTAATACTCGCCCACTAATGGGTGTTCGGCCAAATCGCGGATTCGCTGGTTAAACACGGCTTCGTTGGCATGGGAAACAGAATGCGCCAGGGCGAGATGGTCGAAACGCTGCCAAATCTGCGGCTGCTGCAAAATGGAGAGGAAGGGGGCGATGCCGGAGCCGGTGCTGAGCATGATGAGGTCGCTGCCGTCGGGGAAGCGTTCGGGCAACAGGAAGCCGGTGGCGGTTTTGTCGAGCAGGATGGTACTGCCTGCTTCCATCTGTTCGAACCGGGCCGACATGGGGCCGTCTTCGATGAGCACCGCAAAGTATTCGAGGGTGTCGTCGTATTCGGCGGAAACCACGGAATAGGCGCGCCAGATGAAGCCGCTGCCTTCGGGGAAGCCGAGGCGGGAAAATTGGCCGGCGGCAAAGCGGTATTCTTCGGGGCGGCTGATGGCGAAACTCATCAGTTTGGGCGTGTGGCGTTTTACCCAAAGTACGGTTTGTTCTGTGTATTTAGCGGCTGGTGAAGCGCTCATGATTATCCTTGCTGTGTGGGCGGGAGAGTGATGCTGGCGTCGGGGTATACCGGCGAATCGTTTTGTTTTTCTATTTGCCAAACATCGGTTTGGGTGTGGCGGCCGCTGTCTAAATCAAGATAGAGCAAGCGGTATTGGCCGGCACCGAGTTCGTAGAGGGTGAAGAACCCCTTCTCGGGCATGTAGAAAGTACGGATGTTTTGCCAGCTGCCGTCTTGCTGCATTTGCAGCTCCACCATGCGGTCGGCGCCGTGGTTGGCAATGCTGGCGATAGACATGCCGTTTTGCGCGGCCACTGGGTAGCCTGAAATATAGTCAGAAAAATACGGCCAGATGTTGCCGTTGGGGGCTTTGGCTGGGCGTTGGTAGGCGCTGCCTTGGGCGGCCAGCTGGCTCACGGCGGAAGGCGTATATTGAGGCGCAGCCGGAGTTTTATCCAACCACCACCAAAGTTGCAACACGAGCAGCCCAAGCAACAAGCCGGTGCCGAACACCAGCCAAAATGCTTTGTTGGCACGCAGCCGCTGCCACTGCGCTTTCAGCTTCTGCCCCCAAGGCACCAGCTTGGCCTGCTGCCGTGCAGCGGCTTGCTGCAGCAAGGGATTGGTAGCTTTGGCCTGGCGCTGGGCGGCAATCCAGGCATCGTGCCGTTTGCGTTGCTCGGGGTCGGACAACACGGCATAGGCCTTGTTTACCATCTGCATGATGCGCAGGGCTTCAGAATTGTCGGGATTAAAATCGGGATGATAGCGTTTCGACAGGCAGCGGTAGGCCTCGCGTATCTCCTTATCCGAGGCGGTTTCGGACACGCGCAGGTTGCGGTAGTGCGTGGGGATGGCGGGCATAAAGGCTACCTGAAAGCATAAGCTTCAACGAAGTTAAATCGGTTGGGATTTTAGGTGGGCAAAATTCGGTTTAGTCGTTTTTCATGTGGCCTGTATCACACTAAAGGCTACCTGAAAACGTTACTGCAAGAAATAAAGTGTAACCGGATTTATTTATTCAGGTTGTTCACTTCCTGCTGGGCTTTGTTCACTTCCTCTTCCAGCTTGCCGATGCGCTCCAGATAGCGGGCGTAGTTGCGCTCGTTGCCATAGCGCACTTTGCGGCCTTCTTCCAGATTCTGCTGGGCTTGGCGCAGGCGCTCGGTGGCGGCTTGGCGCTGGCTTTCCTTGGCAGCAGGCTGGGCGGCCGGGGTGGCGGCAGCTGGGTTGCTGTAGCTCGGGCTGCCAGGCGCGGTGCTTACGGGGGCGGGATAGGTGGTCACGCGGCCGAGGGTGACGGCACGGCAATTAGGGCCGGGGGTGGCGGTGTAGGTGCGGCGGCCTTGTCGGTCGGTGCATTCGTAGGTGGTGGCGCTGGCTATAGCACAGAAGCCCAGCAGGCAGGCGGCGAAGATAGGGGGTAATTTTTTCATTTTCATATCCTTGTTTTGAAGTTAAGACGTTCTAGCTGATAAAGGCCACCTGAAAAACAGCTTTCAGGTAGCCTCCAAAATCTATACTATTTCCAATAGCGCCACCACGGAATATCGTCCGGCTGCCATTCTTTCTGCAAATAAGGGCTTTGCGGGAAGTTTTGCGCTAACACGCGGCGAGTGTCGCTGCTCAACTCCGGTTTTTCCAAACGGGTGTAGGCGGTCATCATAATCGCCAGCGCCTCTTCCACATAACGCGTATTCTGATAGCGGCTCACAATCCCCTGTGCGCGGTTGGCGGCGGCCAAGTAAGCGCCGCGCTGCATATAGTAGCGTGCGATGGCCATTTCGTTACCGCCCAGCGCATCCACCAGGCGCGTCATTTTCTCGCGCGCGTCGTTGGCGTATTTGCTATTGGGGAAGCGGGTGATGAGCTCGTTGAACACCTGATAGGCTTCGCGGTTTGCTTTCGGGTCGCGGTCGGACCAATCCTGCGAGGCCAGCTTGTTGAAGATGGATTTGTCTTGATTGAGCACAATCAAGCCCTTCAGATACAGCGCGTAATCGGTGTTCGGATGGTTGGGATACAGCTTCAAAAACTGCTCCACATGCGCCAGTGCCTGCGGCTGCTGCTCGTCTTTATAATACACATAAGCCGTATCCAGCCGCGATTGCACCGCTTGGCGGGTGTTTGGGAAACGCGCCCGCAAAATTTCATATAAGCGCACTGAACGGCTATAATTGCGGCTCTCCATTTCCTCGTGCGCTTCGGCATACAGCTTATCTACCGACCAATCCTGCGTAATCTGGGCATCTTGGCTCACAGCGGTGGTTGAAGTGCTGGAGCAGGCCGACAGCATCACTGCCAGGCCGGTAACTAAAAGAATCTTTTTCATGCAGAACATTTCTTCCTATACCAACAATGACGCCGATTATAACGATGATTTCGACTTTTCGGCAGGGGCAGACGCGGAAAATTGTATAAATTTAACCGTGCCCACCGATTTGGCCGGCCAAAGACTCGATGCCGCGCTGGCCAAACTGCTGCCCAATTATTCCCGCAGCCACCTGAGCACTTGGATTAAAGACGGCAACGTGTTGCTCAACGGCCAGGTTGCCCGCCCCAAAGAGCGGCTCATCGGCGGCGAAACCTTGGAAGTGCACATCCAACACAGCCACGAAACCGCCGCCTTTACGCCCGAGCCCATGCCGCTGGATATTGTGTTTGAAGACGACAGCGTGATTGTGTTGAACAAACCTGCCGGCCTTGTCGTCCACCCTGCCGCCGGCAACTGGAGCGGCACTCTGCTCAACGGCCTGCTCGCCCACTGCCCGGCACTGGCCGAACTCCCCCGCGCCGGCATCGTGCACCGCCTCGACAAAGATACCAGCGGCCTGATGGTGGTGGCCAAAACCCCGGCCGCACAAAACAGCCTCGTGCAGCAGCTGCAAGAGCGTAGCGTGAAGCGCATCTACCGTGCCGTGGCCGACGGCATCGTGCCGTTCGACGGCAAAATCGACACCCTCATCGGCCGCGACCCGCACAACCGCCTCAAAATGGCCGTGGTCGGCTTCGGCGGCAAAAAAGCCGTGACCCACATCAAAGTGCTCGAGCGCTACCAGAGCCACAGCTACATCGAATGCGCCCTCGAAACCGGCCGCACCCACCAAATCCGCGTGCACATGCGCGAAGCTAAACACCCGCTTGCCGCCGACCCCGTGTATGGCAACCCGCGCCACCCCTGCTCCGATGCCGTAAAAGAAGCCGTACACCAGCTTGCCCGCCAAGCCTTACACGCCTACCGTCTCAGCTTCGTTCACCCCGAAAGCGGCGAAACCGTACAATTCGAAGCCCCGCTACCGGAAGACATCCACCATCTGCTCTCCGTATTACGCTGGGAATGCGGCATGGATTCCACCCTCAGCCACACCCTGCCCCCCGCCGAGCCCGATGACGAAGACGATTGGGATGAAGACGATTACGACGTGGAAACCATCTACGTGCGCGATTAGAGGCTACCTGAAAATATCAGTTACAACGAAGCAAAAATGCCAACCAAAGGCTACCTGAAAGCACCCGCTTCAACGAAGCGAAAACATAATGCAAGCTATGGTTTCAGGTAGCCTTCCCATTAACCAAACACCCCCCGCCATGCCCAACACCGCCCCCAAAGCCCTCGGCGAATTCGACTTTATCCGCCGCTACCTCGCTGCCGAACAGCCTGCCGACCCCGAGCTCCTGCTCGGCATCGGCGATGATGCCGCCATCGTCCGCCCGCGCCCCGGCCATGATTTATGCTTCAGCAGCGATATGCTGCTGGCCGGCCGCCACTTCTTTCCCGATGTCGCCCCTGCCGACCTCGCGCACAAAATCTTGGCCGTAAACATTTCCGACATGGCTGCCATGGGCGCACGGCCGCGCTGGGTGATGCTCAGCGCCGGTCTGCCCGAACTCAACCCAAGCTGGCTGGAAGCATTTTCAGGTAGCCTTTTCGCCATGCTGCGCCAATACGGCATTACCCTCATCGGCGGCGACACTACCAAAGGCGACCTCGTTTTCAACGTGAGCATCACCGGCGAGCTGCCCGCGGGCCTTGGCCTGCGCCGCAGTGGCGCGCAAAACGGCGACGATATCTGGGTGTCCGGCCAAATCGGCCTGGCTGCCGCTGCGCTGCACCATATCTGGCAAAATATCAGGCTACCTGAAAACCTGTTTGCCCAATGCGAAGCCGCCCGCCTGCGCCCCACTCCGCGCGTAGCGCTCGGCCAAGCCCTGCTGCCCGTTGCCACGGCAGCGCAAGATATTTCCGATGGTCTGGCTCAAGACCTCGGCCACATTTTGCGCGCCTCCAACGTGGGCGCGGAGCTATACGCCGACCTGGTGCCTACCGTGCCCGAGCTGCGCCAATGCCTGCCTGCGCAAACTGTATACGAGCTCACCCTTGCCGGCGGCGACGACTACGAATTATTGTTCACCGCCCCGCCCCAGGCGCGCCCAGCCGTGCTTGACGCAGCCGAAAACAGCCAGACGCCCGTAGCCCGCATCGGCCGCATCAACGATACAGGCTACCTGAAATTGCTGCGCGACAACGGCAGCGAACTGCATCTTTCCCAGTTAGGATTCGACCACTTTGGCTAAACAGAAACCCGCCTTCCGCCCCACTTTCGCCTGGCTGCTGCGCCGCCCTGTCTGTTTCCTCGGTTTCGGTTTCGGCAGCGGCCTCGCTCCCGTCGCCCCCGGCACTTTCGGCACCCTGCCCGCCCTGCCCATCGCCGCCGCATTGATGGCACTGGGTATCGACGGCTGGCTGCTCACCCTGCTGTGCCTGCCCCTGTTTGCCGTCGGCATCTGGATTTGCAACCAAACCGAAGCCGCCCTCGGCGTGCACGACTACGGCGGCATCGTGTGGGACGAAATCGTGGCTATGCTGCTGGTGCTCGCCTTCACGCCGAATACTTGGGCTTGGTGGTTGGCTGCCTTTGCCGCCTTCCGCTTCTTCGATGCAGTAAAACCACCTCCCATCCGATGGTTCGACCGCCAAGTGAGCGGCGGCTTCGGCGTGATGTTGGACGACATCATCGCCGCGCTGATGAGCCTACTCCTTATCCGCCTTGCCGTCTATTTAATCTACTGAAAATAAGCCAATGGATGCCCCCAACCTCAACGAATGCTATCTCTACTTCGCCCTCACCGGCCGAGGCTTCGACCCCGATGCCGTCAGCGCCGCTCTCAATCTTGCCCCCACCCGCGCCGTGTATGAGGGCAGCAGCATAGGCGGCAGAGTGCTGCAGCATGCCAGCTGGCAATATGGCACACCCGTCCTGCGCGGTGGCGACGTGTTCCTCCTCAACGAAATCGCCGACGAGCTCATCGCAACCTTGCTGCCCGTGCAAGATAAAATTGCCGAGCTGATCAAAGCCCACCAGCTCGAAACTTATTTGATGGTTGTGCTCACCGTGAGCACCGATGAACGCGACTCCACCCCGGCTATCGGCTTTTCGCCCCAAGTAATCAGCTTCTGCCACGCCGTGGGTGCCAGCATCGAATTCGATATCTACCAAGGCCAGGCCGACGAAGAGGAAGAAGCCGACTACCGCGCAGATAATCCGCCGCGTGTGCTGCATTAACGCTGCAAACTTTTCAGGTAGCCTTTACACAAGGCAACAAACCGCCTAAATTGCTATACAATAGTCATACCGCCCGTCCACCACAAAGGAAAATCCCATGAATAACCTGCCCCTCATCACCCAATTCATCCTTACCGGCCTCGGCGGCTTCCTCATCGGCGTGCTCATCACCCTGTTGTTTAAACGCGGCAACAGCAAGCAGCAAGCCGAATTGGAAGAAGCCAAAAAAGCCCTGCAAGACTACCGCGAAGCCGTAAACCACCACTTCATCGACACCGCCGAAGCGGTGGACGAGCTCACCCGCAGCTATCAAAACGTATTTGCCCAGCTGAGCCGTGGCGCTGAAGAATTGATGACGCCCGAAGCCTACCGCAACCAGCTCGAACAGCGCAGCGGCCAAAGCGTTACCCTTTCCTACCTGGCCGAGCAAACCCATGAAACCTCCGGTAATGCTGAGCAACGCATCCAGCTCGTGCCGCACGACGCACCCGTGCCGCCGCAAAACGACTTAGACGAAGCCGACTCCGCTGCCGATGCCACCATGTTCAATCCTGCCAACACCACCGAACCCGCCCCGGCCGCCAGCCCGGAACAAGAACCCGCACCTGCCGCTGAGCCGGCTGCTCCAGCCCCGGCAGATGAGGCCGCCGAACCCACCAAAGAAACCCCGCCTGCGGAGTAATGCTTCGGCTAGAACGGATTAAAGGCTACCTGAAAATTTTCAGGTAGCCTTTTGCTTATGCCAAACGGCTGGTGTTTTATTGCGCCAACTCCAACTGCCGCTCCAACTGCCGCTCCAACTGCTCCACCAAACCGTCATCCAGCCCCAATACCTGCGACAGCCGGGACAAAAAGGCAATTTCACCGCGCACCAAATCGCCGCAAACCGCGCGGGCAGCCAAATAGGCTTCGGCAGCCAGCGCCTGATCGCCGCCCACCGCCTCGGCCAGCTCGTTAATAGAAGCCGGACGGGCATATTCGTTGGCCAGCCACTGCTGCACTTCGGCATCGGCACCGCCCTCTTGGGTAATCAGCTGTTTTTCCGTTTCATCAATCAAGCCGTCTGAAGCAGCGGCTGCAATCATGGTGCGCAAAATCACGCGGCTGCGCTCTTCAGCCAGCTGCCCCTGCGCGGCAAAAGCCGCTTCGGGCAAAGCGGCCACCGTGCTGTTCGGTCGGTCTCCCTGCCAGTTTTGGTAAGCCTAGGCCATCATCCCCAAAGCTGCGGCCGAGCCGGCCTTCAGCAATGATTTGGTGCCGCCTTTTTTCAGCAGCATCGCAGCCAGCCCGCCGATTAACGCCCTGCCACCGAACGAGTTGAGCGGATTGTTATCGGACATCACTTTGTTGCCGCTTTGCTGCACGGCACCTAATACTTGGTTGAGCAGACTATTGAAATCCATATCGTTTCCTTTTTGTGTGAAGTTGTAGCTTGCGGTGGTTTTCGCATAAGGCATTTCCCGCGTGAGGTAACGCAGGCCACCTGAAAACATCGGTTCAACCATTTTCAGGTAGCCTGCTGTCTCAAACATTCAAGCCGTCAAATCAGGCAAACACCAATCTGCCGCCCTCTTCTTTCACATGAATCGTGCTGTCGGGCGCGTATTTGCCTTCGAGCAAGGCTTTTGCCAGCGGATTTTCGATTTCCGACTGGATGGCACGTTTGAGCGGGCGTGCGCCGTACACGGGGTCGAAACCGGCTTCGGCAATCAAATCCAAGGCGGCATCGTCCACTTTCAGGTGCAGGTGCTGCGCTTCCAAGCGTATTTCCAAGCCTTTGAGCTGGATTTTCGCGATGCTGCGGATATTTGCCTGATCCAAGCCGTGGAACACGACCACTTCGTCAATACGGTTGATCATTTCGGGGCGGAAGTGGGTTTTCACGTCTTCCATCACTACTTCTTTCACGGCTTCGTAGTCCTGCGTACCCATTTGTTGGATGTGATGGCTGCCGATGTTGGAAGTCATGACAATGACGGTGTTTTTGAAGTCTACAGTGCGGCCTTGCCCGTCGGTCAAACGACCGTCATCCAATACTTGCAGCAGGATGTTGAACACGTCGGGATGGGCTTTTTCCACTTCGTCCAAAAGAATCACGCTGTACGGTTTGCGGCGGACTTGCTCGGTCAGGTAGCCGCCTTCTTCGTAGCCGACATAGCCCGGAGGCGCACCGATTAGGCGGGCAACGGCGTGTTTTTCCATGTATTCGGACATGTCGATACGGATAAGGTGGTCTTCGCTGTCGAACAGGAAGCCTGCCAGGGCTTTACACAACTCGGTTTTACCCACGCCGGTCGGACCTAGGAACAGGAAGCTGCCGTAAGGCTTGTTCGGATCGGCAAGGCCTGAGCGGCTGCGGCGGATGGCGTCGGACACGGCACGCACGGCTTCATCTTGACCGACCACGCGGCGGTGCAATACTTCTTCCATTTTCAGCAGTTTGTCGCGTTCGCCTTCCATCATTTTGGCGACGGGGATGCCGGTCATGCGCGATACGATTTCGGCCACTTCATCCGCACCGACTTCGGTGCGGAAGAGTTTATTTTGTTTTTTGCCGTCGGGGTTGCTTTCCGCCGCTTGCAACTGCGCACCCAATTTCGGCAACTCGCCGTATTCGAGTTCGGACGCGCGGGCGAAGTCGCCTTGGCGTTTGGCCTGCTCGATTTTGACTTTGATGTCGTCCATCTGTTTTTTGATGTCGGTGGTGCTGGAAGACGCGGCTTTTTCGGCTTTCCAGATTTCGTCCAAATCGGCGTATTCTTTTTGCAGACCGTCAATTTCTTCGTCTATCAGTTCCAAACGTTTTTTGCTGGCGTCGTCGCTTTCTTTGGCAACATGCATTTTTTCCATTTTGAGCTGGATGATGCGGCGGTCGAGTTTGTCCATCTGCTCGGGCTTGCTGTCCAACTCCATTTTGATGCGGCTGGCGGCTTCATCAATCAAATCAATCGCTTTGTCGGGCAGGAAGCGGTCGGTGATGTAACGGTCGCTCAATTCTGCGGCGGCAACGATGGCGGGGTCGGTAATGTCGATGCCGTGGTGGATTTCATAGCGTTCCTGCAAACCGCGCAGAATGGCGATGGTGTCTTCCACGCTGGGTTCGCCGACCAATACTTTTTGGAAGCGGCGTTCGAGTGCCGCATCTTTTTCGATGTATTGGCGGTATTCGTCCAAAGTGGTCGCGCCGATGCAGTGCAATTCGCCGCGCGCCAAAGCTGGTTTCAACATATTGCCCGCGTCCATCGCGCCGTCGGTTTTGCCAGCGCCGACCAAGGTATGGATTTCGTCAATGAAAATCAGGGTGTTGCCGTCGTCTTTCGCCAAGTCGTTCAACACGCCTTTCAAGCGTTCTTCAAATTCGCCGCGGTATTTCGCGCCGGCAATCAATGCCGCCAAATCCAAAACCAGCAGGCGTTTGTTGCGCAGGGATTCAGGCACTTCGCCGTTGACGATGCGTTGCGCCAAACCTTCGACAATGGCGGTTTTACCCACGCCAGGTTCGCCGATCAGCACAGGGTTGTTTTTGGTGCGACGTTGCAATACCTGAATCGCGCGGCGGATTTCGTCGTCGCGACCGATAACGGGGTCGAGTTTGCCGTCGCGGGCGCGCTGGGTCAGGTCAAGCGTGTATTTTTTCAGAGCATCGCGTTGGTCTTCGGCATTGGCATCGTTCACGTTTTGTCCTCCGCGTACCGCATCAATTGCGGCATTGATGTTTTGTTCGGTCGCACCGGCTTCTTTCAGGATTTTGCCGGTCGCATCGTTCTGCTGCACCAAGGCGAGCAGGAAAAGTTCGCTGGCGATATAGGCATCGCCGCGTTTGACGGCGGCCTTATCCGTCAGATTCAACACCGCCTGTAATTCGCGGCTGGGCAGAATATCGCCCCCCTGGCCGGACACTTTCGGCAGGCTGTTTAAATGTTGCTGCAAACGCTGCTTCACTTGCGGCACGTTCACGCCCGTATGAGCCAACAGTGCAGATGTTCCGCTGTTTTGGTCGTCAAGCAGGGCTTTTAACACGAAACCTGCTTCCAGATAGCTGCTATCCGCAGCCAAGGCCAAACTCTGGCCTTCTTGCAAGGCCTGTTGGAATTTAGCGGTTAATTTGTCGTATCGCATGATTATTTCCTTTGCATATTGTTTTCTTGCAAGGCATATGGGTTTGGAGCAGATTTTGTCAAGGTATTTACACAGCTGTTTTACAGAATGTTGTTGCAACACGTTCAATAATTAGGCAACAAATGCTAAGATAACATGGTTTTTAATCAGCGGAGCCCTAGTATGCCAGCCGCTCAGCGCATCCAAATCAACCTGCCGGAACACTTCTGTTTTGAAACCCGCATCATGCTAGAAGTCGGCCACCTCAACTATGGTAACCACCTTGCCAACGATGCCGTTTTGCGCATCGCCCACGAAGCCCGCTTACGCTTTCTTGCCGCGCACGGCTGCACTGAAACCGATGCCTTCGGTGCCGGTCTGATTATGGCCGATGCTGTCGTGCAATACCGTGCCCAAGCCTTTCATGGCGAAGAGCTGCTAGTTCAGGTAGCCTTAGGCGAAATTGGCAAGGCCGGTTTCCCGTTTTTCGCCAAACTCTCCCGGGCAGCCGACCACACCGAAATCGCCCGCGTACAATGCGGCATGGTGTTTTTCAACTACGCCGCCCAGCTTATCGAGCATACTCCCGCCGCCTTCCGCGCCCATTTTACTCACCACAGAGCAGAGCAATGAGCAGCGGTTGGATAGCACAAATCGAAGCCTGGCTGCACAGCCTGCAACAGCAAAACCACTCCCCCCACACCCTAGCCGCCTACCGCCGAGACCTCGCCTGGCTGGCCAATTTTCAGCCGCAAAGCGCACTTGCCCGACCATTGTTCACCGCCGCCCTGCGCCAGCTTGGCCAACAAAACCAGCACCCACACAGCATCGCCCGCCGCCTCAGCGCTTGGCGGCAATTTTGCCGCTGGCTGGTGCGAACAGGCTATCTGAAAACCGACCCCACCCACGGTCTTAAAGCCCCCAGATCCCCTGAACGCCTGCCCAAAGCTGTACCTGCCGAGCCGCTTAACCAACTCCTCGACCAAGCCCCAGAAAATCTGCTCGACAGTCGAGACCTTGCCATCTTTGAGCTGCTCTACGGCAGCGGCCTGCGCCTTGCTGAAGCCTGTGCTCTCAACCTGGCCGACCTTAACCTGCAAAGCGGTTGGGTGGCCGTCACCGGCAAAGGCTGCAAACAACGCCATCTTCCCCTCACCGCTCAAAGCATCCGCACCCTCGAAGGCTACCTGAAAACCCGTACCGCCGCGCCCAACGAAACAGCCCTCTTCACCGGCCGTACCGGCCGCCGCCTCGGTGCCCGCCAAATCCAAAAACGCCTGCAACAATTCGCCACCCGTTACGGCAGCTGCCACCTCAGTCCCCATATGTTGCGCCACAGCTATGCTAGCCACCTGTTGCAAAACACCCGCGACATCCGTGCTGTACAAGAGCTGCTCGGCCACAGTCAGCTCGCCACCACCCAGCACTACACCAAGCTGGATTTCGACCATCTCGCTCGCGTGTACGACGATACCCACCCCCGTGCCAAGCGGCAGCAAACCAAAGCTGAAACAATGCAAGATAAAGAAGGAAAAATAGAGAAATAGTGTTGCTTATTAGCCAGCGTGCGATATAAAAAAGGACTACCTAAAGGTTTCAGGTAGCCTTTTTCGGCAATTTGAGCAATAGCGCGCGCAGTGCCCTATCAAGCAATCAGTTCAGCGTTCTGTTCTGCTCGATTTCCTGTTTTTTGCGCTCCAAAATACGCTCAATTTCCTCTTCACGGCGCTGGCGCTCGATTTCCTGTTCAATGCGACGGTTGCGGAAAAAGAAGAAAGCCACTACACCGGACAAAATCAGGGCTAGTAAAACCAAAAACATATTTATCACTCCTCTAATTAATAAAATCTTCGATTATCAGTCCTACATTCCTTCCTCACAAGGAATACAGCCTGACACTTTTCGGCAGGTTACCTTATTTAGTTTTTTTTGTCTTTTCTCCATTCACACTTTGCAGTCGGTCTGCAATAAATCCCTGGATAAGTTCGCGCTTTTCCCAGAAGAAGGTTTGCATTTTGCCTAGGGGATAAATCTTGCGTACCATACCAGGCAAGCCGGCATGCACGATAGCAGCAATTTCATTATTGTTGGTTTCTTGAGCCATAGCCTGTTCCAGCGTGAGCTCTTTCTCAGTAAGGTAGTCTTGCAGCTGCTTTCTCACATAGTTATTAATTTCAAACTGTTTGATCATGATTCATTTCCTTATATCGTTTCCCGTGCACAAAGCATTCGTGCGTGAAAAGAGTACTACAAGCAAAATTCTTGCCAAACCGGCCGGCAGCATTCAGGCAGTGGTGGGCAGGCGCCGAGGCGGCCGCTGCCGAAGTCGCCTATGCGGTGGAAATCGCTGCCAGCGCTGGCGAGAAAGCCATATTGCTCGGCGAGGTGAGCGTAGTTGAGGCGGTCATTTAAGTCGGTGGTGCTGCTGTGCACCTCAATAGCCTGTCCGCCCAGTACTTTAAATTCAGTGAATAAATTACGCTGAGCGGTGGCAGAGAGGCCGTAGCGGATGGGGTGGGCAACAACTGCGATGCCGCCTGCGCCCAAAATAGCAGCTACGGCCTCTTCGAGCGTAGCCCATTCATGCCTTACGTAGCCAGGTTTACCATCACCTAAATATTTTTTAAAAGCCTGCTGTTTATTACGCACATGGCCTTGTTCCATCAGCCATTGCGCCAGATGGGTGCGGCTGGCCATTTCACGGTTGGGCACCAGCGCGAGCGCGCCCTCGCAGGCACCGGCAAGGCCTTTCTTCTCAAGCTTTTCCGCCATGCGCAAAAAACGCTCCAACCGACCGCGGCGCAGCCTAGCCAGCAGGTTTTGTAACACGGTATCGGTTTCATCGAGATTGAGACCAACAATATGAATGGTACGTTTGCGCCAACTCACGGAGATTTCCACGCCGTTTATCAGCTGAATGCCCAAGGCTTCCGCTTCCTGCCGTGCTTCGGCCAGGCCACCGGTATGGTCGTGGTCGGTAAGCGCGAGCAAGGTACAACCATTGGCGTGTGCTAGTTTCACTACTTCGCGTGGTGGCAGAGCACCATCTGAAACATTGGAATGGCAGTGTAAATCTATCATCTAATCAGCTAATTGGTATGACATGAAGGCTACCTGAAAACCAAAATAGGTTTTCAGGTAGCCTTTGGGCTTAGGGGACAAGTTTGTCCACGCCGCCCAAATAGGGGCGCAAGGCAGCAGGGATGCTGATGCTGCCATCGGCGTTTTGATGGTTTTCCAGCACCGCCACTAAGGTACGACCTACTGCCAAGCCGGAGCCGTTCAGGGTGTGCACCAAGCGATTTTTACCATCTTCATCTTTGAAGCGGGCTTTCATGCGGCGGGCTTGGAAATCTTCGCAGTTGGAGCAGCTGGAGATTTCGCGGTAGGTGTTTTGCGCGGGCACCCACACTTCCAAATCGTAGGTTTTGGCGGCACCGAAGCCCATGTCGCCGGTACACAGGGTAATAACGCGGTAAGGCAGTTCGAGCAATTGTAGGATGCGCTCGGCGTGGCCGACCATTTCTTCTAGTGCGGTATAGGAGTGTTCTGGGTGGACGATTTGCACCATTTCCACTTTGTCGAACTGGTGCTGGCGGATAAGGCCGCGTGTGTCTTTGCCGTGTGAACCAGCTTCGCTGCGGAAACAGGGTGAATGGGCGGTAAGCTTGATAGGTAGTGCATTGGCGGACAGGATGCGCTCGCGCACGGTGTTGGTCAGAGTTACTTCGGCAGTGGGAATAAGGTATTGCATGGTTTTACTCTCGTCGCCACCACGGGTAACGTGGAACAGATCTTCACCGAATTTGGGTAGCTGGCCAGTACCGATGAGGGTGCTATCGCTGACGATATAAGGTGTGTAACACTCGGTGTAGCCGTGCTGCTGGGTGTGGGTGTCGAGCATAAATTGCGCCAAGGCACGGTGCAGGCGGGCAACTTGGCCTTTCATCAGGCTGAAGCGGGCGCCGGAAAGCGCAGCAGCAGTTTCAAAGTCGAGACCGAGCTTTTCGCCTAAGTCCACATGGTCTTTGATTTCGAAATCAAATTGGCGCGGGCTGCCCACGCGACGCACTTCTACATTTTCGGTTTCATCTTTGCCGGCCGGCACGCTCTCGTGTGGCAGATTTGGAATACCGAGCAACAGAGTGTCGATTTGTGCCTGTACGGTTTGGTAATCGGTATCAGCCCGTTCTAAATCAGTTTTGATTTTCGCCACTTTGGCCATGGCTGCTTCGACTTCGGCGTGTTTGCCCTGCCCTTTGAGCGCGCCGATTTGTTTGGACACGCTGTTGCGCCGTGATTGCAGCTCTTCGGTACGCATCTGCAGGGCCTTACGATGCGCTTCCAGCGCGTCGAAGGCAGTAGGGTTGAAAACAAAACCGCGCTGCGCCAGTTTGGTAGCAACGGCGGCCGCATCGGTGCGGAAAAGTTGGATATCTAGCATGATTTGCGTCCTGTAAAGAAGATTTGGCTATATTGTAAACGCGGCGTATAGGAAAGGCTACCTGAAAAAGCTAAGGCATTTTTCAGGTAGCCTTCAAATGGATGCTTTCTTACTTGGCTGCAGGCTGCGATGCAGAGGAAGCAGCACTAGCTGACGAAGCGGCGGCAGGTGTGAGAGCGGACGCTGTTGCTGCTGCGGGCTTGGTGGCACTACTCGGATTAGCTTTACCCCACACATAGGTGGTTAGGATAGCCGATGGAAAACAGTCAAATCAGAATAATATGAGGTAAAACACTAGAGTGTGACAGCGGATCGTTGTATTCCTCGATGCCGTTCCAATTGTGGCCGGTGGTTTTTACATCTTCGCCTTTGGCTGGTATCTTAACTTTACTTTGCGACAAAATTAGCCATATCAGCCTGATAAAGCTGATTGCGACGATGCCAGTGATGTAGTAGTTCCGGAAATTGCCAGTTTAAAGAGGGATGTATTCATTGTTGTGCTCCGTATTCACGGCTTTAGGGAGTCTGGTTGTTGTTATTGATCGAATCATTATCATCGATGATGTGCCGCTCCTCTTCATCGTAGTGCGTTTTGAATTTGTCGTAGTAGTAGGCAATATTGATCGGTATACTCCAATTGCCTTGGGTATAGTTCATTGGCAGGGCAACCGCCGCCAGCAGAATCACCAGCTGCCAGCTCCAGAATGTAAAGTCTGGTAGTCGACCGTCATATAGACGAGCGTTACAAGTGTGCTGCACTACATAATTAAGATGTGGCAATTAAGCCACAGCTACCGAATACAAAAATAATGGCATTGGTATGCGGTGGATGTAAACGGCCAGAATGGAACCACGGCCCCAACTCAGATAGATTCAGCTGCGGAAAATAGAGCTGTGCAGTCACAGTTACTCTAACCAACATTCCAACCACACCCCCAAACCACCGTCATCACGGCAAACTGCCGCACTACTTTGTAGTTATAGGTTTATGTTCTCATGAAAAATCTCTATTCTCTATATTAAAGATAGCTGTACTCTCCTTATAATACAGTATTGCATGTAACTTAAACAGTATATAGAGTAAATTTTCATTTTTAACAAAACAGGTTTCCTGAAAAAGCTGTATCCCATTCAGTTCTAGCGAAACAAGCAAATGCTCCACTACACCATTACTCCCTTGCCTGAACAGCATCTCTTCCGCGTCTGCCTGCGTTTCAGCCACTGCGGCAGCCAAGCCGTCCGCCTTACCCTGCCCAACTGGGTGCCAGGTAGCTATATGATTCGCGAGTTTGCCCGGCACATCGTCCGTATTGAAGCCAGCTGTAACGGCCAAACTGCCAACTTACAAGCCGTCAGCAAAAATATCTGGCAGGCCGAAGAAAACACACCCGGCGACTGGCTCATTGAATACGACGTTTATGCCTTCGATCTTTCCGTACGCGGCTGCTATCTAGATAGCGAACGCGCCTTCTTCGACGGCGCCGCCCTGTTTTTTCAGGTAGCCTCACACACCGAAGAGCCACACCAAGTCGAACTCTGTTTCCCCAGCCAATGGCAAACCGCCACCGCCCTGCCCAGGCTGGATAACCATCTCTACCAAGCAAACAACTACCGTCATCTTATCGATTGCCCGCTTGAATCCGGCACCCTCGAAATTCTCGAATTCACCGCTGCCGACATTCCACATCGCATCGTCCTCAGCGGCCACTACCCCGACTTCGACCGTCAACGCCTGCTGGCCGACACCCAAGCCATCTGCACCGCCCAACTCCAATTCTTCCCCAACCCCGCCCCATTTACGCACTACACCTTCTTGCTGCACCTGGGCGATCACGTCTACGGCGGCCTCGAGCACACATCATCCACCGCCCTGCTCGCCGATCGCAGCTGGCTACCTGAAAATAACCTTGCCGAAGCCTCTGCCAACTACACCCAGCTGCTCGGCCTGATTTCCCACGAATACTTCCACGCCTGGAACGTCAAATCCATCAAACCCGCCGCCCTTGCCCAATCCGATCTCAACCAAGAAGCCTACACCGAGCTTTTATGGGCATTCGAAGGCATCACCTCCTATTACGACAACCTATTCCTCGTGCGTAGCGGTTGTATCAGCCCCACCGCCTATCTCGAACTCTTAGCCAAAACCATCACCCGTGTGCACCGCAATCCCGGACACCGCCTGCAAACCCTAGCCCAATCCAGCTTCCACGCCTGGGACAAATACTATAAGCAAAACGAGAACAGTCCCAATGTCATTACCAGCTACTACCAGCAAGGCACCCTCGCCGCCCTTTGCCTCGACCTATACATACGCAAGCAAAGCCGGCACAGCCTCGACAGCATCATGCAAGCCCTCTATCAGGACTGGCTGACCAGAAAACAGCCCCTGCACGAAACCGAATGGGAAGAGCTTGCCCAAACCATCACTGGCCTCGACTTACGTAGCCTGTTCAACCAGCTCATCCGCAGTACCCAATCACTGCCTTTCGAAACCGCCCTCGCCCACGCTGGCCTGCGCCTGCATTGGTTGCCCTTGCCACCCTCGCACAACGGCGGCTGCGGGCTGTTACCCCCTACTCTGCCAGCCAACGACTTCGGTGCCCGCTTCCAGCAAAACAGCAGCGACATCACCCTAAGCCACGTACTCAACGGCGGCAGTGCCGAACAAGCAGGCCTTGCTGCAGGCGACCGCATCATTGCCATCAACGGCTATGCTGCCAATGACTTCGCCGTCCAATGGCAGCAGCAGAAAGCCAGCAGCCAAGCCAAATTGCACTACTTCCGATACGGCGTGTTGTATCACACCTCTGCCACTGTACGGCTTGCCGCCGCCAATACCGCCTGGCTTACTATCGAAAATCCAGTCGCACTACAAACCTGGCTGCAAATATAGCCAAAGCGCTGGTTTTCTTCCTACTGCGTTAGCTCGCATTGTAGAAAAAAATGAGCTTTGGCCATATCAAAGCACAGCCATTTTTCAGGTAGCCTTTTTGGAACAGCTGCCAGTGAAATCCACTGTTTATAGGCATAATGAACAAATTGCCACATAATCTGTCGTCTCATTTCACAGATTTTTCCGCATGTAGCAGCATTCACTTGATTTCTAAAAAGTAATTAGCGATAATTCTCAACTTAGTAACTTTAGAGGTAAACTCAATGACACTCACTAAAGCAGAATTGGCCAATATTCTGGTAGAAAAAGTCAGCAATATTAGCAAGAGCGATGCAAAAGAAATCGTTGAACTCTTCTTCGAAGAGATCCGCGCCACTTTAGAACGCGGTGAGGAAATCAAAATTTCCGGCTTCGGCAACTTCCAACTGCGTGACAAACCGCAACGCCCTGGCCGCAATCCCAAAACCGGCAAAGAAGTTCCGATTACCGCTCGCCGAGTGGTAACCTTCCACGCCAGCCAAAAACTCAAAGGCATGGTGGAACACCACTATGGTAAACAAAACTGAACGCGCCTTACCGCCCATTCCGGTTAAACGCTACTTCAGCCTGGAAGAATTGTGCTATCTAGCCGATATCCAGCCCGAACAATTCTTCCAATGGCAGCAAGATAACGGCGTAGTGATCGGCCATGGCGGCAACCAATACACCCGGCAAGACGTGGTGAAGATCCGTAAATTAAGCGGCAGTTTCCCCACCTACATCGACCGTTTCAATCTAAACGGCCACGACAGCCTAAATCGCCCCGCCGCCACTGCTGAAGAAGTTTGGCAGGATTTGCAGGTAATTTTAGAAAAAATCGAAGCAGTCCTTGCCAAGCCGCAAAAAACAGCTTAGAATCATTTTTTCCGGAAGTCGGAGTGTGGCGCAGTCTGGTAGCGCACTTGCATGGGGTGCAAGGGGTCGAAGGTTCGAATCCTTTCACTCCGACCAAAAATCCAAAGGCTTAATAAAAATAGTTAAGCCTTTTCTTATATATTTATCATACAACGTTGCATCTTCCCATATGCCTGAGCGGCTTAAGCTTATACTCGCCAACTCACATCACAAAGTATGTTAATCCGCTACGAAGGCCTCCTGAAAGCAAAGCTTCAACAAAATAAAAACAAGCAAAACAAGTCCCGCTAAATTTCTTAAGTTCTCCCCTTCTATGTCTGATAAAACATGAAGACTCCAGTTGACGTCTACTAACACTGCCGCACCGATTCCCACACCAAGCTGCCCTCTTGGCTAGACAGTAATAACGAAGAATTACGTTATGCTGTAGGTGTCTACAATTTCTACCTATCCGCGAGCTACCTGTCATTTAATCGAAAACTTTCTTGTTCACCAGCTGGACAACACTGATCATGAAACTGCATCTTGAGCACAGTTTTCATTCAAGCAACATATCCCACCCTACACCAATTCTGCTATTTGCTCTACTTTACTGCACTTGCTCGACAGTGTACCGACAAGCAACCTGTTCTACTACGACATCACTGCCAACCTGATTACATGTGGTGAATCCATCGTGCTGCCTTTACTGATGCGGGATGAATCGATAACCATATTGCTGATGCGCTGGAAAACAGCACTGATTCTGTATTTGTCAAAAGCAGACAACAGCTGATAGAGAGCCTATTTCTCACACAAGGCATCAATCCATTCGTCCTCAAAGGCTACCTGAAATTTTAGCTTCGCAGAAATTTCGCCTCGCTGCGTTTTCAGGTAGCCTTTTCTTCACTAAAATACTCAAACTTTATTGGTCTACAAACGCGCGCTCAATCAGATAATCACCGCGCTGCCCCATTTTGGGCGACACAGTTAAGCCAAAGCTGTTGAGCACATCGCTAGTGTCTTTGAGCATGGCCGGGCTGCCACACAGCATAGCACGGTCGGCTTGTGGGTTAATCGGTGGCAGACCGATATCTTCGTACAGTTTGCCGCTCCGCATCAAATCGGTAAGTCGGCCTTGGTGCTCGAATTCCTCTCGGGAAACAATAGGGTAGTAAATCAGTTTCTCACGAATCATTTCGCCCAGGTATTCGTGGTTAGGCAGCTCTTGGGTGAAGCGATCGTAGTAGGCGAGGTCTTTTTTATAGCGCACACCGTGTACGAGAATGACTTTTTCAAATTGCTCATACACTTCTGGATCTTTAGTGATGCTCAAGAACGGGGCAATACCAGTACCGGTGGAGAGCAGATAGAGGTGTTTTCCGGGGTTTAAATCGCCGCAAATCAGAGTGCCGGTGGGCTTTTTACTGATAAGCACCTCGTCGCCGACTTTGAGGTGCTGCAGACGGCTGGTGAGCGGGCCATCCGGCACTTTAATGCTGAAAAACTCGAGATGCTCTTCCCAGTTGGCGGAAGCCACGCTGTAGGCACGCATCAGGGGTTTGCCGTCCACCAGCAGGCCGACCATGACGAATTGGCCGTTTTCAAAACGCAGGCTGTCGTCGCGGGTGCAAGTGAAGGTGAAATAGGCGTCGGTCCAGTGGTGTACGGACAGGACTTTTTGTGTGTTGAAGGCTGCCATATTGTCTTTCTAAATAAAGTGAAACCGCTCGGCGGCGGAAAAATTTGCGAATTATAGCATTGTGTTGTAAGGGATAGGGGTTTTATTGCGAACGATTTTGATTAAGCAGCTATCTAGTTTTGGCCAAGCCCATCCCTTTCATTTTTTACTTCGCTGCAACCTCGTTTTAGCTTCGTTGAGACTTACGCTTTAGCGAAACTCACTACGTTCGTTTTCAGGTAGCCTACTCAATGCCGATACTGTTGCGGCTGCCGGTGGCGAAACTGCCACGGTGCCTGCGGAGAAGCTTGCCGCCACAGACCGAGCCGCTGGTTTTTGGCTTGTGCTTCAGCTTCGGCATAGGCAGCATATTCGGCCTCGCTCTGCCATTCGCGGGCGTAGCGGCGATAGTGCCAGGCGCAGCCGTCGGCCACCTGCTGTCGGTTGATATCCTGGCCATTTAGGCGGATTTGTGCCACTTTGCGGCCGTAGCGGTCGGTATCCACGATTTCGGCCTGTACTTGTCGATGCAGCACTTGTTCGGCCAAACGGTCGCGGCAGGCTTTGCCCTGGGCTTGCTCCAATTCCGGCGCATCGATGCCGGCAAGGCGGATTTTATGCCGTTGACCGGAGCGGTGGTCTTGCAGATGTAGCGTATCACCGTCCCACGCACGAACCACTTCGCCGCTAATGATGTTGTTCCTGGCAGGTTCGGCACTGGCGGGCAAGGTAGAACAGGCGGCCAGCAGCATAGCGTAGCCGGCCATGCCGATTTTGACGAAACCTGCTGCATTAGTTTTAGCTCCGCAAAAACTCACTGCGTTTGTTTTGGCAAAATTTACTATGTTTATTTTCAGGTAGCCTTTGACCTGCAGAATGGGTAACAGGTGTTTCATGCTGTTAAAATCCGGCACGGATTTTTTCTGCCAGTTGCCGCAAAGCTTGAGCACGGTGGCTAAGTTGGTTTTTGGTGTCTGGTGCAAGCTGGGCGGCAGTTTGCTGCAAATCGGGTAGGTAGAAATGTGGATCGTAGCCGAAGCCGTTGCTCCCGGCGGCCTGTTCCTGCCATTGCCCGTGCCACACGCCTTCTGCAATCAGCGGCTGCGGGTCATCGGCGTGGCGCACTAAAACCAGCACGCAAACGTAATACACGGCGCGGTTGGCCTGCGCAGCCAAGTCAGCACTCAGTTTGGCGTTGTTGGCAGCATCAGAACGCAGCTCCTCTCCGGCATAGCGTGCGGAGAGCACGCCCGGTGCGCCGTTTAGGGCAGGCGCGCAAATACCGCTGTCGTCAGCCAGTGCGGGCAAATCGCTATGTCGGCTGGCATGCCGTGCCTTTGCCAGCGCGTTTTCCACAAAACTAACATGCGGTTCCGGGCATTCGGGCACGGCAAAATCCGACTGGGGACATACCTGCCAGCCGAGTTTGACAAACAGAGTGTTGAATTCACGCAATTTTCCGGCGTTGGTACTGGCTAATACTAATTCTTTCACGTTACCTCCTTACCTGTCGGTTGAGCTTCATTTTCTACCTGCTGTGAAACAGCCTGCTGCATCTGTTGGGCGACAAGCTGTTTTTCGCGTAAAAACTTGGCCAACGAAGCCATCTGCCCGGCTATGCACAGGAAGGCGGCCAGGAAACAGGCTACAGCTGCGGCGGTGTATTTCAAAATAAATAACACATTGCCCGCGAGCAGCAACAGGATAAATAGTATCGTGAACAGCGCGGTAAGTTTCAGGTAGCGTCTGGTTTTATTCATGGCAATATGCGTTAGAGCAAGAAAGGTTAAATTTAGGATTAATTTGATTTCAATAGATCATTTGAATCCGAATGAGACGGAAATGGCGAATTCTGATTCACTTCCGTTAAAGGATGCGCTTTCAGGCAACCTTTCGGCAAACAAAAATTAGCCGGATACTCCTTACCCTGTTCCGGCTTTGTAACAGCCTATGTTTTCAGGTAGCCGGGAAGGCTACCTGAAAACATAAACGGCCAATCTTTTATTGTGGCGAACCGTTTGGCTGCCCGGTATCCTGCGATTCCTCATTTTGTGCTATTACATCCTGCGTGGTATCTACTACATTAGGTTTGTCGCCATATTGCTGTTTTAGCTGCGATACACCTTCTTTGGCTGCCCGTGTTGCGTGTTCGGATGCCGATTTAACCGCCTGTGCGCTGCTGCCAATAATTTTTTGCAAGCATTCGGTATCGTCGCGGGCAAAACTCTGTGCCTGTGCATCAAATTTTTCATCATCGCTGTTGAAATATTCCACCGTGCCAAACGACAGCTTCTGCGCCACCAACACGGCGGGGAAGGAGTTGCGGTAGCTGTTGAAACGGCGCACGCGGTTGTTGTAGCTTTCACGACGCTCGAGAATTTCATTTTCCAAGCGCTCCAACTGCCCCATCAGCTTTTGATAGGTGGCATCAGCTTTCAGTTGCGGAAACGATTGCGCCATAGCCATCATCTGTTGGGTATTGTTAGCCTGAGCTACTTTAAGTTGCGTGATTTGCTCGTGTTCCAAATAGCCGGATGCAATTTCGATAATCTGCCCACTGAGCTGCTGGCGTTTTTTCAAACCAGCCTGCAAATTGGAAAACCCTTCGCGAATGCTCTGCATACTGCTTTGCAAGGTGTTGTAAACCTTAACCAGCCAACCAATGGCAACGGTAACAATAATTAGCAAGAACAAAAGCATGTGTGCAACTCCTGAATGATGGTCGAAAATAAGGAGACGAATGCGGCGTATTGTAACAGTTCTCTATTTGTTTTTGTTTGCCATAAAGGCTTTCCAAGCTGCCTGGCAAGCGGGATAGGGCTACCTGAAAACTATCGGCATAGTTGGATTAAGGAAAAACAGCCTCTTGGATACAACAAACTTTCAGGTAGCCTTGAATACAAACAATACAGAAGCAGCCTTTAATCTGCATTATAAGGCTACTTTCTCATTGTGCCATCAGCGCAGTTCGTTATACAGGCGGCTCAGCCAAGTTTGTGCATCCGCGCCTTGGTAGGGGCTGCCGTCTTTGTTGGATAACACCAATTGGCTGCTGTTATTGCCTTGCGGCTGCACAGCTACCACAAATTCAGGCTGTGCCTGCGGTTCGGCGGGTTTGCTGCTGCGGCCGAATAGGCGGCTGAAGAAGCCGGGCTTCTCGGTGCGCACGGCTTTTCCTTCGGCAGGAGCCACCTGAACCAAATAGGCTTGGCGTTGGGTGTTTTGGGCAGTAACGCTCAGGCCGATGCGGTCGAGCGCAAGGCCGACACGACGCCAATTGCGAGCTTGATTACCGCGCAAAATCAGGCGGCCTTTTTCCAGGCTGGCCAAATCGCCGTTGCGCGGGGCGGCAGCCTGCCGCTGTTTCAGCGCTTGCTCAATTTGTTGTTCGTCGGCACCTAAATACTGCATGAAGCGGCCGAGCAGCGTAGCTTCTAAAGCGGTATCGCGCTGTGAAGGCTGCCACATGGTGGTGTCTTTGTTGTGGTCGGCGTAGGTTTCCTTCATACCGCGGTGGGTGAAGAATACATCGGTACCGCCTTTGCTGTTGCGCTCGAGGCGGATGGTGAATTTGTCGCGCTCACCGGTGGAATATACACCGCCCAAGCCGACGCGTTCAAACAGGCGGCGCAGGCCGTCTTGCGGCAGTTTGGCGCGATTTTCTGCCCAATCGGTTTCCATCAGGCCGATACCCGGCTCTTCACGGGCAATCACGAAGCCCTGCTCTTGCCAGAAAGCGTGCAAGAGTGGCCACACTTCGGCTGGGTTTTTGTTGGCAATGTTCAGCCAACGCTCACCACCTTCTCGCTGCATGGTGATGTTTTTCACCTCAGCCAACACCGGCGAACCCGCTTTGTTGGCAGCAGCCTGCTGGCTACGGGCAACATCGCTGGCCCGCACTGAGCCGCCAGCGGGCAGGTTGTATATATTGCCTTGCGAGGGGTTGTCTAAATCGGGCGGTACTTCCAAGCTCACCACTTTGCGGTTTTCAGTTTGGTAGTCCAGCTTGGGTGCTTCGGTTTTAGTGGCGCAACCGGCCACCAAGCTGGCCATCAACAAGGCGGCGGGCAGTTTGAATACGTTCATGCAGCTATGTCCTTCAGGGTTGAAACTTGTAATTAAATCCAATTAAATCAGTTGCAGTTTTTGCAGTGCGGCGCTCACGCGCGCCTGGCCAGTTTCGCTCAGGCTGACCATCGGCAAGCGCACGGCACGGCCGCACAAACCCAGCTTTTCCAGCGCCCATTTCGGCGCGGCCGGGCTGGGCTCGCAAAACATTTCTTGATACAGCGGCACCAGTTTGGCGTTCAGCACACGGGCCTCAGCCAGATTACCGGCCAATGCGGCACGGCACATATCGGCAAACAGCTTGGGCGCCACGTTACCGGCTACGGTAATCACACCGTGTGCGCCGCACAGCATGGCAGCCATGCCGGTGGGGTCGTCGCCAGAATAGATGGCAAAACCTTCGGGCACGCGGTTAATCAGATCCACCATGCGGCCAATGTCGCCACTGGCTTCTTTGATGCCGATGATGTTGGGGATTTCGGCCAAGCGCAGCACGGTATCGTTGTTCATGTTGACCACAGTGCGGCCGGGCACGTTGTACACAATCATCGGAATATCCGCCGCTTCGGCAATAGCAGCGAAGTGGCGGTAGATGCCTTCCTGCGGCGGTTTATTGTAGTACGGCACCACAGACAGCGTGGCATACGCACCGGAGCCAACTGCCGCACGAGACAGCTCGATGGCTTCGCTGGTGCTGTTCACACCGGTACCGGCAATCACCGGAATACGGCCGTCGGCAAAACGGATGGCTGCCTCGATCACTTCAATCTTTTCCGGCACGCTGAGCGTGGTGCTCTCGCCGGTGGTACCAACGGCGACAATGGCATCCGTGCCGTTGGCAACATGCCAATCAATCAGGCGTTGGAATTGTTCGTAGTGGACACTGCCATCTTCACGCATCGGGGTGATGATGGCGACAAGACTACCGGTTAGCATGGCTCACAACCTTATATTTGGTGGGTGGTCGAAAACGGGACGATTGTAGCCTATTTTGCCGGCTTGTGCGAAATATTGCATAGATTAAAACTTGCTTGCCGAAATTATCTCCCAAGTGCCGGCAATATGGATTTAGCAAACAGATTGAGTATGATAAATGAAGGCATTAACTGCTTTCAGGTAGCCTCCACTAGGCAGCCATCACTGAGAAAATCTGGGCAACCGACTATATTCTTGCTCTTAGTAAACCAGCAGCCATTCGCTGAAAGCTAGCCAGAACAAGATTCCAACGCGGTTAAAACGAGCGTAATAGTGGAGTTCGCCAGACTTTAAAAGAAATCGGTAAAACCAAATATCGTTACAACAATGCCGAACCACGGCAATAGAAAGGCTACCTGAAATTTCAGGTAGCCTTTGTTTCAAGTGGTGCCCTCTGCCTCGCAAACCGCCATTTCCCCTTCCATAAATCCAGCCAAATCCACCCTTCGCTCAAACAGTTCCTGAATCCGTGCCTGATGGCTGATACCGATGCACAAGACATCCGGCAAGCATTGGCGCAGAGTGTGCATGAGTTCGGCGGCGGAAGCGTCGTCCAGCTGGTTGGTGGCTTCGTCCAGAAACAATACATTGGGGCGATGCAGCAAGGCGCGGGCAAGGCTGAGGCGCTGCTGTTCGCCACCAGAGAGGATGTTGTGCCACTCGTGTTCGGCATCGGGATCGAGCGCGGTCAGACGCGGCAGGCCGGTTTGCCTTAATACTTGGGCGATGGCGGCGTTATCAGGTGCGGTGGCATACGGATAGGCAAGCACGTTACGCAGGCTGTCGTGCGGCAGGTAGGGGCGTTGCGGCAGGAACAGGCTGCGGCCTTGGATGGCGAAACGGCCTTGATAATACGGCCACAGCCCGGCCAGCGTGCGCAGCAGAGTGGATTTGCCAATGCCGCTGCGGCCTTCAAGCAGCAACCATTCGGCGGCGCGGGCGGCGAGCGAGAGGCCGTGCAGCAGGGTGCGGCCGTCTGCGGTGTGGAGGGTGAGCTTGTCCGCTTTGAGTGCGGCGGTTTGGCCGGATTTGCCGTCGCCATCATGTGCGGGCTGCTTTTGCGGTATGTCGTCCAGCGTGTTCAGGGCTACCTGAAAACCGTCCAGACGTTCCACCACGGATGCCCATTCGATGATGCGTTTGTAGTAATCCATAAACCAGCCGAAGCCGTCCTGCACGTTGGAAAACGCGCTGCGTGCCTTCACCATGTCGCCGAAAGTGAGGGTATGTGCCAGATACATAGGCAGGGTGGCGATGATGGGAATAAACATGGATAGGCGCAGATAGGCGGCGGAAAAGGTTTCCAGGCGCAGTTCGCGGTCGATAAGCTCGCGCCAGTTGCGGCGTACGGCTTCAAAGTGGCGGTTCAGGCGGCTTTGTTCGGCAGCTTCGCCGCGATACAGGGCAATTTGCTCGGCATGGTCGCGCACGCGCAAGAGGGTGGCGCGGTAGTCGGCTTCGCGGTGCTGGCGTTCCACGTTGAGCGGCTGGAGCTTGCGGCCGATCAGATGGGTGAGCAGCGTGCAGGCTGCCGAATAGGCCAGCGCCACCCACACCAGATAGCCGTGCACGGTGATGTTTTGCCCGAAGATTTTGAAGGTTTGCACACCGGATAGCTGCCACAAAATCACCACGAATGCGCCGAGTTTGGCGGCGTTCATGATGAAATATTTGAACAAATCGATGCTTTTTTCCGAGAGCAAGAAGATGTCTTCGGCAATGCGCTGGTCGGGGTTGTCCGGCCCGCCGCCGTGTTGCAGTTGCAGGCGGTAGTGGCGGCTGCGGACGAGCCATTGCCGCTGGAACTGCTGCGTAAGGTGGCTGCGCCAGCGGAACAGCAGGATTTTGCGCAACCAGTTGCCGAAGGCAACCAAGGCGGTCACCAAGGTGATATACAGCAGATATTCGCCAGCCAACGCTGGCATGGCGGTGCTGTCGAAGGCGGCGAGCGCATCGTAAAACGTTTTGTTCCAATCGGTAATCAGCACGCTGACGCGCACGATGGCGAGCGAACAGCCGACCACGGCAGCCAAAAGCAGCCATTCGCGCCATTGGCTTTTGGCAAACCAAAACGGGGCGGCAAGACGGAGGAAACGGCGGAGGGTTTTCACGGGGCTACCTGAAAATGGGATATGGATAATATTGGATGGTAAAGCAAGGTTAATCGGTTTTACTTGCGAAGCGGAAAAGGTTTATAGTTCCAACTCTTATAGCACACAACCAAGGAGTATTTTTATGAGCAATTTCGACGATATCGTAGGCAAAGTGAAAAAAGAAGTGGGCGATGCCATCGGCAGCAGCAAACTGCAAGCCGAAGGCCTGATTCAAGAAGGCGTGGGCAAAGCTAAAGAAGCCATTGCCGATGTGGAAAAACAAGCGGCCGATGTGCTGGAAAAAGGCAAAAAATCCGCTGAAGAGCTGGTGAGCGAAGTCAAAGGCAAAGCCGAGGGCCTGATCAACGACATCAAAAGCAAGTTCTAACTGAGCAAACGGCACGGCAAACCGCCCTGCCCCACGCCGCCGAACAGAGGCTACCTGAAAATTTTCAGGTAGCCTTTTCTCTTTGCCCGCGCGGCGGGATTACAGCTTCCAATCGAATTTCAGCATGATGTTGCGCGGCTCGATCAGATAGTTGTTGATGCCGTTCTGCCGGGTTTTCTGGTTTTCATACACGCGCCGGTCGGTCAGGTTGCTGCCAATCAGGCTGAGCTTCATGTTGTCGTTGAAGCTGTATTGCACATTGGCGTTAAACAGCGCATAACCGCCCTGCTTCACATTGGCCAGGCTGGACGTTTCGCTTTGTGCCGTTACACCGCCGCCAATCGTCCATTTGTTTGCCGCACCGGGCAGGCGGTAGCTGGTGTAGAGACGGAACATATGGCGCGGCGTGTGTTTGCTGAAATTGGTGCCCGCAGGAATCGCACCGCGGTTTTCGGCATCCAGATATTTGCTGTTGTTCAGCGTGTAGCCTGCAAACAGCTGCCAATCGTCCGTCAGCTTGCCGGAAATTTCCATATCCACGCCGCGGCTGCGCACACGGCCCACCGGCTCGTTATACCAGCGCGACATGATATTGTCGTACACCTGCACGCTGCGGTTTTTCTGCACGATGTCGAACAAGGCCACGGAAGCATTCAGCTTACCTTCATACCATTCGCCCTTCCAACCAATTTCGTAGTTACTGCCCAATACCGGCGGCAGATAACGTTCGTAGCGGTCTTTGCTGCCGTTGGGCTTGAAGATGCTGGTGTAGCTGGCGTATACGCTGTGATGCGGCGTGATGTCGTAAATGATTCCGAAATACGGAATAAAACGATGGTGGTTGCGCTCGGTAACACTATCCGGGTCATTATCGACCGCGCCGCTGGTGTAATGATAGTCCACCACAGACTTGGTGGTCATATTGGTGTAGCGCGTGCCGGCCAAAATGTGCAGCTTTTCGGTGGGGTTGAAGCGTGTGCCGGCCATTAAGGAATAACTGCGCTCGGTATTATCGTAGTCCCACAACATCCACGGTGTACCGGCATACCAATCCGGCTCGGCCACTTCGTTACCCCGGAAAGAAGACGGGTCGTAAGACTGAAGATGGCGGAACTGGCGGCGTTCGCCACCACCGCTTTTGTGGTTATAGGTATAGCCGAAGAACACATCGTGTTCCTGCTCCAACAGGCGATATTTGCCGTTCAGATTGGTTTTGATGGTGAACTGCTTTTCGTTGCGGTCATATCGGCCAAGCCAGCCGGAAGGCAGAACGCCGCCGGTTGTCCAGCCCGCATAGGAAGTACTGCCGCTGTAAATGCCGCCGTTACGTTTCAAAGAATGGTTGTTGTTGTAATTGAGCGTGCCGGTCAGTTTCCAATCGTTGGGAAAATAGTGCTCCAATTCAGCAAACAGATTGATTTTACGGGCTCTGTTGCGGCTCCAATCATAGCTGAGGAAAGTGTCGCGCGGCAGACCGGAATCACTGCCGTTCACGCCCATCGGAATACCCCAGTCGTCGGGCGTGGATATTTTGCGCTGATACAGCCCGCCCCAAGTGAGCTTGGTATCTTCGCCTAACTGTGCATCCATCACGCCGTATAAGGTGAATGTGTTCCCTGCCGCACTGTCTTTGAAACTGCCGTCTCTACTTGCCACACCTACCACGCGTCCGCGCAGGGTTTGCGCTTTGTTCAGCGATCCGGAAACATCAATCGTGGTACGGGCGGTGCCGAAGCGGTTAAACAAAACATCGCCTTGTATTTGGCGCAAAGAGGTCGGGCGTTTACGCACGGCATTGACCGTGCCGCCCGGCTCGCCGTTGGCTTGGGTAAGCCCCGTGGCACCGCGTACCACTTCGATATGATCGTACACTGCCAAATCAGTAGCAGATTGTGCATCGTACATGGGGTTGGCTACTGCGCCGGGTACCACGCTGCTGATGCCGTCTTCCTCAATCTGGTCGATATAGAAACCGCGCGATTGGAAGCGCGCCGTACCGGTATCGCGGATAACGTTGACGCCCGTAGTGGTTTTCAGCGCATCTTCCATGCTGGTAATGCCTTGGTCACTCATCTGCCGTTTGGTAATCACGCTCACCGACTGCGGCGTTTCCTTGGGCGACAGCGAAAGCCCCGTGGTGGTGCGCATGGCGGAGGTGGTGTAGCTGTTTCGGTTTCCGGTGCGGGTGCTGCGGTTGCGGGCAGTGATTTGGATGCTTTCCAATTCGGCGCTGCCGCCTTCATTTTCGGCAGCATTATCGGCCCATGCGGGCGCGGTAGCGGCCAGCAGGGCGGCGATAAAGGTGGGTTTGAACGGGTGTTGCATAATTTCCCTTTGATAAGAAAAGTAAACATAGATAAATTTTCAAGGCGCGATTATAGTCTTTTACAACCTAATACAAATGAATTTGATAATTTTTAACAACAAATAGAGTGCAAATACCATACGCAACGCAAAGAGTTTGGTTGTTGGCCGGATACTCCCTTCTTCGCTGTTGCCGAATAACAATGATGCAGTCTCCTGAAAATGTGTACTTCAAAGCGGCGTATCGGATAAGCTTATTTTTCAGGTAGCCTTTGCCGTTTGGCGTTCTCCGGTGGCGGGCTTATAATAATATCCTTTGTTTTACAAGCCGGATGAAAGCAGATCATGATTGGTTCTTATCGAAAAATCCTGTTGGGCATTTTTGCCGTGGCGGTGGTGTGCACGGCGATGTCGTTGTATATGCAGTATGGGCGGGGTATGGACCCATGTGTGATGTGTATTATTCAGCGAGTGTCGATTATTTTCGTGGGGCTGCTTTCGCTGCTTTCTATGCTGTTGCCGCTGAAACGCCGCTGGGCGCGGACGGTGGCGGCGATGCTGGTGAGTATTCCGGCGCTATGGGGCGGCTGGACGGCCATCAGCCAGCTGCATCTGCAAAGTCTGCCCATAGACCAGCAGCCTTCCTGTGGTGCGCCGTGGACTTTCCGCTTGCAGGGAGCGCCGCTGTTTGATTGGTATGAGCCGATTATCCGCGGCTACGGCCAATGCGGCACGGTGGAATATTTCTTGAGTGTGCCGTTTGCCTGGTGGTCGCTGCTGGCTTGTACGTTTATCCTGGTCGGCCTGTGGGGCGGCTGGTGGGTGATGCGTCATCATGAAATAGCGGAGTAGTAGATATTTTCAGGTAACCTGTTGCAACGTGTTATGTGCTATCTGAAATTTTTGGGCTCGATTGAATGTAAGGCTGGCTAGCAATTCAATCTATGAAACACTCGCCTACAAACATACTAAAAAGGCTACCTGAAATCTTTCAGGTAGCCTTTGCCTTTACTCCTATGCAACAGCGTTAAAGCATGCCCGAGAGGCTTTCGGCGGCTTCTGCCTGTTGTGCCTGTTGCTCTTGCTGTTCGTGGAACTGCATACGGTAGAGGTCGGCGTAGCGGCCGCCTTTGGCAAGCAGCTCGGCGTGTTTGCCCTGCTCGACAATCCGGCCTTCGTGCATCACCACAATGTTATCGGCCTGCTCGATGGTGGAGAGGCGGTGTGCCACCACCAAAGTGGTACGCTGCTGCATGAGTTTGTCGAGTGCGGATTGCACCAGGCGTTCGGATTTGGTGTCGAGCGCGCTAGTGGCTTCGTCCAAAATCAGGATGGGCACGTTTTTCAGCAGAGCGCGGGCAATGGCAATACGCTGACGCTGGCCGCCGGAGAGTTTGAGGCCGTTTTGGCCGATTTCGGTTTGCAAGCCCTGCGGCATAGCGGAGATAAACTCCCAGGCGTTGGCGGCTTTGGCAGCCGCTTCAATAGCAGCGGGATCGGCATCGAAACGGCCGTAGGCAATGTTTTCAGCCACCGTACCGTTAAACAGCACCACGTCTTGGCTCACCAGCGCCATTTGTTTGCGCAGGGAGGCCATGCTGTATTCACGGATGTCGCGCCCGCCGATACGCACTTCGCCCGCGGTGGGATCGAAGAAGCGCGGCAATAGGTTGGCCAGCGTGGTTTTACCGCAGCCGGACGCACCCACCAAGGCCACCACGCTGCCATTGGGAATGTGCAAATTGATGTTGTCGAGGCTGTTGCGGGCGGCACCTTCATAGTGGTGGCTCACGTTCACCAACTCGATATCGCCGGTGTGCTCGCTGAGGATCTCGGTGCCGTTATCGGGCTCAACCGGTTCATCTAAAAACTGGAACACGCTCTCGGCGGCAGCCAGGCCGCGTTGCAGCGAGGAAGAAATACCGGTCATGCGCTTGATGGGATCGAACATCATCAGCATGGCGGAGAGGAAGGACATGAAATCGCCGGCGCTAAACGAATCGGAAGCAGCGCGGGCGGCAGCCAAATAAAGGATGGCGGCCAGCGCGGTGGCAATCATCAGCTGGGTTACCGCCGTGCTGAAGGAGTTGGCGGCGGTTTGCTTCACACCGTTGCGGCGCACGTTGATGGCGGTTTCATCGAAGCGGTTTTTCTCGTGCTCCTGCCCGCCATACACTTTAATCACCCGCTCGCCGGTGATGCTCTCGCCCAGCACCTGCGTCATCTGCCCGGCATATTGCTGGCTTTCGCGCGAAAGCTGACGCAGGCGTTTGCTCACCTGGCGCACACACCAGGCCAGCACCGGAATTAAAATCAACGTAATAATCGTGAGCTGCCAATCCAAATACAGCAGAAAACACAGCAAGCCCACTACGGTGATGCCGTCTTTGGCGGTGACGGTTACCACATTAAAGCCGGCTTCGGTAATCTGGCTGGCATCGTTCATGATGCGCGACATAATCCGCCCGCTGCCGTGTTGGCTGAAATATCCGGCCGGCAGCTTGAGCATTTTGGCAAACATTTCGCGGCGAATTTGCTGCACCAGGTGGCCGGAGAGGTAGCTGGTGCTGTATTCGTTGATGAAGTTGAAAATACCGCGCAAGATAAACAGGCCGATAATCGCCAACGGCACCCAACGCATAGCGGAGAGATTTTTCTCCACAAAGCCTTCGTTAATCAGCGGCTTGAGCAGCCATGCGAAAATCGGCCCAGTAGCGGCCACCACCACCATGCCGAGCACGGCCAGGGCGAAAATACGCAGATAGTTTTTCAGGTAGCCAAACAGGCGGCGGAATAAGGCCAGGCTGCTGGCTGTAGTGTACGGGGTAGAAGACGAAGACATGGTGGCCTCTGCCGTTGAAAATGGCGATTGTAAGGCATATCGGGGGCAGGCAACAATGCGGCAAGGCCGCTTTAGCAGGGTTTAACCTAAATTTGTGGCTGGCTGGGGAAAAGGCTACCTGAAACCCATACCAGTTTTCAGGTAGCCTTTATCTTGATTTAAGCGTTCACACCGTCAGTGTAGCCCACCCATGCTGCGGATGCGCTGATCGAGCTCTTGCGCAGTGAGCGCGCGGCCGTCGTTGCAGAAAATCGCCATCAGGCGGCTACGCACCGGGTCGTTGGCGTTCACATAGCTGTCGAACTTGCGCCATACATTATTGCGCGGAGCAATCCAGCGCCGGTTGGTGTTATCGCCAAAGGCGAAGGATCTGAGGTGGCGGTCGCCGCAGCGCATGCCCTCATAACTCATATTCGGCTGCCCGCCCTGCGGCTGTACTGCCAGGACATAACGCATACTGCGGTCGGCAGCCTGCTGCACGGGCAGTTGTAGCCAAACTTTATTGCGGTAGGTGGGGTTGATATACAGCTCAAACCACTCGCCGCGCTGCAAATCGGGATAATCGGGCAACACCACGGCAGCCTCTTCCCACGGCTTTTCCTCTTCCGGCATGTAAGAGCGGTTTTCGCGCAATTCGGCTGAAGCGGCGACGGAAAGCGCCAATACGCAGGCTGCAAACCATAGTTTTTTCATTGCTTTTCCTTTTTCAGGTAGCCTTTTGGTTTCAGGTAGCCTGCTACTTGGCTGGAGGCTACCTGAAAACTTCTGCACCCGCACCCGGCTTATTTGCCTAAGGCAGACAACACAGCGGTTTTCACGGCTTCCACCGGCTGTGTGCCATCGATTTTGATGTAACGAGGCGCATTGTCGCCGGTGAGCTGGCTGTAGAAACCGATGAGCGCGGCGGTTTGTTTGTGGTACACATCTAGGCGATTTTTCACGGTTTCCTCACGGTCGTCGTCGCGCTGGATCAGGTCTTCGCCGGTAACGTCGTCTTTACCTTCCACTTTGGGCGGGTTGTAGCGTATGTGGTAAGTACGGCCGGAGGGCAGGTGCACACGACGGCCGGCCATGCGCTCGAGAATCACCGCATCAGGCACATCGATTTCCACCACCGCATCCAAAATCACGCCTGCCTCCTGCATGGCTTCAGCCTGCGCCAGCGTGCGCGGAAAGCCGTCGAACAGGAAACCGTTTTTGCAGTCATCCTGCGCAATGCGCTCTTTCACCATACCGATGATGATGTCGTCGCGCACCAAACCGCCTGCATCCATAATCTTTTTGGCTTCCAAACCCAGCGGCGTGCCTGCTTTAATGGCAGCGCGTAGCATATCGCCGGTGGAAATCTGCGGGATACCGAAAGCGGCGGTAATAAACTGCGCCTGCGTACCTTTGCCCGCGCCGGGTGCGCCCAATAACAAAATCTTCATTATCTCTTCCTTTAAAATCAATATAAAGCAAGGCAGCAGCAATACTCCAACAGGCTACCTGAAAAACGCTGCCGCCCAATCTGCCGCACAGTTTAGAGCTCCTGCCGCAAAAAATCCAGTTTCCGCCGCCCTTTCCTCGCCCCGCCTTCCCTAGAAAGGCTACCTGAAAAGCATTACAATCCCCGCTTTCCCTCCTCAAGCAGCGAGACCTGCCATGCCTAAAATCAGCAGCAACTTCGATGCCGGCGCCATCACCGTAATCGACAGCGCCGGCAGCCAAAACATCCGCCTCGCCCTGCGCGGTGACAATGCCGCCTCCTTCAGCCAGTGGTTTTATTTCCGCTTGCAGGGCGTGGCCTACCAACCTTGCCGTATCCGCATCGAAAACGCCAGTCAATCCAGCTACCCCGAAGGCTGGGAAGATTATCAGGCCACCGCCTCCTACGACCGCAGCAACTGGTTCCGCGTGCCCACCCGTTATGAAGACGGCGTGCTCACCATCGAACACACCCCGCTGGCCGGCAGCGTGTATTACGCCTATTTCGAGCCCTACTCCCACGAGCAGCACCTCAACCTCCTCGGCGACGCCCAAGGCAGCGGCCTGTGCCAAATCGACGACCTTGGCAGCACCGCGCAAGGCCGCGACATCAACCTGCTCACCATCGGCCACCAAGCCGCCAGCGACCTCAAAATCTGGATTATCGCCCGCCAGCACCCCGGCGAAAGCATGGCCGAATGGTTTGCCGAAGGCCTGCTCTCTCGCCTGCTCGACCACCAAGACCCCACCGCCCGCGCCCTGCTCGACTGCGCCACCTTCTATATCGTGCCCAATATGAACCCCGACGGCGCCGCCCTGGGCAACCAGCGCACCAACGCCGCCGGTGCCGACCTCAACCGCGAATGGCAAAACCCCAGCCCCGAGCGCAGCCCCGAAGTGTATGCCGTGCGCCAGAAAATGCACGAAACCGGCGTAGATTTATTTCTCGACATCCACGGCGAAGAAGCCCTGCCCTACGTATTCGCCGCCGGCTGCGAAGGCAACCCTTCCTATGATGCACGCATCGCCGCGCTCGAAGCCTCCTTCAAAACCGCCTTGCGCCAGGCCAGCCCCGACTTCCAAGACGAACACGGCTACCCCAAAACCGCCCTCGGCCAAGCCAACCTCGCCATTGCCAAATCCTACGTGGGCGAAACCTTCGGCTGCCTCTCCTACACCCTCGAAATGCCCTTCAAAGACAACATCAACCTGCCCGACGACGACTTCGGCTGGAACGGCCAGCGCTCCCTGCGCTTGGGCGAAGCCATCCTCAGCGCCATCCTCGCCGTCTGCCCGCAACTGCGCCCGGATGAAACCGCATGAACGGCCAATTCCCCGCCAACAGCTTTGCCGCCAACTTAGGGCTACCTGAAATTTCAGGTAGCCTCCTGCACGCCGATTGGCCCGCGCCAAACAATGTCCACACCTTGATTACCACCCGCCAAGGCGGCGTCAGCCAAGGCCGTTTCGCCAGCCTGAACGTGGGCGACCACGTGGGTGACGACCCCGCCGTCGTGGCTGAAAACCGCCGCCACGTGCAGGCGCACGTTCCCCTGCCGCTGGCCTATCTGCGCCAAGTGCACGGTAATCGCGTAGTGGCCGCTGCCGACTACCTTGACGCTCCGCCGGAAGCCGATGCCGCTTTCGACCGCAGCCGCCGCACCGCCTGCGCCGTCATGACCGCCGACTGTCTGCCCGTACTCCTCTGCGACCGTGCCGGCAGCGTAGTGGCCGCTGCTCACGCCGGCTGGCGCGGCCTAGCTGGTGGCGTGCTGGAAAACACCATCGCCGCTATGCAGGCCGACCCTGCCGACCTCCTCGCCTGGCTCGGTCCAGCCATCGGCCCCGACGCTTTTGAAGTGGGCAGCGACGTTTTAGCTGCCTTCACCCAGGCCGACCCCGCTGCCGAAGCCGCCTTCGAATCTATAGGCAGCGGCAAATACCTAGCCGATATCTACCTGCTTGCTACACAAACCCTGCGCCGTACCGGCGTTAGCCAAATCTACGGCGGCCAGCATTGCACCGTGCTCGAGCGCGACCGCTTCTTTTCCTACCGCCGCGACGGCCAAACCGGCCGCATGGTCAGCGCCGTGTGGCTGAGCCCGGAGCTAAGTGGGCAAAGGCTACCTGAAACCCATGTTTCCAGTTCAAATCAAGTATGAGTTTTCTAGCGAAGCACTTATTACCACCCATGCACTGCTACCGTCTTGCTCTGCTTGACAAATTCGGTCGTAGCCGCCATAATTCGTTCCTTTGTATGCAGCCCTTTCTGCTGCCTAATATTTTGGCGCACCGCACAGCCGGTGTAGCCGCCCCGATTAGGAGGTGATTTTTCCACCCCGGCTCTTATCCAGCCCGCACCAGCCAGTGCAAAAGTGATAAATCAAACCATTTTCTCGGGCACCATTGCCCGGCAACAAATAAAATATTTTAAGGATGACAAAATGCCTTCTATTCGCGTAAAAGAAAACGAACCATTTGAAGTAGCCATGCGCCGTTTCAAGCGCTCTATCGAAAAAACCGGCCTGCTCACCGAGCTGCGTGCCCGTGAAGCCTACGAAAAACCGACTACTGAGCGCAAACGCAAAAAAGCTGCTGCAGTAAAACGTTTGCAAAAACGCCTGCGCAGCCAACAGCTGCCGCCGAAACTGTACTAATCTTTTGATAAACAAACACAGCCCGTTATTACAACCGGCTGTGTTTTTCTTTGGCCATAAGCCGAAAAGGCTACCTGAAAGTTTATGTACTCATAGCTTGGAGATTTGGATGCACCACTGACTGAAACGCTTCGTTTCATACGGCATTGGCTCGCCTTACAGCCCTCCCACACCGCCTAGGACCAGCCACCTGTAAGAAAATGATTGTTTCAGCTATAAGTTTGAGCGTTTGAAGTTAAAGACAGGGCTACCTAAAATTTTCAGGTAGCCTCCCCTACCACGCTTGACGACGTTTGAGCTGGAGATAGCGGTTGATAAGTTCGGTACTCAGTTGGTTGGGCAAAACATTGATGGCGTTGATGCGGGCGGCATCAAAGTGGCGGATGGCTTCGGCCACGTGGCTTTCGTATTGCAAAGCGCCGAGGTAGGCTTGGGCGTCTGCTTCGTTGCGCACGGGCTGTTGGCGCACTTCTTCTGGCGCAAGCGGGCGCAAGCCACCGAATAAAACCATGTGGTGTTTGCGCAGGCGCTGGATGTGTTGCAGTAGGTGGCGGCTATCTTCGTGGTTCAAATGGGAGAGCACCACCACGAGGGCGCGGCGTTTCTGTTTTTGCAGCAATAAGTTCACGGCGCTTTCAAAATCGGCGGCCTGTTGCGAGGGTTCGATATCGAACATACCCTGCACCAGGCGGCCGAGCTGCTCCATGCCCTTATGCGGTGGCACGAAGCGGGCTACGGGATGAGCGAAGGTAAGCAGGCCGGCGGCGTCGCCGTGCTTGAGCGCGGTGTAAGAAAGCAGTAGCATGGCCTGCAGGGCATGGTCGAAATGGCTTTTGCCTTCCATTTGCAGGCGCATATTGCGGCCGCAGTCGAGCAGGAAGATGAGCTGTTGGTCTTGCTCGTCTTGATAGGTACGCACGATGGGGCGGCTCATGCGGGAGGTAGCTTTCCAGTCGATATTGCGGATGTCGTCGCCATCTTGGTAGTCGCGCAGCTGGTGAAAATCCTGACCAAGGCCTAAACGCGGGAGTTTTTTCACACCCACGAGGTTGAGCCAGCGTTGTAGGCCGATTAAATCGGCACCGAGGATGCGGCTGAAATCGGGCAGCACGTCCACTTTGCCGGGCAGCTCCTGCCGATGCCGCCGCTGCCACAGACCGAGCGGGCTGGCGAGCCAGTATTCGATGCCGGCAAATTCGGCACGGCCTCGCCGGCGCGGGGTGAGCCGGTAGCGGATGGTGGAAAGGCGGCCGGGCCGCGTGTCGATAATCAGATGCGGGGTGTCGGTGTCCCAGTCGGGCGGAAACAGGTCGGCCACCAGGATGGTTTGCGGCTGCCGCCAGCGGCCTTTGGCCGGCGGGGTAAGTGTGAGTTCCACTTCGTGCGGCCGGCCTTGGATAAACTGGTGCGGCAGGCTGCGCTCCCAGCGCGGCTCGGGCTGGCGGCGCTGCCAGAAGGCATCAATCAGCGCCGCCAAGGCGAGCAGGACGGCGAGGCCGCCGGCGATGTATTGGACGATGCGGCCGTTATCTGCGTTCAGGTAGCCTATCAGCCAGCCGGCGATGCACACGGCAACGAGGGCGGCAAACAGCAGCACCAGCAGTCTGGATGGTCTCATGAATATGCCTTACAAGCGCGGGGCGGGCACGGAGGCGGCCAGTTCGTTCAATACTTGCTCCACTTGGATGCCTTCCATTTCCATCTGGGTGGAGAGGCGCACGCGGTGGCGCATGGCGGGCAGCCAAATGGCTTTGATATCGTCGGGGGTAACGAAATCGCGGCCAGCCAACAAGGCATAAGCGCGAGCACAGCTAATCAGAGCAATGCCGGCACGCGGCCCGGCGCCCACGGATAAGGCAGGCCAGTCGCGGGTGGCAGCCACCAGGCGCACGGTGTAGTCGATAATCTGCGGATCAACGCTCACTTGTGCCACCAGTTTTTTCAGCTGGTCGATTTGCTGCGGCTGGAACACGTGCGTGGGCTGGCTGCTGCTGAGCAGGTCGTTGTTGCTGCTGTTGATCACAGCATTCAGCATGCGTGCTTCGTCAGCAGGAGCCGGGTAGCCGATCATCACTTTAAACATAAAACGGTCGAGCTGGGCTTCGGGTAGCGGATAAGTGCCTTCCTGCTCAATCGGGTTTTGCGTGGCCAATACCATGAAGGGGCTGGGCAGATGATGGGTGTGGCCGTCGAGCGTTACGCTGCGCTCCTGCATCACTTCGAGCAGGGCGGATTGGGTTTTGGCCGGAGCGCGGTTAATTTCGTCGGCGAGCAGCAAGTGGGTGAACACCGGGCCTTGGCGCAGCTCGAAGCGGCTGTTTTGCGCATCGTAGCGGTAGTGGCCGGTAACGTCGGAGGGCATCAGGTCGGGGGTGAATTGGATGCGGCGGAATTCACCGGCAAAGGTTTGCGCCAGCGAGCGCACGAGCAAGGTTTTACCGGTGCCCGGCACGCCTTCGAGCAGCACATGGCCGCCGGCCAGGAATACGGTGAGTACTTCGTCCACCACCTGCTGTTGGCCGATGAGCACTTCGTTCAGCCGCGAACGCAGCACTTGAATGGCGCGCACGCCCTGCTGGATGGCGGGGTTGGCGCTGGTTTGTTGGGGCTGGGAGAAATTGATGTCCGTCATCGAATCATCCTTTTACGTTGTTTGTTTCGTTGGTTAATCGGAGGTTTGGGTTTCAGGTAGCCTCTAGCCGCGCTAATACCACGAGCGGTTTATCTTGCGCACGATGCGCTGGTGGGCGGCAAGCATTTGCAGCCACTGCACCAAATTAACCTGTTCCGGCAGAGGCTGAAGCCATGGTTCAACCACGGAGGGCGGCAGTTTGGTTTGGGCGCACAAAAACTCCAGCTGTTTGCGGCTGCCCATTTGTTTCCAAGCCGGGTGGCGCTGCTGCAGGGCTTCGAGCAAGCGGCGTTGCATATCGCTGAGGATGGCGCGGCGGCTCAGGTGGCTGGAGAGGAACTGGCCTTGTGCGAGCAGGTGCTGGTTCAGGTAGCGTTCCGGCGCAGGCGGCAGCTGCTGCACCACGCCCACGCGGACGATGATGCGCCACAGTAATACGGCGGCAGCGGCCAGCACAACGGCAAACAATATGGGCTGGGCTTTCAGCATTTTCCATATCATCGGCTCGGCGTTGTTATAGCCGGACGGGTAAACTTTCTCGGCCAGCAGGATGCCGTCTTTCCCTTGAGCCAGATAAACGGCAAGGTAGGGGTGGTCGTAGAGAGCGAGATGGTTGCGGTTGAAGTCGGGGCGGCTCGGATTGCCCAGCCAGTTGTCATTCCAGGTGAGCAGCACGCTGCCATCGCCGTAGCGCACGCGGATGGTTTGTATTGCACCGTAGGCGTTTTTGCCTTGGAACAATACCAGTTTGCTGTCTTGTGCCGCCCAGCCGTTAGTGCTGCTGTATTCGGCGCCGGTAAAGGTTTGGATAGTGGCCCCTTCCGGCAGCTGGATACTGCTCAAGCCGGCGTTGCAGTGCGGATCAACCTTCAAAGCAACTTCGTCGCCAACTTGGCGGGCGGCTTCGCGGCGCTGCTCGGCGGCTTTCACGCAAGCAGGCAGATTAGGCAGGGTTTTAACATCGATTTCCTCCAACTCCACGGTGCCAATTTGCAAATGGCGCAGCATGGTTTGACGGAAATTCAGCGTGTCTTCATCTTCGGTATTGCCCGGCTTGCCGTCTGCTTTCAGCGAGTTATCATCAGCATAACTGGGCAACGCCATCACCAAATGGTTGCCGCGCCCAACCCATTCCAGCAGGCGTTCGGCATCTTCCTTATCCCGCATGCGGTTGTCGGCCACAATCAGCAGGCGGTTATTATCGTATGCATTAAGTCCGCCCAAACCGAACAGGCTGCGTTCGTGCCGGATATTTTTCACACCGTATCGGGTGAGCAGGGTTTTCAGACCATAGAGCTGCCCCTCGCGCATTTCCTGTTTGGGATCAAGCGACTGCCAGGTTTTGCTTTCCTGCTTGGACAGGCCGGCAACAGCTACCAAGCCGCCTATAAGCAATATGGCAATCAGGCCGATGAGGATGGATCGACGGTTTTTCATGCCCTACCCTCCCCACCGGCAAACACTCGCCGGTATTGGCGGCACAGGCTGTGCACCGCTTCCCGCTCGGGCAAGCGGTGGGCATAGGCCAGTTCTACCCAGTTATCGGTGAGCGATTGCCAGTAGTCCAAAAGCTGCGGCTGGCGCTGGCGCACACGTTTAAGCACTTGGCCTTCGGTGTCGCTGCTGCGCAGCGGTAGGCCGTAGCGGCGGCTGATTTGCGAGAGGCTGGCGCGATAAAGCAGGCTCATGGCAGCGCGCGGGTCGCGTTCGTATTCGGCCAGCACTGCGGAAACTACGTCGTTGGGCAGGCTTTCTGGCGTAATTTTCATGCCGAATAGGGTTTCCGGCACCTCTTCGCCCTGGCTCAAGCCAAAACCGCCGTTGGCTTGATACCAACGGTATAAAATCCACAGCACCAAGGCCAACAGCAAGCCGATTAGGGCATACATCAGGGCGTTAAACCAAGCTGGCGATGGGGTTTTCACATTAGGCAGCTCCAGCTGCTGGCGCGATGCAGCATCGTCGTCTTTATCGCATTTGAACCAGCAGTATTCGGTTTGGGTTTTGATGCTTTGAAACGGCGCTTTACGCAGGGTGTTATCGCGGATTTGCTCCACCTTTTCACGCTGGGGTAGCGGCTCGGCATGCAGGCTACCTGAAAAACTGAAGCCAATAAACACAGCCAAGGCCAATGCCCACAACGCACTGCTGCTGCCCAACAGGCGGCCTTGGATTTTGCGGGCAGCCAAGCGGATGTCCCAGCCTTCGGCCTTGGTGCGGGCATTCAGATAGAGCGTGAAGCCGCAGGCCACATAAATCGGCCCCCAAAAACACAGCAGCAGCACATAAATGCCGTTGAGCAAATGCTGAAAAATCAAACCTTCGCCGGAAGACACCAAAGCCTCAATCTGCTGCAAAGCATCAGTGGAGCGCGCCCCACCGAACGGGCCGGCCACGATATTTTGCGCCGGATCGCCCGTCCACAACCAAAACAGCATCGCAAGCAGGCCAAAAGCCAAGATACTTTCCAGGTGGATGCCGAAAAACGCTAGCCAGCTGGCTGCACCGCCACTTTGGCGCGACAACTCATTACAGCGGCGCTGATGCGCTTTGCCGCTCAAGCCCTCCAGGAGCGTAACCGGCAACACCAGGCTGCGGCGCATGCTGAAGCGCCGCCAGGTTAAATCGCCAATCAAGCGCGGCCGCCACATCTGCCTAAACGCCGCGCGCACGCATTGCCGGTATGGCGGCAGCGGCTCGAATACCTGCTGCGACATCAGCCACAGCACCGGTGCTTCAAACAACGGCTTAAGCCACCACACCAAAAAACCGCCCCATTCAGGCTGCTGCCAGCACAAAGCCAGCACCAACGCATACACCGGCAGTGACAGGGTTGCCCACACCGCCATATACAGCGCCGGTCGCTCCTGAAACAGGCGCGCACCCAAATCCAAAGCCTCCCAGCCACTGCGCGGGCGGAAATTCAGGCGGGTTTCCCAAATATTCATGCCGCCCTCCTGCCCGCATACAGCAGATAAGCATACACCAGAAGCCACATTGCTATGGAAACAATATATTTCAAAATCATCGGAATACTGGTAATCGGCGACCAAAAGCCTTCAATAAATGCGGCAATAAACAGCATCAGGAAACCACCATTCATCAGCCCCACCGCCTGTTTGCCCTGAATGCGCAAGGCATCACGCCGCGACAAACCTTGTGGTTTGAGCAGCGCCAAACCCAACCGCAGGCCGCCTGCCGCAGCCATCACAATACCGGTAAGCTCAAATGCGCCGTGCGCACCCACAAACGAGAAAAAGGCCGGTCCGGCCGGATCGCGGGTCATATAGCCCATTGCCCCGCCGATTACCCAACCATTCATCACCGTGAGATAAACCGTGCCCAAACCAAACAGAATGCCGCTGGCAAAACTTTGAAACGCAATGGTTATATTATTAAAAATATAATAGCCAGCCATGACAAAGTTCTGCCACGCCTCGCGGTTGGTGCCCTCACTATACTGATCCAGCATCTCTTTATAGCTATCCGCCAATTGCGGACCATGCTGTAAGCCTTCGATTTTGTCCACGCTGTCGGGATAAAACGCCGTGAGCAGGAAAGCCACGATAAACGGCAGGTAAAACAGTGCATGCGCCAGCCATACCAGTTTTTTCTCACGCCGCACTAGCTGCGGGAAGCCCTGCATCACGAAATCGCGGCAGCGCACCCACAGCGATACCTGCTGCCCCACATACAAAAGCTGGTGCGCGCGTTCACACAGATATTGCAAATAATCGGTAAGGCCGCCGGAATAGCAGCGATCGGTGGCCACCGCCAAATGATGGCACACTGTGCGGTAGTCTTGCATAAACAAAGCCGTTTTCTGCGCACTCAGACTGCCGCGCCGTTTTTCCAGCTGTTGCAAATCCTGCTCAAACGTGCGCCAGAACGCCTGATGCTGTTCTTCAAAAAACAGTTGCCTCACGCCGCCTCCTTCCGCTGTTCACCCGCGTAATATTTGGCCAAGCCCAATATCAACCGCTCGGCGCTGCGTTCGTCTTCCCGTTGGCCGAAAATCGCCCCCACCATCATTTGCGCCAATTCGCCGGTGCGCGCCGCGCTCAAATGGCGGCGGCGTTCAACAAAGCTCAAAATTGCCTGTTGTTCCTCGCGTGTGAGTGCCACGGGCGGGGTAATCGCTTCAATATTGCCTAAATCCATACGCTCGGCCTGTCCACGCGTTTTATCCACATACACCACCACCGTAGAAGCCATGATATCGCCCAAGCGGCGACCGTAAGGATTGCACAGGCCGCAGATCATGCCGATACCATAGAAAAACGGCAGGCTGTCAAACACACGCAGCAGGTTGCGCAGCAACGAAGCAGACCAGGAGATATGCGTGCCATTGTCGTTGATCACACGCAAACCGAAGATTTTCTTGCCCGGCGTCTGCCCGTTCCAGCACACTTCAAACACCACGAAATACAACCACAGTGTGAAGAAAATATTAACAAACAGCAGAAAGAAGAACAGGCCTTGGGCGATATTGCCGTCATCACCGCCATTCGTACCAGAGAAGATGAATGCAAACAGCATAGTGGAGAGCATCAGCCAAATGCCGCGGAGAATAAAATCAACAAACCAAGCGCGCGAACGGGCAAACACCGAAGCCGGACGCAGATAAATATCAATAGCTTCCGGCGTTTCAACTTTGAGCAGGGTATCCAGCCGCGAGAGAATGGGTTCAGACATAATGAGAGGCTTGCCAAACGAAATGAAGGGTGGCCAAGAAAATGACGAACTTTGCCCGAAAGACGGGGGTTTGGCAAGCCCCCAGCAGGTGGGTAAAACTGCTTACAGACAATTTTTATGCGGGATAGCTGTGTGGGGATAGGATAGAAAGAAAGGCTACCTGAAACACAATAGCGCAACTTCTGCGCACCAATCTTCAGGTAGCCTAAGCCTAAGCGCAATGAAGGCTACCTGAAAATATCAGCTTCAATGCAGTCAAATCATCGCCCTCAAAAAAAGCTGCGTTTCTCCTTAAGAAGCTATAACACGCTTACACTGCAAACCATATCTGCCCTGTATCAGCCGTTGGCATCCGCCACTTTGCCGCGCTTGGCTTTGGCGGCAGAGAAGGCAAGGGTAACTTTGTCGGATTTGGCATCGTAGCCGATGGTTACCTCGCCGCCTTTACTTAAGCGGCCAAAAAGGAGCTCGTCGGCGAGCAGGCGGCGGATTTTGTCTTGAATCAGCCGCTGCATAGGGCGGGCACCCATTTGCGGATCAAAGCCCTGCTCGGCCAGATAGCTGCGCAGGCCGGTAGTAAAATGGGCTTCCACATTTTTGGCCAACAGCTGCTGCTCCAGGGCAAGCAGGAATTTGTCGGTTACCTTGGCGATGATTTCGGTATCCAACGGAGCGAAGGAAATCACGGCATCCAAGCGGTTGCGAAATTCGGGGGTGAAGGCTTTTTTCAGCGCATCGCCCTCATCGCCGCTCATGCGCTGGCGCGTGAAGCCGAGCACGGGGCGGCTAAGGCTTTCTGCACCGGCGTTGGTGGTCATGATCACAATGGTGTTGCGGAAATCGGTTTTGCGGCCGTTGTTGTCGGTGAGTGTGCCGTAGTCCATTATTTGCAGCAGGATATTGTGCACATCAGGGTGGGCTTTTTCGATTTCGTCCAGCAACAGCGCGCAGAATGGCTGTTTGTTTACTACTTCGGTGAGCAGACCGCTCTGCTCAAAGCCGACGTAACCGGGTGGCGCACCGATGAGGCGAGCCACGGCATGGCGTTCCATGTATTCGGACATATCGAAGCGTTGCAGCGGCACGCCCCAAATATAAGCAAGCTGGCGGGCGACTTCAGTTTTGCCCACGCCGGTGGGGCCGGAAAACAGGAAGCTGCCGATGGGTTTTTCCGCCGACCCCAGGCCGGAGCGAGACATCTTAATGGCGGCAGCCAATGCTTCGATAGCAGCATCTTGACCGAATACCATATTTTTTAGGTTGCGCTCCAAATGACGCAACACTTCTTTGTCATCTTTGGAAACAGTCTGCTCGGGAATGCGGGCAATTTTGGCCACCACTTCTTCAATCTGCGCGGCTTCAATCACTTTGCGCCGTTTATCGCCGGGCAAAATGCGCTGGGCGGCAGCAGCTTCATCAATCAAATCGATGGCCTTATCGGGCAGGAAGCGGTCGTTCAGGTAGCGTACCGAAAGCTCGGCGGCAGCACTCAAGGCGTGCTGGGAAAAGCGGATTTGGTGGAAGGCCTCGAGTGCGGGTTGCAGTCCTTTGAGGATTTCCACGGTTTCAGCCACACTGGGCTCGGCTACGTCGATTTTCTGGAAACGGCGGCTTAAGGCATGGTCTTTGGCGAAGATGGTACGGTATTCGTCATATGTGGTGGCGCCGATGCAGCGCAGATGGCCTTTAGAGAGAGCTGGTTTGAGCAGATTGGAAGCATCCATGGTGCTGCCGGTGGTACTGCCTGCACCGATGATAGTGTGAATTTCATCAATAAACAGAATAGAGTGCTCGATTTTGGCTAACTCTTTAAGCACAGCTTTGATGCGGGCCTCGAAGTCGCCGCGGTATTTGGTGCCGGCCAAGAGCGAGCCCATATCCAGCGCAAACACGGTGGCGCCGGCGAGTGCGTCAGGTACATCGCTGTGTTCTAAGCGGTAGGCCAAGCCTTCGGCCAATGCGGTTTTGCCCACACCGGCCTCACCCACCAAAAGCGGGTTGTTTTTGCGGCGGCGGCACAGGGTTTGCATGAGGCGTTCCAATTCCATGGTGCGGCCAACCAGCGGATCGATACGCCCTTCGCGTGCTTCAATATTAAGGTTAACGGTATATTTGGCTAGGGCATGACGGATAGGTTTGCCCTCCTCGCCACCTTCCTGTTCAACTTCATCGCCTTTATCTGTTTCCACTACGCGATCCGGCACGATGCCGTGCGCGATATAGTTGAGAATCTCGCTGCGGCCAATCGACTGCAAGCCCAGGAAATACACGGCATGGCTGTTTTTTTCCGACATAATCGCCACCAGTACGTCCACCGGCTGCACCTGCCGTTTGCCTGCCGACTGCACATGCACAATCGCACGCTGAATCACGCGCTGGAAACCGAGCGTGGGCTGGGTTTCGCTGCTGGTTGGCGAATCCTCAGGCAGAACCGGCGTGTTTTCTTCAATGCTGATAGCCAGCTGTTCGGCCAAAACTGGGATGTTCGCACCGCAGCTTTGCAACACCGCTCGCACCTCGTCGCTCTCCTGCACCAGCGAAAGCAATAGATGTTCTATGCCGATGAATTCATAGCGCTGCATGCGGGCATCGGCATAGATAACCTGTAAAATGCTTTCCAGCTCTTTCGACAACATGGCTCACACCTCCTCAACCGTACTCAGCAGCGGATGACCGGCCTGTCTAGCAAGGTTTTGCACTTGCTGATGCTTGGTATCAGCAATATCTTTTTGGTAAACACCGCACAGACCTTTGCCTTTGTGATGTACTTGCAACATCACTGTTGCCGCCTGGTTTTCAGGTAGCCTGAAAATATCAGTAAGCAAGCTAACCACAAAATCCATTGGTGTGTAATCATCATTAATCAGGAATACGCCATATTTCTTGGGCGGAGACACATTTTGCCAGACAGTTTCTGGCTGGAGCGCCTGTTCGGTATTGGACATAGCTTTGACTCTTCAAGGTGTACTGTAGTTGGCCGAGGCCTTTGCTTTATCTGCTATTAGTGAAGCAGACTAACGCCGCAACAGGAATTCAACGGCTTTAGCCGTAATTCGGTTTTAGATTGTAAATCAACTTTGTTTGCCGGTTGCTTTTTTGCACAGCCTAACCGCAGACTGATGCCAGATAATTATATTCAACCGTACGGCAGAACACAAAATAAGGGTAAAAGCTCGGATTTCTGTCTTTTTTTTGCGATTTTTAACATTATTATTCAAACATTACTTGACTGTTAATCCCGGCTGCGCGAAACTTATCTCCGCAAGCGCGGCAGGCTGGATAAATTGCTCCGGCTCGGCAGCTGAACAAACCGTTTTACCCAACACAGTCGTTTTCCTGCTTTGCCAACCCTGCTTTTCCCGATATTTTGTTTTTTTAGATAGGATGTATTGTATGGCAACTGGTACTGTTAAATGGTTTAACGATGCTAAAGGTTTTGGTTTCATCACTCCCGATGAGGGTGGCGAAGATTTGTTTGCCCACTTCTCGGCCATCAACATGAACGGTTTCAAGACCCTGAAAGAAGGTCAGAAAGTTTCTTTTGAAGTAACCACTGGCCCGAAAGGCAAACAAGCATCCAATATCCAGCCGGCCTAAGTAGCCGCTTATAAAAAGACAGGTAACGGCCTGTCTTTTTGTGCTTTCAGACATACCCTTCCGACTTAATACTACCTGAAAACACGGTTTCAACAAGGTTACGGTCTAGCATAGCAAGTTTTCACACAACTAAATCTTCACACTCCAAGCACATCCCGCAAAAGCAAGGCATTCCAGCCTGGCATGGCTAAATAAATGCTTTAGTTATACAATGCTTCCCTTGCCTGCCAATACAATATTGTTGCCACCATGCCAAACACCACCCGCCCCATCTTTTCCATCCTGCTTGCCCTGATGCTCTTAGGCGGATGCGGCAAAGAAGAAGCCTCTACTGACGATTCCTCATTTGTCCGAACCGTGAGCGCACCCGCAGGTGGTGCTGATATGCTGTTGCCTGACTTCACCAAATTAGTTGCGCAAGAGGGCGGCGCTGTGGTCAATATTCAAGCCAGCCGCACCAATGAAAACACTGCTCAGGCCGGTGGCGAAGACAATATCGATCAGCTGCCTGAAAACGATCCTTTCTCCGAATTTTTCAAACGCCTGCAGCCCAACCAAGCCGATTTAGTCGAGCCCGGCGACGACGAATACAACTTCGGTTCCGGCTTTCTCATTAGCTCCGACGGCTATATCCTCACCAACACCCACGTCCTCAGCGGCATGAATAGTATCAAAGTCGTGCTCAACAACCGCCGCGAATACACTGCCCGCCTGGTCGGCTCCGACACCCAAACTGATATCGCCCTCTTGAAAATCGACGCGCAAGGCCTGCCCACCGTCAAAATCGGCGACCCCAAAACCTTGCGTGTAGGCGAATGGGTAGCCGCCATCGGCGCACCTTTCGGCTTCGACAACAGCGTAACCGCTGGCATCGTCTCCGCCAAAGGCCGCAGCCTGCCCAACGAAAACTACACTCCTTTCATCCAAACCGACGTAGCCATCAACCCCGGCAATTCCGGCGGCCCGCTGTTCAACCTGCGCGGGCAAGTAGTGGGCGTAAACTCCCAAATCTACAGCCAATCCGGCGGCTTTATGGGCATCTCCTTCGCCATCCCCATTGATGTGGCCATGAATGTGGCCGACCAGCTGCGCCGCAACGGCAAAGTTGAGCGCGGCCGCATCGGCGTGGTGATTCAAGAAGTAAACTACGACTTAGCCAAATCCTTCGGCCTCCAAGCCGCCAACGGCGCGCTGATTTCGCAGGTAACTCCTGGCGGCCCCGCCGACAAAGCCGGCCTCCAGCCCGGCGACATCGTGCAAAGCGTGAATGGCGAAAACGTGAAAGCTTCCAGCGACTTGCCCGTGCTCGTCGGCATGATGCCGCCCGGCACCCAGCTCACCCTCGGCATTTGGCGCAATGGCAAACGCGAAGAAGTACAAGTCACCCTCGGTTCTAGCAACACCAGCAGCGCCGATGCCGGCAACCAATCCGGCAGCGGCACCAATGCCGATAACGGCAGCGGCTTCACCTCCGAGCCTACCGGCCTGCAACTACGCAGCCAAGGGCAAAGCCTCTTGGTTTTGCAGGTTGAAGGCGCCGCCCAACAGGCCGGCCTGCGGCGTGGTGACATCATCCTAATGGTAAACCGCACCGCCGTGAGCGACGAAAACAGCTTCAACCAAGCCCTCAACCATGCCGACCACACCGTCGCCCTACTCATCCAACGCGGCAACAGCAAGCTGTTTTTAGCGCTGGAATTACACCGTTAGCCGAACTACATAGCAAAGGCTACCTGAAAAATATTTTTCAGGTAGCCTCTTCATCTAAAAAATTCAGATTCCCACATATCAAACAACATGATAGAAATCAATCGCCTCACCCTGCAACGTGGCAATAAAGTTCTGCTCGAACAAGCCTCCGCCCGCATCGCCCCCGGCCGCCGAGTCGGCCTTATCGGCAAAAACGGCAGCGGCAAATCCAGCCTGTTTGCCCTGATTAAAGGCGAAATTGGTGCCGACGCCGGCGACATCCACCTGCCCCCACATTGGAAACTCGCTGCCGTGGCGCAAGAAACCCCCGCTCTGGAAATTAGCGCGTTGGATTACGTGTTGCAAGGCGATACCGAGCTGCAAACTTTTCAGGTAGCCCTAAAGCAGGCCGAAGCGCAAAACGACGGGCACGCCATTGCCGAATGCCACGCCAAGCTTGAAGAAATTGGCGCCTACAGCGCCCCTGCCCGCGCAGCCAAGCTATTGAACGGTCTGGGCTTTAGCCAATCTGAACACAGCTACCCCGTCAAAGCCTTTTCCGGCGGCTGGCGCATGCGCCTCAACCTTGCCCAAGCCCTCATGTGCCGCGCCGACCTGCTCCTGCTCGACGAACCCACCAACCACCTCGACCTCGAAACCGTATTGTGGCTGGAAAGCCACCTCGCCGCCCTGCCCTGCACCCAAATCATCATCTCCCACGACCGCGACTTCCTCAACGCCGCCACCAACCACACCATCGAGCTCGCCCAACGCCAGCTGCACAGCTACAGCGGCAACTACGACTTCTACCAGCAACAACGCGCCCAACGCCTTGCCAACCAGCAGGCCGCCTACGTTAAACAGCAGGCGCACATCCAGCACCTCCAATCCTTTATCGACCGCTTCAAAGCCAAAGCCACCAAGGCCAAACAAGCCCAAAGCCGAGTTAAAGCCCTGGCTAAGCTCGAGCTGGTTGCCCCCGCCCACCTCGACAGCAGCTTCAGCTTCTCCTTTCCCCCGCCCGAACACCTGCCCAATCCTCTGCTTAAGCTCGAACAAGTCGATCTCGGCTACGGCGGGCAAACCGTTTTGCACCAAACCACCCTCTCGCTCGAAAGCGGCGCCCGCCTCGGCCTGCTCGGCGTAAACGGCAGCGGCAAATCTACCTTGATCAAAGCCCTTTCAGGTAGCCTGGAGCCCCAAAGCGGCCAAATTATCCGCGCCGACAAACTGAAAATCGGCTATTTCGCCCAACACCAGCTCGACACCCTGCGCGCCGACCAAAGCCCGCTCTGGCACATCCAGCGCCTCAGCCCCGAGGCCAAAGAGCAAGACATCCGCAACTTCCTCGGCGGCTTTGACTTCGCCGGCGACATGGCCATCCAGCCCATCACCGGCTTTTCCGGCGGTGAAAAAGCCCGCCTCGCGCTGGCCGTTATCGTGTGGCAGCAGCCCAACCTGCTCCTGCTCGACGAACCCACCAACCACCTCGACCTCGATATGCGCCACGCCCTCACCGTGGCCCTGCAAAGTTTCCAAGGCGCGCTCATCGTCGTTTCCCACGACCGCAGCCTGCTCGAAGCCACCACCGACAGCTTCCTGCTCATCGACCAAGGCTACCTGAAAACTTTCGAAGGCGACCTCAACGACTACCGCCGCCTGCGCCTGGCCCAAAGCAACCCAGAAGCCGCCCCGCCTCCTTCTGCTGCCGGCCAAAACCGCAAAGACGAAAAACGCCTCGCCGCGCAAATCCGACAGCAACGCGCCCAGCGCGGCAAACCCATCCAGCAAAAAATCGAAAAAGCCGAACAGCTCATGGCCAAACTCAGCGCCGAGCAAGCCGAATGCGAAGCCTTTCTCGCCGATGAAGAAGCATATAAGGAACACAATAAAGCCAAATTGCACCAATACTTAGCCAAAACAGCCGAAGTCAAAGTACAATTAGCACAAACAGAAGAAGACTGGCTCGCCCTGCAAGAACAACTTGAAGCCGTGTATCAAGCCGTCGAACAGGAATTTTCCAGCCAGCAATCGTTAGAAAAGGGAAAATAAAATGCAGAAAACTACGCTACTTACCATTTTTGCCCTAAGCTGCCTCAGCGCAGCCGCCGGCCCCGTTTATTCCTGCGGTAACGGCAGCTACAGCAGCAAACCCGGCCCCGGCTGCCAACGTGCCGACCTGCCCACTATCGGCCGCTACAGTGCCGCCCGGCCGCGCCCCACGCCTGCGCCCGTTGCCGCCGGCAGCCAGCAAGCCGCCGTATATCGTGCGCCCGCCCCGCAGCCCGTGGCTGCAGCCGCCCCTTCCGGCCGCACCAATAGCGGTCGCCGCATGATTCTCGAGCAAGAGCTGGCCAACGAACGCCGTGCCCTGGCCACTGCACAAAGAGCCCTCACCGAAAGCCGCACCATGCCCAAAGGTGACGGCGCAGCCTACCAGGCTCACCAAGCCCGCGTCAGCAGTCTGCAAAGCGACGTGCTCGATCGCCAGCAAAACATCCAAGCCCTACAGCGCGAACTCAGCCGCATGTAGGCACGGCGGCAAACCCGGCCGCATTTGCTATAATCCTTTTCAGGTAGCCTCTATCGTTTGAGGCTACCTGAAAATTGTTTGAAAGAGCCCACATGAAACCATCAGTTCTAGACAAACTCCAATCCCTCTCCGAGCGGCTCGAAGAAGTAACCGCCCTGCTCAGCACCCCCGAGGCCACTGCCGACATCAACCGCTTCCGCCAGCTCAACCAAGAGCATGCCGAGCTCACCCCCGTGGTAGAAGCCTATCGACAATACCGCCAAGCCGAAAGCGACCTTGCCGACGCTGAAGACATGCTTGCCGATCCCGAAATGAAAGACTTCGCTGCTGAAGAAATCGAAGCCGCCAAAGCCAAAATCGAAACGCTGGATACCGAGCTGCAAAAACTTTTGCTGCCCAAAGACGAAGACGACGGCAAAAATATTTTCCTCGAAGTCCGAGCCGGCACCGGCGGCGATGAAGCCGCCCTGTTTGCCGCCGATTTGCTGCGCATGTACACCCGCTATGCCGAGCGCAACCGCTGGCAGGTCGAAATCGTTTCCGCCAACGAAAGCGATTTGGGCGGCTACAAAGAAGTCATCGCCCGCATCGCCGGCATTGGCGCCTATGGCCGGCTCAAATTTGAGAGCGGCGGCCACCGAGTGCAACGCGTGCCCACCACCGAAAGCCAAGGCCGCATCCACACCTCCGCCTGTACCGTGGCCGTGATGCCCGAAGCCGATGAGCTCGAAGAAATCCAGCTCAACCCCGCCGAACTGCGTATCGACACCTTCCGCGCATCCGGCGCCGGCGGCCAGCACATCAATAAAACCGATTCCGCCATCCGCATCACCCACCTGCCCACCGGCATAGTGGTGGAATGCCAAGACGGCCGCAGCCAGCACGCCAACAAAGCCCAAGCCATGAAAGTGCTCGCCGCCCGCCTGAATGACAAACAAAAACGCGAAGCCCAGGCTAAAGAAGCCGCCGAACGCAAATCCCTCATCGGCAGCGGCGACCGCAGCGAACGCATCCGCACCTACAACTACCCGCAAGGCCGCGTTACCGACCACCGCATCAACCTCACCCTGCACAAGCTCGACTTCGTGATGGACGGCGACATGGAAGAAATCACCAACGCCCTCATCGCTGAGCACCAGGCCGAACTCTTGGCCGCCATGGGCGAATAGGGTTCCGCTCCACTGAAGATTAAATTTTCAGGTAGCCTTAAACACCAAACAGGCTACCTAAAGCCGATATACAGCTTTTCAGGCAGCTTCTGCATACCGCTCCAAAGGTCACCTGAATCTCACCAAAAGAAAGCCCACATGAACACCCTTAGCATCATCGGCGGCATGTCGCCCGAAAGCACCGCCACCTACTACACTCAAATCAACCGCCTTATCAACCGGCAAAAAGGCGGCAACCACAGCGCACCCATCCTGCTCGCCAGCGTGGAATTTCAAGAAATCGTGGATTGTCAGCAGCGCGGCGATTGGCTCAAAGCCGGCGAAATCCTCGCCCAAGCCGCCCGCAATCTGGAGCAGGCCGGCGCAGACGCCGTCCTCCTGGCCACCAACACCATGCACAAAGTTGCTGCCCCAATACAGGCCGCCATCGGCGTGCCCTTCCTGCATATTTTAGACAGCGTGGCCGAACGTATCCGCGCACAAGGCATGTACACCGTTGGCTTGCTCGGCACACGCTTTACCATGCAGGACGCATTCTACCGCAAAGGTCTGGCCGAACGCGGCATCCAAGCCATTGTACCGGACGAGGACACGCAGGCCGAAATACACCGCATCATTTTTGAAGAGCTCTGCGTGGGCAAGTTTGCTGAAGGCAGCCACCGCTTTTATGTGCAAACTATCGGGCAGCTGGCTGCCCAAGGCGCACAGGGCATCATCCTCGGCTGCACTGAAATCGGCCTGCTGGTGCGCCCCGAAGACACTGCCGTGCCGTTGTTCGACACCACCGAAATCCATGTGCAGTCCGCCACCAAATTTATCTTGCAAACAGCCTGAAGCGGATACTGATTTTCAGGTAGCCTGTTACAGAAATATATCCTTCATACGAGGCCAAACAACTGTGCGAATTGCTTGCATAAGAACGCCCGTCCATCTTACCAACATCGGAGATTAGCCATGATCCTCCCTTCTCTCACCACTCTCCCCCAGCAGTTCCAATCCGCCCGCGTGCTGGTGGTGGGTGACACCATGCTCGACCGCTACTGGTTTGGCGAGGTGGAGCGCATTTCCCCCGAAGCCCCCGTACCCGTAGCCAAAATCGAGCGCATGGATCAGCGCGCCGGTGGTGCCGGCAACGTGGCGCGCAACATCGCGGCCCTGGGTGGGCAGGCAGCCTTGCTGTCGGTGGTTGGCCAAGACGAGGCTGCCAACGAACTGGAAAAAATCGTTCAAAGCAATGGCGTACAAACCTTTTTAGAACGCGATGAAACCATCGACACTACCGTGAAACTGCGTGTGCTCTCGCGTAATCAGCAGCTTTTGCGCATTGATTTTGAAGAGAAGCCCAGCCAAGACGTGCTGGATCGGCTCAACCGCCGTTTCCGCAGCCTGCTGCCGGATTATGATGCCGTTATCCTTTCCGACTACCGCAAAGGCTGCCTGTTTCAGGTAGCCGATATGATTGATTTCGCCCGCGAGCACAACAAACCTGTGTTAATCGATCCCAAAGGCGACGACTACGAAAAATATGCCGGAGCCAGCCTCATCACCCCCAACCGTAACGAACTGCGCCAAGTGGTCGGCTCATGGGAAAACGAAGCCGAGCTCACCGAAAAAGCCGAAGCCCTGCGCCGCCACCTACAATTAAACGCCATCCTGCTCACCCGCAGCGAAGAAGGCATGAGTCTGTATGAGGCAGAGCACATCAGCCACCAGCCCACCCGCGCGCAGGAAGTGTTCGACGTATCCGGCGCCGGCGACACCGTCATCGCCACCGTAGGCCTCGGCCTGGCCGCCAAACTGGATTTGCGCCAAGCCATGCACATCGCCAACGCCGCCGCCGGCGTGGTGGTGGCCAAACTCGGCACCGCCGTGTGTAGCCAAGCCGAATTGCTCGCCGCCTTGCAACAAGATGTTGAGGCAGGCTAAAGCCCAGCCCCATTCCCAACACAGGCTACCTGAAATTTTGTTCCACTCGTTTTCAGGTAGCCTGTTTCTTGTATGCCCGGCACAGCTTGGATAGCCATAAATCGCCAATCCTAATATGCTAAAATAGGCCGGATTTAAAACGTGAACACACCCATGACCAAGCAATACTCAGAAAGCAGCATCAAAGTCCTCAAAGGCCTGGAGCCGGTGAAAGAACGCCCCGGCATGTACACCCGTACCGACAGCCCTACCCACATCTGCCAGGAAGCCATCGACAACGCTGCCGACGAAGCCCTCGGCGGCTTCGCCAGCCGCATCAATGTGGAAATCCACGAAGACGGTTCGCTCTCCGTATCCGACAACGGGCGCGGCATTCCCGTGGGTCTGCATCCAGAAGAAAACGTGCCCGTGGTCGAGCTGGTGTTCACCCGCCTGCATGCCGGCGGCAAATTCAACAAAACCAGCGGCGACGGCGCTTATGTCTTCTCCGGCGGCCTGCACGGCGTGGGCGTATCCGTAACCAACGCCCTCTCCCGCCGCCTCGAAGTGGCCGTGCGCCGCGAAGGGCGCGAATACCGTATCGCCTTTGCCGGCGGCGACGTGGTCGAGCCTTTGGCCGAAACCGGCAAATGCTCCGCCAAAGACAGCGGCACCACCCTGCGCATCTGGCCCGATGCCCGCTATTTCGAAAGCCCCAACTACGACATCGCCGAAATCGAACGCCTGCTGCGTGCCAAAGCCGTGCTGCTGCCCGGCGTAACCGTTACCCTCACCCGCCGGCGCAACGGCCTGCCCGAAACCCAAACCTGGCACTACCCCGACGGCCTGGAAGGCTACCTGAAAACCCTGCTGGCCGAGCAGGAAAACACCCTGCCCCTGCTTACGCTGCAAAACCATGTTTCAGGTAGCCATCATGGTGATTTTGCCGACGGCGAAGGCGTATCCTGCGCCCTCACCTGGCTGGAAGAAGGCCGCATCACCACCGAGAGCTATGTCAACCTCATCCCCACCCCTGCCGGCGGCACCCACGAAGCCGGGCTCAAACAAGCCCTGTTCAACGCCGTATCCAACTTCATCACCCACCACAACCTTTTGCCGCGCGGCGTGAAAATCCAAAGCGACGACGTATTCAACCGCGTCGCCTTCGTGCTTTCCGTGCGCATGCTCGACCCGCAATTCCAAGGCCAAACCAAAGACAAACTCACCAACCGCGACGCGCTCAAACTCGTGGCCGCCCTCGCCGGCGACCCCGTCGAATTGTGGCTCAACCAAAACCTCGAAGCCGGCAAGAAAATTGCCGAGCTCGCCATCAAACAAGCCCAAGAGCGCATGCGTTCAGTGAAGAAAATCGAAAAACGCAAAGGCAGCGGCATTTCCGTATTGCCCGGCAAGCTCACCGACTGCGAAAGCGAAGACATCCGCGAAAACGAGCTGTTCCTGGTAGAAGGCGATTCCGCCGGCGGCTCCGCCAAACTCGCCCGCGACCGCAACACCCAAGCCATCCTGCCCCTGCGCGGCAAAGTGCTCAACAGCTTCGAAGTGCACCGCGACCAACTCTTCGCCAACACCGAAATCCACGATATTTCCGTGGCCATCGGCGTAGACCCGCACGGCGAAGGCGACAGCCCCGACCTCTCCGGCCTGCGCTACGGCAAAATCGCCATTCTTTCCGATGCCGACGTCGACGGCTCGCACATCCAAGTGTTGCTGCTCACCCTGTTTTACCGCCACTTCCCCGAGCTCATCCGCCGCGGCCACATCTACGTTGCCCAGCCGCCGCTGTTCCGTGTGGACGTAGCCGCCCAAGGCAGGAAAAAAACCGCCCGCAAATTCTACGCCCTCGACCAAGCCGAGCTCGAAGGCATTCTGGAAAAACTGCGCAAAGAAGGCCTGCGCGAAAACCAATATTCCATCAGCCGCTTTAAAGGCTTGGGCGAAATGAACCCCGACCAGCTTAAAGACACCACCATGCACCCCGACACCCGCCGCCTGCTGCGCGTGCATATCCCCGAGCACAGCAGCGAGCCCACTCGCGAAGTATTCGTCAAACTTATGGGCAAAGGCGAATCCGCCCAGCGCCGCAGCTGGATGGAAGCCGAAGGCGACAAAGCCGAGCTGGATATTTAAAGCCATAAGCAAAGGCTACCTGAAACATTGCTTGCTTTTCAGGTAGCCTTCATTCTTGCCGTCAATTTGAATAAATATATAAATATCATTAAGTTACACAGATTTCCTAGCCATAAAACCGCCGGCAGGCTATAATTACGCTGCCAGCATATGCCGGCAGCCTTGCCAAGCCGGCGAAACCATTTAGGGAGAATACAGTTATGATGGTCTTATACTCAGGCATCACCTGCCCGTTCAGCCACCGCTGCCGCTTCGTGCTATATGAAAAAGGCATGGATTTCGAAATCAAAGACGTAGATATCTTCAATAAACCCGAAGACCTCTCCGTGATGAACCCCTACAACCAAGTTCCCGTATTGGTTGAACGCGACCTCATCTTGTTTGAGTCCAACATCATCAACGAATACATCGACGAACGCTTTCCCCACCCGCAGCTCATGCCCGGCGATCCCGTGATGCGCGGCCGTGGCCGCTTAGTCTTGTTCCGCATGGAAAAAGAGCTGTTCAGCCACGTGCAGAAACTCGAAAACCCTGATACATCAGCCAAAGAGCAGGCCAAAGCGCGCGAAGCCATCAGCCAAGGCCTTACCCTGCTCGCTCCCGCCTTCTCTAAAAACAAATATGTACTGGGCGACGACTTCTCCGTGATCGACGTGGCCATCGCCCCCCTCCTGTGGCGGCTCGACCACTACGGCATCAAACTGGGCAAATCTGCCGCCCCCATCCTGAAATACGCCGAGCGCATTTTCCAGCGTGAATCCTTTATCGCCGCGCTCACTGCTGCCGAAAAAGCCATGCGCCGCTAGGCATATAGCTGAAATAATTATTTTTTCATACAAGGCGGCAAGCCGCAGACGGTACAGGTAGTACGGTAAGGCGAGCCAACGCAGTAGGAAGAAATAAGTATTTTAGCTATATGTTTTTCAGGTAGCCCTTCGCCACACAGGAATCTTGCTCATGAACCCCACCCTTAAACCCTACCTTGTCCGCGCCCTGCATGAATGGTGCAGCGACCAAGGACACACTCCCTACATACAAGTATGGGTGAACGAACACACCCGTGTGCCCATGCAGTTTGTGAAAGATAACCAAATCATCCTCAATATCGGCGCCACCGCCTGTGCCGGCCTTTCCATCGATAACGACTGGGTCAGCTTCACCGCCCGCTTCGGCGGCGTGGCGCATGACATTTGGATTCCAGTCAGCCATATCGGCACCCTCTATGCCCGCGAAACCGGCGAAGGCATGAATTTCGATATCACTCCCTACGAACCCGGCACTCCACCCGAACCTGAAGCTGGCGGCAGCAGAAAAGACAGCAAACCCACCGGCAAACACAAAGGCCTGAAGCTGGTGAAATAACGCCATCACGGTCAAACTAAAGGCTACCTGGAAACTGAAAATCGGTTTCCAGGTAGCCTTTAGTATATATCGCCTATTTCCCTTTACGCCGTTCAGCCTGCCGCTGGGCACGTTTGGCTTGCAGGTGAGCTTCTTCTTCGCGGGCGGCAGCGAGCCAGGTTTGCCATTGCTCGGGGGTTTCGAGGGTGATGCGGCCGATTTGGCCGTCGCGAAAATCGGTGAGGGTGTTTTCAGCGGCTTTTTGGTAGTTGATGCGGCCGCCGCCAAGCAGGGCACCGCGCCGGCGGCCGATCCATTCGAGCCAGTCGGTGTCTTGCCAGCTTTGGCTTTCTTCCGGATCGGCTTGGTAACGTGCTTGCAGCTGGGGCAGGTAGTGCTGGCGCAGGTAGTTGAGCAGCTCGAGGGCGACGGTTTCTTCGTCCAGCGCATTGCGGCCTACTGCGCCGCTGGCGGCGAGGTTGTAGCCGCTTTGCGGAACGATGATTTTCGGCCACAGCATGCCGGGGGTGTCGTAGAGCCAGAAGTCGTCGGCAAGCAGCAGGCGTTGTTCGGTTTTGGTGATGCCGGGTTCGTTGCCGGTTTTAGCAGATTTTTTACCGATCATGCCGTTGATAAGGGTGGACTTGCCCACGTTGGGAATGCCGCAGATAAGCACACGCAAGGGGCGATCGATTCCTTGTCGGTGAGGGACGAGAGCACGGCAGGCGGCAGTGATCTTTTGGGCGGCCTGGCGTTCGGAAGCATCAAGGGCAATGGCACTGGTGTTGGACCGGTTTTGCAATTCAGCAAGCCACATGCGGGTAAGCTCGGGGTCGGCAATGTCTTGTTTGTTTAGTAGATAAAGTTTAGGTTTGCCGCGTGAGAGTTGGGCAAGCAGGGGATTTTGGCTGGAGGCAGGCAGGCGGGCATCCAGCATTTCGATGACCATATCGGTGCTTCTCAGCCGCTCAATGAGGGCTTTTTTGGTTTTGTACATATGGCCGGGAAACCATTGGATGCTCATGATGTTTTCTTTCTGTGGGTTTCAGGTGGCCTGTTTGATGTTTTAGGCTACCTGAAAACTCAAACCTTAACAGAACCAATCCTTTGTTTTTACACATGGTGAGCAGCGGTGGCGGGAAGCTGGCGATGGCGCACCCACACGGGGTAGTCGCGCAAGCGTTCGGCCACGGCTTCGGCCACGAATACAGAGCGGTGCTGGCCGCCGGTGCAGCCGATGCCGACCACAAGCATATGCACGCAGGTTTGGCGGGCGTATTCTGGCAGCCAGCGGTTTAGGTAGCCGCTGATGTCGGCCACCATCTGCTGCACGATTTTGAATTGAGCAAAATAGGCACGCACGGCTTCATCGCGGCCGGTTAGCGGGCGCAGGTTTTCATCGTAATACGGGTTGGGTAAGGCTCGGGTGTCGAAAAGGAAATCCAAATCCAGCGGTGTGCCGTATTTGAAACCGAATGATTCAATCACCACCTGCAAACCACCGTGGCTGAGGGCGAGCCATTCTTGGATGCGGAATTTCAAATCACCGATGCCGTCGTGGGAATTGTTGATACAAAAGGCGAAACTCTGCCACGGCTGGAGCATCTGCCGCTCAGCTGCTATGCTTTCGCCCAGGGTGAGGGTGTTGGCGGCAAGGGGATGACGGCGGCCATGACGGTCGAGCCGGCGGATGAGGGTGGCGGTGTCGGTATCGAGAAACAACAGGCGTAGGGGATGGCCTTGGCGGCGTATGGCGCGCAGGCAATTTTGGATGTAGTCTTGAGGATAAGGCAGGCGGATATCGAGGCTGATGGCCAGCTTACTGATTTGGCTGGCGGCAGATTGAGCTACCAATTGGGGCAGGAGCGAGGGCGGAATGTTGTCCACGCAAGTGAAGCCCATGTCATTGAGCAGTTTTAAGGCAACTGTTTTTCCCGAGCCGGTGAGCCCGCTAATCAGCACTATTCTCATGGATGCGTTCGTTTTCCCTCAGCATGGCGGTATGGCGTTCTAAAAATTCTTTGGTACTGTCTTTGCCACGCGCCTGCAGAATATAGTTGCGCACCGCTGCTTCCACTAGCACGGCGAGGTTGCGACCGACAGCCACTGGCAGAGTAACCGAACGCACGGCCACGTTGAGGACGGTTTCGGTTTCGCTCTGGATGGAAAGGCGGTCGAGCGTTTTCATGTAGTTGTCGTCGGCCAGCGTAAGATTGATGATGAGTTTGAGCTGTTTGGAGGGCAGCACGGCGGTTTCACCGAAGATGGTACGGATATTGAGCACGCCCAAGCCGCGTACTTCGAGAAAATCGCGCAACACGGCCGGGCAGCGGCCTTCCAGCGTTTCCGGGCCGGTGCGGTAAAGTTCCACCGAGTCGTCGGCCACCAGGCCGTGTCCGCGCGAAATCAGCTCCAAGGCCAGCTCACTCTTGCCCAAGCCGGACGCGCCCATCAGCAGTACGCCGATTTCAAACACATCAAGAAACACACCGTGCTTCACGGTAGAGGTAGCCAATACGCGTTGTAGGTAAATCCGCAGCACGTCCATCAAAAATGGGCTTTCGGTTTTAGAAGTAAGCAACGGCACGTTGTGCGTGTGGCAATAATCGCGCAGCATGAAGGGCACAGGCAAATCATTGGCCACAATCACCAGAGCGATGCTTAAATCGAAGAGTTCGTCCAAACTCTCTCTCACTTCGCCGCCGGCCATCTTATCCAAATAAGCCACTTCGGCCACACCCAACACCTGCACCTGATTGGGGTGGATAAAATTCAAATGCCCCACCAGCGCCAGCACGGGTTTATCGGCATCCACGCTGATGCGGTTGTCTGCGCCCGCCGTGCCGGCCGACCAAGCCAAACTCAGCTTGGCCTGGTTGTCTTGATAGAGCTTGCGCACGGAGATGCTGGGCATGGGTGTCCTATTGGTTATGCGGTGAGGATGCGGTGGGCGGCTTCGGTGTTTTCGGCAACTAAAATCTGCTCGCGCACGGCTTTGTCAGAAAGCTTGATGGCTAAGGCCGACAACACTTCCAAATGCTCGCCGGAAGCGTTTTCCGGCACCAGTAGCACAAACACCAGCGACACCGGCTTGCCGTCGGGCGCATCGAAATCCACAGCTTCTTTCAAGCGGATAAACGCGCCGGTGGCCGCTTGCACTTCGGCATGCCGGCCATGCGGGATGGCCACGCCGTGCCCCAGCGCGGTGGTGCCGAGCTTTTCGCGCGCAAACAGGCATTCAAACACAGCGGCGCGGCTCAGGCCGGATTCGCTTTCCAGCAGCAGGCCGGCTTCTTCAAACAGGCGTTTTTTGCTGCTCACTTCCAAATCCAGCACAATATGCGATACGGGCAGGATATTGCCGATTAGGCTCATGGTTACTTCTCTCGCATAAAAATACATTCAAAGTTGGAATTGTACCTGTGCTGCCACCGAAGGGCAATTTTGTGCCCGGCGGCCAAGTTTTCAGGCAGTCTTTTAGCCGCCGCTGTAATGTGCCAGCAAAACAAGCTACAAAGCTCAGCTGATTCGGTTGCTGGATTAAGGATACTTTAAAACAGGCTTCCCAGTTGCGGCTACGGATGGCGCGATATTGGCCGCATTGGTGCCACATCACATAAACAAGCGCGAACCAATACGGCCAGCGGGCGTGAATGGCGCAGCCAGTAGTGGCATCAGCAGCACAAACAACGTGTGGCATAGCCTGCAGGTATAGGCGGGCAGCTACCGCACAAGGCCAGTATTAAGAGTAGCGCTTTGCGCGTGCTCACTTTGCCGGTGGCAAATGGGCAGTTTTGGGTGCGCGCCACCGTACCGTCGAAATTACGATCGGCAAAATCATTAATCACACAGCCGGCTCTGAGTATCAGAAATGTGTCGAGCACGAAGACAAGGAATGCCGAAATCAGGCAGCCACCGGCGGCCATCCACAGAATCCACAGAGCCCACAAGGCGGCCACAGCAAAAGCAACGTGCCAATGGGCCTTGTCGGCACGCATCACTATAAGTAAACAGCCAAGCGGGCGGCTTGGTGCAGAGTAAGAAAGGAAAGGCACAAGGGTCCTTGGGGGCGTTATTTCAGGTAGCCTCTTCCACAGCCAAAAGGCTACCTGAAATAACGTCTGCTGCAACGCACTGCCCTACTCTGCCAAAAAGCGCACCAATTCCGGCACAAACCCTTCAGTCAGCACCATATCAGGCAGCGCAGGGCGGCGGAAACGGTGGGCGGCTCGGGCTGCCAAAGCAGCGGCGGCAGGGTGTGTGGAAAGGCTGTCATTTGTTTGTGTTATTGAAACCATGCTTTTCAGGTAGCCTCTGCGGCTGCCAGGCATTAAGATGCGAATTTTATCAGAGAATAAGGAGGGCAAGATGAACCTGATTTTATGGCGGCACGCCGAAGCTGAAGATGGCGTACCCGATTTGGAACGCAGCCTCACCGACAAAGGCCGGCGGCAGGCCGATGCGGCTGCCCGGTGGCTGCGCCCATATCTGAACAGCCGGGTGGAAGTATGGGCTTCGCAAGCACTGCGCAGCCGGCAAACTGCCGAAACGCTCGGCCTGCCCTATGCCGTGAAACCCGAGCTTAATCCGATTAACCATGTGGAAGAGCTGCCCGCGCTGATTGCCGCGCATAAAGGGGCGGATTATTTGATACTGGTGGGGCACCAACCCTGGCTGGGGCAGCTGTGCAGCTATCTGCTCAACGGCGGCTGGCTGGCCGGACAATATTGGTCGGTGAAAAAATCCAGCATTTGGTGGTTTGGCGTGAAGGTTGATGAAGGCGGCAGGCTCTGTGCCAAACTGAAAGCCGCAATGACCCCGCAGCTGCTATTGCCGGAAGATTAAACTTGAAACCTGCCGCTGCCGTGCCCATTTGTGCCGTATCCAATGCAAGGAGTTTGCCATGAATCAAGACAACCCTGTCCGCCCCGAAGATTTCGTGCCGGAATTCCGCCGTCGCCGTTTCGAGCCAGACGGCTTTTTGCGCAAACTGCGCCGTTTCGCACTGCGGCTGGGGCGGCCGGTGGTGGAGCAGCTGTATGCGCTGTATTTCCTGTTTCAATCGCCCGCCGTGCCCAAACGCGCCAAACTGATTATCGTGGGCGCACTGGTGTATTTCGTCAGCCCCATCGACAGCATCCCCGACCTGCTCGGCCCGCTGGGCTTCAGCGACGACATCGCCGTGATCACGCTGGTATACGCGCAGATGAAGGATTATCTGACGGAGGAAATCAAAATCCGCGCCTGTGCCGCGGCAGAACGGCTGGTGCGGAAGTAGGCTTGGTTATACCCAGAAAGGCTACCTGAAACCATAACTTAGGATTTTCAGGTAGCCTCTCCCAGCATGGCGGAGTATACTGCGCCGCATTTTATTGATAGGGCAAACCAGCCATGAAAATTATCCATACCATTAAAGAACTGCGCAACTGGCGCCGCGATGCCGGCAGCGTAGCATTCGTGCCCACCATGGGCAACTTGCACGAAGGGCACCTGGCCTTGGTGCGCGAAGCGGCCAAACGGGCCGACAAGGTGGTAGTGAGCATTTTTGTCAACCGCCTGCAATTTGGCCAAGGCGAGGATTTCGACCGCTACCCGCGCACACTGGAGCAGGATGCCGCCAAACTGGCCGGCGAAGGCGTAGCCATACTCTTCGCGCCGAGCGAGCAAGAGCTGTATCCGCACGTGGCTCAGCAATACAACGTGGAGCCGCCCCATCTGCAAAACGAACTGTGCGGCGCATTCCGCCCGGGGCATTTCCGCGGCGTAGCCACCGTGGTGGCCAAGCTATTCAACATTGTTGAGCCCGATTACGCCTGCTTCGGCAAAAAAGATTACCAACAGCTGGCCATCCTGCAAGGCATGGCTGCCGATTTGAATTTCCGGGTGGAAATCGTGCCCGTGGACATCGGCCGTGCCACCGACGGCCTGGCGCTCTCCAGCCGCAACCAATACCTGAGCGAGGCCGAACGCAAACAAGCCCCGCAGCTCTACCGCGAATTGCAGGCCATTGCCCGCGCAGTGGAAAACGGCAACCGCGACTATGCCGCACTGGAACAACAGGCGGCGGAAAATTTGAAACAAGCCGGCTGGCAGGTGGACTATGTGGAACTCCGCCACGCAGGCAATCTTCAGGTAGCCCATGTTGGCGACAGCGAACTGGTGGTGTTGGCCGCCGCCCGTTTGGGCAGTACGCGCCTCATCGACAATATCGAAATCCGCCTCTAATTAGCCATCCTGCCGCCCGCATATTGCGGGCGGAGATCTTTGAAAACCTTAGATTTGAGCACCAATCAAAGCGACAGCATCACAGAACGCACAGACATATCATTACAGATAAGCAGGTGTTCGGGGGAACGCATCGCGCAGAAATGTGTCAAAGTTGAGAATTTTACGAAGGCCGCCAGGTTTAATTTCGGCGGGAAACACGTTAAAATACCAATCTTTGCGCCAAATTCGGGAGCTGCTGTTTATGTTTTTAGTTTTTCTGCTGATTCTGTTGTTGGCTGGCATCGCCGCGCTCTTGTGGTGGCGTGCGCGCGAAGAGCGCGAATGGCTGCTGGAGTTTACCTATCTCAACCGGCACCAAAACAACAAGCAATCCACTGATATCGAAGTGGAAAACACCCCGCAGCAACAGCCTGCCCGCCCCAACGTGCTGCCGCAGCGTGCGCAAACCCAAGTGAAGCTGCATTATCAAAAAGTGCAAGACGAATTGCAGCGCAAAATCGAGCTGCTTGCCGGTAGTGTGAAGAAAAAAGCACGCCGCCGTAACGTGAGCGAAAACCAAGAAGAACTACCGATTTTCAGCCCCGCCGAAGAAGAAACGGCCGTAACGGAAGCAACTGCCCTGTTGCCAGAAATCACCATTGATGCCACTGCTGAGCAGGTTGAAAATGCTGAAAGCTCTCACACCACCGAAACCGAAGCCAAAACTGCCGCCGAGCCGGAAATCCACGATTTATCCGCTCCCGACGCCAATTTGCCGGTTATCACCGAAGCCGAGGCCACCCGCCACAGGCTACCTGAAAATATCGAAAACGAAGAAAACCAACCCGAGTCGAGCATCATTTCTCTTTCCGAGGCCACGCGTATGCTACATAAAAACGAAGCAGCCGAAGCCAAACCGCTGGAAACCGTGGTGCTGAACTGGCCGATAAAAGCCCCCTCTTCCGCTGCCGAGCCGCGCGAAGAAATCACTCCGGCCGATCCCGCTGTGCAGTATGTGCGCGAAAAAATCCAAGCACACCTACCGCCCGTGGCCGAACCTGCGCCTGAAGAGCCTGCCGAAGAGCGGCACACCATCAGCCCCGACGACATCCGCAACAATCTCCTGCGTCAGCGCCTGCGTGCGCGCAGGCAGCCCCAGCCCGCGCCCCAACCGGTCATCACCCAGCAGCAGCCTGATTTGCCGGTAATCAATGAAGATGAAATTTTGGCTAATCTGGCTAAAACCGATGCCCCGGCCAACCGCCAGCGCAGCCGCTTCAAACGCCAAACCGTGCGTGAGAGTGTGATTCCTGCCGCCGCGCGCGTGAACCACAGCCAGGGCGCGCAAGTGCCGACGGCTATGCCGCCTCAGCAAACTCAGCCGCTGCCGATTTCCACCCGCTTCACCCCTTTCAATCATGGCGCTGCGCCCGAAAGCCCTGACGCCCCGCCCGCTGAGGAGGAGTCGGCGCCGGCTGCCGAACAGCCGCCGCTTTTTTCTCCGCAAAGCACTGTTGAAGACAGCCCGCCTTGGAGCTTAACTGAAACTGTGAGCGACGATACCGCTGAAACGTATTCAGACACCGCCGACCAATCTGGTGCCCAATATCACTTCCGTCCCGACCTCTCGCTCACCGAGCAAGCACCGGCTGCCGAACCCGCCATCGAGTTCGACAACGGCAACGAATGGCAGCAAGCCTTAGAGCAAGGGGCAGCCGAAGCCCAGGAGCAAGCCACGTGGGCAATCCCTACGCCCACTGCCGCGCCCGGCATCCCTCCCCTGCCCGACCTGCCGCCGCAGCCCACGCCGATTTCGACTGTTTCCGCCGTATCGTATGCCGATTTCGGCCACTATCATGTGCCGATGAACGAGCTGCTCCTGCCGCCGCAATACGATAATGAAGCCACTCTCAGCGAAAAGCAGCTGCTGGACAACAGCATCAAAATCGAAGAAAAACTGGCCGAGTTCCGCGTGAAAGTAAACGTGGTGGATGCTTATGCCGGCCCGGTGATTACCCGCTACGAAATCGAGCCCGATGTAGGCGTGCGTGGCAACTCGGTGATTAACCTGGAAAAAGACCTTGCCCGCTCGCTCGGCGTGGCTGTCATCCGCGTAGTGGAAACCATCCCGGGCAAAACTTGTATGGGCTTAGAGCTGCCTAATCCCAAACGGCAGATGATTCGCCTAAGCGAAGTATTCAACTCACCAGTGTTTGCCAAAAGCAAATCTAAGCTCACCCTCGCGCTGGGTCAGGACATCACCGGCCAGCCGGTGGTAACCGACCTCGCCAAAGCCCCGCATCTCTTGGTGGCCGGCACCACCGGCTCGGGCAAATCCGTGGGCGTGAACGCCATGATTTTGTCGCTGCTATTCAAGGCCACGCCCGACGAAGTGCGCATGATCATGATCGACCCGAAAATGCTCGAGCTCTCCGTGTATGAAGGCATCCCGCACCTGCTCGCACCGGTGGTAACCGACATGAAACTTGCCGCCAACGCACTCACCTGGTGCGTGAATGAAATGGAAAAACGCTACCGCCTAATGAGCCATGTCGGCGTGCGCAACCTCGCCGGCTACAACCAAAAAATCAAAGATGCCACCGCCCGCGGCGAACGGCTGGCCAACCCCTTCAGCCTCACTCCCGACAATACCGAACCTTTAATCCACCTGCCGCACATCGTGGTGATCGTGGACGAATTTGCCGATCTGATGATGACGTCCGGCAAAAAGATCGAAGAGCTGATTGCCCGCCTCGCCCAAAAAGCCCGCGCCGCCGGCATCCACCTCATTCTCGCCACCCAGCGCCCCAGCGTGGACGTGATTACCGGCCTGATTAAAGCCAACATCCCCACACGCATCGCCTTTCAGGTAGCCTCCAAAGTGGATAGCCGCACCATCATCGACCAAATGGGCGCAGAAAACCTGCTCGGTCAAGGTGATATGCTCTTCCTGCCGCCCGGTACCGGCTACCCGCAGCGCATCCACGGCGCCTTTGTGGCCGATAGCGAAGTGCAGCGCGTGGCCGAATACCTCAAAGGCTTCGGCGCACCCGACTATGTGGAAGACATCCTCACCTCCGGCGTAGGTAGCGACGATTTGTTCAGCAACGCCAACAGCGGCATCGGCGGCAACAGCGGCCAAGACCCCCTGTTCGACGAAGCAGTTGCCATCGTTTTGCGCACGCAGAAAGCCACCATCTCCTCCATCCAGCGCCACCTGCGCATCGGCTACAACAAAGCCGCCACCCTGGTGGACCAAATGGAAGCCGAAGGTATCGTCTCGCCTGCCGACACCAATGGTAAACGTACCATCCTCGCCCGGCCAGATCATTTGGACGACGGCGCATAGGGCCGGATAAGCTGGAAAAAGGCTACCTGAAGTTTCAGGTAGCCTTTTTCCATGCCGGGCTGAATAGATTGGGGTTGGCTATCAGCCTTTAAAACGAATAGCGGGCGTTGAAGAAGAAGTGGTTCATTGTAGGTACCGGCGGCGCGCAGGATGGTTTTATTGAACAAGTTGTTCATCCCGGCACACAGGCTGACAGTATCTCTCCAGTTGTAGCCGACGTTGAGCCCGAACACGTCGTAGCTGTCCAATTCGTGTTCCTTCAGCTTGCTGCCGCCGTTTTCGTAGTACACGTCGATGAATCGGGTGGGCCGAGAGCCGATTTTTTGGCGACTGTAGTGGGTGTAGGTGGCGTTTAAGTCCCATTCGGGAGTAATTTGTCAGTTGAGCGCGCTGCTGATGGTGTATTTGGGCACGATCGATACGTAATTGCCGTAGAACTTCTCTTCATTGCGGTGGAAATAGGTGAAGTTGGTGCTGAAGTTCAGCTTGTCGCGAATCAGCGGCAGGGTTACGTTGCCTTCGAATCCGGCGAGTACGGCTTTACCGCGGTTGACCCATTGGTACACGTTAGTGTAAGTAGAGAGAGGGGTGTCAGGTAGCCTGCTGTGCATCAGAGGCTACCTGAAAATGCTGCGTTATCTTGCCTGTGGCGTTACAGCCACAACCATGCCCATACGCGGCGGCCTTCGCTTTGCAGCAAAAGATAGGTGCGCACGGCGGCGGCGGTGTGCATGCATTCCACGCCGATGCCGCTTGCAGCGGCGGCAATGCGCGGGTGTAAAAACTGTTGCTGCTCGCCGGTGCCGATGAGGATTACTTCGGGCTCACTTGCGGCGGCGCGGGCTAGGTCTGCGGCTTGCAGTTCGGCTGCGGAGGGAAGGTTGACGGTTTGCACGCTACCGCTGCCGTCAAGCAATACGGCTTGGCGGTAGATGTGGCCGTCGATTTCGATTTGGCCGCATTGATAATTGCCGATATGGCAGGCGGAGGCGGGCTGGTGTTCTTGAATCAGCATAATTTGTTTGTGTTTGAATGGGTTGGAGGCTACCTGAAAGCATAGGCTGTAAGGAGATTGAAACGCTTGGCTTCGAGGCAGTGTGGTTAAAAGTGTAAGTGTTTCTATTAAAAGGTGTAAAAAGCGGGGTTTTCAGCTAAGATAGCGGCTTTCTGTCCGCTTTCGGATTTTAATTTTATTGTTTATCAGCTTGGCCGCCCGTATGGCAGGCCGGCATGTTCAGAGCAAAACGGCAAATTGGCGCTTGGCGCAGCCGTAATCATAACAAGGAGTCAGCATGCAACCAATTAGAATTGGCATCTTGGGGATGGGTACCGTCGGTGGCGGTACGGCCAAATTATTGTCGGAAAACGCGCAGGAAATCACGCGCCGCCTGGGGCGCGAAGTGCGTATCAGCATGGCTGCCAGCCACAACACTGGCTGCATCCGCAAATTATGTCCGCCGGATACCATAGTGTCAGATGATGTGTTTCAGGTAGCCCGCAGTGCGGATGTAGATATTGTGGTAGAGTTGATGGGCGGAACGGATACGGCACGCGAAGTGGTGCTGTGTGCCATCGAAAACGGCAAACACGTGGTTACCGCCAACAAAAAACTGCTGGCTGAATACGGCAATGAAATTTTCGCACTGGCGGCGGGAAAAAACGTGATGGTAATGTTTGAAGCAGCAGTGGCCGGCGGCATTCCGATTATCAAAGCCCTGCGAGAAGGCCTGGCCGCCAACCGTATCAAATCGGTGGTTGGCATCATCAACGGTACTAGTAACTTCATTCTGAGCAATATGCGCGCCCACGGCAGCCCGTTTGCCGAAGTGCTCAAGCAGGCACAGGAGCTGGGCTACGCCGAAGCCGACCCGACTTTCGACATCGGAGGCCACGATGCGGCGCACAAGCTGAGCATTATGTCTGCGCTGACCTTCGGCACGCCGATTAATTTCCAACACTGCTACTTGGAAGGCATTAACAAGCTGGAAAACCAAGACATTCGCTACGCCGAAGAGCTGGGCTACCGCATCAAGCTCTTGGCCATCTCCCGCAAAACCGAAGAAGGCATTGAATTGCGTGTACACCCCACACTCGTGCCCGAATGCCGTCTGCTGGCGCAGGTGGAAGGTGTGATGAATGCTGTACTGGTGCAATCAAACATGGTGGGTGAGACCCTGTATTACGGCGCCGGCGCTGGTGCAGCCCCCACTGCCAGCGCCGTGGTGGCCGACATCATTGACACCGCCCGCCTAATTCACGCTGCCAACGAACAGCGTGTGCCGCCTTTGGCTTTCCGCAACAACGAAGAGCTGTCCGTGCTGCCGATAAACGAAATCACCAGTAGCTACTACCTGCGTGTATCGGCACAAGACAGACCTGGCGTGGTGGCCGACATCGGCCGCATCCTTGCCGAACAGGACATCTCTATCGAAGCTCTTCTGCAAAAAGGCGTAATCAATCACGAAAATGCCGAAATCGTGATTCTCACCCACCAGTCTAAAGAAAAGCACATCAAGGCCGCTATCGCCAAAATCGAAGCACTGGAGCACGTTTTCCAGCCCGTGATGATGCTGCGCATGGAAAGCCTGCATGGCTGAGATTCAAGCTGATGAATCCGACCGCCACAAACGCTGCCCCCTCATCGGTTGGAATGTGGTAACGGTGGTGTTGACACTCGCCTTTGCCCTCATACCGCGCTCGCATCGTGGAAGCCTGTCCAAAATATACTCGCCGTACCGCAATGGCAAGCCAACTTGGCCAAACACGGCCTTGCCCCGGCCAAAGCGAGCGCGTGCTTGAACCCTACTGCTGCTGCCTGTGGAAAGAGCCGGTGCAAAAATTCAGCACGACGGAAGATCTCCGCAGCCTGCCGAAGCTTTCACCGAAACAGCAGTTAGACAAACTCGGCGGCAGCGAAGCCTTCCTGCAACAGCAAGAACAATGCCTGGCTGTGTATACCGGGCGTTGAAAATGAGAGCTTGGCCAGATTAAAGGCTACCTGGAAGATTCAAGTAACTTTTTTTAAGACGGCAAGCTGCCCTTATAAAAATGTGTTCTTAGCTACAGCAGAAGGCTACCTGAAATTTTTCAGGTAGCCTTCTTACCACAAACACCCTGCACCCTACCCATCTAAAATGCAGGCTGCTTTTCCTTACATCAAAATCAACTAAACAACAATCTTACCCACAGCCCCCGCATTTCCCGCATCCGCTGCTGCAATCAGGTTTCCTTTTTTTTGGTTTAAACACAAACTTCCGCAGCAGGAACACCACACAGGCGAGCATGATGATGGCGACTATAATAAATTGCATTTGAATTATCATAATATCCTTGAAGTAATTTGATACACGATAAAGGCCGCGAGGTAGGCGAGTGCGAACATATAGCCTGTAACCATAACAGTGTGTTTCAGAGATTTGGTTTCACGCTTGATAACTGCCAAAGTCGCGGCGCACATGGGGGCATACACATACCAGGCGAGAAAGGCGAAGGCAGTGGACAAGCCCCAGCTGGTGTGCACAATCGGAATCAGCGCGTTCTGCACCGCGTCTTCAGACGATGCGCCCACGGCATACACCGTGCCCAGCGCGGCCACGACCACTTCTCGCGCGGCGATGCCCGGAATCATGGCAATGCACATTTCCCAAGTGAAGCCCAGCGGGGCGAACAGCGGCTGGATGGCGTGGCCGAGCATACCGGCCAGGCTGTAATCGATTGCCGCGCCGGTTGCGCCTTCGGGCGGCGCAGGCCAGCTGACCAAGCCCCACAGAATCACAGTCAGCGCGAAAATAATCGTGCCGGCGCGCTTCAGGAAGGCTTTCACCCTGTCCCACAGGCTGGTCAGGATGTGTTTGAAGTTGGGCATACGGAAGGTGGGCAGTTCCATCAAGAGCGGGAACTGCTGCACGTTGCCCTTAATCCGCGCCAACCGTTTCATGATATACGCTGCCAGTGCCGCCGACAGGATGCCGGCAATGTACAGCACAAACAGCGTCAGCCCTTGCAGATTGAATATGCCAAGCACGGTTTGGTTGGGGATGACGGCGGCGATAATCAGCGCGTACACGGGCAGCCGCGCGGAACAGGTCAGCAACGGAGCAACGGCGATGGTGACCAACCGTTCGCGCGGGTCGTGGATGGTGCGGGCGGACATCACGGCAGGCACGGCACAGGCAAAGCTGGACAGCAGCGGAATGAACGAACGGCCGGATAAGCCGCTTTTCGCCATCACGTTATCCAGCAAAAATGCGGCGCGCGGCAGGTAGCCCGAGTCTTCCAGCAGCAGGATGAAGGCGAACAGGATGGTAATCTGCGGCAGGAACACCAGCACGCTGCCCGTGCCGGCAATCACGCCGTTCACGATTAAATCGTTCAAAATGCCGGGCTGCATATTGGCGGCCACCCATTCGCCCAGCCAGCCAAAACCGCCTTCGATGGCTTCCATAATCGGCGCGGCCCAAGTGTACACCGCTTGGAACACCATAAACAGGATGACCATCAGCAAAACCACGCCCCACACAGGATGCAGAACGATTTCGTCCAATTTTTTGTGCCAGGCGGGCAAAGTCATTTCCGTGCGCACCACTTGTGCCAAAATGGATTCGACTTCATGATAAAGCACATCGCTGTCCAATTCGTCCAACGTGCGTTCAGCAGAGGCAGGGTTGGCGGGGAACGAGCGTTTGCGCGGTAACTGCGCCACCGCTTCGCGCACCGCCTGCACGCCCGATGCGCTCACGGCCACGGTTTCCAGCACGGGCACACCCAACAGTTCGCTCAGTTTCGCCGCGTCGATATTCAACCCGCGCCGCTGCGCCACATCGCTCATGTTCAGCGACACCACCATCGGCAGTTTCAGCGTTTTCAGTTCCAAAATCATGCGCAGCGTCATGCGCAGGTTGGTCGCGTCGGCCACAGCAATGATGGCATCAGGCGGAATGCCGAGTTTGCCCACTGCCACATCTTTCGCCACCGCTTCGTCTGGGCTGGTGGTGCGCAGGCTGTATGTGCCGGGCAAATCGACAATGCGCACGGCTTCGTCGTCCAAAAACGCGCCTTCGCGCTTGTCCACCGTTACGCCCGGATAGTTGGCTACTTTGGCATGCGAACCAGTAAGCCCGTTGAACAAAACAGTTTTGCCGCAGTTCGGCGCACCGATGAGGGCGAAATAGCTCAGTTCCATCGTTGTTCCTTATTGTTTTTCTACTGTTTTTCCATCTGATTGCCATGTGCAGGCTGCTTTTGTTCCGCATCAACCAAATGGCACATAATCTTCCCCGCCTCATCGTGCCGCAGCGAAAACTGCGACTGGTTGCCCAAGCGCACCGCAAACGGCCCGCGCCCGAAGCCGCCCACGGCAATCACCTGCAAAGGCATGCCGCCGGAAAAGCCCAAATCCGCCAAACGGCGCGACACCAAGGCATCGAGTTCGCCGAACACGGGATTGGGGACAATGGAATCGATATGCGCAACCGCGCCTTTGCGCAGCTGAGAGAGTGGAGTGGTGGACATAGTTGGGCTTTCTGGAGCGGAGTTAGGAGGCCTAGAAAGAAATTGTTTTGATTATTCCTTGCCTAGGTTTACTGTGATAATAAATCTTATTAATATAGAACTCAAATTGGAAACTGCTATCATTCTAGTTTTATTAAGTAAATTATTGTGCCAAATCAAAAAAGAACGATTTTCCTGGTCAAGGCAAGATGATTTGATATGAAAGGCAAAACAAAAAGGCTTCCTGAAAACGCAATGCAGCAAAATTTCTGCGAAGCTAAATTTTCAGGTAGCCTTTTTCCTATTCAAATTCCGGCTATGTTTATATCGGTTTTTTCTTCCGATAATACCGCCGATACACTATCCATCCATACCCCACCAACACCGGTAGCGCGGCGAAGATCAGCTTAAACGTCCAGCCCGCATACCAAGGCAAGGCTGAAACTGCGGCGGCCGCATCCTGCTGCAACAAGCCCACCGGCAGCAATTGCTCGCCGCGGGCATCGAAATACGGCCACCAGCAAGCTGCCAGCAGGCCGAGGAGGCAGGGCCATAGCCAAGCTGCGCGGTTGCGTTGCCACAGCAAAAACGCCGGCAGCAGCACAATCAGCGTGAGCACCGCCACCAGCAGCGCGGTTTGCCCCTGCGCGCCGAAATAGGATACCGTCGCATAAGTCAGCACCACAAACAGCGCGCCCAGCACCGCCATAATCACTTCTTCCGGCCTTTTCAATATCGACATGGTGTGTTCTCCGTAACAAAATCAATTTAGGCAAAATATACTGCAAAGCTGGTGCAGCCGCCAGTTTATTGCGGCATGAATACCGTTTTTTCAATCATCACACGGCATTTTCACTTTATTGAAGCTTGGCTTTCAGGTAGCCGTATCGGTTTAACTAAAGGCTACCTGAAAATTTATGCCGAACCTCTTTCAGGTAGCCTGCCGCCCTATTCTTCCCCTTCTTTGGCCGCCAGATGCCAGCGCACGCCGGCATCGTCCAGTTTTTTGCACAGGCCGGCGCTGGGTGGCTCATCGGTGAACAGGGCGTGAAATTCAGTTACATCGCCTATGCGCACCAAGGCATTGCGGCCGAATTTGCTGTGGTCCACGGCCAGGTAGCAGTGGCGGGCGTTGGCCATCATGGCCTGCATCACGCTCACTTCTTTATAGTCGAAATCGAGCAGCGAGCCGTCGGCTTCGATGCCGGAGGCGCCAAGGATGGCGTAATCCACTTTGAATTGGTTGATGAAATCGATGGTGGCTACGCCGGTGATGCCGCCGTCCACCGGCCGCACCACGCCGGAGGTGATGATGACGGTGTAGTCCGGCCGGCCGGACACGATGGAGGCAACGTGGATATTGTTGGTGATGATGCAGAGATTTTTATGGTTTTTCACCAGCGCCAGCGCCACGGCTTCGATGGTGGTGCCGATGCTCATAAACAGAGAAACGTTGTCGGGAATGTGCTCGGCAATCAGGTCGGCAATGTGGGCTTTTTCGCTTTGCAGCTTGTTTTTGCGCGTGTCGTAGTCTTCGTTTTGCACGCTGCTGCCGGGCGCGGCGCCGCCGTGGTAGCGGCGCAGGATATTGTGTTCGCACAAAACGTTGATGTCGCGGCGGATGGTTTGCGGGGTCACGTTTAGGCTGCGCGCCAGCTCTTCCACCGACATAAAGCCGTGGTCGTGCACAAGCCGGGCGATTTTCTGCCGGCGGGGGGTGCGGTGCGGCATGGTTGCTCTATCTTCTTTGTTGATTAGAAATTGGAATGGTTTGGCTAAGGTTTTCAGGTAGCCTTTTGGCTCAATCGCGAGGCTACCTGAAAACAATGGCAAGGCAATCCGAATTCAGCTTGGCAAAAGCGGCGCTGCGTTTTCAGGTAGCCTCACTTTATTAGCCTGCCTCAAGCTGCAAAGGTATGCTCCGGCGCAGGATAGGTTTTCTCTTTCACTTCGCGCACATAAGCCGCCACCGCCGCCTGAATGCTATCCTGTCCATACATGAAGTTTTTCACAAACTTCGCCGTTTGGCCGGGGAACACGCCGAGCATATCGTGCATCACCAGCACCTGCCCGTCGCAATCCACACCCGCGCCGATGCCGATGGTGGGGCAGGCCAGCGTTTCGGTAATCTGTTTGCCCAAAGCGGCGGGCACGCATTCCATCAGCACCACCACCGCACCGGCCTTCTCGTGCGCCAGTGCATCGTTTAGCAATGCCTGCGCCGCCACATCGCCCTTACCCTGCACCTTATAGCCGCCGAACACATGCACCGACTGCGGCGTGAGCCCGATGTGCGCGCACACCGGAATGCCGCGCAGCTGTAGAAACTCGGTGGTTTCCGCCATCCAGGCGCCGCCTTCCAGCTTCACCATATGCGCCCCTGCCGCCATCAGTTCGGCCGCAGCGGCAAAAGCCTGCTCCTTGCTCTGCTGGTAGGCACCAAACGGCAAATCGCTCACGATCAGCGCATTGCTGCTGCCGCGCGCCACCGCCGCCGTGTGGTAGCACATATCGGCCAGGCTCACCGGCAGGGTGGATTTCTGCCCCTGCACCGTCATGCCCAGCGAATCGCCCACCAGCAGCATATCCACCCCCGCCGCATCCATCAGCGCGGCAAAGCTGGCTTCGTAGCAGGTGAGCATGGCGATTTTCTCGCCCTCGCGCTTCATTTTGCGCAAAGTGTTCACAGTAATCACGGCATTTCCTTTTCACGATCAGATGGCGCGCAAGGCTACCTGAAAACCTTAGCGCAGGCAAACCCGAAGTGTTTTCAGGTAGCCTTCGGCATAGCCGTTCCCTATAATCACCCTATCCCAATCCACAGGAAAACGCTTATGAAGAAAACCGCCCTCCTCCTGCCCGCCCTGCTGGCCGGCCTCAGCCTTGCCCCCGCCCTAGCCGAGCCGCTCAACTACAACCTGCTCAAATTCAGCAAAACCGCCAGCCGCACCGTGCCCAACAATTGGATGACCGTGCCGCTTAAACATCCTGCAAAGCCGCGCCCGCCGACTCTCCGGCGCAGAAAAGCCGCCGCCAAATTGAAGAAAGCCTCGCCATCGAAGCCCTGCAAAACTTCCGCAAACGCGCCGACACCCTCAGCCGCAGCATGGGTGGCAGCAGCTACCGCGTGGTGGAAGTATCGTTGCAGCAAAGCTTTGAACGCCTGTCCGACTACAACTATTTCATTGGAGTGGAGGGAAGATCCGGTTCAGTCCGTGCCAGCCATCCCGAGCCCGTGTTCGACAGCCCGGGCGGCAGCACCGTGCAGCCAACTGCAAACGGCACAATCCAGTATTGAATACTGCCAGCCCCTAACCAGCCTTTTCCTACAGCAATCAGGCTACCTGAAAACCAACCGCACCGTATTGCCACGGTGCGGTTTGCTTTATCCGGCTCGGTTTCACAACGGCCACTGCAAGCCGCCGTGCTGTTCCACCAGGGTTTTGAACTGCGCCTGAATTCGTGCCAGCGCGGCCTGGTTGTCGCCCTCGAAGCGCAACACCAGCACCGGCGTGGTGTTGGAAGCGCGCAGCAAGCCGAAGCCGTCGGCGAATTCGGCGCGCAGGCCGTCGATGGTAATCAGCTCTTGCAGGCCGTCGAACCGGGCGGCCTGAGCCAAATCGGCAATCAATGCGTGGCCGTCGGCACCTTCGGGCAGAGCAATATTCAATTCGGGAGTGGACACGCCTTCCGGCAAGGCTTCCAGCACGGCGCTGGGGTTGGGGCTAGCTGAAAGGATTTCCAGCAGGCGCGCGCCGGCATAGAGACCGTCGTCGAAGCCGAACCAGCGTTCTTTGAAAAATACATGCCCGCTCATTTCGCCGGCCAAAAGCGCGCCGTGCTGCTTGATGGCGGCTTTGATGAAGCTGTGGCCGGTTTTGCTCATCACCGGCTCGCCGCCGTGCTGCTTAATCCACGGCGCCAGCAGGCGGGTGGATTTCACATCGTAAATCACTTTCGCGCCGGGGTTGCGCCCGAGCACATCTTGCGCAAACAGCATCAGCTGGCGGTCGGGATAGATGATGCTGCCGCTGCGGGTAACCACGCCGAGGCGGTCGCCGTCGCCGTCGAAAGCAAGGCCGACTTCGGCTGCACCGGCCGGCACGGCACGGATAAGGTCTTGCAGATTGGCGGGCTTGGCAGGGTCGGGATGGTGGTTGGGGAAATGGCCGTCCACTTCACAAAACAGCTCCTCCACTTCGCAACCCAGCGCACGATACAGCCGCCCGGCAAACGCTCCGGCTACGCCGTTGCCGGCATCGACGGCGATTTTCAGCGGCCGCTTCAGGCGGATATGGCCTGCAATGTGTTGAATATACTCTTCTGCCACATCCAAACTGCGCACACTGCCTTGCGGGCTAGCTGAAACAAAATCCTGCGCTTCGATGATACCGCGCAACTCTTGGATGCTTTCCCCGGCCAGGGTATTGCCGCCGAGCATCATTTTGAAGCCGTTGTAATCGGGCGGGTTGTGGCTGCCGGTAATCATCACGCCGCTGCCGGAGCAATGCCGCACGGCGGCGAAATACAGCATGGGCGTGGCCACCATGCCCACATCGGCCACTTCCAGCCCGCCTGCGGTGAGCCCGCGCATCAGCGCCGCTTGCAATACCGGGCCGCTGAGCCGGCCGTCGCGCCCCACGGCAATCTGCCGCAGGCCTTGCCGGGCGGCACGCACGGCGATGGCGCGGCCGATTTGCTCGGCAGTCTCTTCGGTGAGGGTTTGGCCGACGATACCGCGGATATCGTAGGCTTTGAAAATGCTGGGGGAAATGGGCATGGGAGTTCCTTTTCTTGTTCGGGGGTGGAGGCTACCTGAAAATACGGTGCGCCTGTGGGCATGAATATTTCGTGGCTGCCTAAAGTTTCAGGTAGCCTGAAGGTGTCGTTGGATTTGGCGACACAGCCTATGCGCTTGCTAAAAACGGCAATATTTCGGGGTACTCGCTGCAAAATTCTTCAGACTTTAAAAATGCCAACATGGTTTTATCCGTGCATTTCTGTGCAGCGGAAACCATTTCCTTTATTGCAGCTTCGTTACATGAATTGACGGTTCTGCCCAACAGCAGCAGTCCCCATTCCTGCTCTTCGGTATTGTTGAGAAACTCTTGAAACATATTGCCCAAAGTTTCAAAGAAAACAGCTTGTGCCACACCGTCCAACACGGTCAACACGCTTTCTTGGATACCGTAATCGTCTTGGTTGGAAAAGGTTTGCAGCAGGGCCTCGATATATTGCCGTTCGGAGGCGTCGGCCGGCTTTTGGGCGATGAGGGCGGTGAATGTTTTGGCATCACCGCCGTTTTCGTATCTGTCTAAAGAAAAAAGGGTTTGTTTCCAGTGGTTGAAATTCATGGCTGTTTATCTGAGTGAACGAGCAGTTTGGGCAAGTCCGGGCGGCGCGGGTTGGAGCGCACCATATCCTTACCGCATCCCTTCAGGTAGCCCGAAAGTTTTATTGGGCTCTGCAATCCGGTTGTGCATTCCGAGCCGTTTTAAATTTCAGGTAGCCTTTAAGGCCAAGGCGGATAAAGGCTACCTGAAACCTTGTTCCCGAAGCCTTACTGCGGCTTGCTGCTGAGCTGTTGTGCTTTTTCAATCAACTGCACAAACTGGCGGCGCAGGCCGTGGCGGTCGGGGGATTGGGCGTTGCGGGCGAGCTCGAGGGTTTGCGGCCAGCCGAAGTTGCCGCTGTATTTGCCGCTGCGCAAGAGTTCGCCGAAGGCGGCTGCGGCTACAGCTTGGCGGGTGGCGTTGCTGCCTTGGGCGAGCGGTTTGCTGCCCACTGCCACGGGGCGGTTGATGAGGATGCTGCTGCTTTGGCCGGGCAGTTTGTAGCGCAGGTTGATGAAGGCGTATTCGCTGCCGGCTTTATCGTTGGCGGCGGGGGTGGCCTGGTAGTGGCTTTCGGGCAGCCAGCCGGTTTGCCCGGCGGGGATGATTTCATACAGGGCGGTAACATTGTGGCCGGCGCCGATATCGCCTGCATCTACTTGGTCGTTGTTGAAATCTTCGCGGGCAAGCATGCGGTTTTCATAGCCGATCAGGCGGTATTCCTTCACGGTGGCGGGATTGAATTCCACTTGGATTTTCACGTCTTGCGCCACGGTGGCGAGCGTGGATGAGAGCTGGCGGTGCAGCACTTTCTGCGCTTCTTCGGGGCTGTCGATGTAGCTGTAGTTGCCGTCGCCGGCATCGGCCAGCTGCTCCATCAGCCGTTCGTTGTAGTTGCCGCTGCCGAAGCCGAGCGTGGTGAGCGAAATGCCGCTTTTGCGTTTTTCGGCCACCATGCTGCGCAGGGTGTTGAAATCGGTGATGCCCACGTTGAAATCGCCGTCGGTGGCGAGCAGGATGCGGTTGATGCCGTTGCGGATATAGGCGCGCTGGGCGGCTTGGTAGGCCTGTTGGATGGCGTTTTCGCCGGCAGTAGAGCCGCCTGCCTTCAGGCTATCAAGCGCGGCGAGGATTTTCTGCCGCTGGTTGCCCGGGGTGGGCGGCAGCACGACTTTGTTGCCGTCGGCATAGGTAACGAGAGTGATGCGGTCTTGGGCGCGGGTTTGGTGTGCGAGGGTGCAGAGGGTGTATTTCACCATCGGCAGTTTGTCGCGGCTATACATGGAGCCGGACACGTCCACCAGGAACACGAGGTTGGCCGGCGGCAGTGCGGCCTGGCTCACTTCTTTGGCCTGGATGCCGATGCGGATCAGCTTGGCGCCGCTGCGGAAGGGGGAATCCACGGTTTCGGTGTGTACGGCGAAAGGTTTGCCGTCGGTAGGCTTGGCGTAGCCATAGTCGAAATAGTTGATGATTTCTTCAATGCGTACGGCATCAGCGGGCGGCAGGCGGCCGGTTTGGGTGAGGAAGCGGCGGATGTTGGCGTAGCTGCCGGTGTCCACATCAATGCTGAAGGTGGAAACGGGCTGCTCGGCCACGGCGTGCACGGGGTTGGGCTCATAATGGCCGTAGCGCTCGGTGTTTTGGCGCGACGGGGCAGCCACTTCTGCATGCCGAACCGAACCATATGCTCCTTCTAGACCAACCATGGAATCTCTGGTGGCTGCCGCCTGCGCTGCGGGCGCAGCTGAAGGCGCTGCTTCATATGAAGTCACAGAATGGTTCTTCACCGCTGCCTGCGGCATGGCGCGTAAGCTGAAGCGGGCACTTCGGGATTCATAATAATCCGGCTGTTCGTCCAAATAACGCGAACAGGTCTGATGAACGCGCTGGGTATTATCTGCCAGCGCGGGCAGGGCGGATACAGACAATAAGGCGAGCAAAATAGTGCGGGCAAACGGCGGTTTGGGCATGGCAGCCTCCTTGGTAAGCAGACAGGGGAAACAGCTGCCATTATATAACCGCCCACGCCGCCTGCAAACCAAACGCCATGCCCTGCCGCCGCTCTATTTTCAGGTAACCTCCATGCTGTTTGAGCCCAGCATTTGGGCGTGGAATTTGGTATCATTCCCCTGTGAGCAAAAGGCTACCTGAAACCGGCCTATGGCAAAACAAGGAGAAAATCGTGTTCAGGGAGATGAAACACGCAAACCAGCAGCTATCCAACGAAGAAGCCATCGCCATTTTGCAGCGTGGCAAATCCGGCGTGCTCGCGCTGCACGGCGACAACGGCTATCCCTACGCCGTGCCGATCAGCTATGTTTACCACGAAGGCAAAATTATCCTGCACGGCGCGCCCGCAGGTCATAAACACGAACTGCTCGCGCGCGACAATCACGTTTCCTTCTGCGTGGTGGATCTCAACGACATCGTGCCGCAGGAATTCACCACCTATTTCCGCAGCGCCATCGTGTTCGGCACGGTACGTACCGTCACCGACCCCGCCGAAAAACAGGCCGCACTCGAAGCCGTGGGGCACAAATACTCCCCCAACCAAAACGGCCTCCTGCCCTATATCGGTAAACATTTTGATTATGTGAAAGTGATGGTTTTAGAAATCGACCACCTCACTGCCAAAGAATCCATCGAGCTCGTCCGAGCAAAACCAAGCCATTCATAACCAAGGAAAACTATGTCAAACCAAGCCCCCTTCCCCACCCTTGCTCCCGGTCTGTTTGTTTCTCCGCAAATCAGCCGCCAAGACATCCTTGCCGCCGCTGCCGCCGGCGTGCAAACCATCATCTGCAACCGCCCCGACAGCGAAGAGCCCGGTCAGCCCAGCTTCGATCAAATCCGCCACTGGGCGGCCGAAGCCGGTATCCGGCACGTTATTCACCAGCCCATGCTGATGCCGCAAATCGATGCTGCCGCTGCCGCACAGTTTGCCAAACACCTGGCCGACCACCCCGCGCCCGCCCTCGCCTACTGCCGCAGCGGCACCCGCAGCAGCTTCTTGTGGGCCATGGGGCAAGCCGCCCAAGGCGCAGACCCGCGCCAACTGGTGCAAACCGCTGCCGCTGCCGGCATCGACCTTACTGCCGCCCTGCCCCGTTTGCAGGAAGCACAGGCATAGGCTGAGCTGGCCCGCGCAATATTAACTTCGATGCAGCTGAGCTTTTCAGGTAGACTTACCAACCATCCAAAGGCTACCTGAAACGAGTGAAACAGCGTTTCTACAAAGCCAACGCCTCTGCTTCAACGAAAAGTTGAAACCCAGCTAAAAAGTAATAAAAACTTTGAGCAGGCCGTTTTCAGGTAGCCTCATCCGGCAGGCTAAAGGCTACCTGAAACTACCTTAAACAATGTCTTGGTATAGCCCAAGCAGAGTTGCAGCAAAGCTCAAGCCCCACCCACACAAGAAAGGAGCCGCCTATGCACTATTGGTATTGGTTTATCGCCGCAGCCGCCCTGTTCGTTCTCGAAATGTTCAGCGGCACGTTCTACCTGCTGGTGGCCAGCATCGCCCTGCTCGGTGCAGGCATAGCCGCCTGGCTCGGCGCGGGCAGCGGCGTATCGCTGCTGGTGGCCGTGCTGCTTTCCGTGGTCGGCATCGCCGCCGTATACCGCATCCGGCGCAACCGCCGCGCCCACGCCGCCGATGCCGAAGGTGATTTAGACATCGGCAACACCGTGCTGCTGCACCAGCCCCAATCCGGCAGCCTGTGGCTCGTACAATATCGCGGCACTTATTGGCAGGCCGAAGCTCCCTTCCCCGCACGGGCCGGCCAAGCCGCCCGCATCGCCGGAAAATCCGGCAATATCTTGATTTTGCAACCTCTGGAGGAAAACTGATGGATATCGTTACCCTGGCAATCCTATTTGCCGTTATCGTTGTATTCGGCTTTAAAGCCTTCACCGTTGTGCCGCAGCAGGAAGCCTATGTGGTGGAGCGGCTCGGCCGCTTCCATGCTGTACTCAACCCCGGCCTCAACTTCCTCATCCCCTTCCTCGACCGCGTGGCCTACAAGCACCTGCTCAAAGAAATCCCGCTGGATGTGCCCAGCCAGGTGTGTATCACCCGCGACAACACCCAACTCACCGTAGACGGCATCATCTACTTCCAAGTAACCGATGCCAAACTCGCCTCCTACGGCTCCAGCAACTACATCACCGCCATCACCCAGCTTGCCCAAACCACCCTGCGTTCCGTCATCGGCCGCATGGAACTGGACAAAACCTTTGAAGAGCGTGACGACATCAACCGCACCGTGGTCGCCTCACTCGATGAAGCCGCCGTATCCTGGGGAGTGAAAGTATTGCGCTACGAAATCAAAGACCTCGTGCCGCCGCAGGAAATCCTGCGCGCCATGCAGGCGCAAATCACCGCCGAACGCGAAAAACGCGCCCGCATCGCCCAATCCGAAGGCTTGAAAATCGAGCAAATCAACCTTGCTTCGGGCGAGCGCGAAGCCGAGATCAAAAAATCCGAAGGTGAAGCCCAAGCCGCCGTCAACGCCTCGCAAGGCGAAAAAGTGGCCCGCATCAACCGCGCCCAAGGCGAAGCCGAAGCCCTGAAACTGGTGGCACAAGCCAGCGCCGACGCCATCCGCCTGGTGGCCGACGCCATCAATCAACCCGGCGGCAACGAAGCCGTTAATCTGAAAGTAGCCGAGCAATACGTGGACGCCTTCGCCAAACTGGCCAAAGAAGGCAACACCCTGATTATGCCCGCCAACGTGGCCGACATCGGCGGCCTCGTCTCCGCCGGCATGAGCATCATCAAAGGCCAACAAGGCAAAACACCCACGGCTTGATTGCGATAGGTAGGGAGTGTGCAAAGGCTACCTGAAATGGTTTCAGGTAGCCTTTGTTTGCAGAATAAAGTTGCTCGGTATTAGCTTTGGTAAGCCTCCAAACCATCCAGACATAGTTTCAGGTAGCCTGTATTCACTTCCGCGCAGGCAATACCTTATTCAAGCTACACGCTATCTGAAACCCAAAAGGCTATCTGAAAAAACGGCTGTTGCCGGCGGTGGGTTTTCCATCCGCCGGCAACAGCCGTTATGGGCTTTGGCCTGCCTTAGTTCAGCTGGTCGATTTTCAGCTGTATGAACTCGCGCCCTTGGTCGTCTTGGGGCAGTTTGTCCATCGCCTGTTTGTAGGCGGCGGCGGCTTCGCTGCGTTTGCCTTGGGCGGCGTAGACATCGCCTTTGGTTTCCAACAGGATACCGGCGTAGGCTTCATCGGTGTTCATGCCGAGGGTGGAGATGGCGTCATCGTATTTCTGCTGTTGCAGCTGCACGGTGGCCAGGCGCTGGATGGCCATGGCGCGGATGAGCGGTTCTTGGTGGTATTTGAGCACCCAGTTCAGGTGGCCGGCGGCTTCGTCGTATTTGCCTTGGTCGAAGGCGGCACCGGCCTGCATCAGGGTGGCTTGGGCGGCGGAAACGCTGGTCGGGTACTGGCTTTGCAGTTGGGTGAGCAGTTTGGCGGCTTCGGCGGGTTTGCCGGCCTGCTGATTTTCCGCCCACTGGTCGAACACGGCCACGGCTTCGTTGCTCACGCTGCGCTGGTGGCTGCGGTACATCACCCAGCCAAAGTAGCCGATGGCGGCCACCACGAGCAGGGCAAACAGCCAACGCCCCCAGCTGCGCCAGAAATATTTGAAGTTTTCAATTTCTTCTTGGTCTTTTAAATCGTAAACAGCCATTTAGCGTATCCATTCGTTTAATTGTTGAAGCAAATCGGCAGCAAGCACGCTCACTTGGCCGCGCCCTTGCTGCATATCTTTGAGGCTGGCTTTGCCTTCGGCCAGCTCGCCTTCACCCACGATCAGCGCCACTTTGGCGCCGGAAGCGTCGGCTTTTTTCATTTGGGCGGCCAGTTTCTGACTGCCGGAATGTTGCAGCACGCTGAAGCCGGCGGCGCGGGCAGCGGTGGCATACTGCATGCTGGGCAGCAGGGTATCGCCGCCTTGGTGTATCACATAAATATCGGGTGCGGCATCGGCTTGCAGATTGCCGTATTCGTGCACCAACAGCAGCAGGCGCTCCACGCCCATGGCAAAGCCGATGGAAGGGGCGGGTTTGCCGCCGAGCTCTTCAATCAGGCCGTCGTAGCGGCCGCCACCGCACACGGTGGCTTGGGCGCCGAGTTTGTCGGTGGTCCATTCGAACACGGTTTGGTTGTAGTAGTCCAACCCGCGCACGAGGCGGTGGTTTTCCACATAGGCAATGCCCAAACCGTCGAGCAGGGCTTTGAAACCGGCGTAGTGGGCGCGGGAGGCTTCGCCGAGATAATCGGCCAAGCGCGGGGCGGCATTGCAGATTTCCTGCAAGTCGGGGTTTTTGCTGTCCAGCACGCGCAACGGATTGGTGTGCATACGGCGGCGGCTGTCTTCGTCCAGCGCAGCTTCGTGCTGTTTCAGGTAGCCTACCAAGGCGGCGCGGTGGGCGGCGCGTTCTTCGCGGTTGCCCAGGCTGTTGATTTCCAAAGTCAGATATTGGCTGATGCCGAGCTCGCGCCACAAATCGGCGCACATGGCGATGATTTCGGCATCGATATCGGGGCCTTCAAAGCCCAGCGCTTCCACGCCCACTTGGTGGAATTGGCGGTAGCGCCCTTTCTGCGGGCGTTCGCGGCGGAACATGGGGCCCATATACCACAGCTTCTGGCCGCCGTTGTACAGCAGATTGTGCTCCACCACGGCGCGCAGGCAGGAGGCGGTGCCTTCGGGGCGCAGGCTGAGGCTGAGGGTGTCGTTGGAGTCGGCAAAGGTATACATTTCTTTGCCCACCACATCGGTGTCTTCGCCGATGGAGCGCACGAAAAGGCCGGTTTGCTCCACAATCGGGGTACGGATTTGGCGGTAGCCGAAGCGGTGCGCCCATTCGCCGATGCGGTTTTCAAAGGCCTGCCAGAAGGCGGCGGTGAGCTTGAAATCTTTCTGCTCCACCGGCAAGAGGTCGTTCATGCCTTTTACGGCTTGGATTTTTTGTCCCATGATTCGGTTTGGGGAGAGGGGTAAACGAAAAAGCGGATTATAGCGGATATGTGGGGGTTCGGGCTAAAGCTGTGTGCAAGACTACCTGAAAAAATGCTGCGGGCGGTTTTCAGGTATAGTGAATTAACAAAAACCAGTACAGCGTTGGCTCGCCTTGCCGTACTATTTGTACTGTCTGCGGCTCGCCGCCTTGTCCTGATTTTTGTTAATCCACTATAGCCTCTGCCAACACCGCCCATTCGGCTTCGGGGAAATGCCGCTGCAGGTAATCGCGCAAATAGCGTTCGGTTTCCGCACCGATTACGGGGTCGGCGGCGGGATAGCGGTTGTACACCAACCGCTGCACCGGCAGGCCGGCATGGCGGGCGGCAGCAAGGCTGAGCAGGGTGTGGTTGATACTGCCCAGACGGCCGGATGTGACCAACACCAGCGGATAGCCGCGTTCGGCGGCAAAGTCGAGCAGGGTTTGCTCGCGGTTTAGCGGCACCATCAGCCCGCCCGCCCCTTCGAGCAGCACGGTGTCGTAGCTTTGCAGCAGGGTTTGGGTGGCTTCATCGATGGTTTTTAAATCAATGGGGCGCTGTTCCTGCTCGGCAGCCAAGTGCGGCGAGCAGGGGTAGGCAAACACATAGGGGCAGGTGCTACCGTTGCGGTCGTGTTCAGTGAGCCCGATGCCTTGCAGGCGGCGGTGGGTTTGGATGTCTTCAGCAATGCCTTGGCAGCCGGTTTGCACGATTTTTTGGGTAGTCACGCAGCGACCGGCAGCGGCCAGCTCTTTGGCATACAGGCCGGTGGCGATGCTTTTGCCGATGCCGGTGTCGATGCCGCTGACAAAATAAACTTGTTTCTGCATACTGTTCCCCTCTCTGCAAACAGGCTACCTGAAAATTTCAGGTAGCCTTCAGCGCGTGTAACATTATTCGGACTGCGGCCATGCTTCGCCGTATTCCTCCGCCACTGCCGCCAAAGTCTGTTCGGCCAAGAAATCTAATTCCTGCTGGCTGATCACAAATGGCGGCATCAGATACACCAGCCGCCCGAACGGCCGCACCCACACGCCTTTTTCCACCAGCCGCGGCTGCAAGGAAGCGGTGTTGACCGGCTGCGCCATCTCCAGCACCCCAATCGCACCAAGCGCCCGCACTTCACGCACGCAACGCCATTGCGCCGCCACAGCCAGTTTGCGCCGCAGCGTTTGCTCGATATTGGCCACTCGCTGCCGCCACGGGCTTTCCCGCAGTATCGCCACGCTCTCGGCCGCCACCGCGCAGGCCAGCGGATTGGCCATGAAGGTGGGGCCGTGCATAAACGCGCCCGCCTGGCCCCGGCTGATGGCCGCGGAAATTTCCTCGGTGCACACCGCTGCCGACAAGGTGAGATACCCGCCGGTGAGCCCCTTGCCCAGCAAGATAATGTCCGGCACCACGCCGGCGTGCTCTAAAGCAAACATTTCGCCACTGCGGCCGAAGCCGGTGGCGATTTCGTCAAAAATCAGCAGCACGCCGTATCGGCTGCACAATGCCCGCGCCTGCCGCAGATATTCGGAATGGTAGAAATACATTCCACCCGCCCCCTGCACCACCGGCTCTAAAATCAGCGCCGCCAATTCATCGTGTTTTTCTGCCAACAAGTTTTCCAACGGGCGGATACTTTCCGGCTGCCATTCGCCGTGGAGCGGGCTGGCCGGTTGCGGCAGGAAATACTGCACCGGCAGGCTGCTCGAAAACAGGCCGTGCATGCCTTCTTCCGGGTCGCATACCGACATGGCATGCCAAGTGTCACCGTGATAACCGGCGCGGATGGTGGCAAAACGACAGCGTTTCCCCTGCCCCACGGCGTGCTGGTATTGCAGCGCCATCTTCATCGCCACCTCCACCGCCACCGAGCCGCTGTCGGCGTAAAACACTTGGTTGAGGGCCGTCGGCAACAATTCCAGCAGCAACTGCGTGAGCCGCACCGCCGGCTCGTGGGTGAGCCCGCCGAACATCACATGGCTCATCTTCTCCAATTGTGCGGCGGCGGCAGCGTTGAGGCGCGGGTGGTTGTAGCCGTGCAGCGCCGCCCACCACGAAGAAGTGCCGTCCACCAGCCGTTTTCCGTCGGCCAGCTCGATGCTGCAGCCTTCCGCCCGCGCCACGGCATACACCGGCTGGGTATTGGGCATGGCGGCGTAGGGGTGCCAAATGTGGCGGCGGTCGATTTGCGTGAGGGTTTCCCAATTCATGATGAGGCTACCTGAAAAATATCGGGCTGGCTTGCCCGCTTATGAAATCGAATCAAATCCTTCAAACACGGCCTGACGCGGCGCGGCTCGCAAGGCGGCTGTGGCATCGGATTCACGGGTGAGCTTGAGCCAAACTTCATCCAGCGAGCGGCCGATTAAGAAGGGTTCTTCCCTGAAGTCGAAAGCATAAATATCGAATTCATCGTGGCTCGGCCTGCTTTCAATATCCCAAAACAGATACGTGCCGGTTTCGCTTTTGGCAAAACATTCCATCCTGGCCATCAGGCAAACGTGCTGTGCGGAGAAAAAGCCTTCGTATTCGTCCAAATCGTGGATATAGCTGGATTTCACCGCTGCCTCGCCTGCTGCCAGGAATCGCAATATTGCGGATCAGCGGGGATATGGACGAGATAGTTGCCCAGCGAACGACCCCAGCCATATTGCGTGGCAAAGCGCTGGTAGGATGCAGGGAAGCCCCGGCCGTTGGCAAATCGGAAGTTTGCCAGCTCGTTAGGATCGCCGAATATTTTGGCCGGTTTTAACACCTGCAGCTTGGTTTCCATACCCTATCTCCGTTTTTGCCATGATTGAGGCTACCTGAAAGTATTCAGCTTCTACATCCTCACGGCATTGAAGCTGATATTTTCAGGTAGCCTTGTGTTACCCGACGGCCTAGCCCAGCACCTTCCGTGCCGTAGCAAACATCCGATACCAGCCGGCCAGTTCGCTATCTCGCCATTCTTCCGGCAGCCAGCTCATCTGCGCGCTGCGGTACACACGCTCGGGGTGCGGCATCATGATAGTCACGCGGCCGTCGGCAGTGGTGACGGCGGCGATGGCATCGGGCGAGCCGTTGGGGTTGAGCGGGTAGGTTTGGGTGGGCTTGCCCTGCCCGTCGATATATTGCATGGCAGTTCTCAGGCTACCTGAAACTTGGTTTGCAGCTAGCCCCAAGTGGGTGAAATCGGCGCGGCCTTCGCCGTGGCTAACCACCACGGGCAGGCTGCTGCCTGCCATATCGGCCAAAATCAGCGAGGGCGATTGTGGCACGCGTACCATACTCAGGCGGGCTTCAAACTGTTCGGATTCGTTACGGCGGAACTTCGGCCAGCCGTCTGCACCCGGGATGATTTCGGCCAGGTTGGCCATCATCTGGCAGCCGTTGCACACGCCTAAGCTCAGCGTATCGCCTCGAGCGAAGAATTCGACGAACTGGTTGCGCAGTTTGCTGTGGAACAGGATAGATTTCGCCCAGCCTTCGCCCGCGCCCAGCACGTCGCCATAGCTAAACCCACCGCAGGCGGCAAGCATTTGGAAGGTGTCGAGTTTCACGCGGCCTGCCATCAGGTCGGACATATGCACATCATAGGCATCGAAACCGGCGCGGGTAAAGACGGCGGCCATTTCCACTTGGCCGTTTACGCCCTGTTCGCGCAGGATGGCGATTTTGGGTTTCGCCCCGCTATTGATAAACGGCGCGGCAATATCCTGTTTCACATCAAAGCTTAAATCGGCAAACAGCCGGCTGCGTTCTTTATCGGCCAGCAAGGCGAACTCGCTGTCGGCGCAGGCGGGATTGTCGCGCAAGCGTTGGATTTGGTGGCTGGTGGACTGCCAGGCGCGTTGCAAATCGACGAGCGCTTCATCAAACAAGGTTTCCCCGTCATTCACAACCGTGAAATTGCTGCCGCAATGCGCCTGTCCGATGCAATAAGCCGCGTTGCCCAAACCTTGTTTAGCGAATGCCGCCATCACATCGGCAAAATCCTGCTTCCGCACCTGCAATACCGCGCCCAGCTCTTCGTTGAATAAGGCAGTCAGATTAGCAAGCGGCAACACTTCTTCCACAATCGCGTTCGGCAGTTTGCGTTCCCATTCTTTAAACAGAACCTGCGCGTATTCATCGATATTCGCTTCCAAGCCGCTCCGCCCCGCAAACGCCATTTCCGCCAGCGTGGCAAACAGGCCGCCGTCGCTGCGGTCGTGGTAGGCAAGCAGTTTGTCTTCCTGTACCAGCTGCTGAATCACGTCGTAAAACTTTTTCAGGTAGCCTGCTTCGATGTCGGGCGCTTCGCCGCCCAATTCGCCGTATACCTGCGTTAAGGCCGAGCCGCCCATGCGGGCTTTGCCCTGCCCTAAATCCACCAGCAGCAACACGCTGTCTGCCACCGGTTTGATATCGGGCGTAACCGTTTTGCGCACGTCCTGCACGGGGGCGAAGGCGGTGGCAATCAGGCTCAACGGCGACACCACGGATTTTTTCTCCGCGCCGTCCTGCCACACCGTTTTCATCGATAGGCTGTCTTTGCCCACGGGGATGCTCACGCCGATTTCCTGGCACATCTGCGACACGGCTTCCACCGTGCGGTAGAGTTTCTCGTCTTCGCCAGCATTGCCGCAGGCGGCCATCCAGTTGGCGGAGAATTTGATGTTGCCGATATCGCCGATATTAACCGCCGCGATATTGGTAATGGCTTCGCCGATACACATCCTGCCCGAAGCGGGCGCGTCAAACAGCGCAACGGCAGGTTTTTCACCCATGGCCATCGCTTCGCCGCGATGCGTATCGAAGCCCATGATGGTCACGGCGCAGTCGGCCACGGGGGTTTGCCAGCGGCCGACCATTTGGTCGCGGTGGGTCAAGCCGCCCACGCTGCGGTCGCCGATATTGATGAGGAAGTTTTTCGCGGCTACGGCCGGCAGTTGCAATACGCGGTAGGCGGCTTCCTTCAAATCGATATGGCTACCTGAAAACGGTTTTTCAGGCTGCTGTTGCGTTTTATCGGTGCGCGTGGTTTTGGGCGGTTTGCCGAGCAATACGTTCAGCGGCAAATCTACAGGCTTATTGGCAAACAAATCGTCGCGCACCTGCAAATGCCCATCGTCGGTAGCCGTGCCGACCACGGCAAACGGGCAGCGCTCGCGTTCGCAAATGGCGCGGAAAGCATCCAAATCTTTTTCCAGAATCGACAATACATAACGCTCCTGCGCCTCGTTGCACCAGATTTGCAGCGGCGTGAGGCCGTGCTCTTCCAGCGGCACATCGCGCAGCTTAAACACCGCACCGCGCCCGGCATCGTTTACCAATTCGGGGAAAGCGTTGGACAGGCCGCCTGCACCCACGTCGTGAATGGCGATAATCGGGTTGGCCGCGCCGAGCTGCCAGCAGCGGTCGATCACTTCCTGCGCGCGCCGTTCGATTTCGGGGTTGCCGCGCTGCACGGAGTTGAAATCGAGCGAAGCATCGTTCGCACCCGTGTCCATCGACGAAGCCGCGCCGCCGCCCAAGCCGATGAGCATGCCCGGCCCGCCGAGCTGCACCAAGAGCGCGCCTTCGGGGATTTCGTGTTTATGCGTTTGTTCCGCCTGGATATTGCCCAAACCGCCGGCAATCATAATCGGCTTGTGATAGCCGCGCATTTGGCCGTCGAACTCGGCTTCAAAGGTGCGGAAATAGCCCAACAGATTCGGGCGGCCGAATTCATTATTGAACGCCGCGCCGCCAATGGGGGCTTCAATCATGATGTCGAGCGGGGAGGCGATGTGGGCGGGTTTGCCGTAGCCGCCTTCCCAAGGCTGTTTCAAATCGGGGATATTGAGGTTGGAAACCGTATAGCCGGTGAGGCCAGCTTTGGGGCGCGCGCCTCGGCCGGTAGCGCCCTCATCGCGGATTTCGCCGCCCGCACCGGTGGCCGCACCGGCAAACGGTGCAATCGCCGTGGGGTGGTTGTGTGTTTCCACCTTCATCAGGATATGCGTGTCTTCTTCGTGGAAACGGTAGCCTTGATTGGCCGCCGCATCGGGATAAAACCGGGCGATTTTCGCGCCTTCGATTACCGAGGCGTTGTCCTTATACGCCACCACCGTGCCGGCCGGCGCAGCTTCGTGCGTGTCGCGAATCATGCGGAACAGCGATTTGGGCTGCTTTTCTCCATTTAAGATGAAATCGGCATTGAAGATTTTGTGGCGGCAGTGTTCACTGTTGGCCTGCGCGAACATCATCAGTTCCACATCAGACGGATTGCGTTTTAAAGCCTGATAATTATCCAGCAGATAATCGATTTCGTCGGGCGAGAGTGCCAAGCCTAAGTCGGTATTGGCTTTTTCTAGTGCAGCACGGCCGCCGGAGAGCACATCCACCGTATCGAAGGTGTGCGCTTCGGGGTGGGCGAACAATTTGGCGGCTACCTGAAAATCGGGCAACACAGATTCGGTCATGCGGTCGTGCAGCAAAGCTGCCCATTGCTGTTTCTGCGCTTCGGAAAGGCTACCTGAAAGCCACACTGCCATGCCGCGTTCGATGCGCTGGATTTGGGTGAAGCCGCAGTTTTTCGCAATTTCCGTGGCTTTGGAAGCCCAAGGCGAAATCGTGCCGATGCGCGGCGTGATGAGAAACAGATGCAGGCTACCTGAAGACTGCGGCAACTCCGATGCCACCTGCCCCGCCAGCAACGCTTCCAACTTCTCTGCATCCGCCGTATTCAAGTGCTCGGCACAATCGGCAAAATACCAATACTCACTGCGGATTTCGGCTTCGGGCAGCCTCAAAGCAGCCGCTTTTTGCAGCAATTTTTCAACACGGAAACCAGACAAGGCGCGCTCGCCGCGCAGGAAGAGGATAGGCATGGGCAGACTCGCATGAAGAGGATCGGGGGCGTGATTATACGCCAAGTCTGCCCTAATCTGTCGGCGGAGTGAGCCGATTGAAAGCACTGCTGCCTTGTGGTAGCTTAACTGCCTAAAACCTTAATATACCAACCCGCCCGAGGAACTCATGAAAAAAATCGAAGCCATCTTCAAACCGTTCAAACTCGACGACGTGCGCGACGCGCTCACCGATATCGGCGTAAACGGCATGACCGTAACCGAAGTGAAAGGATTTGGCCGCCAAAAAGGCCACACCGAAATCTATCGCGGCGCGGAATATGCAGTGGATTTTCTGCCCAAAATCCGGCTGGAAATCGTGCTGGAAGACAGCATGGTCGAGCAGGCGGTGGAAGCCATCGTGCAGGCGGCCAACTCCGGCAAAATCGGCGACGGCAAAATCTTCATCCTGCCGGTGGAAGGCGTGGTGCGCATCCGCACCGGCGAGCGGGACGAAGCCGCGCTGTAAGCCGTTTCCTTCCGGCCAGCTGCCGCGTAAACTGCAATCAAACAGTATGCCGGCCGTGCCAGCCAAGGCTACCTGAAAATATCAGCTGGCACGAAACTGCTATTTTTCAGGTAGCCTCATCCGGCCAAATAGTTTTTCTCCCATCATGTTCCGCCTGCGCAAACATTATTTCGACGGCATTGATTCTGCTGGCAACGCATTGATTGCCTATGCGGCCGAGCTGCATTACCACGGCATCAAGCTGCCCTATTCCGCCCTGATTTTCAGCCCGGCCCACGGCTGCACCATCGAACGCAGCTGCCTGAGCGCATCACAACTATCTCCCAACAGCATCCGGCAACCCAAACTTGGCCTCGAAGGCCGCTGGCAGGCTTTGTCCGACGGTGTCCGGCTTACCTTGCCGGCCGGCGACAAACGCCGGCTCGTTTGGCATGCCCACACGCCCAGCGCCCGTTTTCAGGTAGCCTTAAACGGGCAGGAATACAGCGGCTTGGGTTATGCCGAAACGCTGGAAATGGATTTTTGGCCGCAACAACTGCCGTTATGCGAGCTGTATTGGGGGCGTTTCGTATCGGAGCAGCACTATGTGGTGTGGATCGAATGGCGCGGCGAAGTGCCGCTAAAACGTTTGTACTACAATGGCGTGCTAACTGAAGATTTCGTGCTGGAAGCCGGGGGGCTCACGGCGCCCGCATTCGGCCTACATCTGGCGTTTGCTGCACCGGAAACGATAAAAGACGAGCCGCTGCTGGCTATTGCAGCGCGCAACCCATTGTTGCGGCTACTATTCAGCCGCAGATTTTTATCCAGCCGCGAACAAAAATGGAAAAGCCGCGCCACCTTGAGGCTACCTGAAAATATTGCTGTGGAAGGCTGGGCCTTATACGAGAGGGTGTTATGGCAAAAATAAGCGTTACCCTACAAAAAATTGTTTATGCCTTGGTGTTCTGCCTGCTGCTGCCGCTGCTGCTGCAATATTGGGCACGGCACACTTCGGAGGTGGTGCGGCTGCCGGTACCGCCCTACCCGCTGACCGGCGCACTGCTGGCAGCGGCCGGATTCTCATTAATCCTGTGGGCGATGCACAACCTGTGGTACCGCGGCGGCGGCCTGCCAATGAATGCGTTTCCGCCGCAGCATTTTGTAGCTTCCGGCGCCTACCACCTGTGCCGCCACCCGATTTATACCGGTGCCGTCCTGCTTTGCATGGGCACGGCGCTGTATGCGCAATCGCCCGGCGGGCTGTGGCTGGTATCGCCGCTGTTTGCGTTGCTCATAGTGGCTTATGTGGCCGGCTTCGAGCGCGAGGTGATGGCCAAGCAGTTCGGCGCCCGGCCGATGCTGCACTATGGTCTGTTCAGCCTGCCACCAGATAACGGGCATGAGGCGGCTTTCTCCAGGCGGCTGTTGCTCGGACTGAAAGTTTGGCTGGTATGGCTGCTGCTGTATGAAGCGTTTGTGTGGCTGGGGGTGCCGCCCGATGCGTGGTATAGCAACGGCGCTTGGGATGAGGTTGTGCCGCTGTGGGGCTTCAGCGTGGTGTTTTATGTACTGCTTTACCCGTGGGCCGGGCTGCTGCCGCTGTGGTTACGGCAAAACCGCCAGCTGCGCGGCTTCGTCCTAGACGCATTCTGGGGCATGGCACTGATTTTCTATTGTTATCTGATTATTCCGGCTGCCGTTCGCTATGGCAGATTACCTGAAAATACTTTATGGCTGCGCTGGATTGTCCTCGGACGGGAGTATGATAGTGCGGCGGCGGCGCTGCCATCGTTTCATGTGTTTTGGGCACTGTTGGCCGCACGATATTCTTGCCTATGCCGCCCGCAGTGGCGTATGGTATGGGCTTTGTTGGCTGCGCTGGTGATTGTCAGCTGCCTGACCACGCACAACCATACCTTGGCCGATGTGTTGGCCGGGATGGTCGCTTATTGGGCAATCCGATACCGGCAGCCGATCTACCGCGCTCTGTTGCGTGCCGCCGAATATATTGCCAACTCGTGGCACGAATGGCGCTTTGGCCGCCTGCGGCTGATTAACTACGGCTTCTATGCCGCATTGGGCGGCGTGTGCGGTTTTCTGGTGTTGGCTTATCTGCTGCCGCAGTATTTGTGGGTAGTGTGGCTGCTGGGGGTGGCCGGATTTATTGGCGCGGGCTTATGGGCGCAATGGGTGGAAGGCTCATCGGCGCTGCTGCGCCCGTTCGGCTACTATGGCAGCGTGTTCGGCATCGTGCTAGCCGGCTGTCTGATTGCCGCCAGTTCAGATTTGGGCAGTTGGACGCTGCTGGGCGCGGCTGCACTGGCTGCCTGCCCCATCCAGCTGTTCGGCCGCTGCCGCTGCCTGATTCAGGGCTGCTGCCACGGCATCCCCACCGATATGCCGGGTATCCGCTTTTTCCATGATAAATCGCGTGTGTGCAAACTGGCCGGCTGGCAGGGGAAAATCTGCACCCCACCCAGTTTTATTCCATCGCCGCCAATTTCCTGAGCTTTTTCCTGCTGTGGCGCTTATACCGGTTGCAAATGCCTGCTTCGTTTATTGCCGGTATGTATTTGATTCTCAGCGGTGCGTTCCGCTTTGTGGAAGAATCGCTGCGCGGCGAACCGCAAACGCCGTATTTTCTCAGCATGCGTGTGTACCAATGGCTAGCTCTGGCATCGGTGCTGGCGGGCATCTTGTTTACCTGCCTGCCTTCGGCTCCACTGTTCTCAGGTAACCTTCCTGCCAACTGGCCGCTGCATGCCATTGTCTATTTCGTATTGATCTGGTGCGTGTACGGCTTGGATTACCCAAACAGTACACTGCGTTTTTCCCGGCTAACCCAAGAATAACCTTCTGCAAAGGAATAACCCCATGATGCCCGAACCCTCCGGCCAACATCCCTACAAAGACGCGCCACTCTTCGACGACGTTGCCTTCCTCACTGGCGCGCTGCAAACCGTGCTGGCCGCGCAAACCGATTGCCCCGTGCAGGAAGCCGTAGCCGCACTGCTGGGCGGTGAAGCGCCGCAAGACGTGGTGGCGCGCAGCCTGCCTCAGCTCAACGATCAACAGCTGGAAGACCTCATTCGTGCCTGCAGCCTGTTTGCACAAATCCTCAATATTGCCGAAGACGCGCACCACCAACGCCGCCGCTTAGCACACAGCCAAACCCGCGACAACGCCAAATCCACCTTCGGCCACACCCTTGATTTGCTGCAACAGCAAGGCGTAAGCGCCGAAGCCTTACAGCAGCAGCTGAATCACACCGAAGTGGCCGCCGTGCTTACTGCCCATCCTACCGAAGTGCAGCGCCAAACCACCCTCACCCTGCACCGCCAAATCCGCAACCTGCTCGACCAGCGCGCCAACCAGGCCGGGCAGAATGAAGAACGCTTGCAGCAGCAGGTGCAAACCATGCTGTGGACGCTGTGGCAAACCAATGAAAACCGCCATTTCAAAATCACGGTGGCCGACGAAATCAGCAACGGCATCATGTATTTCCCGCTCAGCTTCTTCAGCGCCGTGCCCGGCGTATACCGCAAGCTGGAGGCCGCCCTTCAGGTAGCCTACCCGCACACCCGCCTGCCCAACGTGCTGCACATCGGCGGCTGGATCGGCGGCGACCGCGACGGCAACCCTTTCGTTTCCGCCGACACCCTGCGTACTGCCTTCGCCCAACAGGCCAGCGCCGTGTTCCGCTTCTACCGCAGCCAGCTCTACAAACTGTATGAAGAGCTGCCGATGTCGATACGGCGCGTGAACGTGAGCCCCGAAGTGCTGGCTTTGTCGGCCAAATCGCCCGACACCGAACGCGCCCACGAAGAAGAGCCCTACCGCCGCGCCTTGGCCTACATCCTCGCCCGCGCCGTGGCCACCGCACACCGTTTCGGCAGCGGCTTGGGCAGCCAATTCGGCCTGCTCGAACCGTATGACACGGTGGAAGCATTTTTAGCCGACCTGCACACCGTGCACGCTTCCTTGTGCGCCAACGGCAGCCGCCTGCTGGCCGACGGTCGCTTGGCCGACCTGATCTGTGCCGCTTCCGTGTTCCGCTTTTATCTGATGCCGCTAGACTTGCGCCAACACGCCCAGAAGCATATCGATGTGGTGGCCGAGCTCTTTGCCGCCGCTGGTTTGGAAGACTTCGCCGCGTTAAACGAAGCCGAGCGCGAACGCGTGCTGCTGCGCGAGCTGTCGTCCCCGCGCCCGCTCTACAGCCCGTTTGCCCACTACAGCGAAGATACCGAGCACGAGCTGGCCATCTTCCGCGCCGCTGCCGAAATTAAAGCGCAATTCGGCGAAGAAGCCATCCGCCAAAGCATCATTTCCAATGCCGAAAACGTGAGCGAAATGCTTGCCTTGGCCTTGATTATGAAAGAAACCGGCCTGCTGCGCCTGAACGCCGAAGGGCTACCTGAAAGCCGGCTCAATATCGTGCCATTGTTTGAAACCATCGAAGCGCTGCAAGACTGCATCGGCGTGATGGATCATCTGTTCTCCCTACCGTGGTACCGCCACCTGCTCGCCGGCCGCAGCAATATTCAGGAAATCATGCTCGGCTATTCCGACAGCAATAAAGACGGCGGCTATGTAACCAGCCAATGGGTGCTGTATCAGGCCGAGCAGGCTTTGGTGAAACTGTTTGCCAAACACCAAGTGCGCCTGCGCCTGTTCCACGGGCGCGGCGGCAGCGTGGGGCGTGGCGGCGGTCCTTCCTATGAAGCCGTGCTGGCCCAACCCGCCGGCAGCGTGGCCGGGCAAATCCGCATCACCGAGCAGGGCGAAGTCATCACCGCCAAATACGCCGATGCCGACAACGCCGAGCGCAACCTCGAAACCTTGGTGGCCGCCGCGCTGGAAGCCAGCCTGCTGCCGCACCGCACCGAAGAGCCCGATGCCGCGCTGATGCAGTCGCTCTCCGATGCCGCCTTCGCCTACTACCGTGAACTCATCACCCATCCCGATTTCGTGGGCTACTTCCTGCAAACCAGCCCGATCAACGAAATCGCCAGCCTCAACATCGGCAGCCGCCCCGCCAGCCGCAAAACCCTGGCGCGAATACAGGATTTGCGCGCCATTCCTTGGGTGTTCTCCTGGACGCAAAACCGCCTGATGCTGCCTGCCTGGTACGGCTTCGGCAGCGCGGTCGAGCAGCTTTTGTGCGATAACCCGGCCAACCTCGAGCGCCTGCGCCATATGGTGCGGCACAGCGCCTTCTTCCAAGCCATGCTCTCCAATATGGAGCAGGTGATGGCCAAAGCGGATTTGGACATCGCCCGTGCCTATGTTGGCCTGGCCGCCCAGCCGCAAGCTGCCCAAGCCATGTTTGAGCGCATTGCCGGCGAGTTTGAACGCAGCCGCCGCGCCCTGTTACAATTAATCGAGCAAGACCACCTGCTCACCGACAACCGCAGCCTCGCCCGCTCCCTGGCCCTGCGCATTCCCTACCTGAACGCGCTCAACTGGCTTCAGGTAGCCCTGCTCGCCCGTTTGCGCCAGCACCCGGGCAACCCGCAGCTCATCCACCTGATCCACCTCACCATCAACGGTGTGGCTCAAGGCTTGCGCAATACGGGTTAACCCCCTTTCCTGCAAACGGCAGGCAAGAAAAAGGCTACCTGAAACATTTCAGGCAGCCTTTTCATCATGGCCTCGCCGACAGGAATCGAACCTGTATTTTACGCTTAGGAGGCATACGTTCTATCCGTTGAACTACGGCGAGAAATAATCAAACTTTCCAATCAATCTTTTCCGGCAACAAACGACAAAATCCCCGTCGCAATCAGCGGCCTCACCGGGATGCCGCCCAAAAATGCTCAGCGGCCTCACCGGGATGCCGCCCAAAAATGCCACGCCGATAATCGTGCCCAACGGCAGGCCGGTTACCAATATCGGCTGACGCTCATCAGCGGCACGCCGCGCCCGGCCAGCCAAGCCACCAATATGCCCACCAACACCGCCGCCAGCATTTTTCAGCTCATCAAGCTGGCCAAACCAGGAGACTGGATTTTCCCGACACCAGCGGGCTGAGCACACCGATGGTGAGCAGAATGATGCCGGCTTGAATGCCGTATTGTTCGGCCAGCGGGATATAGCGCACCAGCACGGTTTGATGCGCCAGGAGCAACACAGCGGCCGAGATGATGATAGATTAGTTGTTGCTGAGTACGCCCAGCAAAATCAGCAGCACCAAAAATAACGGGATAACATTCAGATGCAATTATATATTCCCGAAAAAAAGCTGCTATGATACACGTGCCAGCGATTCTTCGGCAAGCTGCCGCATGGCCTGCGACACCTCATTGTCCGGCAACGCGGCCAAGCATGACAAGGCCTCATCCACTGCTTTACGCGCCTCGTTCACGCAATAGGCCAGTGCATCGGATTGCGCCACATAAGCATGAATTTGCTTGAAATAGCTCCGGTCCGAGTGCCCCAGTGCGTAGCGCACAGCTTCAGCCACCGGCTGCTCAGCGTTTTGCATCAGGTAAATCAGCGGCAGGGTTGACTTGCCTTCGGCCAAATCGTCGCCCACGTTTTTGCCGGTTTCTTCGATGTTGCCGGAATAATCCAGTACGTCGTCAATAATCTGGAAGGCGGTACCGATGTAGCAGCCGTAGCATTTCAGCGCAATTTCCTGCTCAGGCGTGGCACCGGCTAAAATCGCGCCCACTTGTGCGGCGGCTTCAAACAGTTTGGCGGTTTTATATTGGATCACCTGCGCATATTCGGCTTCGGTGATGTTGGTGTTGCCGATATTCAGCAGCTGCAACACTTCGCCCTCGGCGATGATGTTGGTGGCATCGGCCATCACGTCTAAAATCTTCAGGCTACCTGAAGACACCATCAGCTGGAAGGCGCGGGTGTAGAGAAAATCGCCCACCAACACGGCAGCAGCGTTGCCAAACATATTGTTTGCCGTTTTCCGGCCGCGCCGCAGCTCGCTCTCGTCCACCACATCGTCGTGCAGCAGGGTGGAGGTGTGGATGAATTCCACCATCGCTGCCAACGCGTAGAGCGGGTCTTCATCGTAGCCCAGCACCTTGCCGGAAAGAATGGTGAGCACCGGCCGCAACCGCTTGCCGCCGGCGCTGATGATGTAGCGCCCGATTTGCGAAATCAGCGCCACTTCCGATTGCACCGCGCGCTCAATCACCGCATTAACGCGGCTCAAATCGCGGGGCAGATGTTGCTGGAAATAAGGCAGGTGTTCAAACATGGTAATGTGCGGCTTTTTTGTATAGTTATCAGCATAACACTAAAGCACTTATTCCTTCCTACCGCGTTGGCCCGCCCTGCCATACTGCTTGTACTGCCTACGGCTCACTGCCTCGCATGAAGGAAGAAATAACCGCTTTAGCTATACGGCCGGGCAAACGCACCGGCCAAACAGGGGCGGCATTATAGCAGCCTATGTACAAACTGCCTATTTCCGCCCTATTCCACAGACTACCTGAAAGCGCAGCTTCAACGAGCTGCCCCGATGTTTCGGTGCGGCCGAACCGGGTTTCTGCCCGCCTGCCATCCCGTGCGACCGTTTTCAGCCCGCCTCAAACCGCCTAAAGGCTACCTGAAACTCCAAACCGCAGCTTTCAGGTAGCCTTCTATGTTAAAATCCGCCGATTTTAATCTAACGGCATTTAAGGAACACACATGAGCATGAAATGCGGCATCGTCGGCCTGCCCAACGTCGGCAAATCCACCCTCTTCAACGCGCTGACCCAATCGGGCATCGAAGCGGCGAACTATCCCTTCTGCACCATCGAGCCCAACGTTGGCATCGTGGAAGTGCCCGACCCGCGCATGGCGGAGCTGGCAAAAATCGTTAACCCGCAAAAAATGCAGTCCGCCATTGTGGAATTTGTGGACATCGCAGGCTTAGTCGCCGGCGCAAGCAAAGGCGAAGGCTTGGGCAACCAATTCCTCGCCAACATCCGTGAAACCGACGCCATCGTAAATGTCGTGCGCTGTTTCGACGACGACAATATCGTGCACGTTTCCGGCAAGGTCGATCCGATTGCCGACATTGAAACCATCGGCACCGAATTGGCGCTTGCCGACCTCGCCAGCGTCGAAAAAGCCATCGTCCGCGAAGAAAAACGCGCCCGCTCCGGCGACAAAGACGCGCAAAAATTGGTGGAACTGTGCAAAAAAATCCTGCCGCACCTCAACGAAGGCAAGCCCGTGCGCTCCTTCGGCTTAGACGCAGACGAGCTCGCCATGCTCAAACCGCTGTTCCTGCTCACCGCCAAACCCGCCATGTATGTGGGCAACGTGGCCGAAGACGGTTTTGAAAACAACCCGCACCTCGACCACCTGAAAGCATTGGCTGAAAAAGAAAACGCCCCCGTCGTTGCTGTATGCGCCGCAATGGAGAGCGAAATCGCCGAATTGGAAGACGATGAAAAAGCCGAATTCCTCGCCGAAATGGGCTTGGAAGAACCCGGCCTCAACCGCCTGATCCGTGCCGGCTATGACTTGCTCGGCCTGCAAACCTACTTCACCGCCGGCGTGAAAGAAGTCCGCGCCTGGACCATCCACAAAGGCGACACCGCCCCGCAAGCCGCCGGCGTGATTCACACCGACTTCGAACGCGGCTTCATCCGCGCCCAAGTGATTTCCTACGACGATTTTGTCTCGCTCGGCGGCGAAACCAAAGCCAAAGAAGCCGGCAAAATGCGCGTAGAAGGCAAGGAATACGTGGTGCAGGATGGCGATGTGATGCACTTCCTGTTTAACGTGTAATCCAAATGGAAGGCTACCTGAAAAAAGTGCCCAACGATTTTCAGGTAGCCTCTTCTTCATCTAGCTGCCTAAAAACATGAGCTTCAACGAAGTGAAAACAATGTATTCTTTGCCATCATGAAAACCCCGCTCCTCCTCACCCTGCTCCTTGGCTCCGCCGCCAGCCACGCGCACACCGCGTCAGCCACGCCCCGCGCACAAACGCCCGAGCAAATCGTACAACGCCACTACCGGAACTATTCGCAGCAACACCGCTGCTTCCGAGCCAGCCCATCAGATGCAGAACTGGGATACAACGCCGACTACGGCGGCGAATTCTGCATGCGCCAAACCAAACGCGGAATCCGCCAAACCGCACAGGGCAGGCTGATGTATCTGCTGTACACCGGCGACAGATTCGACTTCGGCAAGGGGGAAAGCACCGGCGGCCGGGTTCAATCCGGCTTGGCTGGTATATTTGTACTGAAACAGGTACGCAGCGGCTGGCAGCGGCTGGCCGCCAAACCCTATATCGAAATCGGAACTTATGGCGTTGCGCCCGAAGCCAAATATTGGTCATTCCGCCAATTCGGCAGAGCGCGTTGGGGTTTTATGACGCCTATGTCCTACCTAAGCCACGGTTATGCCAGCTCGGAAATCCTTATCTTTACCCATAACGGCACAGGCAAAATCAGCGAAAGCCGCATCACAACCAAGACAAACAACGGTTATATTTTAGACAATTGCAGAACCAACCGTGATACCGGCCAGCCCAATACTCCCGCCGAACGCCAAAAATGCCGTGGCGAGTGGTACAAACTATCCGCCGACTTCAGCATTGCAACCCACGCCCGCCCCACCGCAGGCTTCTACCCACTGCAACTGACCGTATCCGGCTTCGACGGCTTCAAACGCTACCGTAACCAAACCTTTCTCATCCACTATAATGTCGCAAAAGAAAGCTATGTTGAGCCCCGAACCTACCCCTTGGCAAACAAATAAAGAAACCAACCCATGAAGCCAACCCGCCTATTCCCGCTCCTAGCGCTGCACCCTATTCACCTGCCACACCGCCCAAGCCAACCCGGCCAACAATCGCATGCGCCGTAAAGCCGACCGGCAGCTTCAATAAGCAAAGCAGTAAAATGCTTGAGGCTACCTGAAAACATCCCAACCATTTTTCAGGTAGCCTTCCCCCAACCCTCCAACCTTAGAAAGCAATCATGAAAATCAGCAGCTTCGGCGAAGTATTATGGGACGACTTCCCCGGCGGCAAAGCCCTCGGCGGCGCGCCGCTCAACGTTTTGGTGCGCCTGGCCTCGTTTGGCGCGGACTGCAGCATCATCAGCCGCCGCGGCCGCGATGCCGACGGCGAAGAGCTGCTGCACCAGATTACGGCACGCAACGTGGCTGCCGATTTGGTACAAACCGATGAAGAACACGCCACCAGCCTGGTGAAAGTGCTGCTCAAGCCCGACGGCAGCGCCAGCTACGACATCGTTTATCCTTGCGCTTGGGATAAAATCAGCGTAACCGAAGCAGCGCTCGCGCGCGTGGCCGAATCCGACGTGCTCGTGTATGGCAGCCTCTCCAGCCGAGATCCCGTATCCCGTGCCGCGCTGGAGCAAATCCTGCCCGCCGCCCGTTTCCGCGTGCTCGATGTCAATCTACGCAAGCCGCATTACGAGCCCGAACGCGTGCTCAGCCTCATGCGCCATGCCGATCTCATCAAGCTCAACGACGAGGAACTCTACGAGCTCTCCGCCGCCTTCGGCTCGCCCTACCACAGCCTCGAACAAAACCTGCGCTACCTCGCCGGCCACACCGACACCGCCCACATCTGCATCACCCTCGGCCAGCACGGCGCGGTGTATTTCCGCCACGGCAAAATCCTCGCCCACCACGGCTTCCGCGTGAGCATGGCTGATTCCGTGGGCGCGGGCGACAGCTTCCTTGCCGGTTTCCTGTTCCAAATGCTCTCCGGCGCCAGCCCCGAAGACACCCTGGCCTTCGCCTGCGCCATCGGTGCGCTCAACGTTACCCGCCACGGCGCCGTGCCCAATATTTCCCTAGCTGAAATCCAAGCGCTGATGCACCCGGAATAAGTCGGCACAGGCAACAGCCTGGGTTTTCGCTTAGCCTTGCCTTCAGGTAACCTTTGTAAATCAGGCTGAAGCCCTCTTTAACCATACTCGGCAGCAATATGGCCGTATGAAATGAAGTGCTTCAGCCCTATCTTTTTTCAGGTAGCCCTCACATGAATACGCCCCGCCCCAAAACCATATTCGTAGATGTTGACGACACCCTCGTCCGTAGCGTTGGCCAAACGCGCATCCCCATGGCCGCCGTAATCGCCCACATCCGCCGCCTGCACGATGCCGGCCACCTGCTCTACTTGTGGAGCAGCGGCGGTGCCGACTACACCCGCGCCAGTGCCGAAGAGCTGGGGATAGCCCACTGTTTTCAAGCCTTCCTGCCCAAACCGCAAGCCTATATCGACGACCAAGCCGTTGCCGACTGGCGTTTCTGCCGCCATATCCTGCCTGCCAACAGCGGGGAAATCGAATAATTTGCTGCTTTCCTCGCCATTCAGCCACAATTAACAAAATTTATCCGTAACCTACAAGACGGCGACGGCTAAAACCATTATCATGCCGCCGTTCTTAACCATTCAAGGAAACTCACATGGCATTACGTGACGAATTCAAAGCCTTCATCATGCGCGGTAACGTGATTGACCTCGCCGTCGGTATGGTAGTCGGCACCGCCTTCTCCGGCATCGTCAAATCATTGGTGGACGACGTGATCATGCCCCCTATCGGCCTGATTTTGGGCGGCGTGGACTTCTCCAACCTGTTCATCACCCTGAAAGCAGGTGCAGATGCCCCTGCCAACGGTTACGCCACCCTGGCCGCCGCCCAAGCCGCCGGCGCGGTTACCCTGAATATCGGCCTGTTTATCAACACCGTGATCAGCTTCCTAATTATCGCCACCGCTATCTTCGCCGTGATCAAAAGTATCAGCAAACTGCAAAAAACCGCTCCGGAAGAAGCTCCTGCCGAACCATCCGAAGAAATCTTGCTGTTGCGCGAAATCCGTGATTCGCTGAAGAAATAATCGCCGCACAGCACAAAAGGCTATCTGAAAACAGCTTCAGGTAGCCTTTTCTCTTGCTGTATCGCCAAACCGTGTAAATCCTTCCCATAACCAAAAAGCTAGCTAAAAAATTTTAGTTAGCAGCAACTTGCCGTGCTGTGTTTTCAGCTAGCTTTTTTCTTATCCAACCCCATCACAACAGCACAATATCAAACTGCTCCTGCATGTAGCTGTTTTCCACCATCAGGGAAATGGGTTTGCCGATGAAGTCGATCAGCAGCGCAAGCGATTGCGATTCTTCATCCAAAAACAAATCGATAACGGCCGGTGCGGCGAGGATGCGGAATTCGCGAGCATCGAAGCGGCGGGATTCGCGCACGATTTCGCGTTGGATTTCGTAGCACACGGTTTGCGGGGTTTTCAGGTAGCCCCTGCCCTGGCAGGTGGGGCAGGGTTCGCACAGGATGTGGTTGAGGTTTTCGCGCGAACGTTTGCGGGTGAGCTCCACCAGCCCCAGGCTGGTGAAGCCGTTGAGGGTAACGCGGGTGCGGTCGAAGCGCAGGGCTTTGGCCATCTCGCCCAATACGGCCTGGCGGTGCTCTTCGCTCACCATATCGATGAAATCCACAATAATCATGCCGCCGAGGTTGCGCAGGCGCAGCTCGCGGGCGATGGCGTGGCAGGCATCGAGGTTGGTTTTGAAGATGGTTTCGTCGAAATTGCGTGCGCCCACGAAGCCGCCGGTGTTCACGTCGATGGTGGTCATGGCTTCGGTGCTCTCGATAATCAGGTAGCCGCCGAAGTTTAAATCCACACGCGGCTTGAGCGACTGGTTGATTTCCTGCTCCACATGATGGAGCTCGAACAAGGGTTTTTCGCCCTGATAGTGTTGGATACGTTCCACCGCGCCCTGCACGTATTGCCGGGCAAATTCCTGCATCAGGCGGTAATTATTGGCGGAATCGACGAAGATTTTCTGGGTGTTGCCGTTGAACATATCGCGCAGCACGCGCAGGCTCAGGGGCAAATCCTGATACAGCATGGTTTCGGCCGGGCTGGTTTTGGAGCGGGCGAGGATGTCTTGCCACAACTTGGACAGGTAATCGATGTCAGCCTGCAATTCTTCGTCGCGGGCGTTTTCGGCGCTGGTGCGGATGATGTAGCCGCCGGCGTTTTCGGGCAGCAAGGCTTTGAGGCGGGCACGCAATTCGTTGCGCTCTTCTTCGTCTTCAATGCGCTGGGAAATGCCGATGTGGTCGTCTTGCGGCAGATACACGAGAAAGCGGCCGGCCAGGGAGATTTGGGTGGAAAGGCGCGCGCCTTTGCTGTTAATCGGGTCTTTAATCACCTGCACCAAGATGGTTTGCCCTTCAAACAGCATATGCTCGATGCGCTGGGTTTCCCCCGGCTTCTGCCGCTGTTCAAGCACGTCCACAATGTGCAAAAAGGCGGCGCGCTCCAAGCCGATGTCGATAAAGGCGCTCTGCATGCCGGGCAGCACGCGTTTGACCACGCCCAAATAAATATTGCCCACCAGCCCATGGCCGCTGTTGCGGTCGATGTGCAGCTCGCACACTTTGTTTTCTTCCAACAGCGCTACGCGGGTTTCCTGCGGCGTTACGTTCACCAAAATGGTTTCCGGCGGGCGGCCTGAATTATCGGCCAGCCGGATTGGGTTGATTGCCTGTAGCATGTTCAGCTTTCTGATTTCAATTAGATTTTGCAGAACAGGCTGATGGCCTGCCTGTTCTGCAAAATCTACTGTCTGCCGGCTGGCCAGAGGCAGAATCATACGATGAAAACAACCTTGCCGACAACCTGAACACCAGCCGGAAAACCGGTTTCAGGTAGCCTTTATCCTAGGAAAATAAGCTGCGTTTTCAAAGTATAAACCTAAAAATAAGGCTACCTGAAAATCCGGCCGGAGCGGCTTGGTTTTCAGGCAGCCTTTAGTTCTCATTCAAATCATTGCCACACCAAGAGCGCGTGGTTGCGTTTGCCGCGGCGGAGGATAGTGTATTTGCCGAAGCGTTTGTGCGCATCGGCCAGCAGGTAGGCATCGTCTGGGCGTTCGGCGGCGTGGTCCGGGTTGTTCAATTCGGCAGCTTGGCCGTTGAGCAATACCGCTTTGCTGTTCACAAAACCGCGCGCTTCTTTATTGGACGAAGCCAAACCGGTTTTCACCAAGGCTTCCACCACATTGAGGCTACCTGAAACTTCAAACGCGGGTAGACCGTCGAGGGCAAGCTGTTCGAAGTCGCTTTCGGTCAGGCTGCTTTGGTCTTCGGCAAACAGGCTTTCGGAAATACGCTGTGTAGCTTGCAGGGCAGTTTCGCCGTGAATCAGGCGGGTCATTTCTTCGGCGAGGATACGTTGCGCTTCGGGCTTGGTGCCGCTGGCTTGGTCTTTCGCTTCGATGGCGGCGATTTCCTCGATAGACAGGAAGGTGAAGTATTTCAGGAATTTATATACATCAGCATCGGCCACCTTCAGCCAGAATTGATAGAACTGATAAGGCGAGGTTTTCTTCGCGTTCAGCCATACCGCGCCGCCTTCGGTTTTACCGAATTTGGTGCCGTCGGATTTGGTTACCAGCGGCAGGGTTAGGCCGAATACTTGTTTTTGGTTCAAACGGCGGGTCAGGTCGATGCCGTTGGTAATGTTGCCCCATTGGTCGGAACCGCCGATCTGCAGCGTTGCACCGTGGCGTTTGTTCAGCTCGGCAAAGTCATAGCTTTGCAGCAGCGTGTAGGCGAATTCGGTGAAGGAAATGCCCACGTCGTCGCGGTCGATACGCTGTTTGACAGATTCCTTGTTCAGCATGGCGTTCACAGAAAAATGCTTACCGATGTCACGCAGGAAGTCGAGGCAGTTCATGCTGCCGAACCAATCGGCGTTGTTCGCCATAATGGCGGCGTTTTCACCTTCAAAGCTCAAAAACGGTTTCAGCTGGTTGCGGATGCTTTCTACCCAGCCGGCAACGGTTTCGGCGGAATTCAAGCTGCGTTCCACCGCTTTGAAACTGGGGTCGCCAATCATACCGGTCGCGCCGCCCACCAAAGCAATCGGCGTATGCCCCGCCTGTTGGAAACGGCGCAAGGCCAATACCGGCAACAAGTGGCCGATATGCAGGCTGTCGGCGGTCGGGTCGAAACCGCAGTAGAGGGCGATTTTCTGTTCGTTCAACAAAGTGCTCAAAGCTTCGATGTCGGTGGTTTGCGCGATCAGGCCGCGCGCTTGCAGATCTTGGATAAGAGAGGCGGTCATAACGGATTTCTTTGCAATAACTGGATGTAACGGGAAATATTCAGCCTGGCCGAAACCTAAGTTTCAGGTAGCCTTTAAGACCGAGAACGGCGCAGCGTTTGTGCCGCACCAAAACAAAAAGACTTGGCAGCACCAAGTCTTTTTGAAAAGCTGGTCGGAATGAGAGGATTCGAACCTCCGACCCCTTCGTCCCGAACGAAGTGCGCTACCAGACTGCGCTACATTCCGAAAGAAGGTGCATTATAAGCCCGGGAGCGGCGTTTAGCAAGCATCATCTCAACACTTTTCGCCCAAGCCCGCCCGCTTCCCGGCGCGCGCCGCCTGCACCTGCGCGGCAAAATACAGCGCTGCCGCCGTACCGGCCATGTCTGCCGCCGCATCACGCCAATCGGCCTGCCGCGATGCCGTGAGCGCGCCTTGCGCCCACTCGCTGCCCGCAGCCAATACCAGTGCCGCCAGCAGCAAAGCTTTCCACGACACAGGCCGCCGCCGCCGCAAAAACACTTTAGCCAGCAGCCAAAACTGGCCGAAAAACAAAGCCGCGTGCACCACTTTATCGAAATGGGCAAACGGCAGCGGCGCGTTGTTGCCCTGATGCAGCAGCAGTGCATACATCATGCCCGCAAACCACAAAACGCTCAGCCACAGCCAGCGGTTCACGCCCGGTACTCCTCAAGCCAGTCGGCACACATCATCGCCAGCCGCACAAACCGCCCGCCGCGCTCATCCAGCACCGCCTGCCACTGCGCCACTTCCTCTGCCGAAGGCGCTTCGTCCAAACTGCATTCGTTGAGCCAAAAATCCAGCGTTTCCGCCGCCGCACCCACGGTTTCAGTGCGGAAAAATTCCAAGAGTTCAGACATTTCACTCTCCAGCTGTTTGATTTATTGATGCGGCGGATTGTACTTGCCTTTCATTCTGCACGCCATCGGGTTTCAGGTAGCCTTTGTCGCTCAACAGGCTACCTGAAAGTTTATAGCCGTCTCCATGAAGGATATGGCATTGTCTTATTCTGATTTTGAAACACCTATGCCTTCTCTGCCCTGTCCCATATTTTTCAGGTAGCCTCCACTCCCGCCCAAGCCCTCCCATAATCTTCTATAATACCCGCCTCTTTCCAGCCACCACCGCCATGCTCACCGATTTAGAAAAAGACGCCATCCGCCGCCACTACCAGGCCATCAGCGAAAACCTGCCCCATTTCCGCCCGCGCAAAGCACAGCGCGAAATGCTGGCAGCCGTGGCCAACACCCTGTCGCGCACGCTGGAAAAAACCGACGGCGAAGAGCCGCCCAAGCGTGAGGGCGAGAGCATTGCCGTGATTGAAGGGCCCACCGGCGTGGGCAAAAGCCTGGCCTATCTTTTAGCCGGCGGCATCATGGCGCAAACGCGCGGCAAGCGGCTGGTGGTATCCAGCGCCACCGTGGCCCTGCAAGAGCAACTGGTGGGGCGCGATTTGCCGTTCTTGGTGGAAAAAAGCGGGCTCAAGCTCACCTTTGCCCTGGCCAAAGGGCGCGGCCGCTATCTCTGCCCCTACAAGCTCTACCAGCTCACCCAAAGCCAGGCGCAGCAAAGCCTGGCCGGCTTCGACACCCCGCAAATCCTGTGGGACAGCAAACCCAAGCCCGAAGAAATCCAAACCCTGCGCGAGCTGGCCGACGCCTTCGCCGAACGCCGCTTCAACGGCGACCGCGACACCTGGCCGGAGAAAATCGACGATACCCTCTGGCTCAAGGTAAACAACGACAACTACGGCTGCCTCAAAGCCGCCTGTCCCAACCGCCCCGAATGCCCCTTCTACCTTGCCCGCGATACGCTCGAAACCGTGGATGTAGTAGTGAGCAACCACGATTTGCTCATGGTGGACATCGGCATGGGCGGCGGTGTGATCCTGCCCGCGCCCGAACACAGCTTCTACTGCATCGACGAAGCGCACCACCTGCCCAAAAAAGCGCTCAACCAGTTTGCCGCCGAGCATTCGCTGAACCAAGCCGTGTGGGCGCTGGAAAAACTGCCGCAAATCACCGACAAAATCGCCGCCGTAACAGACAAAGCCGAGCTGGCCAACTTGGCCGACGAAGCCGCTGCCGCCCTGCTCGACAGTCTCTACGAATGGCAGTTCCACCTCGGCGACACCCCCGAGCTCGCCTACAACGACAGCGGCCGCGATCCGCAATGGCTGTGGCAAGACGGCCAAATCCCCGAAGGGCTCGCCCTGCTCGTGTCCAACACCGCCGCCGCCGCGCAAAGCCTCTACAAACACGCCAACGCCCTCAACGACGTCCTCTCCGCCGCCCGCCGCGAAAAAGACAGCGACAGCGCCCAAATCGACCGCCTCAGCAGCGAATTCGGCACTTTCCGCGCCCGCATCGAGCAAATCAGCGCCGTGTGGGACTTGCTCGCCACCGAGCCCGTGGGCGACGCCCCGCCGCTGGCCAAATGGATCGAGTGCAGCCACAACAGCGACAAAACCGACTACTCCTTCCATGCCTCCCCCGTGAGCGCCGCCGCCATGCTTGCCGCCGGCCTGTGGCGCCGCGCCGCCGGTGCTATCCTCACCTCCGCCACCCTGCAATCGCTCGGCAGCTTCGACCATTTATTGAAACAAACCGGCCTGCAATGGCTACCTGAAACCACCACCCTCGCGCTGGAAAGCCCCTTCAACTTCCCTTCCCAAGGCGAGCTCTACATCCCTCCCGTGGCCGCCAGCCCCAAGCAGGCCGACGCCCATACCGCCGAAATCGCCGAATGGCTGCCCAAGCTCATCAGCCCCGAAGAAGCCGTCGGCACCCTCGTTTTGTTCTCTTCGCGCAAACAGATGCAAGACGTGGCCTTAAGGCTACCTGAAAACCACCTGCCCCTATTGCTCATCCAAAGCGACCTGCCCAAAGCCATCCTGCTCGAACGCCACCGCCAAGCCATCGCCGAAGGCCGCGCCAGCATCCTGTTCGGGCTCGACAGCTTCGCCGAAGGCCTCGACCTGCCCGGCAGCGACTGCGCCCACGTCATCATCGCCAAACTGCCCTTCACCATGCCCGACCATCCCATCGAAAAAACCCGCAGCCGCTGGATAGAGCAGCGCGGCGGCAACCCCTTTATGGAAATCACCGTGCCCGAAGCCGGCATCAAGCTTACCCAAGCCGTGGGCCGCCTCATCCGCACCGAACACGACTACGGCCGCATCACCATCCTCGACAACCGCATCCTTACCGCCCGCTACGGCAAACAACTCCTCGCCTGCCTGCCCCCATTCAAACGCATCGGCTGAGCCTGGGGCAAAAGGCTACCTGAAACTGATTAAGAGGTCATAAAGAGGCTACCTGAAAGAGCAGCTTCAATGAAATTAAACCCCCATATCCTTCCAATACCTAGAAACACTGCCCAACGCCAGCCTACCCGAATGGCAACACCGTCAATGCCGTACCGCCATCAGCTGCTTCCACGAGCTCGGCGGCGTGCTCGACTTCCAACAATTCACCTACACCGCCGCCCCTGGTGAAGCCGAACGCCACAAATACCATTTGCATATCGCCAACCACACTCTGCACACTGTTATCGCCAAACGTAACGAACAGGCCATGCAACGCGCAGCCCGATACCAAGTGCCTCCCTCGCTCAACTTATCCAACATTTCAGCCTGCAAGCCTATACAGGGCACAAAATCAGTGTGGCGGAGTTCTACGGTAACCAGCTCGATTTGCAGCAAAACCACCTCATCGTGCGCGACAGACAGAACAAAATGTCGGTGTGGCAACGTCTACCTACCCATAATCCAACATTACCGCACCCTACCACCCAAACAAAAGGCTACTTGAACAATTTCAGGTAGCCTTTCTCGCATCAATCAAGCCATATCAAGACCCGCTAAACAGGCTCTTAAACCACAGCACGATGCTGTCCCACAGGCGGCCGAAGAAGCCGGCTTCAGCCACGTCGTTGAGCGCCACCACGTCTTTCTGTGCCACCACGCGGTTTTGCGCATCCATAAATTTCACTGTGCCGAGTACTTGGCCTTTGCTAATCGGCGCAAGCACGGGCTGCACGGTTTCCAGCACGGGCTGAAGCTGGGCGGCTTGGCCGTGCGGCACGGTGATGTAGGTGGTGTCGATAAAGCCCACGTTCACGGCGTTTTCTGTACCCTTATACACTTTCACCTGTGAAATGGCGGTCTCGGCATCATACAGCTTAGGCGTGTCATAAGATTGCAGCGCCCAATTGAGCAATTTGCTGCTCTCGGCGGCGCGCGCCTGCATGCTTTCAGTGCCTACCACTACAGAAATCACGCGGCGGCCATTACGTTTGCTGGAGGCAACCAGATTGTAGCCGGCGCTGTCGGTGTGGCCGGTTTTCATTCCGTCCACGTCGGGGTCGCGGTAGAGCAGCAGGTTGCGGTTGGGCTGGGTGATGTTGTTGTAGCTGTAAGACTGGATGGCGTAGAGCCGATAGTATTGCGGATAGTCGTGAATGATAGCGGCGGAAAGGGTGATGAGGTCTTGCACTGAGGTGTAGTGCTGCGCGCCGGGCAGGCCGGTGCTATTTTCAAAATGGGTGTCGTTCATGCCGAGCCGTTTGGCTTCGGCGTTCATCAGCTGCACAAACTGTGCTTCGCTACCGGCCACAGCTTCGGCCAGGGTAATGGAGGCATCGTTACCGGACTGCACAATTACCCCTTTGAGCAAATCATCCACGCGAGCAGGGGTTTTCGGATCTAGAAACATGCGCGATCCTTCTACTTTCCAGCCTTGCTCGGAAACGGTAAAGGTTTGATCTGGCTTGAGCTTGCCTTCTTCTAGGGCTTTGAACACCAAATAGGCGGTCATCAGTTTGGTGAGAGAAGCGGGCTCGATGTGTTCGTTTAATTTGTGCGATGCAAGTATCTGGCCGCTTTGCGCGTCATACACAGCATAGGCTGAGGCTTTGATTTCAGGTAGCCCCACAGCGGCCACGGGCTGAGTGGCGGCAGAACTGGCGGAAACAACCGAAAGAGAAGCGGCGGGAGCAGAGGCTTGGCGGGGGAAAGAAGCAGCTTGTGGCGCAGCCTGCACCTGCCAGCCGGCCACTAAAAGGGATAAGGTGAGGAGGGTGAGTTTTTGTTTCATTGCGTTGTCTGTTTGATTTGGTTGAATGGTTTGCCGACAACAACGTTTGGTTTGAGTCTATCTGAAACTGAAAACTTTTCAGATAGACTCCTGCCAAATGCCAATCATGCAGCAAAATCGCACTAATTATAGCCATTCAAACCCGCTTTGCTAAGCGTTTAACCTGATTTTTCTTGCCAGCGGCGGCGCAAACAGAGTATCTTGCTTTTTAGTCTCGTTCAAAACACCCTATCATGCCACTGCCCTACACCGACTACCTCACCCGCATCCTCACTGCCTCCGTTTACGACTTGGCTGTTGAAACGCCACTCGATTTCGCTCGCAACCTTTCCGCGCGCACCGGCAACTGCATTCTGCTCAAGCGCGAGGACCTACAGCCGGTTTTCTCCTTCAAAATCAGAGGAGCATACAATAAAATGGCTAAGCTTCCACCAAAAATGCTGCAAAAAGGTGTGATTGCCGCCAGCGCCGGCAACCATGCGCAGGGCGTGGCGCTTTCCGCGCAGAAGCTCGGCTGCGAAGCCACCATCGTGATGCCTGAAACCGCGCCGCAAATTAAGGTGGACGCAGTACGCTCGCGCGGCGGCAAAGTGGTGCTCAAAGGCGTGTCGTTCAACGATGCCTACGACCACGCCATGCAGCTTGCTGACGCCAGCGGTCAAACCTATATCCCGCCGTTTGACGATCCTGATGTGATTGCCGGCCAGGGTACCATCGGGCTGGAAATCGTGCGCCAGCACTCCAAACCGATTGATGCCGTGTTCGTACCTATCGGCGGCGGTGGGCTGGCGGCCGGCGTGGCCGTGTTCATCAAGCAGGTGCGCCCCGAAATCAAGGTAATCGGCGTGCAAACCCACGATTCCTGCGCCATGAAAACCTCCATCGAACACGGTCGGCTGGTCGAGCTCAAAGACGTCGGCCTGTTTTCAGACGGCACGGCAGTAAAGCTGGTGGGCGAAGAAACCTTTCGCCTGTGCCGCGAATTCTTGGATGAAATCATCACAGTAGATACCGATGCTATCTGCGGCGCACTCAAAGACATTTTCGACGACACTCGCAGCATCTGTGAGCCCGCCGGCGCGCTGGCCTTAGCCGGCCTCAAAGCCTACATCGCCCGTGAGCAAGTGCAGAGGCAAACCCTGATTGCCGTAACCAGCGGCGCCAATATCAATTTCCACAGCTTGCGTCATGTTTCCGAGCGCAGCGAGCTGGACGAGAGCAACGAAAGTATTTTTGCCGTATCGATCCCCGAGCAGCCTGGTAGTTTCCTAAAATTCATCAACATATTGGGTAACCGAAACATCACCGAGTTCAATTACCGCTACAGCGACAACTCCACCGCCCACATCTTTGTGGGTATCCAAAGCAAAGGCGCAGCCGACCTGGCCGCAGTCAGTGCCGCGCTCACCGCCGCCGGCCTGCCCAACACCAACCTTACCAAAAATGAAACCGCCAAAATTCACATTCGCTACATGGTGGGTGGGCGTACCGGCAAAGTAGCGCACGAACGTTTGTTCAGTTTTGAATTTCCCAAACGCCCCGGTGCGTTGGCCTACTTCCTCGACCGCATGCAGAGCGGTTGGAACATTACCCTGTTCCACTACCTCAGCCACAGTTCGGATTACGACCGCGTGCTGGTGGGCATCGACATACCACCCGCTGACAACCAAGCCTTTGCCACCTTCCTGCAAGAGCTGGGCTATGTGCACACCGAACAAACCGACAACACCGCCTACCGTCTGTTCCTTGGCTAGGCCTAGAGCATTACCTGCCACTAGTTTTCAGGTAGCCCTCAAACCCATTCAGGCTACCTGAAACTTGTAGTGGATTAAGTTTAAATCAGGACAAGGCGGTGAGCTGCAGATAGTATAGTAGTACAGCAAGGCAAGCCAACGCTGTCTTGCTTTAAAATTAATTTACTATGAATCTCATTCACAAACTAAAAAACTATGCTAACTCCACAACACCTACTCTGGATAAACGGTCCTGCCGGCCGCCTGCACACCATCTATCTGCCGGCTGAACCCCCCGAACGCGGAGTGGCCATCATCAACCACCCCAATCCTCTGCACGGCGGCACGTTTACCAACAAAGTGATCCAAACTGCCGCTAAAGTCTATGCCCGCCTTGGCTTCCACTGCTACCTACCCAACCTGCGCGGCGTAGGCAAAAGCGAAGGAGAACACGACTACGGGCGCGGCGAAACCGACGACTGCCTCGCCGTAATCGACTACGCCCGAAGCCAACACCCCCATGCCACCCAACTCATCATTTCCGGCTTCTCCTTCGGCGGCTACGTGAGCCTGTTTGCCGCCCAACAGCGCCGACCCGATGCCCTCGTGCTACTCGGCCCCGCCGTGGGCATGTATGAAGTGCCCGCCGCCCAAGCCGCCGACCCGGTGCACACCTTGGTGATCCACGGCGAAATTGATGAAGTGGTGCCGCTGGCCAACGCCCTCAGCTGGGCCGCCCCGCAAGACATCCCCGTGGTTGTGCTGCCCCAATCCTCCCACTTCTTCCATGGCAAACTCATTCCCCTGCGCGACACCCTGCTGCGCTTCGTGCCCGGCCTGTTGGAAAAATAAGCCGACCGGTTTCAGGTAGCCTTTGAATTGGAAAGGCTACCTGAAACCCTATCTTCTCCTTACCACCATGTCCGCCTGCCAACCCGCCATCGTCCTCACCACCTGCCCCAGCCAAGCCGAAGCCGAACGCATCGGCGGCCTCCTGCTGCAACATCAATTCGCCGCCTGCGTGCAATACGAAACCATTCAAAGCCAATACATCTGGCAGGGCAAACTCTGCTGCGACAATGAAATCCGCCTCACCATCAAAACCGCCACTCGGCACTATCCCGCCGTTGAACGCCTCATCCTCGAACACCACAGCTACGATTGCCCGCAAATCCTGCTGCTGCCCGTATACGACGGCGTGGAAGTCTACCTGAAATGGCTGCAAGACAACCTCGCACCGTAATTCGGCAAACGTTCATCACTCAATCTTCTCCCTATATCTTGCCACCCGTTAAAAGGCTGCCTAAAAATTTCAGGTAACCTTTCTCTCCGCCCTCTGCATATAGCTGAAGCAATTATTTTTGGAGCTGTCCTAGATAATTAGGAATACTCAGATTTGATTAAAGCATTCCCATGAGAGAAATCGCCTCAATCAGCCTGTCCAAGACAAACTGATCGAATTGTTCGTTGCAGGGGCAACCGCCCGTACTGACACCGAATTGACCGGAGTCAATAAAACCATCGCTGCCTACTACTTTCACCGTTTGAGTTTGCTTTCTTTTCATAGTTGGCGAGCACTTGGAACGATTTGATGGCGAAGTAGAAGCAGATGAAGGTTATTTGGAAGGCGGCCGCAAAGGCAAACGCAGTCGCGGAGCAGACGGCAAAGTTATGGTATTCTGGCTGTTAAAGCGTAATGGCAAGGTTTACACCGTTACCGTAGCCAATATTAGCGGCTACCCTACTACCGATTATCCGGGAGCAGATAAGGCCGGACAGCGTAGCTTATACCGATTGTCACAGTATCCCAATGTATTGGATGTTAGCTTAGCCGCTTGCACATTAATTACCACACTCATTTTGCAGGCAGGCAAAACCACATTAACGGGATTGAGAATTTCTAGAACCGGGCCAAACGTCATTTACGCAAGTTCAACAGTATTCCGAAAAAGTATTTCGAGCTGTATTTGAAAGAGTGCGAATGGCGATTTAACAACAATGAAATGAAGTCTCAGATTGCCATGTTGAAACAAATGGTAAGAGATAGTCTGTCCTGGCTATCTAGATCAGGCTATAATATTTTCATACAAGGCGGCGAGACCACTGAACAGTACAGCACACAGTACAAGTAGTACCGCAAAGCAAGCCAACGCAGTAAGAAGCAAGTAAGTGCCTTAACTATAACCACCGAATTCAGCTACAATACAGCGCATTAGAGTTAAATAAACTCCTCCCCTTTTTTACCCAACGAACTGCAAATAATGCAAGTAGCACGGTTGGGGGCAAGAGAAGGTCTGTTCAGCTTATCCCCCCGACACCACCAGCGTCCTACCATTGCCTTTACTAAAGGAGATCCAAGCATGTTTTCCCGCAGCATCACCATAGAACAATATGACCCTGAACTCACCGCTGCTATTACCGCTGAAGAGCACCGCCAACAAGACCACGTCGAACTGATTGCCTCCGAAAATTATGCCAGCTACGCTGTGATGGAAGCCCAAGGCAGCCAGCTCACCAACAAATATGCCGAAGGCTACCCCGGCAAACGCTACTACGGCGGCTGCGAACACGTAGATGTGGCCGAAGAGCTTGCCCTCGAGCGCGTGAAAAAACTGTTCGGCGCCACCTATGCCAACGTACAACCCCACTCCGGCTCGCAGGCCAACCAAGCCGTGTATGCCTCCGTATTGAAACCCGGCGATACCATCCTCGGCATGAGCCTCGCCCACGGCGGCCACCTCACCCACGGCGCATCGGTAAACATTTCCGGCAAGCTCTACAACGCCATCACCTACGGCCTGGACGAAAACGAAGTGCTCGACTACGCCGAAGTGGAACGCCTCGCACTCGAACACAAACCCAAAATGATTGTGGCCGGCGCCTCCGCCTACGCCTTGGAAATCGACTGGGCACGCTTCCGCCAAATCGCTGATAAAGTAGGCGCTTACCTATTTGTGGATATGGCACACTATGCCGGCCTGATTGCCGCCGGCGAATACCCCAACCCCGTGCCGCATGCCGACTTCGTTACCACCACTACCCACAAAACCCTGCGCGGCCCGCGCGGCGGCGTGATTCTGTGCCGTGACAACACCCACGAAAAAGCGCTCAACTCCGCTATTTTCCCCAGCCTGCAAGGCGGCCCGCTGATGCATGTGATTGCCGCCAAAGCCGTGGCCTTCAAAGAAGCCCTGTCACCCGAATTCAAGCAATACGCCAAACAGGTGAAGATCAATGCTGCCGCCATGGCCGAAGAGCTGGTAAACCGTGGCCTGCGCATCATTTCCGGCCGCACCGAAAGCCACGTTTTCCTGGTGGATCTGCGCCCGAAACACATCACCGGCAAAGCCGCTGAAGCTGCACTGGGCAAAGCGTTGATTACCATCAACAAAAACGCCATCCCGAACGACCCGGAAAAACCCTTCGTTACCTCCGGCATCCGCGTAGGTACTGCCGCCATCACCACCCGCGGCTTCGACGAAGCTGCCGCCCGCAAACTGGCCAACCTGGTGGCCGATGTGCTGGACAAACCCGAAGACGAAGCCAACTTGGCTCGCGTAGCCGGCGAAGTGAAAGCCTTGTGCGACCAATTCCCGGTATACGGCGCATAAGCAGATAGCTTTGATCGCCTCGCTTGAAATAAAACCAGCCGGCTGGAGACAGCCGGCTTTTTTATGCCATTCAATATATGCGGATTAAAGATAAGTCGGGAGTGCGGATAGCATGAGTAATACGGCAAGGCAAGCCAACGCTGTAGCATTCTTAATCTAAAAGGCTACCTGAAACTTTCAGGTAGCCTTTCATTCATGCGCTTGAATCAATCAAACCGAAAATGAAGAACCGCAGCCGCAGGTGGTTACGGCATTCGGGTTGCTACGGATAACGAATTGTGAGCCTTGCAGGCCTTCGGTGTAGTCGATTTCCGCGCCGAGCAGGTATTGGTAGCTCATCGGGTCGATTAGGAAAACGAGGCCGCTTTTTTCGATTTGAAAGTCGTCATCGTTCACAATTTCGTCGAAAGTGAAGCCATATTGGAAGCCGGAGCAGCCGCCGCCGTTCACGAACACGCGCAGTTTCAAATCGGGGTTGTTTTCTTCGGCAATCAGCTCGGCTACCTTATTGCAGCAACTTTCAGTGAAGATAATGGGATCGCTGTGATCAATGTCGGACATGATTTATTCCTTTTTCTGTGCTATGCGGGATGGGCTTATTGTGGCGCAAAGCGGGGTTTGCGGGCAAGTCGGCCTTGAGTAAATTCTAAGCGGCAAATAAGGGCGAATGCGGCGGGTTTAAAGTGCAGGCAGGCGGTGCCTGAGGCGAAATATTTTAAGGCAGGCATTGCGTTTCGCCATCACTGCATATAAAGGCTACCTGAAAAACCGTTTGCCATTTTTCAGGTAGCCTTTTGATTTCAGGCAGCCCTAAGCCAATTCTTCCTGCCATTGCTCTAAGAGCTTCTGCCACTCGCCTTCGTTCTTATGGCCTTGCGCGATGGCGGCTTTGAGGTGGGAAATCGCTTCGCCGGCGTTAGCGCGCACGCCCCAGCCGTGATAGTAGAGGCAAGCGAGGTTGTAATGCGCCACGGGGTCGTGTCGGAGGGCGGCTTTTTTAAACCAAGCAGCGGCTTTTTCGTAGTCCTTCCCCACAAATTCGCCAAGGAAAAACATCATGCCGAGATTGGTTTGCGCACGCGGCAGGCCGTATTCAGCGGCGGCTTTATAGAGCGAGAACGCTTGGCCGATGTCTTGTGTGGCACCATTGAGGCCGAAATGGCAAACGAAGGCTTGCCGGTAGTGTTCTTCGGCCAGCTGTTCTTCCGGGTCGGGCAGATGGCATACCGGATCGGACGCACGGCGCTGGGGTTTCACCGGCTCGGCCAGCTTTTCTTTGGCTTCTTCATGCCCGTTGAGCACAGCCTGTTCATACCATTGCCGCGCCAGTTTGTCGTCTTTAGATACGCCCAAGCCGTAGCGGTACACATCGCCCATTTGATACATAGCATCAGCATTACCCAAGCGCACAGCTTGCTCCAAGCAGCGCACGGCGGCATCGAAGTTTTGCTGGATGCCCTGCCCGGTGAGCAGCTGTTTGGCCAGCAGGTTCAACGCTTCCGAGTCGTTGGCGTTGGCAGCTTGGATAATCCATTGTACGGCGGCTTTGGGGTCGGCAGCACAACCGATGCCATTGAGCCGCATGTGCCCGGCCTTGCTTTGGGCAGCCACCACGCCTTTGGCGGCCACACGTTCATACCAATGCAAGGCTTTGGCTTTGTCCATGCCGCCGAAGCGGCCGGTTTCATACAGGCGGGCAAGCTGCCATTGCGCATCGCCGTAGTCGTGTTCGGCGGCGCGTTTGAGCCAGCTGATGCCTTGACGCACGTCGGTTTTGGTGCCCAAGCCGTGCAGGAGGGCATAGGCCATATGGTATTGCGCCTGCGGCTCGCCCAACGCGGCAGCGTGGGAGGCCCAGGCGAAGGCTTTTTGGTGCTGGCCGTGGGCGGCCGCGTTTTCCATCAGCCACACGATGGCCGGCGGGAATTTTTGCGCAGCCAGATGCTGCATCACTTGACTGGCGGCCAATACATCTTGCTGCATGCCTTCGCCGTTGGCCTGCATCAAAGCCAGGCTGTAGGCGGCTTTCAAGTAGCCTGAAGCAGCGGCACGCTCCAGCCAATAGAGCGCGGTAGCATAATTTTGCGACACATTTTGGCCTTGACGGTTCCACTCGCCCAGTTCGTATTGCGCCTGCTGGAGCCCCATTTCGGCGGCTTGGAGCATATCGGCCACGGCTTTTTCGCGGGTGCCTTCTGCTTCCAGCAATTGTTGGGCGCGGCGGTAGTAGGCTTCGGCATCGGGCAGATTATCCTGCTCCGTCCGGTTTGTTTTCACCAGCTTAACGGCTTTGCGCCCGAGTGCAAATTTAATCATTCGTTCCAACCGTATTTAAATCTTTCTTTCGGCGGCTATTGCGGCTAGGCCGCATGCCACCCCTCCCTAGTTCAGGCCGGTTGGCAAGGGTTTTCCCCTGCCTGCTAACTGTTCTGTTGCACGGCATCTTGTTAATATACAGACATTTTAGCATGCCGGCATACCCTGTGGCAGCCCGTTTAAGCTATTTGAGGCTACCTGAAAAGCCAGAACATACCGATAATTTGCTAACGGAGCCTCTTTTACGCATAAATTGCCAAACTTTCGAGCTATGAATTGTCGTTCATTTGATTTTGGTCAATATTTCTCCCGACCATTATCTTTATAATCCCCTCCAAGTTGAAAGGATTTAGTGCCCAGCTGGCAAGCAAAACCGGTTGGTTGAAATAGAGATACTCCTGTTTCTTGCAACATTGGATTCATTTTCCTCTTGATGTGTGTGTGTTTAGGTGTGGCCAACTGCCACACCTTTTTTTATCTGCAATATTTAGCCAAAGTAGCGGAAGCCAACCAACCCGCTATAAAATGCCGTCTTTCCCAACTCAGCGCCACCCCATGCTCAGCTACCGCCACGCCTTCCATGCCGGCAACCATGCCGACATGCTCAAACATTTTATCCTGTTTCTCACCCTCAGCTACTTCAACCGTAAAGACAAGCCCTATTGGTATATCGACACCCACAGCGGAGCCGGCTTATATCGCCTGGCAGACGATGCCGCACAAAAAACCAGCGAACACCAACAAGGCATCAGCCGCCTGCTCGCCGCGCCCGCCCTGCCTGCCGAGCTGGAACAATTCCGCCAACACCTGCGCCATATCCTGCCCACGCCCGATTTCTATTGTGGCTCGCCCCGCCTTGCCCAAAGCCTGCTACGCGACAGCGACAAAATGCGCCTGTTTGAGCTGCACCCCGCCGACTTCGCCCTGCTGCAGGAAAACACCCGCGCCGACCGCCGCATCATCGCCAAACAAAGCGACGGCTACCAAGGTCTGATTTCCCTCCTGCCGCCCCCGACGCGCCGCGCTTTGGTTCTTATCGATCCGCCCTACGAGCAAAAGCAAGACTACCGCCAAGTAGTCAAAACCCTGCAGGCCGCCCTGCGCCGCTTCGCCACCGGCTGCTATTTGCTGTGGTATCCCTGCCTTTCGCGCGAAGAAAGCCGCCAACTGCCTGCCGAACTGTGTAAACTGCCGCCCGTTACCCATTGGCTGCAAGCCGAACTGCATGCCCACGCCCCGCGCAGCGACGGCTTCGGCATGCACGGCAGTGGCATGTTCGTTATCAACCCGCCCTACCTGCTGGCCGAACAGCTCGCCGCCAACCTGCCTGCCCTCACCGAACTCTTAGCGCAAGACGGAGGTGCAAGATTTGTGCTGGAGCAAGAAAGCGCTTAAGCATTTAAGTTTTCAGGTAGCCTTTTCCATACCAAGGCTACCTGAAAAACACAGCACCACGCCAAACCGGCAATCAATACACTAATTTGCCATACAGCTGCCCCGGCCGGCAGCGATTTCTGATTTCCTCCGCCAATTCCAAAGCATTCCCCGCGCTGTTAAGCCACACCTGGTTTCCGGCTGCAGACGACGGCTTAATCCGATTCAAATTCAAACTGAGCGTTTGCGGCACTACGCCGGCCTGTTCCGGCATACGGTATTGCAATAACAATTTGCTGGGAAAGTTTCCGCCCCGCAAATTCACAAATTGCAACCATTCATAAGCCACAAAACCTTCGCCCGCACCCGATAAACAATAACGGATACCCTCTTCCTCCAAACGCACAAACTCGCGTGGTCCGGTACGTTTGCCATGCCACCGCCACCACACCAGCCTGCATACCGCTAAGGCAAGCAGCAGCAAGATACCCAAGTGCAATACCGTTATTCGATATTGCCCAGATAGCAAAATTATCCGTCCAAGAATAGTGAGCAACGCCGCGGCACCAAACACAGTAGCCCACCCGTTCAACAAGCCTCTGCCAAACTCCCACTCCCGTATCTCTTTACGACAGGAAAGATAATCATGATTTTCCATTGTGTTATTTCCTCAATAAAGCTATCTGAAAGTACCGTAAAGCAATAATGCAAAACCTTGCAGCATCATAGCCCCTCTGCTTAACAACATCAATTTTCAGGTAGCCTGCCCCCTCTTGCCCCATCCTAACCGGCAGGCTACAATCCGCGCCCGTTTTAATACAAAACAAAAGGAAAGCCCTATGACACATCAACTCAATAAAGGCAAAATCCGTGATAACGCACTCAAAGCGCTGGTGCATTCCAATCTGTTCCGGCACAAAACGGAACGCAAAAAGAAAGGCAAAGGCAGCTACAACAGGCAGGCAGCCAAAAAATGGCGGGACGGTTTTGAACAACCGTCCCGTTTCATTTGCACTATGCATAACCAAAGTGCTGCATACGGCCTTGACTGGCCTGTATGGAAAATATTTCAGCTACAGGCTACCTGAAAACTGCTTTACCGATTTTCAGGTAGCCTCATGCTTGGGCAGATTCCAAGCCTGCGCTATGGTTTGTTCCCAAACAATACCCCATAACCGAATGCAAGCAACAGCAACACTACTATCAGCCAAGTAAGAGGCGATTCATTCAGCTCCTTGTAACGCAGCCCGATTGCCTTACAAGCCCGATAGCGCAGGAAAAACGGCAAAAGAGCGTAGACAAGCATCACGCCCACCGCCAGCCAAAATAGGATTTACCTCGCCAGCGGCGACAATGAATCCAACACACCCACCATCCAAACAAACAAGGCAAGCAGAGCGGGAATCCCGAGTGTGTACGCCCATATCCGCCGAGCCTGACCCCAATGCACTGGCTGCTTGATAATTTGATAATTCGTGCCGGAGAGCATGGTCGGTTCCACCAACAAAATCCGTGCGCTATACAGCGGAATCAGCGGTATCCATAAAGCCACAATCCATGCCGTGGTGATGTAAGTGCCGTCCGGCTCGTAATCGCATTCGCCGATAAATGTGGTGCCAAATCCATTGAGTGTGAACATGCTTTCCCTTTCTTATATTTTTATTTGAACCATCTGGAAAAGGCTACCTGAAAATTGATTTCTCTTTCAGGTAGCCTTTGGTGTTACACCAAGCCTTTCTTGGCTAAGTAGCCTTCGTAATCACCCATGTAGTACTCGAAGCCGCCTTTGCCGTCGAGCTCGATAATCTGGGTGGCAAGCGAGGATACAAATTGGCGATCGTGCGACACGAAAATCAGCGTGCCTTTGTATTTTTCCAGCGCCATGTTCAGCGACTCGATGCTTTCCATGTCCATGTGGTTGGTGGGTTCGTCCATAATCAGCACATTGGGGCGCAGCAACAGCAGTTTGCCGTAGAGCATACGGCCTTTTTCACCGCCGGAGAGCACTTTCATTTTCTTCACCACGTCGTTGCTGCCGAACAGCAAACGGCCGAGCGTGCCGCGAATCACTTGCTCGTCGTCGCCTTCCTGCCCCCATTGGCGCATCCATTCGGTCAGGTCCATGTCGCAGTCGAAGTCGTTTTCGTGGTCTTGCGGATAGTAGCCGACGGTGGCTTTTTCCGCCCATTTGATGCTGCCTGCATCGGGTTTGATGTCGGAAAGTTTTTCGTCAAACGCACCAGCCAACAGTTTCAGCAGAGTGGATTTGCCCGCGCCGTTCGGGCCGATGATGGCGAGGCGTTGTCCGGCTTCCAGAATGTAAGACAGTTTTTCAAACAGGGTTTTGTCGAACGATTTGGCCAAGTTTTCCACTTCCACGGCTTGGCGGTGCAGCTTGTTTTTTTCGTCGGTTTCAAAGCGGATATACGGGTTTTGGCGGGTGGACGGTTTCACTTCCACCATTTCTGCTTTGATTTTGTCGGCCTGTTTCAGACGGCTGGTGGCTTGGCGGGCTTTGGATTTATTGGCAGAGAAGCGCGCCACAAATTCTTGCAATTCCTGCATTTTTTCTTTGGCTTTGGCATTGTCTTTCAGCGCGCGCTCGCGCGATTGGGCGGAGGCGAGCATGTAATCGTCGTAGTTGCCGGGGTAAACCGTGATGGTGTTGTAGTCCAAATCCGCCATGTGGGTGCAGACTTCGTTTAGGAAGTGGCGGTCGTGGCTGATGATAATCATAGTGCTGTCGTATTGGTTCAACACGCCTTCCAGCCAGCGGATGGTGTTGATGTCCAAGTTGTTGGTCGGCTCGTCCAAGAGCAGCACGTCGGGTTTGGAAAACAGGGCTTGCGCCAGCAGCACGCGCAACTTGAAGCCGGGGGCAACTTCCGCCATGGTGGCGTTGTGTAGTTCTTCGGCAATGCCCACGCCGCTCAATAATTCGGCGGCACGCGCTTCGGCGGTGTAGCCGTCGTATTCGGCGAACTTGGCTTCCAGTTCGGCGGCGTGCATATAGTCTTCTTCGGTGGCTTCGGGATTGGCGTAAATCGCGTCGCGTTCGGTCATCGCCGCCCACATTTCGGTATGCCCCATCATCACCACGTCCAGCACGCGCATGTCTTCGTAGGCAAACTGGTCTTGGCGCAGTTTGCCCAAACGCACGCCGTGTTCAATCGCCACTTCGCCGCTGGTCTGCTCCAAATCGCCGCCCAAAATCTTCATGAAGGTGGATTTGCCCGAGCCGTTCGCCCCGATGAGGCCGTAGCGGTTGCCTTCGCCGAATTTGACGGAGACGTTTTCAAACAGCGGCTTCGCGCCAAACTGCATGGTGATGCCGGAAGTGGAAATCATGGGTGTGCCTTTGCGGAAAATTAGAATATAAAAAGTGGGTAATTTTAACACAATCAATGCTTTCTGTATTTAAAACAACCCTTCTCACCATAGCCAGCCTCTATGGCAGCGGAAGCTGTTCTTTCTTCTTGCCGGGCGAGGAGTTGCAAACAGCATGAGTAATACCACAACGCCAGCTGACACAGCTGGCAAAAGCGCTGTAACCGTGCTTGCAAAATTTTCAGGTAGCCTTTACCCTAACGCCCTTATTCATTTCCATATCTTAACCAATATCATGAACAAACCGTTCCGCACACTCATCCTGGCCGCCGTACTCAGCTGCTCCGCCCTCGCCGCCCACGCCGAAACCCGCGTGATGCTCGAAACCAGCCAAGGCAATATTGAGCTTTCCTTGGATGAAACCCGTGCGCCGAAAACCGTGGAAAACTTCCTCGCCTACGCCCGCAGCGGCTTTTACAACGGCACTATTTTCCACCGTGTGATTCCCGGCTTCATGATTCAAGGCGGCGGCCTCACTGCTCAAATGGCCGAAAAAGCCCCCATCCGCCGCGCTCTCGACAACGAAGCTACCAACGGCCTGAAAAACAACCGCTACACCATCGCCATGGCACGCACAGCCCAACCGCACTCCGCCACCAGCCAGTTTTTCATCAACTTGAAAGACAATGAATTTCTCAACCACACCGCTCCCACCGCACGCGGCTACGGCTATGCCGTGTTCGGCAAAGTAACCGCCGGGCAGGAAGTGGTGGACAAAATCGCCGGCATTCCCACCGGCACCGTGGATATGTATCAAGACGTGCCGCGCACGCCCATCGTTATCCGCCAAGTGCGCGTTCTTTCGCAATAATCCCAACATAAAAAGGCTACCTGAAACCCAAACCGTTTTTCAGGTAGCCTCTTCCCTTTTCTCCAACCTAATTACAGGACAATAAACATGATCAAACTCCACACCAACTTCGGCACCATCGGCATCGAACTCGACCACGAAAAAGCCCCCGAAACTGCCGCCAACTTCGAACAATACGTGAAAGACGGCTTCTACGACGGCCTTATTTTCCACCGCGTGATCAAAGGCTTCATGATTCAAGGCGGCGGCATGGACGAAAACATGCAGGAAAAGCCCTCCCGCGCCCCGATTAAAAATGAAGCGCAAAACGGCCTGAAAAACAACAAATACACCCTCGCCATGGCGCGCACCCAAGCCCCGCACAGCGCCTCCTCCCAATTCTTCATCAACACCAAAGACAACGACTTCCTCAACCACACCTCCCCAAGCCTGCACGGCTGGGGCTACGCCGTATTCGGCAAAGTGGTGGAAGGCCAAGATGTTGTTGATGCCATCGAAGGCGTGGCCACCAAACGCCACGGCTACCACGACGACGTGCCGGTTGATCCCATAGTCATCACCAAAGCCGAAATCGTATAAACAAACCAGCCGAGCCGGCTGCCATATGCCGGCTCGGCTTTCACATCTGACCATCTCAAAGGGAAAACACCATGATCTTCATCTGGGGCAGCAAAGGCTATTTCGATGACCTCGGCGAAAGCGGCGAGAGCTGCATCTGCGGCAACTGCAACAACCGCGTTAATTTGCACATCACCAACGCCTACACCAAATTCACCTTCTTCTTCATCCCCCTATTCCGCATGGAATCAAAATACTACCTCACTTGCCCCGGTTGCTCCCACGGCTGGAAGCTCAAACGCCAGGAAGCCAAACAACTGATGCAACCCCGCTAAACCGCTATGCCCATCGACTTCGGCATTTACCACCGCCGCCTGCACAAACTCGCCTACTACACCCGCCACAGCCCATTCGGCCTGTTGCCACACCGCCTGCTCGCCAGATCCATCAAGCCCGTATTGGCCGAGTTTGCCCGCCTACCGAGCGAAACCCAGCAACAAATCCGGCAACGCGTGGACTACTGCAACCGGCAAAACCTGCCATTTACCCTTTCAGGTAGCCTCACCCCGGTAGGCCAAGCCGGCAACTTCAAACGCGGCAGCCACACCTCTGCCTACTACTACGACCTCGCCGCCCTCCTGCGCCACTTCCCGGCAGAAGCCCGCTTCGCCTACGAATTCGGCGACGTCACCCACATTCCCGCCCAGCCCTCTTTCGTGAAAAGCCGCCCCATCCGGAGCGATAACCAACACTCCATTTTGCTCAAGCTCGACAGCGTGCGCCACTTCTACATCTACCCCGACCGCACCCCCTTTGCCGCCAAACGCAACCAACTCGTCTGGCGCGGCGCCGCCTTCCAAGAGCAGCGCCTGCGCTTCTTGCACCAATACCACGACCATCCCCAGTGCGACGTCGGCTGCGTACACAAACAATCCATCGGCCAGCCCTACCACCGCAGCTTCATGAGCGTAGGCCAACAGCTGCAATACAAATACATCCTCAGCATCGAAGGCAACGACGTCGCTACCAACCTCAAATGGATACTCGCCTCCCGCTCCCTCTGTTTCATGACCACCCCCGCCTACGAAACCTGGCTGCTGGAGGGCCTGCTGCAGCCTGAAGTCCACTACGTCCACCTCCAGCCAGACTACAGCGATTTCGAAGAAAAACTCGCCTTCTACCAACAACACCCCTACGCCGCTGAACGCATCATCCGCAACGCCAACGCCTATATGCAGCCCTTCTTCAACCACAGGCAAGAACTGATCACCAGCCTGTTGGTGATGCAGAAATATTTTGAATTGGCCACAAGCTAATTGATCAGCCTGGCTTGCCCGGCCACAACAAAAGACTACCTGAAAATCAAAAAACCACTTCAGGTAGCCTCTATACCGCCCGCCATCACAATGATGACACCAAGCTCACTCCTGCGGAATCTCCCAATCGCTCACCGCCACAAAATCCGGCTGGTGTAAATCCTGCTCAAACACCGAGCCGGTGGAGCTGTGCAGCAATTTGGCGATCGCCGGCTGGTAGTTAGCCATGCGTTGCAGGCTGTAGAGGTGGAAGTTGGCCGCATTGTCGGCATAATCATCGTCTTCAAAACTGGAAAACATCCGCCAGCCGCTATCGGGCGGGAAGGCCGAATCAGGCTCTTCCCGATACAGAAAACGGATCGGCATGCCTTCTTTGGCAACCTGGTCGGAAACGATGGCATAGCCCTGCGGCACGTCTTTTACCGGCAGCTCTTCTTCCGGCAGGCTGAAAATTTTCGGGTTCAACATAAGTATCCTCCTTAAAACGCCTCGCCCACTTTCACCCCACCGGCCAAATCTTGCGGCGAGGAAAGGGCGGCGGTGAAGGCTTGGGCGGCTTGGAATTCAGGCTGTTGCATTACTGCGGCGTAATCTTCTGGCGTGCCGCGCCCGGCCATGTATTGCCAGCGCTCGGCCAGTTGCGGGTTTTCAGGTAACCTGAAGCCTTCGAGCAGTTCGTCCACCCAATCGGGGCGATTACACACCAACACGATATCGCAGCCGGCGGCAAAAGATTGCGCTGCCCGCTCGCGGATGCCGCCGGCCATGCTGGCGCCCTCCATGGTGAGGTCGTCGGAAAAAATCACGCCGTTGAAGCCCAAATCCTGGCGCAAAATCTGCTTCAGCCAGATGCTCGAAAAACCGGCGGGCTGCGCGTCCACCTGCGGGTACACCACATGCGCAGGCATCACGGCGGCCATGCCCTCGGCGGCCAGGGCGCGGAAAGGCTGGATATCTGCCGCCATCAGTTCGGCCAGGCTACGCGGGTCTTCGGGCAAGACGTGGTGACTGTCGCCGGAAACAAAGCCGTGGCCGGGGAAGTGTTTGCCGCAGCTTTGCATGCCGCTCCGGTTGAGCCCTCGTTGCAGCGCCAGCGCCAGCGCGGTAACGGTATCAGCTTGGCAGTGGAAGCTGCGGTTGCCGATCACGGCGCACTGTCCCCAATCCAAATCCAACACCGGCGTAAACGATAAGTCCACCCCGCAAGCGCGCAATTCTGTCGCCAACACCCAACCCACCTGTTCCGCCGCCGCTTCTGCCGCTGCTTGGCCTTGCTTTTCCCAAATGCCACCCAGCGTGCTCATGGCCGGCAGACGGGTGAAGCCTTCGATAAAGCGCTGCACTCGCCCGCCCTCATGATCCACGGCAATCACCAACTCCGGCGTACGCAATGCCTTGATTTCGGCACACAAAGCCTGAAGTTGGCTGCGGTTTTGGTAATTGCGGCGAAACAAAATCACACCGCCAACGGCTGGGTGCAGCAGGCGTTGTTTTTCTTCCTCGCTCAGGCGGTGGGTGGCAACATCGGCCATAATCGGGCCGCGCGGCAGGCAAACGGGTGGCATAGCAAATCTTTCTGTGTGTTCGGTACAAAGGCGGAATTTCATCACTTCTGCTGCGAAAAAACAAGCCGAGGCCTTTTAATTCAGGTAAAACCGATTGAAACGGCACGGCGGAAATGATGTAATGCTCGCTGTTGTTTCCTTTCATTCACATTAGGGAGTTTTATGCAAACCAACACATTCCGCACTGGCCTGCTGGCCGCCGCCGTGGTATTCGCCCTGGCCGCCTGTAACCAACAGCCCACTTCTGGCAGCGCCTCTGCTCCGGCCGTATCTTCCCCTGCTGCAGCTTCAACCGCATCCGACCCCGCTGCCGCTTCGGGCCTTGCCGCCGCCTCCGACGTATTGGCCGGCATGACCGAACAACAAAAAGCCAGCTACCTCATCGGCTACCTCCAAGGCCAACAGCTGGGCGACGCCAACACTATCTTAGATTTCGACCAAGCCACCTTGATTAAAGGCCTGCAGGCCGGTATGGCCAGCCAGCCGCTGCCCGTGAGCGACGAAGAAGCCAACAACATCCTGCAGCAATACCATACTGCCCAGATGGGCAAACTGGCCACCCGCCAGCTGGAAGAAGGTAAAGCCTTCCTCGAAGCCAACAAAGCCAAAGAAGGTGTGAAAACCACTCCCTCCGGCCTGCAATACAGCGTGAAAACCGAAGGTACCGGCAAACAGCCCACTGCTAAGAGCACTGTAACCGTACACTACGAAGGCAGATTGCTCGACGGCACCGTGTTCGACAGCTCCATCAAACGCGGCGAACCCGCTACCTTCAAGCTCGACGGCGTGATCAAAGGTTGGACCGAAGGCCTGCAGTTGATGAAAGAAGGCGGCGAATACACCCTCTACGTCCCCGCCGAACTCGCCTACGGCGACAAAGGCAACCCCAGCATTCCGCCCAACTCCGTGCTGGTATTCGATGTTAAACTGATTAAAGTTCAGTAATTCCATCAGCTAACTAAAAGGCTACCTGAAAAGCAAAACACTTTTCAGGTAGCCTTTAAACCATGCCATGCTCACACTCGATCCCGATTCCAACCGCCAATTCATCATCATCCGCAATCATCAAGACATTGCCGTCTGTACCACCGAGCTCAACGAACACGGCCAGCTCATTAGCCAAACCACCGCCGAATTCGACACCCAAAACCGCATACGCGGCTTCTTTTGCTACACAGCCGCTGCCGGCCGCATCACAGCCTGCCGGATTTACCACTACCACACCCCGTCCTTCACACAAGAAGACGGTTTTTCCGACTACCTCGACACCGGCAACGGCCTCCAGCTTCTGTGCTACACCCACTCTTACCACATCAACACACAAACCGCCCGCTGCGACTGGTTTGATGCCCAAGGCGAATTAGCCTACTACGATTGGTTCGTACACGACCCCGCCATCGGCGAACACATCTACGCCGGTACCTATCCGCCGCACGAAACCGCACACCTACCCGCAAACCAAATCCAGCCCTATTTGCCTGTTTACACCGACTAATTGGTTTTTCAGGTAGCCTTTAATCCATTCCCTCAATCACACCAAGGCTACCCGAAAAAGAAACCCCAACCCCCTACCCCAATTTTTCAGCTAGCCCCTATAATTCCATATCCCATTTCCAACAAAACATTCCGCCATGCAAAAAATATTCGTCCTCTACACCGGCGGCACCATCGGCATGAAGCCCAGCCCCGACGGCCTTGTGCCCGATGCCGAACTCGCCGAACAAGCTCTGCAGCCCTATGCCGAACAAGCCGTGTTCCACTGGCACATCTGCCAGCCTCTGATCGACAGCTCCAACATCACCCCCCAACATTGGGCAGAATGGCTCTCCCTCCTGCAAGCCGCCCTGCCCGAGCACGACGGCATCCTCGTCTTGCACGGTACCGACACCCTCGCCTACACCGCCAACCTCCTCGCCCTTGCGCTCGACAACGGCGGCAAACCCATCGTCCTCACCGGCGCGCAAAAGCCCTACCACGCCGCCAACAGCGATGCCCCGGCCAACCTCCACACCGCCATTGCCGCCCTGCAAAATCCCCAACTGCACGGCACCGTTATCGCCTTCGGCGGCCAGCTCTATCCCGCTATCGGCAGCAGTAAATGCAGCACCGAGCTCGACCAAGGCTTCGACAACGCCCACTTCAACACCTGGCAGCCAAACACCCCTGCCCTGCCGCCTCAGCGGCCTGCCCACCCGCTTCAACCCAGCCGCCCGCGTGTGCAGCCACCTGCTCACCCCCGGCAGCAGCCCCGAGCAAATCGCCCACAGCCTGCGCCACTTCCCCCAAGAAGCCGCCATCCTGCTTTCCTACGGCCAAGGCCACGCCCCCGCCAGCTCCGAATTGCTCGCCGCCGTGCAACACTTCACCCAAAACGGCGGCCTGTTGCTCAACATCAGCCAAGCCCACCACGGCCGCACCGGCACCGCCTACGCCCAAGGCAACGCCCTGCGCCAGGCCGGCGCGGTGGGCGGCGGCAAATGCAATATCGAAACCGCCACCGCCCTCATGACCCTCGCTGCCAGCAACCACTGGATGTCCGACCAGCTGCAACAGGCTTTAGCGCAATTGGATTTGCTCTGATACCTTCCTCCGCTACAAAAAGGCTACCTGAAACCGTATCAACCGTTTTCAGGTAGCCTTTGCAACAAGGGCACAAGCAGCCTAACGCACCAAAAACCGCCCCTGCCACACCAAATACAACGTTCCCGCCAACAACAGTGCTACCCCAGCCGAGCCGCTTACCGCCAGCACCGTGCCCAGCCATACCATCTTGCCCGCAGCCAAAAGGTGCAGCCCGCAGCCGCACATGGCCGCCAAGCCGAACGAGAAGCCCCACCAGCTCATGCTAAACCCGCCCTCGGCAAACCAGCCCAGCAGGCGCAGCAACAGCAGAAACTGCAAACAGCCGTATCCCATCAAGGCCAGCGCAAAAATGTCGATTGCGCCGCCGTTCACCGCAAAATACGCCCCACAGCCCACAAAGGCCGGCGCAAGCTGGATGCCCACTATCCCGCGCACCTGCGGTGCAACCGCCACCGCCGTGCGCAGCCTGCCTAAAATCGCCGCCTCCAGGCTAAACCAAGACAGCAGCCCCGCACCGAAAAACAACACCGCATAATCATGCTGCCCCAGCACGTCTAGCGCCGTGGCACTCACGAAATTAGCGGCCACCGTAGGCAGATAAATCACCGGCGTAGTGGCTGCCAAGCTGTGCAGCCCGCGCCACAGCCCGGCAGCACGATACATGGCAAACGCCAGCTGCCCAGAAATGCCGGCATACACCAGCACGCGTGCCGCCCCGGCGGCATAAGGCAGCCCGGCAATGCCTGCCAAGATGGTGGTAATCGGAATGGCGCTGAGAAAACAGCATTGCACCAAATCGGTTAAGTCGCCTAAAAACTCATCGCGATAAGCCAATATCTTGCACACATAAGCCGCCACCAGCACCAACCACACCGCAAATGCCGCTGCCAGCAGCCATTCGCTCGGCCAAGTCGGCATCAGGCCTGCCGCTGCGCCATAGCGCCACGACAAACCCAACGCGAATAGGCCGATGGTGGTGCTGAAATAACTGAGTGGAATCGGAAATTTGCGGCGTGCGCCCATGATGTGTTCCTTATTGCTTGGATAATTTAAAACAGGTGGCATCATACTGGCATTCCTCTGTTCCAAACTATCCGATTTTGCTCAATCTGCTGCTATTTTGTCTCGTGCAATCATGGGACAAAGGCTATCTGAACCTGCGAAAGGCAGCAGCCAGGGCAAACATTCGGTATAAAAAAGCCACCTGATTGTTCAGGTAGCCTTTTCATTCTGCCTTACAGCGAGTAATACATTTCAAATTCCAGCGGGTGCGGCGCCATGCGGATGCGGCGCACGTCTTCTTCTTTGAAGGCAATGTAGCTGTTGATCCAGTCTTGGCTGAACACGCCACCGCGCAGGAGGAATTCGTGGTCGGCTTTGAGGGCGAACAAGGCTTCTTCCAAAGAGGCGCACACGGTCGGCACCAATACATCCTCTTCCGGTGGCAGGTCGTAGAGGTTTTTGTCGGCCGGATCACCGGGGTGGATTTTGTTTTGGATACCGTCCAGCCCGGCCATCAGCAGCGCGGCGAACATCAAATAGGGGTTGGCGGTGGGGTCCGGGAAACGCACTTCAACGCGGCGGGCCTTCACGCTGTGCACGGTGGGAATGCGGATCGAAGCGGAGCGGTTTTTGGCTGAATAGGCCAGTTTGGTGGGCGCTTCAAAATGCGGCACCAGGCGTTTGTAGGAGTTGGTGGAGGGGTTGGCGATGGCGTTCAGCGCTTTGGCGTGCTTGATGATACCGCCGATGTAGTAGAGGGCGGTGTCGCTCAAGCCGGCATAGCCGTCGCCGGCGAAGAGGTTTTGGCCGTTTTTCCAAATGGATTGGTGCACGTGCATACCGCTGCCGTTGTCGCCCATCAAGGGTTTGGGCATGAAGGTGGCGGTTTTGCCGAAGTTGTGCGCCACGTTGTGGATCACGTATTTCATGTCTTGGGTTTGGTCGGCACGGTGTACCAAGGTGCTGAATTTAGTACCGATTTCCATCTGGCTGCCAGTACCGACTTCGCCGTGGTGGACTTCCACTTCAATGCCGATTTCCTGCAGGATATTGACCATGGCGGAGCGCAAATCCTGCCCGGCATCCACCGGCGCAACCGGAGAGTAGCCGCCTTTTACCATCGGGCGGTGGCCAGTGTTTTGGCCGTCCAGATGCAGACCACTCGACCAGGCGGCGCTTTCGGAGCTGATTTCGAAACGTGCTTTGTGCATATGGGTTTCAAACTCAATGCCGTCGAACACGAAAAACTCAGGCTCGGGGCCGAAATAGGCAGTATCGCCCACGCCGCTGGCTTTCAAATAGGCTTCGGCTCGGCGGGCGATGGTGCGCGGGTCGCGGTCGTAGCCCTGGCCGCTGGCCGGATCGATCACATCGCAAGTGAGCACCAAGGTGGCATCGTCGTAGAAGGGGTCGATGAAGGCGGTGGCCGGATCGGGGCGCAGCTGCATATCGGAGGCCTGAACGCCCGCCCAGCCGCTGAAAGATGAACCGTCGAACGGCTGGCCGTTTTCAAACCATTCTTCCGGATCGTCCAGCACTACGGCTGCGGGTACGGTGAAATGGTGCTGTTTGCCTTTGGTGTCGGTGAATCGCAAATCAACGAAACGGACATCGTTTTCTTCAATCATGCGAACTACATTGCTGATGGACATGGTGGCACTCCTTAAATATGCGGGGATAAAATCAAGCGGGCATTTTGCCACAGCCGCCGCCCGAGCGTATATAGCAAAAATCAAAAAGGCTACCTGAAAATTTAGCTTCGCAGAAACCCGCGTGCTCGTTTTCAGGTAGCCTTATTCAATTATCTTCAATCAAAACCGCTCGTGCGGCGCCAGATAGCGCCACTGCCCCGGCGGCAGCGCGCCGAGTTTCACTTTGCCGATGCGGATGCGCTTGAGCCCCACCACGCGCAGCCCCACCAGCTCGCACATGCGGCGGATTTGGCGTTTTTTGCCCTGTTTCAACACAAAGCGCAGCTGGTCTTGGTTTTGCCACGACACCTTGGCCGGCCGCAACGCTTCGCCGTCCAGCTTCAGGCCGTGGTTCAGCAAGCGCAGGCCTTCTTCGGAAAGCTTGCCCTTCACCCGCACCAGATATTCTTTTTCCACACCGCTGTTTTCGCCGATCAGGCTTTTGGCCACGCGCCCGTCTTGCGTGAGCACGAGCAGCCCGACCGAATCGATATCCAGCCGGCCGGCGGGGGCGAGGCCGTGGCGGTGTGCCGCTTTAAACTTTTGCGGGCTGCGGTCTTCCGGCCAATGGTTGGCTTCTGTAATCAGCTCGGCAGCGCTGCGGTAGCCTTTTTCAGCCTGCCCGCTCACGAAGCCCACGGGTTTGTGCAGCAGAATGGTAACCCGCCCGGCCTGCTCTTCGTATGCAGCGCGGTGCAGCTCAATGCGGTCGCCCGTGCCCACCTTTTGGCCGAGCACGGCTTTCTCGCCGTTCACGCTCACCCAACCGCGCTCAATATAGACATCGGCTTCGCGGCGCGAGCAGAGGCCGAGTTCGGCCATGCGTTTGGAAAGGCGGACGGTGTTGTCGGGTGTGGTCATATTCGTTTCTTTGTTAGGCAGATGTTAATTTCAGGTAGCCTGCTTGGCGCGAGGAGGCTACCTGAAAAACAGCATCAGGCTTGGCCGCGCCGCCACTTCACAGCACTACATTGGCGGGCTGCCTGAAATGGCCGACGATTTCGTAGCGGAACAGGATGTCCTCTTCGCGCGTGCCTGCACCGATATTGTGGATAATCAGCGGTGTATCACCATGTTTACGGTCGGATACGATGCCGATGTGCGGCAGCCCGCTGCCCGCCAGCCGCCAGGTAACAATGTCGCCCGCGCGGTATCCGTCTTGCGCCGCCCAGCCGTGCCGCGCGAAATAAACCTCCAGATTCGGCACGCGGCGGTGGTCGATATTCGGGTCGGGGCGTTTTAGCCCCCAGCGATTCGGGTAGGCGGAAAAATTCGCTTTCATGTCTTGGTGAACCAGCTGCTGCAAGTCTATGTCCTGCTGCCGCAGTGCGCGAATCACCACATCGGTGCACACGCCTTTTGCTATCGGCACATCGCCCATCGGATAATCTAGCGCAGTATAGGCGGGGTCGTAGCGCACGGTTTGGCCGATTTGGCTGCGGGCGGCGCGGACGATGGGCGGCGCCTTATCCGCGTTGCCGACCTGTGCCGATGCGGGCGGCGGCATGGTTTCAGGCAGCCGAACAGCTTTGGCGCGGGCAGCGGGATTTTGCAGCGGGCGGGTGGTGTTCGCAAAATAAGCGGCAGAAAGGGCAACGGCAATCAGGAGGGCGGCGAAACCAACGCGGCGGAACAAACGCATAACTCAACTCCTTAAAATCGGTCGTTCAAGGCGGAGGCAAGCTGTTTCGGGAGAACAGGCTACCTGAAAGCATCAGCTTCAACGCAGTTAAAGCATCAACCTCAACGAAGTTAAAACCATATAGGCTTTGCTCGGCCGGGCTATTTATTTTCAGGTAGCCTCTTCGGGATGACGGGCAAACCAATCGCGCACGCGCTGCAAATCTTCGGCGGTGTCCACGCCGGCGGCGGGGGCGTTGTCGCACACGGTTACGGCGATTTTGCCGCCGTGCCACAGCACGCGCAGTTGCTCGAGCGATTCGATGCTCTCCAACGGCGAGGGCGGCAGGCCGACGTATTGGTGCAAAAAGCCCACGCGGTAGGCATACAGGCCGATGTGGCGCAGCGGGGCGAAGCCTTCGGGCAGCACGGCTTGCGTTTCGGCGAAGGCGTCGCGCGGCCAGGCGATGGGGGCGCGGCTGAAATAGAGGGCGTTGCGCCGTTGGTCGAGCACCACTTTCACGCAGTTGGGGTTGAGAAACTCGGCCGCGTCGGCAATCGGGTGGGCGGCGGTGGCCATTTGCGCGCTGCTGCTGCCGAGCAATTCGGCGGTGCGGTTGATGAGGGCGGGATCAATCAGCGGCTCGTCGCCCTGCACGTTTACAGCGATGTCTTCATCGGCCATGCCCAACAGCAGCGCGGCTTCGGCCAGGCGGGCGGTACCGCTGGTGTGCTGTTTGCCGGTGAGCACGGCTTCGATGCCGTATTCGGAGCAGGCAGCGGCAATGGCGGTGTGGTCGGTGGCCACGACGATGCGCTGCGCCTCGCTCAGCTTGGCGCGCTCGGCCACGCGCACCACCATGGGTTTGCCGGCAATATCGGCCAAGGCTTTTTCAGGTAACCTGCTGGAGGCCAGGCGGGCGGGGATGATAACGGTAAACGGGGTGCTCATGCGCGCAGCTCTTCTTCGGTGAGGGGGCGGGCTTCGTTTTCCAGCATGATGGGAATGCCGTCGCGGATGGGGAAGGCCAGCTTGGCTTGGCGGCTCCACAATTCTTGGCGGCCGGCATGGTATTCGAGCGCGCCTTTGGTGAGCGGGCAAACGAGGAGGTCGAGGTATTTTTTGTCCATGGTTTGGGGTCTCCGGTTGGTTGGGTTGGCGCGGCGGGTATCGGGCGCGAACGCCTGTTGGCAAAACTGCTTGCGCTGTGAGGCTGCCCGAAACTTGTCCGCGCGGCCTGCCGTGTCGCTGTTTTCAGGTAGCCTTTCCGTTTTCAGGTAGCCTGCTCCCTATCCGGCAGGCAGCGGCGGATTACGGCCTGCACTAAGGCTTCCGGCAATTCGGCGCGCACAGGCAATACCCATACTTCCTGCGCGGTATCGGCGGCGAGCTTCACTGCATCTTTTTCAGTGACGATGTAGCAATCGGCCGCCGGCAAATCGGCAATCTGCCAGGTGGCGTGGTCGGGCAGGGCAATTTGCCGTTCGATCTCGATGCCCAGCCGCGCCAGTTCGGCAAAGAAACGTTCGGGCTTGGCAATGGCAGCAGCAGCAATAACGCGGCGCTGTTTCAGGTAGCCTTCGGGCAAAGATTCGTGCGGGCGGTGCAGACGGTAAATCTGCCCACATTGCAGGCGGCTGCGGCAGAGCAGCATGTTATCCGGCAACGCCCAATCCGGCTCGGGGCTGTCGGGCGTGCTGTTAGCGAGCAGCACGGCGTTTACGCTTTCCAGGCGCTGCAAAGGCTCGCGCAAATTGCCGTTGGGCAGCAAATCCAGCGGCCGCCCCACATCGGTGGCGGGGAATACTGCCAGCTCGAAATCGCGTTGTAGGGCGTAGTGTTGCAAGCCGTCGTCGGCAATGATGATTTGCGCTTCGGGATGCGCGGCCAAAAGCGCCCTGCCCGCTTCGGCACGGCGGCTGCCCACGGCGGCAGGAGCGCCGGTGCTGCGATGCAGCAGCACCGGTTCATCACCGGCCTGCGCGGCAGTGCTTTGGTTGTTTAACACGTGCACACCCTGCTCGCTTCGACCATAGCCCCGGCTGATGATACCGGGGCAGATGCCGCGCTCCTGCAAGGAGCGCACCAAGGCCTGCACCACGGGGGTTTTACCGCTGCCGCCTGCCTGCACATTGCCCACCACCACCACCGGCACAGGCAGTTTTTCGCTCTGCCAACGGCCTTTCAGGTAGCCTTCACGCCGCCGCGCCGCCAACAGGCCAAACAGCCGTGCCAGCGGCCATAAAATCGGCGTAAGCAGCGGGTTGGGCGTTTGCCAATGGCGCTCGATCAGGCGGTGCAGCATTTTTCAGGTAGCCTCATCTTTCAGCTAGCCTGCCGGGCGCGGCGGTAGTGCACAAAATCAAAGCGGATGCCGTTGGCAGCCGCAGTGTGGCTGCTGCGTTCTATTTCCTGCCATTCGGCGGGGGCAAAGGCGGGGAAGAAGGCGTCGCCGTCGATATCCAAGCGCACTTCGGTGATGCGCAAATCGGTGGCCAGCGGCAGGGCTTGGGCGTAAATCTGCGCGCCGCCCATGATGATGATTTCGGGCACCTCGGCCAACATGGCCAGCGCGGCATCTAAGCTGTCGGCACGTTCTGCGCCTTCGGCCTGCCAGAGCGGCTGGCGGGTAATCACGATATTGCGGCGGCCGGGCAAGGGTTTCTTGGGCAGCGAATCCCAAGTTTTGCGCCCCATCACCACGGGTTTGCCCAAGGTGTAGCGTTTGAAAAAGGCGAAATCTTCGGCAATATGCCAGGGCATGGCGTTGCCGCTGCCGATGCAGCGGTTATCCGCCACGGCGGCGATAAGAGTGATGGTTGGCATGGGAGGCTACCTGAAAAGTGGAGCAAAACGCCGCCATTGTAACGCAAGCCATCTTCCTTCACAGCCCCAAAACGTGCGCTTTGGTGTAAAATCCGCTTTCTTTGCGGCGCATGCCGCTTTTGCTTATTTCACTACAACGGAGCAGCGGACATGACCATCATCCCCCCCAACCACGACGGCGCAGGCCTGAATATCGGCATTGTACAAGCCCGTTTTTCCAACGAAATCGGCAGCGCCATGCTTGAAGTGTGCACCGAAAAACTGGTGGAACTGGGCGTGCCCGACGGCAACATCACCGTAGCCACCGTGCCCGGCGCGCTGGAAGTACCGCTGGCGCTGCAAAATATGGCGCAGTCGCACAGTTTTGATGCACTGGTGGCCTTGGGCGCGGTGATCCGCGGCGAAACTTATCATTTCGAATTGGTGTCAAACGAATCTGCCGCCGGCATCAGCCGTGTGGGGCTGGATTTCAACATCCCCATCGCCAATGCCGTCCTCACCACCGAAAACGACGAACAAGCCCACGCGCGCATCCAAAGCAAAGCCGCCGAAGCCGCCGTGGTGGCGGTGGAATGCGCCAATCTGCTGCGCCGCCTCAATCCGGCCGGCAACAACCTGCCCGATGCCATCGTGTAGCCCTTGATTTCAGAAAGGCAAGTAATGAAACCGAAAAACCGCACCCCGCGCCGCCGCGCGCGCGAATTTGCCGTGCAGGCGCTGTATCAGGCCGCGCTCAATCAGCTGCCCGATACCGAAGTAGCCAAAAATATCCGCGAAAACGAATACTTCGCCAAGGCCGACAACGAGCTCTTCACCGCCATTTTCTTCGGCGTGCAGGCCAAACGCCGCGAGCTGATGCAGATTATCCGCCCGTTGCTCGACCGCGACGAAAAAGATCTCAGCCCCATCGAATGCGCCGTGCTCCTAGCCGCTGCTTTCGAGCTGCGAGATATGCCGGAAACACCCTACCCCGTGATCATCAACGAAGCGATTGAAGTTACCAAAACTTTCGGCGGCATCGACGGCCACAAATTTGTCAACGGCATTTTGGATAAACTGGCGGCCGAACTGCGGCCCAATGACCCGAAACGCACTTATAGCTAAAGCACTTATTTCTTCATACAAGGCAGCGAGCCGCAGACAGTATAGGTAGAAGTATGGCAAGACAAGCTAACGTCGTATATAAGAAATAAGTGCTTTAGCTATGACCCACGCTCATTTGCTCATGCCGCAAGCTACCTGAAACCGCTGTATCCGTTTTCAGGTAGCCTCAACCGCCACCACAACACCCCGTTAAAACAAGTAAAATACATCCTTTTCCACAGGCCACCTAAGCCACACCATGTACTACAAACTCGCTCCCATCATCCACATCTTCTCCCGCCTTGGCTTCGTATTTTCGCTATTGCTCTTGGCGCCCACCATCGTGTCGTATCTCTACCAAGATGCTGCTTTCTGGATATTTGCTGACACCGCCGCTGGCACCATCTTCGTTTCCGGCATCATCTGGCTCATCACCCGCCGCCACCACCGCGAGCTGCGCGCCCGCGACGGCTTCACCCTCGTCTTCCTTTTATGGGTAGGCTTTGCCATGGTCGCCTCCCTGCCATTCTACTGGCATTTGCCCGGTATCAGCTACACCGACGCCTTTTTTGAAGCCATATCCGGCCTTACCACCACCGGCGCCACCGTCTTCACCAACCTCGACAGCTTCCCCCCCTCACTTAACTTCTGGCGCCATCTGCTCAACTGGGTAGGCGGAATGGGCATCATCGTGTTAGCCGTGGCCATCCTGCCCATGATCGGCGTGGGCGGCACCCAGCTCTTTAAAGTCGAAATCCCTGGCATCCACAAAGACAGCAAACTTTCCCCTCGCATCTCCCAAACCGCCAAAAACCTTTGGTTAATATACGTTTTTTTCACACTCCTTATCTGCCTTGCCCTGCGCCTGGCCGGTATGAGTTGGCTCGATGCCGTGTGCCATGCCATGTCCTGCCTCGGCCTAGGCGGTTTCTCCACCCACGACCAAAACATCGCCTATTTCAATTCTCCACTCATCGAAATCATCATCACCATTGGCAGTGTTATGGCCGCTATCAACTTTACCAACCATTATTACGCCTTCCGCCAATGCAGCCTCAATGCCTATCGCTGCGACAGTGAAGTGCGCGTGATGATTACCACCCTAATTGCCAGCATTATCGTATGCTCCCTCTATTTGTGGCACAAAGATTTTTACGCCGACTGGCCGCACGCCCTGCGTTACGTCGGTTTCAACTTCGTCTCCATCGGCCTGGCCAACGGCTACGCCAACACTGACTTCGCCACCTGGCCGCTGCCCGTATCCCTGTGGATGTTTTTCCTCGCCAACATCCTCGCCAACGCCGGTAGCGCCGGTGGTGGGCTCAAAACCATCCGCGCCATCGTATTGTTCAAATTCAGTCTGCGTGAAATGATGCTGCTCTTGCACCCCAACGCCGTGCACACCGTAAAAATCAATGGTATGCACATCGCAGAGCGTACCGCCATGACCGTGCTCGTGTTCACTGCCGTTTATTTCCTCACCATCATCTTCGCTACCTTCGCCCTCATGGCCACCGGCCTCGACTTCGTAACCGCCCTCACTGCCACCACCGCCTGCATTACCAACGCTGGTCCCGGCCTCGGCAGCGTGGGCCCCGCCGGCAGCTACGCCAACCTAGCCGACGCCCAAAAATGGCTGTGCTCTATCGTCATGCTACTCGGCCGCTTGGAAATCTTCACCGTGTTCATGCTTTTTACCCCCGCCTATTGGCGCAAATAGCGTTTGATGATTTCAGGTAGCCTCAAACGGGAAGAGGGCTACCTGAAAGGCAATAGCAAGAGCAGCTTGTTTGGGTGAAGCAGCCCCAAACACAAAAGGCCACCTGAAAATTTCAGGGTAGCCTGAGACCTTTGCAAAATCCCGTTTTCGGCATATTTCCTCTCGGTACGTTTCTCGAATGCTTGAAAATATTTCCATATTATCTGTGCCCAATAAAGCCAAATGATTTGCGATGCTGCTGCTCTGAACCGCACTCAAATCCGTGGTTTTGAAAAGGTCTCGGTCTTCATCATCCAAGCATTCCTCAGCCGCCCAGTTTCTCTAGCAATTCCATCAACCCATCGGTGCATTCCTCCGCCTGCGCCCGGATTTCTCGCAGCTGTAGAGCGCGGCTGAGGCATTTTGGTTTTCAAGCAGCCTCCTTTATCAGGCTACCGGAAAATCTTTTCCTGCGTAAAAAGCAGTAAAACCCGCCGTCTGTTCGCGCCTGCCGCTTCATTACCCCGCCGCTTTCAGGTAGCCTTAGGTCATTCCGAATTATTCAAACCGACATCAAGCATGAAAAAAATCGTATATCAGCACAGCATTCCCCTCCTCGCCGCCGGCCTGCTCGCCGCCTGCTCCAGCCAAACCGAAACCCCGGTCGAGCCCATCAACACCGACAGCAGCGCCGCCGTCCAGCTGCCCGGCGGCCGCCGCAGCGATTCTGAAGACAAAGTGCTGGCCGACTACCAGCTTTTCCAATCCGCCCAAGCCGCGCTCAAACAGGGCGATGCCAGCCAGGCCGCCCAATTCCTCGCCCAAGCCCAGCCCAGCGCGATGGCCAACAGCCTGCGCAACCAGTGGCTCAAACAGCTCGGCCGCAACGGCCAATGGCAAGAGTTTGTTCGACAATACGGCTACCTGAAACCTGCCGACCGCGATAAAGAAACCCGCTGCTATGCTGCACTGGCCGGGCAGGAAAATCAAAATGCCGCCCAAGAAGTGCTGGCCGAACTCGGCCGCCAGCCAGAAGGCTGCAACCGCCTGCTCGAACAGCTCGCCACTCAAGGCAGGCTGCCGGCTGATGCCGCTTGGCGGCGCGTACGCGGCTTGCTGGCCAACAACCAAATCAGTGATGCCCGCCGCTTGGCCGCCGCCTTGGGCTCACCCCTGCCAGAGCCGCTCACCAGCGCCACGCCCGACAGCCAAGGCGGCCGCGAAGCCCTGTTGCACAGCGTAATCGGCCAAAATGCCCGCAAACAGGCCGATGCCGCCCAACGCCTACAAAGCCTCTCAGCCAGCCTCAGCCCGGCTCAAACCGGCTTTGCCTGGGCCGTGCTCGGCCACCACTACGCGTTGAACCAACGTTTCCCTGCCGCGCTCGACGCGTTCAACCGTGCCGACCGCAGCCAGTTTGGCAAAGAACACTGGGAATGGTACGCCCGCAGTGCTCTGCGCCTCGGCCGCTGGAACGATCTACAAAACATCATCGCCGCCATGCCCGACACCCTGCGTGCCGACCCCACTTGGCAATACTGGCTCGCCCGCAGCCTAGCCGCCAGCGGCGATTCCGCCCGAGCCCAGCAGCACTACCGCCAAGCCGCTGCCTCCGGCCGAAATTTCTATGCCCTGCTTGCCACCGAAGCCCTCGGCGGTAAAGTGGACACCCGCAACACCGCCGCCGAGCCCGGCAGCAGCCAAACCGGACAAGTGGCCGCCGATGGTGCGGTTTCCCGCGCACTCAACTTATTCCGCGCCTCCCAGCGCAGCGGCGATTGGGACATGCGTAAACAAGCCCAGGCCGAGTGGCGTTACGCTATAGACGGCTTCAACGAACCCGCCCTGCTCGCCGCCTCTAAGCTCGCCCACGACGCCGGCTTCTACGAGATGGGCATCCATGCCGCCGACAAAACCAACAGCCAAATCAACTACAACCTGCGCTACATTTCCCCCTTCCGCGACAGCGTGAGCCGCTACGCCGCCCAAGCCAATATCGACCCCGCCTGGGCCTACGGCATCATCCGCCAAGAGAGCCGCTTCATGATCGGCGTGCGCTCCCGTGTGGGCGCCACCGGCCTGATGCAAGTGATGCCTGCTACCGCCCGCGAAATTGCCGGCAAAATCGGCATGGATCCGGCCGAATTGCACACCATCGAAGGCAACATCCGCATGGGCACTTGGTATCTGGGTGATGCCCGCAACCGGCTGGGCAACGAAGTGCTCGCCACCGCCGGCTACAACGCCGGCCCCGGCCGTGCCCGCAACTGGCAAGCCTCCTCAGCGCTCGAAGGCGCGGTGTATGCCGAAACCATTCCGTTCGACGAAACCCGCGACTACGTCAAACGCGTGATGACCAACGCCACCTACTACGCCAGCTTATTTAACGAGCCGCACACCTCACTCACCCGCCGCATGGGCACCATTCCTGCGCGGTAATGCCGGCCAGTTGAACTATTTTGCTACCACAGTTATAACAGATTAATTAATTTTTGATACAAGGCGGCAAGCTGCAGACAGTACAGAGTACGGTAGGGTAAGCTAACGCTGTATTGGAAGTTAAGTTAATCTGCTATGAACCAAAGGCTACCTGGGACTTTTCAGGTAGCCTTTTTGTATCGAAAATCGATTAATAAAAATAAAACTGTTGTTTGAGTTGCGAAATATCGGCGTGGCAACGTTGACATTTTGTTATGCCTATCCTCCTGAACCTTCAGGTAGCCTTCAACCGAATAGCATGGGCAATTCATTGACCACACAAAAGTTTCTACTATCCCCTGCATAATAACGAATTTCGTGCTTTAAATCCGTCAAATCTACCCTCCTCCATATCAACGGTGTCTGGCATTAGCCCTAATTTCACAAGCATCTTGACCATCTAAAAGCATATCGCTTAAAGTAGTATGGATTTTCCGTTGGTAAGACTCGCATCGGCTTCTCTAAATTATTAAGAAATAAGAAGCATATTATGAACACCAACCAAACCACCACACACAGTGGCGGCAAGCCTGCCGAAGTTTAATTTTTCGGCTCTGCCTTTTGGACTTATTTATGCCGGAAGCAGGTATGGATGCCATTACGCTATTAGAACAGCAAGGCATCAAAGTGCATTATCCGATGGAACAAAGCTGCTGCAGGCAACCTGCATTTTCTATCGGGATACTGCGAAGAGGCGTTCAATGTAGCCAAAGCCCAGCTCGCTTTATTCACCGAAAACTACTCATCATTATGCTTTCCGGCTCTTGCGGCAGCATGATGAAGCACCATTGGCCCAAATTGTTTAAAGGCAGCGAATACGAACAGCGCGCCAACGAATTGGCCAGCCGTGCGTTGAGTTCACCAATTTTCTGGTGGGCATCGGCTACGAGCCTAAAGACGTGGGCGAGCCAGTGAAAGCGGCGGTGCATACTTCCTGTACGGCACGCCGCGAAATGGGCGTGCACATCACAGGCTGGAAGCTGATTGACGCCTGCAAAACGTGGAGCGCATCGTGCACGACCACGAAAGCGAATGCTGCGGCTTCGGCGGCACATTCTCCGTTAAACAATCCGACATTTCTGGCAACATAATGAACGATAAAGTGACCATGCTGAAAGAAACACAGGTCACGGAAATCGTGAGTAACGCACGCGAAGCCCCTACCGACAAACCTTTGTGCAAAATCCTGTGCACGGCAATGAATATGCTGATGACCAAGCGCAAAATTGTGTTGTCGGACGAACAGGAATTGCAGATGCTGTGCACCCTTTGTAAGCACATTCGCCAGCGTTCGCTGTCCAAACGCCTGATTTGCTGGAACAGATGGAAAGCAATCTCACCAAACTGGGAGTGAGAGTGCATTGGGTGGAAATGCCCAAAGAAGTCTGCTGCATTATCCACAGTATCGTGATGCACCACCAAGGCAAATCGATGGTGAGCGAAGAGATCGAGCTGAACCATTATCTTGCCGAATGCGGCATTAAAGCGGTGAAAATCGATTAGGGCAAATATATTGCGCAAATGGCCGGCGAAAGCCGCCCCCACATTGTGATGCTCGCCATCCACAAAACTAAATGGACTGCTCTACAAAAACACCGGCACAGAGCTGACCGACGATATGGACAAACTCATCGGCTTTGTCCGCATGGTATTGTGCAACATTTACTACACCGCCGATATCGGCTTGAGCAGTGTGAACTTTGCCATGACCGAAACCGGCACACTGCGTCTAATGGGAGACGATGGTAAAGGCCGATGCGGGTAATGCGCGCGTCGCCATTGAAAAAGTGGTGGCCAAATTGTCGGATGTTCCGACACTCTACAACCTGATACCGCACAGCGGTATCGGGCAAAGTATCACCCACCTAAGAACAGATGCACCGCACGCTGCAATGTATCTGCTGTAGCGCCTACATGAACCACTGCCCGGTGTATACCATATCGGCGGTTCGGCACATGGCACCGCTTACCTCGGACCGATTGGCAAAATCCTGTTACCGCATCTGCTGGGATCGGAAACCACCCACGACCTGCCTACCGCCTGCACCATGTATGGCACGTCTTGGAAGGCTGCCCCATGAAAATCCTGATTACCTAGCAGATATAGCGCCTGTGCAAAGAAGCACAACACACGCCCGATGAAACTGTGCCCTATCTAATTAAAAACTAAGGAGCTTTGTACACTTTTGAGCAAATAACTGGCTTGATGCTGATTTGACGGCATTTTATTCAGCAAAACTGCCTACCGCATGTTCGGCATGATGACCACCAAATTCCGCAGGCTGCCCCTCTGGCGAGCAGCTCAGCTGGACAGACAGCCATGTACCGATGAAACCTGCGCCCAAATCGCTGCACCAGTTGTTGAAAGCAAAACAACAAAAATTCCGGCTAAACCGAATGCAGGCTGCTTTGGCAGCAATTAAACAATGGCACGCGGACATTTCCATCTGCATTTTTTGTAGAGCAAAAGCTGTTTTCGGGTAGCCTGTAGTTCCTACAAAGCTAAAGACTGCAATTTGGCATTTGCCCTGTTGCAAACCAGAACGCTCACGCTCCAAGTTTTAATCAGCTACACACCCCCCAAACAACACCTGTACCTCATGCCCCCAGTCTTTACGGCGTTTCATTGACATATAACGGAGACATCATGAGTATCGCCCTTTCCGTCTTTCCAATCTTATTTCTAATTATTTCGATGATTGGCTTCAAAATGCGCGGCGATTACAGCGCAATATTAGCAGCATTGTCCGCTGTTTTGATTGCCATTTTTGCCGTGCCCAACGTGGGCGGTTTCACGCCCCCCGAAGGCTACGGCGCCGGATACGTCGGCTGGGCATTTGCCGAAGGTGTGTTGAAAGCCATCTTCCCCATCCTGATTGTGATTCTAATGGCCTTGTTCAGCTACAATGTGCTGCTGGAAAGCAAACAGATTGAAGTGATTAAACAACAATTTACCAATATTTCCAGCGACAAACGCATTCAAGTTCTGCTGATTGTTTGGGGCTTCGGCGGCCTGTTAGAAGGTATGGCTGGTTTCGGCACGGCAGTGGCAATTCCAGCCGCTATCTTAATCGGTTTGGGTTTCACACCGCGCTTTGCGGCGCTCGTATCGTTGATTGGCAACAGCGTAGCCACCGGTTTCGGTGGGGTTGGCATCCCCGTGATTACGCTAGCAAAAGAAGTGTTCGGTTCTGCGGTTACTTCCGAACAAACCCATGCTATCGCCAGCGACGTGGTGATTCAATTGGGATTCTTAATGTTCTTGGTGCCATTTGTCATCTTAATGCTGACCGACACCTCTAAAAAATACATCGTTCCCAATATTATCCTATCTACCGTGGTAGGCGGATTGTCGCTAGGCGTACAGTTTGTCGCCGCTTATTTCATCGGCGCGGAAACGCCTGCCATTTTGGGCAGCATCGCCTGTATCTTCTTCATTGTGCTGTATGCAAAAATGACCGAGAAAAACAGCACGCCAGTTGATAAAGCCATCAGCATGGAACAAATGGCGAAAGCATGGGCGGTGTACGGCTTCATCCTGTTCTTCATCATTATGGCCAGCCCCTGTCCGGCCCCATCAGCGCGTTTTTGAAATCCACTCTGGTGAGCAAAATCCACCTGCCGATTTATGCGGAAGGCAAATATTTCGCCTTCGGCTGGTTGTCTAACGCTGGTTTGATGCTGTTTTTGGGCGCGTTTATCGGCGGCTTGGTGCAAGGTGTTTCTGCCGGCAAACTGTTCCAGATTTTGGGCCAGACTTTGGTGAAAATGAAGGCTTCGGGCATCACCGTCATCTGCCTGGTGGCCATGAGCGCGATTATGAGCCACAGCAGCATGATTGCCGTGATTGCCAAAGGCTTGGTGGACGCCACCGGCACGTTCTATCCGCTGGTTGCACCGCTGGTGGGCGCCATCGGTACATTCGCCACCGGCAGCGACACTTCTTCCAACATCTTGTTCGGCAAACTGCAAGCCTCCGTGGCCGACCAGCTGAACATGGATAAATCATGGCTGGCCGCCGCCAACACGGCCGGCGCGACCGGCGGCAAAATCATTTCGCCGCAAAGTATCGCCATCGCCACCGCCGCCTGCGAACAGCAAGGCCAAGAAGGCGCCTTCCTGCGCTCGGCCATGCCTTATGCGATTGTGTATGTGATTATTGCGGGCATTACCGTGTATTGCTTCACCGCATTCGCGCTGTAATTTTGTCGGCATTAAAAGCAGCCTGCACTCTAGTTTGAAGAGTGCAGGCTGTTTGTATGGAAAGGCTACCTGAAAGTTTTCAGGTAGCCTTTTGTGTGTGTCTCTATGCGGGTGGTTAGTGGAACGCCAGTTACGCTTGTTACTTACTGGACTTCCTGCGGTTGCAGTCCCGGCACAACATTTGGCAATTCTCTTCAACCGTTTTTCCACCTTCGCACCACGGTGTGATGTGGTCACCTTCCATTTCCGACAATTCAAATTTCTGTTTGCAGTGCAGGCAGATGCCGCCTTGTTTCTCATAAACCTTCTGTTTAATGCTGTCGGAGAAAGCACGGATGTTCAAATATTTTTCCTCGCGGGTCAGGACATATTGGTAAATCCCTTTTTTGTTTTCTACATCGTCGTCGGCAATCAGTTTGGCAATTTCCGCTTCCAATACGTCTTTATCCAAATCGGTATCTTTGAAACAGTTGTATAGAAATCCCCAAGGTTGCCCTTTCATCAGTTTGGTGCGCTTGACAGGGAATTTCAGATTGACCCATTCAATCACATTTTTGAAATACAGCCACAAATCATCGGCATTCTTATCATGCTGGTGAATTGCCATATATTTGCAGATCGCTTCGTCCCCATCTTGATTGGCAAGCCATTCAATTGCAGTTTCCAAATAATCTTGGCGGATCGCTGTACCGTTCAAATAGTCTTTTCCGATTTGGTAGGCGGCGCAGTTTGTTTTGCTGAAATGGCGTTTGGCATCAGTTACCCAGTTGCCCGAATACACGGCGTTGCGCAATTCTTGGTCAGTCAATTTCTCGCCTGCAATATTGATGGTTTTGAACCAGTCCAGTTTTTCGCTGTCTGTTCCTTCACATTGGTATATGGTCAGTTCGTAATCTAAAATTTTATCCTGTTCGTCTGCCCGTAAGTTGTGGAAGTAACGCATCATATAGGCAAAATCACCATTCACATATTGGCAGATGGAAATGGTGCGCTGCTGTCCGTCCACGATTTCAAACGTACCATCACCACGCACCGCCCAATACATCACGTTGAGCGGAAATCCTTTCAATACGGTGTCAATCACGGCATCGCGCTGTTTGTCTTTATAGACAAACTCGCGCTGGTAGGGCGGGCGCACGTCCAGTTTGCCGCCATAGGCACGCACGCCGTCTTCGTTATTGTCGATATAGCCTTCCGCTTTTTTGGTTTCGCTGTCGTAGCCCGTCAGTTCTCGGATGGTGATGGTGGTCATTTGGATTTTCATGGTTACACCTTAAATTTTTTGAATAAGAATGCGTGCATAAACAATACTTAATGCGCCATTTGCATTATCAGCAACGTAATAAATGCCTTTTGGTTTTTCGGATAAGGGCAATGTAGCCCGCGTATTGGCTTTACTGCCATTGCTTTCCGAACCGTCCAGATTAATCTGTTTGGGATTGATATACCGTTTTGTTGGTCTGGCTTCAAATTCATCCCTACCCGCCGTTATACCCATAACCTTAAATTGTTGTGGGTTGTATTTGTCCAAAAACGTAATCGGCACACCCATTACACCATCGTAATCACAGGGAATATCGGCAACTTTGGAAACTTCGACAGCATCATAATTGTCGTATTGCGGATAATCGGCGGGATTGTAGGTTCGGTATAAAATCAGTTCTTCATGGCGTTTGGCTATATCCAGGTTGGTAAACCAACAGATATTTCCCATACTCCGCCATTTTTGTCCTGTTTCATCCTGCCAATAGCGTGTCGCTTTTGGTTCATAGTAATCAGGTACTTGGAATGCCATATCACCATTATGGTTGCCAAGCCATATTTTGTTTTCTTTTAATAAGGGAAAAATTTCTTTATAAGTAATGGCATTCTGATTGCCGATGATGATGAATTTCTTACTGTATTCGACCAACTGTGCCACATATTCCCGAAACAGCGAAAATGGCGGATTGGTTACGACTATATCAGCCTGTTTTAGTAACCCGATACATTCCTTGCTGCGGAAGTCGCCGTCGCCCTTCAGCGGTTTGACTGCTATTTCTTCGGGTGAAGGAATACCGTTGCCGTCCTTGTCGCCTGTGTATTCCAAATAAACCGCCTGTTCGCTGTCGTTTTGGCTGAACAGGTCGCTGTTTTGGTTTTTGTAGCAGGTGGTAATCAGTTTTTTCAAGCCGAGATGCTCGAAATTGTAGGAGAAATAATGGAAGAAATTGCTGACGCGCGGGTCGTCACAGTTGCAATAGATAGTTTTGTCTTTGAAATGGTGTTTGTAGTGCCGCAGCTCGTTTTCGATGTCGGAAAGCTGGGTGTAGAACTCATCGTTTTTGGCTTTGTTTGCCGCGTGAAGGGATTTGTTGCCTGCCATATCAAACCCTTCCGAAAATGCAAGAAAGTCTTGATATTTTATTGATTTCTAAGTTATAATTGCCGTGCCGTGCCGTGCCGTGCCGTGCCGTGCCGTGCCGTGCCGTGCCGTGCCGTGCCGTGCCGTGCCGTGCCGTGCCGTGCCGTGCCGTGCCGTGCCGTGCCGTGCCGTGCCGTGCCGTGCCGTGCCGTGCCGTGCCGTGCCGTGCCGCTATATCTGCGTCTGCTGTCCATGTAGTCTTTCCTTAAATTTGAAGGTTTGTCCCAATAGGCTACCTGAAAATTTTCAGGTAGCCTTTCCCATTTAATCAAACGGCATCAAGCCAGCTTCTCTCTAACCCAGCCTTCCGCCGAATCGAGCATCGTGCCGACTTGGGAAACATCCGCCCCCCCTGCCTGTGCCAAATCCGGTCTTCCACCGCCTTTGCCACCGACTTGTTCGGCTGCGAATTTGACCAAGTCACCGGCTTTTACTTTTCCAGTCAAGGCTTTGGATACGCCAGCGCACAGGGAGACTTTGCTGTCGTTTATGGCAGCGAGCAGGATGACGGCGTTGTCGGATTTGCCGGTTAAATCGGTAACGATTTCGCGCAGGGCGGCTGCGTCGGCTTCGATTTGGGCGGCAACGAGTTTGGCTGCGCCCAAGTCTTTCGCGTTGTCCAAGAGTTTTGCGCCTGCGTGGACGGCGAGTTCGGCTTTGGCTTTTGCCAACTCTTTTTCCAAGGCTTTGGCGTTTGCGGCGTTGGCTTGGATTTTGGCGAGTACGTCTTTTTCGGTTTGGGCTTTAACTTCGGCGATGATGTTTTTCATCAGGCTTTCTTGGTTTTGCGCCCATGCCAGCGCCGCTTGACCTGTGATGGCTTCTACGCGGCGGATGCCTGCGGCGATGCCGCCTTCACTGATGATTTTGAAAAAGCCGATGTCGCCGGTGCGTGCGACGTGGGTGCCGCCGCACAATTCGATGGAGTAGTCGCCCATGGTGATGACACGGACAAAGTCGCCGTATTTTTCGCCGAAGAGCATGACTGCGCCTGATTTTTGTGCGTCTTCAATGGACATGGTTTCCACTTTGACGGGTACGTTGGCGATAATCGCGGCGTTGACGCGGCGTTCGACTTCGGCGATTTCTTCCGCGCTGATGCCTTGCGTGTGGGAGATGTCGAAGCGGGTCAGCTCGGCGTTTTGCAGGCTGCCTTTTTGTTCGACGTGTGCGCCCAAAACATCGCGCAAGGCTTTGTGCATCAAGTGGGTCACGCTGTGGTTGCGCATGATGCTGTTGCGGATGTCGTTGTCGATTTCGGCGGATACGGCATCGCCCACTTTCAGACGGCCTGATACGACTGCGCCGAATTGTCCGTGTACGGCGGCTTTGATTTTCTGCGTGTCTTCGACGCGGAAGCGGTTTTCGCCTGCGAAGATAAAGCCGACGTCGCCGACTTGGCCGCCGCTTTCGGCGTAGAACGGGGTTTGTTCCAAAACAACCACGCCTGCTTCGCCCGCTTGGAGTTCGTCCACGGCTTCGCTGCCTTTGTATAAGGCGATGATTTTGGTGTCTTGGCTGCGCTTTTCGTAGCCGGTGAACTCGGTGTCCGCGCCTGTGTAGTCCAGTTGCGCGTTGGCTTTGAAGTTTTGCGCGGCGCGGGCGCGGGCGCGTTGGGCTTCCATTTCGCGGTTGAAGCCATCTTCATCCAAATCGATATTGCGTTCGCGGCAGATGTCGGCGGTCAAATCGTATGGGAAGCCGTAGGTGTCGTAGAGTTTGAAGATGATTTCGCCGTCCAATTTGTTGCTGCCTTTGGTCAATGCGTTTTCCAGCAAAGCCATGCCGGTTTCCAAAGTTTGGGCGAAGCGGCTTTCTTCATTTTTCAGGGTTTCTTCGATTTGCGCTTGTTTTTCCTTCAATTCAGGATACGCATCGCCCATTGCTTTGACCAAATCGGGCACGAGTTTGTAGAAAAACGCTTGTTTCTGACCGAGTTTGTAACCGTGGCGAACGGCGCGGCGGATGATGCGGCGCAGTACATAGCCGCGGCCTTCGTTGGACGGCATCACGCCGTCGGCAATCAGGAAGGAGCAGGAGCGGATGTGGTCGGCAACGACTTTCAGGCTCGGCTCGTCCATGCTGAACGGCGCGCCGGTTTCGCGGGCAACGGCTTTGAGCAGGTCTTGGAACAGGTCGATTTCGTAGTTGCTGTGAACGTGCTGCATCACGGCCGCCATGCGCTCCAAGCCCATGCCGGTATCGACGGACGGTTTGGGCAGCGGATTCATATTGCCTTGCTCGTCGCGGTTGAACTGCATGAACACGCAGTTCCAAATTTCAATCCAGCGGTCGCCGTCTTCTTCGGGGCTGCCGGGAATGCCGCCCCAGATTTCCTCGCCGTGGTCGTAGAAGATTTCGGAACACGGACCGCAGGGACCGGTGTCGCCCATCTGCCAGAAGTTGTCGGACGCGTATTTCGCACCTTTGTTGTCGCCGATGCGGACGATGCGTTCGGCGGGCATACCGATTTCGTTCAGCCAAATGTTGTAGGCTTCATCGTCTTCAGCATACACGGTTGCCAAGAGTTTTTCTTTTGGGATGTTCAGCCATTCGGGGGAGGTGAGGAACTCCCAAGCGAAGTGGATGGCGTCGCGTTTGAAGTAGTCGCCGAAGGAGAAGTTGCCCATCATTTCAAAGAAGGTGTGGTGGCGGGCGGTGTAGCCGACGTTTTCCAAGTCGTTGTGTTTACCGCCTGCGCGCACGCATTTTTGCGCGGTGGTGGCGCGGTTGTAGGCGCGTTTGTCGAAGCCGAGGAACACGTCTTTAAACTGGTTCATGCCGGCGTTGGTAAACAGCAGCGTCGGGTCGTCGTGCGGCACGAGGCTGGAAGAGCGGACGATGGTGTGGCCTTTGGATTCGAAGAATTTTAGGAATTTTTGGCGTAGTTCGGAGGTTTTCATGGCTTTTTGGTATCTTTCAAAAAGTGATTTGGGCGGTTTGTGCACTTAACAAAAATCGGGCATGATTTTACTGCATATTGCAGGAAGCTGCCTACTTAAATACCAAGGGAGAATCGGCGACTTCAGCCATATCCGAAGCGGGTAGGCAGAAGTTTTCAGGTAGCCTTATCTATATTTATTTGCGTAAAGGCTACCTGAAAGAGACTGCTTGAAAATACCCACCCAGCGATGTCGATTTAAATCAGCGCTAAACCGCCATCTAGCTCATAGCCCGCCGAGCACAGCAGCATCCCCGAACTCGCCTGCCTCGCCGGCAGCCTGCCTTCCCTGAAAACCGCCGTGGACAACGGCACGGACACGGTTTACACGGAGCCGAAAAACACGACTAACGTGCGCGACTTCCCTGGCCTGAATTTCGATCAAAAATTCATCATCGAAGGCATACGCTACATCCATGAGTGCAGGCGGCATGTGTTAATGGCCATCAGCACCTATGCGCAAGCGGGACAAGTGGAATACTGGGGCAGCGCGCGTAGACACGGCGACTGCCAACCCTGCGCGTACTGTATAACACCCGTATGGGATGCGGCTTCGAGTAAGGCATCGGAAGGCAGCCAAAGCACACTGGGAGGCATATAGCCAGCCTTGAAAGTAGGTTTCAGGTAGCCTTTCTACAGGAGGGAAACTATTATGAAACAAGAATAGAAGAAGGTTAACTAAAGATTCATACGGTATTAAGGCGGCTTGTATTGCTGGATGTGCTGCTGCAATCGTTCATTATGATAAACGGCGAAGGCAACCCCAATGCTGCGATGCTGCTAATTTTTCCGAACGCATGAGCGCTCTGTACAACTTTGACGTATGCCGTGAAGATAAATTACAAAATCCACTGCCAGGCAGACTGTTGACGATTTTTCCGTGTAGCCGCTGGAAGGCGTTTGGCAGCAAAAAACGGCGGGAGAGGATAAATTGGATAAAGGCAATTTGGTCTACGCCATTATGATCGCCCAGTCTGATTTCATCACGCCTGAAATGTGACAAGATGCGCAGGCCAAAACACGCATTAAGAAACCTGTATAAAGAAGTATGCTTTGAACGCATGGCTAATAGCAAATGCGTGAGCATTCTACATGTTGGCAGGTTTGATGACGAACTCACTTCGTTCGCCAAAATGGACAAGTTCTGCCAAAAACACGTCCTGCAACGCAGCAGCGCTACGAACTGCGAAATTTATCTGAACAACGCCAACCGCACCGGAAAAGCTCAAAACTATTTTGCGCTATGCCGTAGAATGATTTCAGGCAGCTTCAAGGCCGTCTGAAAGGCTACCTGAAACAAAGGAATGCCATGAAACTATCACCACCATCAGCAGCGAAACCAAAATAACCCTTGCATGTTATTGGCAATACACAGGCAACCTCTGTGTACTAAGAATCCCGTACTGCTCTAAGCAGCAACCCTAACTACATCGTATAATATAATATTCCGGTAAACCTCAGCAGCAAAACTGTAGGCCGGCATGGCCATGCCGACACCGGCATAAGAAAATTTTTCAGGTAGCCTTTGCTAGACTCATCGAAGACTGCATGAGAACAATCAACCAAATGATTTGAAACTTATTTAATTTAAAAAAGGAAGCTATCATGGCACAATCCGTATTTGTGGAAAAAATTGAGCTAGCCTGCCGCAAGAAGGTGGGGGTGTTTGAGCGCAACAAGGCGAAGTATGCGCTGCGTTCGCTGATTGCCGGCATGCTGCTCACGCTCACGTCGGCCACGGGTGTGATTGCAGCGGATGTGCTCAACACAGTGCATCCTTCACTGGGGCGTTTTGCCTTTCCGTTTTTCTTCTCTTGGGGGCTGGTGTATATCTTGTTTCTTAATGCGGAACTTACCACTTCCAATATGATGTACCTCACGGCCGGCACCTTCCTCAAAAAAATCAAATGGGAAAAGGCGCTGATTATTTTGCTCTACTGCACGGCATTTAATTTAATCGGCTCGATTTTCACCGCTTGGCTGTTCAACCAAACCAGCGCGTTTGCCCACATTTCGGCGGATGGCTATTTGGCCAATATGGTGGGGCACAAACTGGAACGGCCGAACGGCCTAGTGCTGTCGGAGGGGATTTTCGCTAATCTGTTTGTAAACGTGGCGGTGTTATCCTATCTGCTGCTGAAGGAACAGGCGGCGAAGATTGCGGCAGTGTTTGCGGCGGTGTATATGTTTGTGTTTTTGGCCAACGAGCACGTGGCGGCAAACTTTGCTTCGTTTGCGCTGGTGGGCTTCAATCAGATTGCCGATAGCGTGTCGCATTTTGAAGCGCTGAATATTCTGCGCCATTGCAGTGTGGCTTTTGTGGCGAATTGGATTGGCGGCGGGCTGCTGATTGGCGTGCCGTATGCGTTTTTGAATAAGGATGAGGGAGAGTATGTGGATTAAGGTTTGATATAGCTAAAAATGCTTCACTTCCTGCGTTGGATATGGTGTTGGCTCGCCTCGCCGTACTCCTGTACTGTCTGCGGCTCGCCGCCTTGTATGAAAAAATAATTAAAAATTTCAGGTAGCCTGTTTAACGGAAAACAGGCTACCTGAAATTTTGCACGCTCCTTAGGGCGAAAGTTATTGGGCGGCGGGCATTTGGAAGTGGCAGCGGGCCACGACGATGGGTTTGGCGGAATCAGACTGCCAGGCTTCCACGGCCACATTAGCAATGCGGCTGCCTTGGCGGGTGAGGGAGCAGCGGGCGTAGGTGGTTTCCGGCTTGCCGCTGCGCAGGTAGTCGAGCGAGAAATCGATCATTTTAGGCAGCTCGGCGAGGCCGGCCTGGTGGTAGAGGAAGAGCACGGCGCAGCTTTCGATGAAGCCGCCGAGCATGCCACCGTGCAGGGCAGGCAGGAAAACGTTGCCGATATTTTCGCGTTTGTATGGTAAGGCAAACAGGGAATTTCCGTTGGATTCGCCGCATTGCAGGCCAATGAATCCGGTGTAGGGGATGAGGTCGGCGGCTTCTGCCGTGAGTTCTCTGGAAAGGGTGAATAGGGTGTTGTTCATGCTTGCAACATCTCCTGTAATTTAGCTTGTTCTTCTGGGGTGAGCGGGGTACGCATAAAAGTGGCCATGCCCAAAGCGAAGGGGTCGGCAGGGTCTTCTTGGTAGCAGCTGCTGCGCACGAAGGCCACTTGGCCGGCCAAGCGGTAGCATTCGGCACGGCCGTAGATGCGGTGGCCGGGAGTGGCGGGGTGCATATAGTCGATGCGCATATCGAGGGTGGCGAGGATTTCGGCACTGGGCAGCTGGGCGGTTACCGCGCAGGCGGAAACCATATCGACCAGGGTGGTGATGGTGCCGCCGTGGATGATCTGGGTGTCGTGGCGGCCAACAAGATGAGGCCGCCAATCGAAACTGAGCACGGGGCGGCGGGCACGGATACCTTCATAGCACAGGCCGATGGCGCGGGAGTGGGGGAGGTCGAGGTAGTGTTGGATGAGGATGCGATAGAGAGCGGAATTTGCGGGCATGGTGGTTTCTACTGTAAGACAATATGTTTTCAGGTAGCCTTTGGGAGGCGGAGGGGCGTTATTGTTTGACTGGCAGGAGGCTTTGTCAAGGCTACCTGAAAAATGGCAAACGGTTTTTCAGGTAGCCTTTCTATTTATTTTCATCTTCTCCTTCTCTTTGCAGCACGGCAGTTTCATCTGCCTCTCCGGGCAGGCTCACCAAAATATTGCCAAATGCGCCGTCTTCCTGAGTGAGGCGCACCAGCCCTTCTTTCACCAGCTCCAACAGGGCGATAAAACTCACCACCACTTGCACCACACCGCTTTCCGGCTCAAACAATCGGCTAAAGCGGCAGCTGCCGTCTTGCAGACGGCGCAGGATGCGGCTCATGGTGGCGCGCACAGAAAGGGCTTCGTTTTCCTGCACCACTGTGTGGCTGCGGCGTTGGCCGGCGCGGGAGAGGATAGCTAGCCAGGCTTGGGTGAGGTCGGCCAGCTGTACTTCTGGCAGCTTGGCGGCGGTGGCAATTTCCAGCGGCAGATATGCCCAGGCGAAATCGCGGCCGGCGCGGGGCAGCGCATCCAACCCCACAGCGGCGAGCTTCATCTGCTCGTAGGCCAAGAGGCGGCGTACCAATTCGGCGCGCGGGTCGGCAATGTCTTCGTCGGCGGCAGCGGGCGGCACGGGTAGCAACAGGCGCGATTTGATTTCAATCAGCACGGCCGCCATCAGCAGATATTCCGCGGCCAAATCCAGGTTTTGCTCATCCATTTGCGCGATATAGGCCAGATATTGCTCAGTGATTTTGAGCATGGGAATATCCAGCACGTCGATGTTTTGCTTGCGGATAAGATACAGCAGCAGATCGAGCGGGCCTTCAAAAATGTGCAGCACCACCTGCAGCGCATCGGGTGGGATAAAGAGGTCGGCAGGCAGGTCGGTAACCGGCTGGCCGAACAGCGTGGCGATGCCGGGGCTGCTCGGCGTATCGGGCGGGGAAACGGGCATTTTCAGGTAGCCTTTAGCGGGCAGAAAGCGGGGATTATATCGCCTTTACCGTATTGGCTTGCCAATCTGCTATTCGTATAATCTGCCTACTTTCGGACAAGATTGAGCTAGTGAGGAATATTAAGATGAAATTTATAGCAGACAAACAATTGTTTACCCAATTTCCCGGCTTGCGCATCGGCATTAGTGTGGCATGCGGGGTAAACAATAAGACAGATGCGGCTGCTTTCCTGCCGCAATTGCAACAGGCGGCAAACAATGTAGCAGAAAATTGCGGAGGACAGCCTGTGGCACAGTTGCCAAAAATTGCTGCCTGGCGCGAGGCATATCGACAATTTGGTGTGAAAGCCAAAGAATATCCTAGCTCAGTAGAAGCGCTATATAAGCGCGTTTCTAAAGGAAAAGGCTTGGGCAGCATCAGCCCGTTGGTAGATATTTATAACTATATTTCGCTCAAATACACCGTGCCGGTGGGCGGGGAAGATTTGGATGCCATGCAGGGTGATCTGCAGCTAACCTACGCCGGTGCGGATGAAGTGCCGGTGGTTGTGTTGGGCAAAGATGAGGCACAGGCACCAGCAGAGGGCGAGATTTTCTATAAAGACAACGCCGGCGCCATTTGCCGACGCTGGAATTGGCGTGAAGTGGCACGCACCGTCATTAGCCCAGATACAACCCACTGCGTGTTTGTGATTGAAGCATTAGCCGAAGTGGGAGACGACGAGCTACGTGCCGCACAGGAAGAGTTGGGCATACTGATCACGCAATACTGTGGCGGCACGATTACCCACCAAATTGTGTGTGCCGGGCAGGAAGAAGCGGAATTACGCTGAGGCCGCACGGCAATCAGCCCACCCACACCGGCAAATATCAAGGCTGCCGGCAGGCCGAGCAAAGCCAGCCTCCCGTCCACACCCAAGGTACTGAACAGGGTCTACCGCCAGAAACGCAAACAATGCCAGCGCCACACTAACCAGCATGCCTTCCAACATCACATCCCCAAACTAGCCCGGATACAACATCACGATTTTATTTTTATCTGTTGCATGGCTTCCTCTTTTATATTGCAGACCACCTGAAAGCCGTCCGACTACCCTACACTACCAAAGCCAGCAGGCAAAACACCGTCCAGCCGATCCATGTCAGCAGTGCCCACATCCGGATCTGCTCCGTATCCCAATCGTCCGCCACCCAGCCGATCAGCCAGCCCGCTTTCCAACCCTCGATTTTTTCCGCTCCGCCCCACGAGAGAATCCATTTGAAAAACAGGCTGAGCAAAATATAAACCGGCAAAACCAGCAATCTCCCCACCCAATCCGTCATAATTTACTCCATTGCAGGCTACCTGAAAGCTGTTTAGGCATCCGCTTTGAGCACCATAAAATTCGGCTGCTATTTTCAGGTAGCCTCACTGGGCTCCAGCAAAGGCAGCCCAGTGGCATGGCTCAAATCTGCCAAACCAGCCACAAAGCGTTTCTGCAGAGCACCCGTGCCCAAAAATATCCTGTCCAGCAGCACATCCTGCCCGCCGTTTTTGCCCGCCAGCCACACTTCGGCAATCGAGCCCTTGCCGCTGCGATACAACCCGGTAAATCCGTCCAACGGATAACTTCCCGCCAACCGCCAGCCGCGCAGCGACACGGCATATACCAACAGGCAATCCTCTGACGCGCTATAACGGATTTTGCACAACCGCTGCCAGCACCGCCCCAAGAAAAAGCCACTCAGCAGCAAACTGCTGATCTGTTGCATCCGCAGCGCGGTATTCGCCGCCCCCATCAAACAAGAGAGGGCAATCAGCAGCCACACCAGCGATGCCGCCGTCAGCAACCCCAACTGCCGGAACACCAGCTCCGTATCCTGCCGGCTGGAAGGCTCGGCTCTAGGTGGCAAATCTGGCATGGTATGAGTCATTCTGTATCTCCTATTTAGCTTGCCATTTTCAGGTAGCCTTAATCCACCGGGCTCCCGCTCGGATTCAAAATCGCCTTAAACGTATTCCCCTCCAGCGATACCAAAAGCACCGCATCGCCCTGCTTCAGCACACCTTCGCCATCGGGTCGGGCTCGGCCATCACATAATGCTGCTGGCCTAGGCTTTCCTGCGAAATGGCGGTAGTTCCGTCTTTGGGCATGATTTTATAGAGCCCGCCCGTCATGAAGTGCACCAAAGGCAGCGCAGCAAGAAACAGTGCCGCCGCAACTGCCAACCAAGCGTTTAGGTAGCCGCCAAACAGCCCGGCACACACGGATTGCAGCACATAGCCCGTGAGCCCGAATACAGCGAGGAACACCACCAGCAACATCATCAGCGGCACCCGCCCTACATACAGCCAATCCAAAAAGCGCACCAATGCACCCGCACCTTCGATGCCGCCGTGCAAATCGCCATCCAAATCCGCTTCCACCAGGCTGTCGGGCAACAGATTATCGAACCAGTCGGTGAGGCCGCCGGCCAAGAGCGAAAGCAGCTCTAAGAGGCCAAGCATCAGCATCAGGGCGATGGCGATGCCGAAAATTTCGGTTTCGGGGGGCGTTGATTAAATTCCACATGGCGGGGTCTTTCACGGGTTGTCGGTTAATCGGATTTTCCGCTTCACAGAAACTCGCTTTGTTTGAGCTCCGTGTTTGAGCTCCGTTGAAGCAGTGCTTTCAGATAGCCTTCAGGCGGTGGGAAGAGGCTACCTGAAACCATATTTCCATTTCATTTAATCTCTTGTAATGGCACGGCGCTGCCGACCGTGTTCATCGAAATTCTCTTCGTCCAACCAGCGCTGCATCCGCCGCTTAATCTGCGGCCATTCCGAATCCAGCATGGCAAACCAGGCCGTGTCGCGGTTGCGGCCTTTATACACCACCGCCTGCCGGAAAATGCCTTCGAAACGGAAGCCCAATCGCTCAGCAGCGCGGCACGAGGCTCGGTTCAGCGCGTCGCACTTCCATTTGTAGCGGCTGTAGCGCAAGGTTTCAAACACATATTACGCCAGCAAAAACTGCGCTTCGGTGGCAATGAGGCTGCGTTTGAGCCGCTCGGAATAAATCACCCAGCCCATGTATTCAAAAATAGCGAAAACGGTTTATATACGCAATATTTTTCGTATCAGCACCCAATAAAAATAAATCAATATTTTGATAATAAATATAAAAATATTATGCATACATTTGCATACATAACACATACAAACCCAGCCGCCAGCCATTAGCTGTATTCCAAGCCTTTGGTATAAAATAGCTGCTCGAATACGGAGGCAAATATGGCAGGCAAAAACTCACACAACGAACACCACATGCGGCTCGACAAATGGCTGTGGGCGGCACGTTTCTTCAAAACGCGCGGCATGGCGCAAAAGCACATCGAGCTCGGGCGCGTGCTGGTGAACGGCGCGAAAGTGAAAAACAGCAAAAACATCGAGCCGGGCGACACCATCGACCTCACGCTCAACTCCCTGCCTTATAAAATCACCGTGCTCGCACTCAACCACCAGCGCCGCCCCGCCCCCGAGGCGCGTGCCCTCTACGCCGAAGACAGCTCCACCGCTGCCAAACGCGAAGCGCAAAAAGCGCTCGACCAGGCCAGCCGCATCAGCGCCGCCTACCCCGACGGCCGCCCCACCAAACGCGACCGCCGGGAGCTGGATAAACTCAAACGCGGCTGGCAGGAATAGCATCAAAGGCTACCTGAAAATCCGCCTATACCTTTTCAAGCCGCCTCCGCCGGTTTTCTTCCACCAAGTGCAAAGGAAAGCATTATGTCCACAGAAAAAGCCCTCTCCGGCAGCGTTAAAGCCCTCGGCGCCCTGCTCGCCATCGGCCTCGTGGCCGCCGCCTTCGTGTTGGGCAGTCAGTTTAAAAATTTCCGCCAGCCCGGCACGATCACCGTAAAAGGCCTGGCCGAACAAAACTTCCAGTCCGATCATGCCCGCTGGACCACCGCCGTGGGCGTACACGGCGCCAGCTATCAGGAAGTGCTCGACCGCCTGAACCAGCAACTCCCCAAACTCGAACAATTCCTGCGCAGCCAAGGCTTTGATGCTGTCGAAATCCAAACTGCCTCCCCCGAAATCAGCCCCGCCTTCTTGGTGGAACACGATGCCCACGGCAACGAAATCCGCACCCCCAACGGCTACAACGGCAAGCAGCAGCTCACCGTGGCCAGCAGCAAACTCGACCGCATCCAAAGCGCCCACCAAAACATCCTCGCCCTGCGCGCCGGCAATGACGCCATCAATTTCGAGGCCCCGCAATACCTGCTCGGCAACCTCGAAACCATCAAACACAGCCTGATTAAGCAGGCCACCGAAGACGCTCGCCGCCGCGCTGCCGAATTCGCCTCCACCGGCGGCGGCAAAGTCGGCGCCATGCGCTCCGCCTCGCAAGGCTCGTTCAATATCTATGCTGACAGTGGCAGCAGCGGCGACGACGAATACGGCGGCTGCTACGACAAAACCACCGTTGGCAAACAAGTGCGATTAGTCGTAACCATCGAATACGCTATCGAATAAACCCCTGCCGCACACGCCAAGGCTACCTGAAAGCACCGGCTTCAACGAAGCTAAAACCAGCTAAGCAAGTTTCTGCAAAGCCAAAATCTCCGCATGCTTTTCAGGTAGCTTGTTATATAATCTGCCCAAACCACACCAACCCAAGGAATTCCAATATGAAACTCGGCAACCAACGCAGCAGCAGCAACATCGAAGATCGTCGCAGCCTTGGCGGCGGAGGTGGTGGCAAAATGGGCCTCGCCGGCCTAATTATCGTACTCATCGGTGCCTATTACGGCGTGGATTTGAGCGGCCTCACCGGCGGCGGCATGCAGATGCCGCAGATGCAACAACAGCAGCAACGCACCACCAGCCCCGAAGAAGAGCAATTGGCGCAATTTTCCTCGCAAATCCTCGCCACCACCGAAGACGCTTGGGGCGAATATTTCCGCAGCCAAGGCCGGCAATATGTGCAGCCGAAAATGGTGCTCTACCGCGGCAGCACCCCCACCGCCTGCGGCACCGGCCAATCCGCGATGGGTCCGTTCTACTGCCCAGCCGACCAAAAGGTTTACCTCGACCTCTCGTTCTATGACGACATGAAAAACCAGCTCGGCGCAGCGGGCGATGCGGCCTTTGCCTATGTGATTGCCCACGAAGTCGGCCACCATGTGCAAAACCTCGACGGCACCATGGAGCGCGTAAACCGTGCCCGCGCCCGCATGAGCGAGCGCGATGCCAACCGCCTCTCCGTGATGGTGGAGCTGCAGGCCGACTGTCTGGCCGGAGTATGGGCCAACCGCGCGCAAGCACGCCAGCTGTTTGAACAGGGCGACTTGGAAGAAGCCTTCAACGCCGCCGAAGCCGTGGGCGACGACCGCCTGCAACAACGCAGCCGCGGCTACGCCGTGCCCGACAGCTTCACCCACGGTACATCCACCCAACGCCTGCAATGGTTCCGCCGCGGCCTGCAAAGCGGCGACCCGGCGCAATGTGACACCTTCTCTTCCCTGTAAGCGCCAGTCCAATACCAAAAGGCTACCTGAAACGGTTTATTCCGATTTTCAGGTAGCCTTTTGCATAAGGGACGACGCGCTGAATACCGAAGCTTCTGAAACCGCTTCTATTGAGTGCTTATCCCCTACAAAGCCTTCACCTCAACATTCATCGGAACAACACACCTCGCTTAACGCAATTTGCTATTAATCCCAAACCTGCGCCCCAATCCGGCAAACAGGCTACCTGAAAACCCGTCTGCGGAGCGTAAACGCCTTGATGGCGGGTTTGCTTTTCGCAGAAACCGTTGTTCAGGTAGCCTTCTTGGATGCAATTTTTGGCACAAAAGGCTTGTCAAACGCTTTGCTTCAAGAATATCTTTGACGCCTTAGCACAAATCACAAAGAAATATCATGGGAAAAGCAGTTCCTGCCGTTTTCGGCAGCGTTTTCCACCGCGAGATGCCGGTGTTGGTTTTTTCCGATGGCGCATGGCAGCCGATGCGCCGGCAGTCTTCCGATTCGCTCTCCCTGCCATCGGCCAAGCAGCCTGCATTACGGCAGTGAGTGCTTTGAAGGGCTGAAGGCCTTCCGCCAGTAAAATGGCTGTATCGTTATCTTCCATCTGGAAGTGAATATCGCCTGTATGCAGCAGAGTACGAAACTGTTGGAACTGCCTGTGCCGGATGCGCCCGCCGCCATGTATCTGCGCCCACGCTTATCGGCACCGACCCGGCAATCGGCAAGGCCGGCGTGGGCTCATCTTCGGCCATGCTGTATATTTTGGCTTCGCCGGTGGGCGACTATTTCAAAGTGGGTTCGCCGATGAAGCTGTTGGTGGAAACCGAACACATCCGCTGTACACCGCACATGGGCCGGGTGAAATGCGGTAGCAACTATACCTCCGCACTGCAAAACGTGGTGCACGCCCGAGAGCAATACGGCGCCAACCAAGCGTTGTTCTGCCCGAACGGCGACGTGCAGGAAACCGGCGCCTCCAACTTCGCGCTGATTAACGGCAATGAAATCATCACCAAGCCGCTCACCGAAGAATTCCTGCACGGCGTAACCCGCGATTCCGTATTGCTATTGCGCGTAGCCGCCGATTTGGGCTATAAAGTGAGCGAGCGCAATTTCACCGTGGCCGAACTGCAGGCCGCAGCAGAAAATGGCGCGGAAGCCATTCTCACCGGCACGGCAGCCGTGGTATCGCCGGTGACTTCCTTGGTGATCGATGGCAAGGAAATCGTGCTGCAAAGCCAAGAGCGCGGCACAGCCATCCGCAAAGCGATTACCGACATCCAATACGGCTTGGCCGAAGACCGCTACGGCTGGCTGGTGCCCGTGCCCGAGCGCTGATTGGCCATTTGTTTCACCCGCTTTTGCATAGTTAAGCGGAGTGGAAATGCTTTTTCAGGTAGCCTTCTGCCCCTTTGTAAAGCCGCAGCCGCTTTGCCGGCTGTTCCCACCAACCGTCCTTTGTTTTCCCGCAGTCTAGATGGCGTTTACACCATGGCAGATTCAATTCGCTTTAGTTATATCCATGTTTCATGGTAATGAAGCGGCTTCAGGCAGCCTGCACTTGTAGATAGAGGCTACCTGAAAACCATCATCCGTTTTTCAGGTAACCCCAAACTCCATCCCCTAAAGCGCGTATGATCCTATCCTTTCATATCTTGCCCATTCACAGCCATACCCTATTTCGCCCTGTTTGACGATGCCGTGAGCGGCCGCGAAAAACTCTATCAAAATCATGTGGAAAGCCGCCTTTTCCATCATAACGAACTGGATTCGCTGGACGATACGCTGAAAAGGGCTGGCAAAAAAGGCTGCATGCTGTGTTGTTTGCAGACTACGAATTCGGATTACCGCTGATGGGGATTGAGTCTGAACGCGGCGGCAATCTTGCTCTACATTGGTTTGCCGCCTGCGCCAACCCGTTCTGTATGCCGTCTTGTCCCACCTGCCCGATGCGGCAGGAAAATCCGCGTGGACGCTGTGTTTTTCGCCCGAACTCTTCCTCAAAATCGGTGCGGACGGCACCATCAGCACCGAACCGATGAAAGGCACCGCGCCGATTTTGGGCGACGGGCAAGACGAACGCCGCGCCGCCGAGTTGCAAGCCGACCCGAAAAACCGCGCCGAAAACGTGATGATTGTCGATTTGCTGCGCAACGACCTCGGCAAAATCGCCCAAACCGGCAAAGTATGCGTACCCGAGCCGTTTAAAGTGTCGCGTTTCGGCAGCGTCTGGCAGATGACCAGCACCATCCAAGCCCAAGCCCTGCCGCACATCACCGCCGCCGACATCCTCCGCGCCGCCTCCCCCTGCGGCAGCATCACCGGCGCGCCCAAACGCATAAGTATGCAGATTATCGAATCGCTCGAAGCCGAACCGCGCGGCCTTTACACCGGCAGCATCGGCTACCTGAATCCATGTGAAAGTGGGCTGGGGTTTGAAGGTATATTCAACGTCGTCATCCGCACCTTGTCGCTCAAACCCGTTTCAGACCCGATTTCAGACGACCTAGATAGTGGATTAAATTTAAATCAGGACAAGGCGATGAAGCCGCAGACAGTACAGATAGTACGGCAAGGCGAGGCAACGCCGTACTGGTTTCAAGTTAATCCACTATATCAAGGCGTGTACGGCGTCGGTTCCGGCATTGTCATCGACAGCGACCCCGCCGCCGAATATCGGGAATGCGGTTGGAAAGCCCGTTTCCTCAACGAATTGCGCCCCGCCTTCGGCATCTTCGAAACCATGCGCGTGGAAAACAGGCAATGCCGCCTGCTCGACCTACATTTAGGTCGTCTGAAAATCTCCGCCCAAGCCTTCAACCTGCCCCTTCCCGAAGATAGCGAAACCCGAATCCGGCAATACATCGCCAAACTGCCCGACGGCCTCTTCCGCCTGAAAGCCGAACTCGTTTCAGACGGCCTCATCCTCAGCCATGCCGCCACCGCCGAGCTGTCCGCCCCGCAGCGCGTCATCCCCGCCCCGCAAACCCTCCCGCGCCGCGACTACCTGCGCCGCTTCAAAACCACCCGCCGCGCCCTCTTCGACCAAGCGTGGCAAACCGCCGAAACACAAGGCGCGTTCGACAGCCTGTTTTTCAATTCAGACGGCCTCCTGCTCGAAGGCGGCAGAAGCAACGTGTTCGTCAAATATCAAGGGCAATGGCTTACCCCATCTCTGGATTTGGACATCCTCAACGGCGTCATGCGCCAAGCCGTGTTGCAGCAGCCGCAAACCTACTTGGGCGCAAACGCAGTCATCGAAACGCACATCACCCGCGACATGCTGGAACACGCCGAAGAAATCCGCCTCTCCAACGCCTTGAGAGGCGTATTCCGGGCAGAATTGGCACAATAAACAAACGGCTTGGAATCTTGTTCCAAGCCGTTTGTTTCAGCACATCGAGTTTCAGGTAACCTTCCAGCCATATACACGAAGGCTACCTGAAAACATCAGCTCCAACGAAGCCAAATCTTTTCAGGTAGCCTTTGCACACAGCCAAGCTGTCTGCTTGCTTTCTTCACTCTGCACACATCATCGCCCAATGGTTTACCGGCCCGTGGCCATGGCCGATATTGATGGGCTGCGAGATGGCGGCGGTGATGCACTGTTTGGCGGTGCGGATGGCCGCTTCCACCGCTGCGCCTTTGGCCAGCTCGGCGGTGAGGCAGGCGGAGAAGGTGCAGCCGGTGCCGTGGGTGTGCGGGGTGGGGAAGCGCGGGCTTTCCAAAGTGAACTGCCCGTCGGGCATAAACACCCAGTCGCGGCAGATTTCGCTTTGCGATTCGCCGCTGTGGCCGCCTTTAATCACCACGGTTTGTACACCGGCTTCCTGCAAGATGCGGGCGGCGCGTTCGGCGTCGGCATCAGTTTGGATATCGATGCCGGTCAGCGCTTCGGCTTCGGGCAGGTTGGGCGTGAGCACGTCGGCCAGCGGCAGCAAATGCCGTTTGAGCGCGGCCACGGCGTTTTGCTGCAACAGCGGCGCACCGCCCTTGGCCACCATCACCGGATCAAGCACCAGCCGGCCAAATGGTTTACCTGCCAGCTTTTCCGCCACGCATTCAATCACTTCGGCTGTGCCGAGCATGCCGATTTTAAAAGCGGCTACCTGAAAACGAGCATCGCGAGTTTCTGCGAAGCTAAAATCGGCGGCGATGGAATCGATTTGCGCGCGGATAATATCGAGCGGCACGCCGTGGATGGCCTGCACGCCGAGCGTGTTTTGCGCGGTGACCGCCGCCAGCACGCTCATGCCGTACACGCCGCGCATTTGAAAGGTTTTCAAATCGGCCTGAATGCCGGCGCCGCCGCCGCTGTCTGAGCCGGCGATGGTAAGGGCTTGTGCAATTTGCGTCATCTGTTCTCTCCTGATTAAGCCGTTAAATCCATTCTACTTTCGCGCGCGCCGCCACTTCCTGTGCTGATACGGTGGCCAGGCTGTCGATCAGCTTCCATGCGAACGAGCCGCTCTGCGAAGGCTGCAAGCCCTGCGCCGCCAACTCGCCGGCCACGGCATACACGGCGCAGGCTTCGGCCACGGCGTGCAGATAGTCTTCCGGCGCGGCCACGGCGGCAAATGCGCCCGCTATCGTGCTCAACAAGCAGCCGGAAGCGGTTACTTTGGGGAACAGCGGCGTGCCGTTATTCAATTTGGCGGTGCGGCTGCCGTTGGAAACGTAGTCGGTTTCGCCGCTGATGGCGGCAACGCAACCGTATTGCTGCGCAATGCGTTGGGCGATGCTGTGCAAATCGGCCGAGCCGCTGCCTGCATCTACGCCTTTGGCATGCCATTCCACCCCGGCAATGTGCGCCATTTCGCCCGCATTGCCGCGCACGGCGGCGAACCGGATTTCTGCTAGCAGCTGCGCCGTGGTTTCGCGCCGCAGTTGGGTAAAGCCTGCGCCCACCGGATCAAGCACCACCGGCACACCCGCGCGGTTAGCCGATTTGCCCGCCGCCAGCATGGCTTCCACCTTCTGCTTGTTCAGCGTACCGATGTTCAATACCACTGCCGAGCTAACTGCCGCCAGTTCCGCCATTTCATCCACGCTATCAGCCATAATCGGCGACGCACCAATCGCCAGCAGGCCATTGGCCGAGAAATTGGCCGCCACGATATTGGTGATGTTGTGTACCAGCGGGTTGCGGGCACGAACTTGATCCAGATATTTGATTTCCATATTACTTTATTCCTAGTGATTGGCGGAACGGGCAAGAAAAACGCCCGCTGTTGGATCGGGCGAGAAATGGTGTTGTATCAAGAGAATATGGCGGGCTCTTCAGCTGTGCTTTCAGGTAGCCTGCAACGATTGGCCGCCGGCCACCCACATAGTTTCCTACGCCAGTATTGGGGCTGTTGGCAATTACTTTTCCAAGCGGATTTTTTGTTCCCAAAGCGGCAGATTCAAGGCGAAAACCACAGCAAGGTGACCCCTTGCAAGGATTTCCAACGCGGAAGATGCTGCTTTGGAAGCGAAAAGATGCGGAAATAGTAATTGCCGGCAGTCCCTAGCTGTATCAGGTACAACGGGTATTTTCTCAGCCGCCTCTGCGGCACCCCGACTAATGGCGGCAGATTATAGCCTGCAACATGGTGAAAGGCTACCTGAAACTATTCCGTCATTTCGTTTCAGTCAATCCGCTAAATTTCAGGTAGCCTGCAACCTTGTAGGAATAAATTTTATACCTGTCGGCACGCTATCCAAGTATGGCCGTCATCTCTGCACCAGGCTGGCTAAAAGCGGATGTTGTTTAAGCATGGCAACACCGCTTTACGCCAACAAAAGGCTACCCGAAAATTTTCAGGTAGCCTTTCCCTACACGATATATCTGCCCTCTACTCTATCTTCACATAAGCTATAGACAACACTTCGATTTTCTCCCTGCCTTCCGGCCCGTGGAACACGATTTCGTCGCCTTCTCGGGCTTTGAGCAAGGCGCGGGCGAGTGGGGAAGTCCAGGAAATTTTGTGGCGGGCGGTGTCGATTTCGTCCACGCCCACGATACGCACGGTTTGCTCTTCGCCGTTGCCGCGTAGCAGCTCCACAGTGGCGCCAAAAAAGATTTGGTCGGTGGCTTCGCGGGTTTCGGAATCGACCACTTGCGCCGCTTCCAGCCGTTTGGTGAGGAAGCGGATGCGGCGGTCGATTTCGCGCATGCGGCGCTTGCCGTAGAGATAGTCGCCGTTTTCGCTGCGGTCGCCGTTGGAGGCGGCCCAGTTGACGATTTGCACGATTTCGGGGCGCTCTTTGTTCACCAGCTGATAGAGCTCGTCTTTCAATGCCTGCCAGCCGGAGGGGGTGAGGTAGTTGGGGGTGGTATTGCTCATGATGGCTTTCAAATCTATTCAAATGTGCGGATGAAGGTTTCAGGTAGCCTTGCGGTTTAAATGCCTGCCGTCGCCAGAGTGCAGTTTGGCCAGCAGCCACAGCAGCACCAAGCCGAAGGTGGCCAACGACAGGTAGGTGTAGCTGAAGGCCTGTTCCAGCAGTGCGCCGGTTTCGCCCACGGCGGCACGGTATGCGCCCAAAATCACAGCGGCCACGGCAATGCCGATGCCGATGCCCACCTGCTGCACCACGCTGAGCATGGTCGAACCCGCGCTGGCTTCTTCGTTCGACAAATCACCGATGGTAAGGGTGTTGATGGCGGTAAACATCAGGGATTGGCACAGGCCGAAGCAGGTGGCCAGCAGCATGTAAAACGTTATCGAGCTGTGCGAATCGAGTAGCGACAGCGCAGCCACCACGGCCGACATGGCCACGGCCACGCCCAAGAGCGTGGCCTTATAGCCGAAACGCACCAGAATCGGCGCGGTAAACGGTTTCATCAAAATCGAGCTCAACGCCACCGGCGCGAGCATCCAGCCGGCCATTTCGGCATTGTAGCCAAAAGCTACCTGAAGCATCAGCGGTACCAGGAAGGGGATGCCGGAAGAGAGCACGCGGAACATCAAGTTGGCAGCCAACCCGATGCTGAAAGTATGCACCTGGAACAGGGAAAGCGGTAGCAGTGGATTTTTAGCACGCCGTGCATACACGGCATACAGCCACATGGCCGCCGCACCCAGCCCGATTATCAGTAAGGAGCGGCTGCCGTTGCGCAGGTTTTCCGCTGCCAGTTCCAGCCCGTAGGTAATCCCCACCAGGCCGCCGGCAAACAGCGAGAATCCTTGCCAATCTAATGGTTGCGTATCGGTGCGCACATTGGGCATATAGCGGCCGGCAACGGCAATACCAAGCAGGCCGATGGGGATATTGATAAAGAAAATCCAGTGCCAAGACAGGTTTACCGCCATCCAGCCGCCTAAAATCGGCCCGACAATGGGTCCGATGAGGCCGGTCATCGACATCAAATTCCACGCCGCCACCAATTCCGACTTGGGCACGGTGCGGATAATCGCCAACCGCGCCACCGGCATCATCAGTGCGCCACCCACGCCCTGCAAAATCCGCGCCAGCACCAGCCAGTTTAAAGTGGGCGAGGCGGCGCAGACCACCGAACCGAGCACAAACACCGCCACCGCCAGCCGGAACACGTTAAGCGTACCCAGCCGGTCGGCCAGCCAGCCCGAGAGCGGAATCAGCGCGGCTACGGTAAGCGCATAGCTGATGATGGCCAGCTCCATTTGCAGCGGCGATTCGTGCAGGCTTGCCGACATCACCGGCAGCGCGGTATTCAAAATGGTGGCGTCCAGCGACTGCATAAACAGCGCCATCGCCGCCGTCCAGGCTAGGCCTTTTTGTTGCGGGGTCATCATGATAAGAAAGGGTGTTTGGTATGTCGTTTGATTGGTCGGTAGATTGCAAGAGGCTACCTGAAAAATAAACGGAATGGATTTTCAGGTAGCCTCTGTCTGACTGGGCATCATCCCGGCCAATAGCCAGAAACATGCCAAAACCCTGCATCCTGTTTCAGATAACCGCCAATTTTACATGAAAATACAAGTTTTCCTTTATTTATCCCGCCATCTGTATTTACAATGAACTGTTTTTAGCAAAACTGCAAAAAAATTACTGAAAAGGGAGTTTCAAACGCCATGCAGATTACCGACCTACTCGCGTTCAGCGTGAAAAACAAAGCATCCGACTTGCACCTCTCCGCTGGCCTGCCGCCGATGATCCGCGTGCACGGCGACGTGCGCCGCATCAACCTGCCGGAAATGAGCGCCGAAGAAGTGGGCAACATGATCGCTTCCATCATGAACGACCACCAGCGTAAAGACTACCAACAACGGCTGGAAACCGACTTTTCCTTCGAGCTGCCCAACATCGCCCGTTTCCGTGTGAACGCATTCAACACCGAACGCGGCCCGGCTGCCGTATTCCGTACCATTCCCAGCAAAGTACTCACGCTGGAAGAGTTGAACGCGCCCAAAGTGTTCCAAAAAATTTCCGACCAACCGCGCGGCCTGGTGCTGGTAACCGGCCCTACCGGTTCCGGTAAATCCACCACCCTGGCTGCGATGATCAACTACATCAACGAAAACCATCACCACCACATCCTCACTATCGAAGACCCGATCGAGTTTGTGCACCAGAGTAAACAATGCTTGGTGAACCAACGCGAACTGCACCAACACACCCACAGCTTCGCCAACGCTCTGCGCTCCGCACTGCGTGAAGACCCGGATATCATCCTGGTGGGTGAGATGCGCGACCCGGAAACCATCGGTTTGGCGCTCACCGCCGCCGAAACCGGCCACCTAGTATTCGCCACCCTGCATACCACCGGTGCAGCCAAAACCGTGGACCGTATTATCGACGTGTTCCCCGCCGGCGAAAAAGAGATGGTGCGTTCCATGCTTTCCGAATCACTGCGCGCCGTGATTTCGCAAACCCTGCTCAAAACCAAAGACGGCAAAGGCCGCGTGGCCGCGCACGAAATCCTGATTTCCACCGCCGCCGTGCGCAACCTGATCCGCGAAAACAAAATCGCCCAAATCGGTTCTGCCCTGCAAACCGGCCAAGCACACGGTATGCAGACGCTCGACCAATCCCTGCAGGCCCTGCTCAAACGCGGCATTATCAGTATCGATGCCGCCCGCGCCAAAGCGCAGAACCCCGACCAACTCGTCTAAACCGACAATCGTACAAGGGAAAACATCATGTCAAACGATCAGCACAAACAAAACTTGGCCGAGCTGCTCTCCGAAATGGCCAACCAACGCGACGACCTACCGCCCGAACCCACTCCTGTTACTGCCGCCATGATGCCGAATGGCAATTTGGCTTCCATGGAAAGCCAGCTGGCCACTGGTACACTCGATATTCCGCCGCTGCCCGATTTGCCCGAAAGCACATTCGGCAAACCGGAATTGATTGAACCAGGTTTCGTGGCACAGCCCATTACGCCGCCTGCCCAACCAGTGCAGCCGCAAGCAGCACAACCGCAGCCGCAACTTAAATCTAAATACGCAGCAGCCCTTGCACCCCATGCCGCCCAACCAATGCAGACCCCAGCCAAACCGACTCTGGCTCAGACTGCCCCGCAGCAGCCTACCGCCCGTCCCGCACCAGCCGTGTCTAGCCATCCGCCGCTGCATGCCGCGCCGGCACAGCCTGTCGGTCATGGACCGAACCAGCACTTAACCCGTGAGCGCGCCAAACTGCACCCGCTGCTGGAAAAAATGGCCGATGAGTCGCTCAAGCGCAACGCTTCTGATATCTTCATCAGCAGCAACTTCCCGCCTTCGTTCAAAATCGACGGCACACTGGTACCGATTCCGGTGAAACCGCTCACCGAAGACGAAGCCGCACAAATCGTTTACTCCACCTTTAACGACGAGCAAAAAGCCAAATTCCCGGTGGAGTGGGAGCTGAACTATTCCCTGCAATCGCAAAACGGCATCCGTTTCCGTGTGAATGCCTACCATGAACAAGGCCGCATCGGCTTGGTAATGCGCCGCATTACCACCAACATCCTCACCATCGACGACCTGCGCCTGCCGCAAGTGCTCAAAGAGCTCTCCATGCGCAAGCGCGGCCTGATTATTCTGGCCGGTCCCACCGGTTCCGGTAAATCCACTTCGCAGGCCGCGATGCTTGACTGGCGCAACAAACACTCCGCCGGCCACATCGTAACCATCGAAGACCCGATCGAGTATATCCACAGCCCGATCAAGAGCATCATCACCCAGCGCGAAGTCGGCCTCGACACCCACAGCTGGGGTGCGGCCGTACAAAGCGCCATGCGTCAGGCGCCCGACGTAGTCTGCGTGGGTGAGGTGCGTAACGAACACTCCATGGAATATGCCCTGCAACTGGCGCAAACCGGTCACTTGTGCTTCTTCACCATCCACGCCACCAACGCCAGCCAAACCGTTGAGCGTATTATGAACTTGTATCCGGAAGAGCGGCATCCGCAAATTCTGATGGACTTGGCATTGAACTTGGTGGCCATTATCGGCCAGCGTTTGGTGCTAAAAAAAGGCGGTAAAGGCCGAAACGCCATCATCGACTTGCTGATTAACACCCCTGCGATGCAGGACCACGTGTTCAAAAACCAGCTGCTTGAAGCTCGCGAGCTGATGGAACGTGCTGAAGACGACGGCATGCAAACCTTCGACCAAGACTTGTTCCGCCTCTACATCAACAACGAAATCGACTACGACGAAGCCCTGCGCCAGGCAGAATCTGCCAACGACTTGCGCCTGCGCATCAAGCTCTACGAAGAAGGCCGCGAAAGCACGCATATCTTCGAACGCGTAAACGATTTGAACCTGATGTAAGCAGCCCAAACCAGAGGCTGATAGAGGCTACCTGAAAAACACCAGACGGATTTTCAGGTAGCCTCTACCGTTTTCATATCAACAGGCAGACTGTCTTAATACCTTGCATTTTCTCGCTAAATACCTACTATTTCATACCAGATGGCGAGTTGATGAGTACAAATAGCACAGCAGCGTGCACCCATACTGAAAAAATACAATCATTTAACTGCGGCCACCCTTGCAACCAAAACTTTCAGGTAGCCCCTACACCATCCGCCAACACATCATGAATACCACCCACTCCACCGAATACCGCCGCGGCCTCTACTGCGTCATCGGCTGCTACCTGATTTGGGGCTTTTTCCCGCTCTACTGGCTACCCCTGGTCGGCCAGCCCATCAGTGCCGGGCAGCTGATGGCACACCGTATCGTATGGGCATCGCTGCTTGCCATCGGCGCAGTGGCCTGCTCGCCTTCCGCCCGCACCCAGCTCGTACAAGCCGTCAAAAGCCGCCAAACCCTCACCGCCTTCGCCATCTGTTCCACCTTATTGGCAACAAACTGGCTGCTCTATTTGGCCGCCATCACCCAACGGCAGGTATTGCAAGCCAGCCTAGGCTACTTCATCGCACCACTCGCCAGCATCTTCTGCGGCCGCCTATTTCTGCGCGAAGCCCTGCGCCCATTGCAAATCGGCGCCATTCTTTTAGCCATCGTGGGCGTGGTGTGGCTTTCTGCATGGGGCGGGCAGATGCCTTGGATTGCACTGGGCATCGGTGTGAGCTGGAGCATATACGGCCTGTTGCGTAAACTTGCCCCGCTGCCAGCCCTGCCCGGCTTCACGCTGGAAACACTGATGTTGCTGCCCTTTGTCCTCCTGTATCTTGGCTGGCATTATTGGCACGGCAGCCTGGTCTTCACCCAATTGCCGCCCCTGCCCTTGGCCATTGTAATCGGCAGCGGTGCCGCCACCATGATTCCGCTGCTGCTGTTTGCCGCCGCCGCGCAACGCATCCGCCTCACCACCATCGGCATACTGCAATACCTCTCGCCCAGCCTGCAATTCCTACTCGGACTCACTGCCTTTCACGAGCCGTTCAGCCGTATGCAATTTGCCGGTTATCTGTGGGTATGGGCGGGCGTAGCGCTGTTTGTGTGGGGCGCACGTAAAAAGCAGCAGGCTACCTGAAAGCTGATCAATACGATAAAGCAAGCTAACACTAGCTTAGTTTGATATCCACCCACTATAAAAGGCTACCTGAAATCTTTCAGGTAGCCTTCCAGCTTAACCAACTATCCTCACTCTGCCTTACCTTCCTCCAAACAATCTGCCCTGGTTGCCGCTGTGCCGTTTTTGCAGGCATCTTGAGCCGGCGCAGTCGAGCCTTCTTGCGCCCCTGATTCTGACCCCGCTTCTTTCGATAAGGCAGCCAGCACCCGGGCGTATTCGGGCGATTGGCGCATCAGCACGCGGGCGGCTTCTTTCAGGTTGTTGATGTCCTCACGCGGCAGGTAAAAGCTGGTGGAAATATTGAGCACGTTTTTGCGCAGGGTGGAGTCGGGCAAATCGCGCAAGCTTAGGCTCACGAAATGCAGGCTGATCGGCTGGCCTCGGCGGCTACCGGCCTGGCTGTTCCATTGGTCGGCCACAGCACGGATGCGGCGTAGCGACTCTTGCGAATTTTGGTCGATGGGCACGTTGATGATGGCGCCCAACACATCGTAGAGGCCGGGCACTTTGGCACTTTGGTCGATGGTACTGTCGAGCTGGTTTTGCGCGTTTACGCTGATCACGATGATTTTGCGCACGTTTTGGTTGGCCAGCTGGCGGTGCAGAATTTGGCTGGGATAGATTTCAGTGGCTTCCAATAGGCCGCGCAAACCAAGGTTGTCGGTGAGTCCGCCATCGAGCAAATGGACATAAGGACGGTTTTTGCTGTCTTGATATAGCGCCAACTCTTGGCTGAACTCGCGGCGAGTTCGGGCTTGCTGCTGCTCGTCGCTGCTGTGTTCCAGCGCGTTTTGCAGGCGCGGCGGCAGAGTGTAGCCGCAGTTGCCGCCGTTGTTGTTAATAGTAATCGGGCTGAACACCACGGGCACGGCACTGGAGGCGGCCACGGCGCGAGCCAGGCGCAAATCGGAAAGGTTGAGGCACATCATGTCGAAAAATTCTTGCGTGAAATCAAAGCGCCGCCCTATCGACATATCGGTGGCCGACACCACGGCAAATGGGCCTTTGCGACGGCTGGCCAAATCGCCGAAGGTGGCGTGGCCAAACAAAGTGGCTTCAAACTGCTCCTGCAGCAAATCGCCGCGCCCGAATTCTGGCGAGGTCAGGCGCGGCAGGTTGGCCAGCGAAAACACTTGCCGGCTCACCAGTTTTTGGAAATTCTGCTTCAAGAATTGCTGTTCAAATGCAGGGATGGTATCGCGCCCGTGGAGCGAATAATAAGTAGCCAACACCGAGCCGCCGGACACGCCGTACACTAAGTCCACACTATCGAGTAGCGGTTTTTCCCGCCCCTCGATATATACCGGCTGCTTGGCCAGCTCTTCAAGCACGCCGTAGCCCAAAGCCGCTGCACGCGTACCGCCGCCGGAAAACAGCAGCACCACGAATACATCGTCGTTTTGCTGTGCGATGCTCTGTTCCAGCCGGTAGCCCTGCATGGTATCCACCTGGGAAATAGTGGCCACCGGCCGATAGTTCACCAGCGAGCAGGCTCCAAGCAGCGCCAACAGCACCGCCGCCGCACCGCGTTTCAGCACCGCATTGCACGCACGAATCCGCATAAACCAACCTTTCACACTCAAATCTAAGCCATAACGCAGGCTACCTGAAAAATAGAAAACCAATTTTCAGGTAGCCTCAAGCGCATTATAGCAAAGCCGCTTCCCCTAGAGGCGAGCTGAAATTCTGCAGCATAATGACACACTAGGCGCCGCAAGGTAAGATACATGCTTTCTATCCAACACAAGCAATATGACCATCCCCGCCAACATGCTGGCCGCGGTAGACCTCGGCTCCAACAGTTTCCGCCTGCAAATCTGCACCAACCACAATGGTCAGCTGCAAATCGTTGATTCCATCAAAGATATGGTGCGCTTCGCTGCCGGGCTGGACGAACACAAACAACTCGACCAAGCCGCCCAAGAGCGGGCACTGGCCTGCCTGGCCAAATTCCACGAGCGCCTGCGCGGCTTTCCGCCCGAGCAGGTGCGCGCCGTGGCCACCAACACCTTCCGCGTGGCCAAAAATATCGCTCCCTTCATGCCCCGCGCCGAAGCTGCCTTGGGCTTCCCCATCGAAATCATCGCCGGGCGCGAAGAAGCCCGCCTCATCTACACCGGCGTCATCCACACCCTACCGCCAGGCAGCGGGCAGATGCTGGTGGTTGATATTGGCGGCGGCTCCACCGAATTCGTAATCGGCAGCCGCCTGCAGCCCGATATCACCGAAAGCCTCAATCTCGGCTGCGTAAGCTACAGCCTGCGTTTCTTCCCCAAAGGCAAAGTGTCCGCCGAATCCTTCAAGCTCGCCGTCAACACCGCCCGCAGCGAAATCCAACGCATTGCCAAGCTGTTGAAAAGCACCGGCTGGCAGCTGGCCGTGGGCACTTCCGGCACCTCCCGTACCCTGCGCGACCTCATCGCTGCCGCCAATCCCGAAGACAACCGCATCACTCCCGCCGCCCTGCAAAAAATCGCCGCCCGCCTGATTGAAGCCGGCAGCGCCAAAAAAGCCAAATTCGACGGCATGAAAGCCGACCGCATCGAAGTATTCGCCGGCGGGCTGGCCATGATGAACGCCGTATTTGCCGAGCTCGATATCGACAGCATGACCGTAACCGACGCCGCCCTGCGCGACGGCGTATTCTACGACCTCATCGGCCGCCAGCTCAACGAAGACATGCGTGAGCAAACCATCGCCCATTTCCAACAGCGCTACCACGTCAGCCAAAACCAAGCCCAACGCGTGGCCACCCTCGCCGCCCAGTTCTTCGACATGCTCGCCGAACGCGAATCCGAAAAAGAGCGCCACTATTGGCAACAATACCTGCGCTGGGCCGCCCTCGTGCACGAAATCGGCACCGACATTGCCTACACTGCCTATCATAAGCACTCCGCCTACATCCTCGAGCAAGCCGACATGCCCGGATTTTCCCGCCAAGAGCAGCAAATCCTCGCCACCCTGGTGCTCGGCCAGCGCGGCGATTTAAAAAAAATGGCCGAGCTGCCTATCAGCCCCACCATGTGGCTTGCCGTGGCCGCCCTGCGCCTGGCCGTACTGTTCTGCCGCGCCCGCCTGCCACACACCCTGCCCGCAGGCACCCGACTGAGCTACGAAAACAAAAACTACACCCTCGCCATTAGCCGTCAATGGCCGGAAGACAACCCCCTCACTGCCGGCGCACTGGCCGATGATGCCGCCCAATGGCGCAAGATCGGCATCCGCTTTGGGCTACTGCTGCAATAGCAACGGTATGACGCAAACTTTCAGGTAGCCTTCCACCGCCACATCAACCACGGGCTACCTAAAAATCGATCCCTCCTGTTTCAGGTAGCCTCCTCCAGCCATCGAAAGGCTACCTGAAAAACTACGGCCTCAACGATAGCCAAGCAATGCTTCCTTCTCCCAAGCGGCGGACTGCCAACAGCATACGTGGCGAGCCGCAGCTGCAAAAGCAAAATTTCCCGCCACGGCGCACTACGGCGGGTTAGAATACTGCTATCCATCTCCTGATCAAGGAATCCAAACATGAAACCCCTGATTAAATCCGTCCTCGCCCTCCTGATTGCTGCCTCGCTGGCCGCCTGTGGCAAAGAAGAAGCCAAACCTGCCGCCCTCAGCTGCCAAGCACCCGAAGCGCTCGAACAGCTCAAAGCCCAAATTCAGGCCACAGCCTTCCCGCCCAGCGGCAGCGAACTACCTGCCCCACAGGTTGGCGCCGCCGAAATCCAGGCCGCACTCGACCAACTCGGCTTCGAAATCACCGACATCCGCACCACCCAAGCCGCTTCCGAAGGCAACAAACAGCTTGCCTGCGAAGCCACCTTGCGCTTTGCCCCCAAACCGGAAGCCCAGGCCCGCCTGAAACAAAGCATTTCCGACTACATGGAAATCAATGAAAGCGACGGCATCGAATACAATGAAATGATGACCGCTGGCGACCCTACCCTCAAACCCGACGGCCAAGGCGGCTACATCCGCCCGCTCAGCTACACCGTCAGCCAAACTGACAGCGGCGACAAACTCGTTATCAACGTAGACAGCAAAACAGCTTCCTCCGGCCTACAACCGCCTCTCTCTTTCTACCTCGCCGCCCCCGATTTGGCCAAACAAGTAGCCGAAATCCGCCAGAAATCTGCTGCCGAGGAAACCCGCCAGCAAGAGCTGAACACACTCGACCAAAACCGTCTGCAAGCCCGCATTGAGCTCTTGCGCACTCAAAACAAACAGGCACACGACGAACTCAATAAAGCCTGGCAAGCTCTGCCCGCCGCCGCCCGTACCCAGCTGAAAGATGCCCAAAACCAATGGAACCGCCTGCGCGAAAGCCAATGCGCCTACCAAAGCACGGCCGACTCCACCGAACCGCTGGAGCAGGAAGCCCTGCGTATCGAATGCGACACCCGCGAGCTGCAGCAGCGTATCCCCGCCCTCAAGCAGGAAGCCGAAGCTTTCACCGGCAACCAGCTCACTGAAGCCACCCAGCGCGCCCAAGCCGCCCAGCAGGAATTGCGTAATGTGTGGCAAAGCGTGCCTGCCGATGTGAAAGACATCATCGGTCAAGACTACCAATCCTGGGCCGCCAGCAGCGCAGCCAAATGTGCCCAAGCCGCCCAACAGGCCGGCGGCGGCAACAACGGTCAGCTCGCCCGCCTCGAATGTACCGCCACCGAGGCCCGCAACAAGGCCAAAGAACTGCGCGGCTACGTTTCCCAATGATCTGCTTCCATAGAAAGGCTACCTGAAAATTTCAGGTAGCCTCACCATACTGCAATGAACCTCACCGAAACCCAACTTTCTTCCGAGCCGATTTTCGACGGCAAATTCGTTACCATCGCCCGCGACACCGTACGGCTGCCCAACGGCAACCAAGGCTACCGCATCGTTATCCGCCACCCCGGCGCCGCCTGTGTGCTGGCCGTTACCGAAGCAGACGAAGTGGTGTTGGTGCGCCAATGGCGTTATGCCACCGGCCAAGCCCTGCTCGAGCTGCCCGCTGGCAAGCTTGATGCCGACGAAGACCCGGCCGTGTGCGCCGCGCGCGAATTGGAAGAAGAAACCCCCTACCGCGCCCAATCCGTGCGACTGCTGCATACCTTCTACACCGCCCCCGGCTTCTGCGACGAGAAAATGTATCTCTACCTCGCCGAAGGCATCACGCCCACCAGCGCCCGCCAGCCCGACCAAGACGAATTTGTCGAAACCGTATTGCTCTCGCGCCAAGCCGTGCGCGAAGCCATTATCAACAACCAGATTCAAGACGGCAAAACCCTGGTCGGCCTGCAATATTGGCTGCTCAACAGCAAATAACACACACACCTAAGGCTACCTGAAATAAAAGGCTACCTGAAAATGCGCCAATTCACCCTCAGCACCCCCAACGGCACCCTGCTCGGTTTCCTCGTGCTCATTGCCGACAACGACGACGAGCCCATCTCCGGCAGCGCCATGATTCAGGCGCACGCAGCCGCGTTGCCGCCGAAAGATGCCGCGCCTGCCCGCGCATTGGAAGCCCTGGCCGGCCAGCTGCTGGTTTGGCAGCCGCATGGCGAGGGCATTGCCCTGTATGATGCCGAAGGCGGCCTGGCGGCCGATATCCGCCAGCAATACCTGCGCCTCGGCGGCCACACCCTGCTGCTCACCGATTTAGAAGGAAACCTGTAATGGACAGCGTGTTTATCCTGATTCCCATCAGCATCGTGCTGGCCTTCGTTATCGGCTATTTCTTCTGGTGGTCCGGCCACAACGGCCAGTTTGACGATTTGGAAGGCCCTGCCCACCGCATTTTGATGGACGACGATTCCGTGCATCCCGACTCCCCATCCCCGCAGGACAAACCATGAACCCAGGCTTTAAATTCGCCGTATCGCGCCGCTTTGCCCCGCTGTTCGGCACCCAATTTCTCGGCGCGCTCAACGACAACTTATTCAAAATTGCGCTGGCCACCATGATCAGCTTTTATGGTTTGGGCAAAAACGGCTTCATCGAACCGGCACAAATGATTAACGTGAGCGCGCTGTTGTTTGTGTTGCCCTTTTTCCTGTTTTCCGCCCTCTCCGGCCAGCTGTGCAACAAATTCGACCGCAGCCGCATGGCAGTGGCGGTGAAGGTGGCCGAAGTGCTGATTATGCTGCTGGCCACGGTGGGCTTTCTCAAGCAATCATTGCTGTTGTTGCTGCTCTGCATCTTCCTGATGGGCTTGCATTCCACCCTGTTCGGCCCGCTTAAATACGCCGTGTTGCCCGATTATTTGGACGAACACGAGCTGATTGTGGGCAACAGCCTGGTGGAAGGCGGCACTTTCCTCGCCATCCTGTTCGGCCAGATTTTGGGCACCATTCTGGCCGGTATCGGCGGCACCACGGTATCCGTTTTCCTGCTCATCATTGCTGCCGGCGGCCTCGCCTCCAGCCTGTTTATGCCGCGTGTGGCGCCGAAAACCCCGGAAGCAAAAATCGACTGGCACATTGTGCGCAACTCCAAAGCCATTATAAAACAAGCCTTTGCCAACCGCGAAATCTACGCCGCCATCATCGGCATTTCCTGGTTTTGGTTTATCGGCGCGGTGTACACCACCCAGCTGCCCACCTTCACCAAACTGCACTTGGGCGGCAACGATAATGTGTTCAACCTGATGCTCACCCTGTTTTCCATCGGCATCGGCAGCGGCTCCGTGCTGTGCGCCAAACTCAGCCACCGCCGGCTCAACCTCGGCTGGGTGGCCGTGGGCACGGTGGGCATGGCCATATTCGGCCTGCTGCTCGTTGCCCTCGTGCACGGCACGCACTACCACGAATATAGCGGCATCGGCAGCTTCCTGTTGCGCGGCGACGCCTATGCCGTGATGCTCTGCATCGTGCTGCTCGGCTTCTGTGGCGGCTTTTTCTCCGTGCCGCTCTATACCTGGCTGCAAACCGCCAGCAGCGAAGAATTCCGCGCCCACGCCATTGCCGCAAATAACATTATCAACGGCCTCTTCATGGTGGCCGCCGCCCTGCTCTCCGCCATCCTTCTATGGCTGTTCGACAGCATCAACCTGCTTTACCTTATCGTGGCGGCGGGCAATATTGTGGTGCTGGTGTACCTGCTGAAAATCGCCCCGCCAATCCGCGAAGGCTGGCAACGCTGGTTTGGCAAAGAGGAAGAATAAGCTTCGGCCTGCAAACCGCAAAAAGGCTACCTGAAAAACAAAAAAGCCGTTTCAGGTAGCCTTTGCCAGTCCTCCAAATAAACCGCACCGCTTCGCATCCGCCCCGCCCTGGGCTATACTGCCGCCCTTTAATCGGCCATACCGAACCCATGCTGAAAAAAAACCTCTATTCCCTGCTTGCCCTTATCCTGCTGGCTGCCGCCCTATTTGCCGGCCTCCTCTTCGCCCCCAAAGACACCCATAGCCAACGCCTGCGCGTGGAGCGCGGCAGCGGCATTGGCAGTGTGAGCCGCACGCTGGCTGCCAACGATGCCATCTACAGCCGCTGGGTGTTCGTGGCCGCCGCCTACCTCACCGGCACCCACAAACAGCTCCTGCCCGGCAACTACCGCCTTCAACCCCGCGCCTCCTCCTGGCAAATCCTGCGCCACCTCAAAAACGGTCGCCCCGACACCATCACCGTGCGCATCATCGAAGGCATGCGTTTTGCCCAAATGCGCCGCCTCATCAACCAAACCGCCGACATCCGCCACGACACTGCATCTTGGAGCGACCGCCAACTCCTTGCCGCCATCGCCTCCGATGCCGACATCCAACATCCCGAAGGCCGCTTCTTCCCCGACAGCTATGAAATCGACTACGACAGCAGCGATTTGCAAATCTACCGCCTCGCCTACCGCCGTATGCAAAGCCAGCTGCAATCCGCCTGGAGCGGCCGTGCCGACAATTTGCCGTATAAAAACCCCTACGAGCTGCTCACCATGGCCAGCATCATCGAAAAAGAAACCGCCCACGAAGAAGACCGTGCCAACGTGGCCGCCGTGTTCGTCAACCGCCTCAACCAAGGCATGCGTCTACAAACCGACCCCACCGTGATTTACGGCATGGGCAGCGCCTACAACGGCCGCATCCGCCGCGCCGACCTCCAGCGCGACACCACCTACAACACCTACACCCGCGACGGTCTGCCCCCCACCCCCATCGCTCTGCCCGGCGAAGCCGCCCTCCAAGCTGCTGCCCACCCCAGCGGCGCCGACTACCTCTACTTCGTCTCCCGCATGGATAACACCGGCAAAAGCGAATTCAGCCGTACCTTAGACGAACACAATGCCAACGTCCGCCGCTATATTTTGAAAAGACCGTAACATGACCGCCCTGCTCGACCTCCTCCCCCTCATCGCCTTTTTCATCGCCTCCAAAAAATTCGGCCTCTTGGCCGGCGCAGCCGCCGTATTGGCCGCCACCCTGATCGTGTACGGCATCCACCTTATGCGGCAAAAATGGCGGCTCACCAAACAACAATGGGTGGTGCTCGTGCTCACCATCCTCTTCTGCGGCGCCACCATCCTCCTGCGCGACGACCTCTACCTGCGCTGGAAAACCCCCATCATCAATCTTAGCTTCGCCTTAGCCCTGGCCATAAGCGCCCTCATCGGCAAGCCACTGATGCAGCCCGTAGCCAAAGACGTATTCCGCTTCAGCCCGCAAGGCTGGCAGCGCCTCACCTACGCCTGGGCCGCCTTCTTCCTCCTGCTCGCCGCCCTGCACTACTGGTTCGGCCTCTACCACTACGACGCCTCCGAGCAGGCCAAAAACCTGTTTATCCACTTCAAAAGCTACGGCCAGCTCATCCTGATGGGCATCTTCCTCGCCGCCCAAGCCTTCGTATTGCGCAAACACCTGAAAACCGAAGCCCAAGCCCCCGCCGAAAGCGAGCCTCCCGAGCAGCCAAGCAAACCCTAAAACCAAAAGGCTGCCTGAAACCCCGCATATTTTTCAGGTAGCCTCTATCCAGCCAAAGGCTACCTGAAAAGCCAAGACACCCTGTCCGCCATTGGAAAACTCATGCCCCAATCCCTTCTCCGAAAAGTTGATACGCTAATTTTCCCTAGTTATGGATAAAATCGGCTTATACACTTACAGCATCTTCCTGTTTGGCTTACTGTTTTTCGTTACCCCTGTTGCTCTAAAAGAAAAACTGACTGTGGGGAGGTGGTTATTTTTGCACTTGGATGACCGGAGGCAAAAAACGGCGGAAAACTTTATCAGGTGCGGATTTGAGCGAAGCTGGTGCGAGAAAAAACTTGCACCAGCTTTTGCTTTAGTTTGATAAAAAATGCGTTATCTTTTGCACCAGAATAAGTGGGGATTAAACGCTTTTAAAGCAGAATTTAAGCAATTATGGTTTTATCAGGAGGCGGGCATTTAAAGAGCACGGCCAAGCCAAACCACTTTACCAATAATAGATACATTACTGCTGGCGGCATCCCCATTTTCCAGTGGTACCGTGAACGGCTGATATTCCTGATTGGCACTGGTGATCAGCAAAGAATCAGGCAGGCGTTGAACGCGTTTGACAAAAGTCTCGTTGCCGATACGCAAGGCATACAGACCATCAGAAGCCTCGGTTTGGCTGTGATCTACCAAGATGGCATCTTTATCATTTAGCACGCCGACCATGCTGTCGCCTTTAACCATGACCACCGTCAGCGTGGAAAAATCAGATGTAATGTAGCTCTCTAGCCAATCGCGGCGGAAGGCGAGGCAGGATTTTGGCCGGTCGTTATCCACCCAAGCGCCTTGCCCAGCAGATACAGATACATCATAGAACGGGATAAAGACAAATTCATCAATATCGACAGCATTCCCATTTACATCTAATGGCTGAGTGCTGCCTATCCGGCTTATGCGCCTAGCTTCTTGAAGGCTTTTTACTATCTGATCAGTCTTCTCCAACTGTTCTTGCAGTATTCGCTGCCCTTCCTGCTCTAATTCGTCAGAAATACTTTGCTCTCCTTCTAAATAGGGAGCACCTTGCCCTGTGGCCAGCCATAACAAGTTCACTTGAGAGGCGTCAGCGATTTTGATCAGGTTGGTGGTGCTGGGCTCTGCACCCTCTTTAACCCATTTTGTGGCCGTTGGGTAGGCTACATCCACTCTTCTTGCTAGTTCGGAGACGCTACCAAGCCTCTTCACAACTATCTCCATGCGCTTCGCAAACTCAACGTTAAAGTTTTCCATACGAAGACTAACCTCAACCTATAAACAGCTATAACGTTAATCTTAGAATATTTTATTCTTTAAATCATAAATTTATAACCAAACCTAAGAAAATCTCATAAATTTTAAGTTTAACGCTATAAATTCTACTTGCTAATTTTAAGTTTAACGCTATAATACCTACATCTAGTCAATTCCCCAACTGACAAAAAATAGGTATTTAAGATGAAAAAAAATACAGCTCAAAAAGTAACACCGGAGCTTTTGGATTGGCACCGTGCAGACATCATCGCTGCGTTGAAAAAACGGGGTTGGTCAATTCGCGCACTGGCAGCACAAGCCAACGTGCATCCAACCACCCTTTATGGCGCCTTAGTCAAACCTTATCCCAAAAGCGAACGGGTCATTGCTGATGCGCTGGGCATGAAGCCAGAACAAATTTGGCCACAACGGTATGCGGCACGAAATTTCCAGCCTGTATTGCGCCGTGCGTGTAATGCATAAATGTATTGTACGGATAACAGGCTAAAAAATCACGAATTTAAATTCTCGATTGATAAATTTTTACCATGAGAACCATCAGACGACAGGCGAAAGCCACCTCTCTAGACCATGCGATTGAGCTGGCCAAACGGCATGCTAAGGAACAGCACCGTCCATCTAAAGTGATGGCCGACCTGATGGGGGTGGAGCTTAAAACCTATTACCGCTGGCTGTTGGATAACACTTTGCCACTCAATCGGATAGCCCAGTTTGAGGCGCTGACCGGCAGCCGCTTTATCAGCGAGTATTTGAGTGTGCTGCATGGCGACCGGGTGGTGATTGAAATCCCGCGTGGCCGCAAGGGCAAGGTGGCGGATATGGCACAAGTACAGAGCCAAACAGCCGAGGCTTTGGCGCTGTTGGCTAAATGGCACGAAGACGGCAGCGGTGTAGACGAGACCATTGCAGCTTTAACCAATGTGTTGGCTTTACTGGCCTATCAGCGCGAGAACGTGAAAAAGGCTGGCAATCCGGAATTGGATTTTGGGGATGAAAGCCATGAGTGAATATTTAAGTGCGGCTGAATTAGCGCAGCTCAGCATCCCCTCTCTGCCTAAAACCCCTAAAGGTATCTCCGATAAAGCTAAGCGCGAATATTGGCCGAGCCGCAGACGTGCACAACGCGGTGGCGGCGTGGAATACCAAGTGGCCGGACTACCTGAAACCATCCAAGCCGCGGTACGGGAGCGGCAGGCGGCGCAGTTACTGGCTCAATCACAGCCGGCGATGCTGCCGAGCGTGGCTAAGGCCAAGCGGCCGGTGGCGGTGCGGCGGATGGAGCAGTTGGGTTTACCGATTGACGACTATGCGATGGGCTTGAACGACAAGCAGCGCGACTGCGCCCATGCGCGGATGGCTCTGGCGGCGGAGGTATTGCGGCTGCATGAGGTAACCGGCTTTGGGATTACGGATGCGGTGCAGTTTGTGGTGCGGCAGGTGGAAAGTGGGCAGTTATCGGAATCGCTGGCTTATTTGGTGCCGGTGGCCAATGCCCGCGCCAACAACCAACGCGGCATCAGTGTGCGCACCCTGAAAGGCTGGGTAGCGGCCTACCGTGCCGCCACTTCGCCCAACGAGCGGCTGGCTGCCTTGGCACCGCGCCCGACCAAAAAAGAGACACCGGTGGTGCAGATTGCCTGGCTGGCCGACTTTATGGCGCACCACTGCCGCCCGAGCGCCCCGAAGTTGGCGCACAGCTATCAGGAATTTGCCAAAGGCTGGCTGGTTACCCAACCGGCCTACGAACTGCCGAGCTTGGATACGGTGCGGCGGGTGTGGAAAAAGCTGCCGCAGATTATGCAGCAGCGCGGGCGGATGACCGGTGCGGCCTACAAATCGCTGCTGCCCTATATCCGGCGCGACTGGCAGGCTTTACGGCCAAATGATGTGTGGATCGGCGACGGCCACAGCTTTAAAGCCAAGGTGCAGCACCCCATCCACGGGCAACCGTTTAAGCCCGAGGTGACTGTGATTATCGACGGCTGCACACGCATGGTGGTGGGGTTTAGCTTTTCGCTCGCCGAGAGCTGTGTGGCGGTGGCAGATGCGCTGCGTATCGGCATCAAGCACAACGGCGTGCCGCTGATGTACTACTCCGACAACGGCGGCGGCCAAACCGGCAAAACCATTGACCATGAAATCACCGGCTTAACCGCACGGCTGGGCATCCACCACGAAACCGGCCTGCCGGGCAACCCGCAGGGGCGCGGCATCATCGAAAGATGGTGGCAAGACAACCTGATCCGGCTGGCGGCGCAATACGAAACCTTTACCGGCTCCAGCATGGATCGGAGCACGCAAAACCTGCTCTACCGCAAGATGGACAGCGCGTTTAACGCATGGCGGCAGGGCAAGGAATTGACACCCGAACAGCAGCGCTACAAGGCCAAGCTGCCGAGCTGGCAGCAATTTATGGCGGATGTGATGCAGTGTATTGCAGATTACAACAACCGGCCACACAGCGAGCTGCCGAAAAACGCCGAGGGCGTGCACTACACCCCGCTGCAATACCGCGACCTGCGGATGCAGCAGGAAAACCTCGCCCCCGACCTGCTGGCCGAAGCGGAGCTGGACGTGCTGTTTAGGCCGCAGGAAGTGCGCAAGGCGGCACGCGGACAGATTGAGCTGTTTGGCAATGTGTATTTTTCGACCGAATTGGCCGAGCTGCACGGCGAAGACGTGCGGGTGGCCTACGACTACGACGATGCCGAGTGGGTGTATGTGTACAAGATGGACGGCAGCTTTGTGTGCAAAGCCAAGGTGGACGGCAACAAACGCGCAGCTATGCCGATTACGGTGCGCGACCAGCTGGCGGAAAAACGTGCCAAAGGTCGCATCAAACGCGCCGAAAACACCATCCGGCTGGCGAAAGAAGAAACCCGCCCGGCCATCGAGCACCAGCCCGATTTTGGCCTGCTGGTTGGCAATGGGAACTACGAACCCGTGCCGGCGAAAAAACCTCAGATTTTTATGTTTGAAAGCGACCGCGACGAATGGGAGCGGCAGCAAGCGAAGTAAAACAGGCAGCCTGCGGCAACAGGCTACCTGAAACCCTGAAACCCCTATTTAAAAGGATTTTAAAGATGAGCATCAGACAGGATTTACAAGACTATATCAGCGATAACGGCCTCTCGCAATCGGCGGTGGCGCGTGCCGTGGGCGTCACCTCGCCCGTGGTGAACCAATACCTGCACGGCAAATACCCGGGCAATGTGCAGGAAATCGAACGCAAGATTGCCGCCTATCTGCAAAAGCAGCGCGAGCGCGAAGCCGAAAGAAAGCTGGAGGTGGACTATGTGCTCACGACTACGGCCAAGCGGGTGCGCGATGTGCTGCGGTTGGCACATGTGGAAGGCGAAGCAGTGGTGCTGTTCGGACAGGCCGGCTTGGGCAAAACCAGCTCGCTGCGCGAATACTGCAAACAGGCACCCGACGCGCTGATGATTGAGACCGATCCGACCTATACCGCCAAAGTGCTACTGCAAAAGCTGGCCGCCATGCTTGGCGCAGAGGGCAAAGGCAGCCTGAACGAGCTGATGGATTCGGTGGTAGGCCGATTGCGAGACAGTGGCCGCATTATCTTGGTGGATGAAGCGGAAAACCTGCCGCTGCGGGCGCTGGAATGCCTGCGCCGCGTGCACGACAAAACCGGCTGCGGCTTGGTGTTGGCCGGGATGCCTAGGCTGCTGGTCAACCTGCGCGGCAAAAACGGCGAATTGAAACAGCTCTACAGCCGCATGGCCTTTAAGTTGGATTTGGGCGAGAGCGTGCCGGATGAAGACTTGGCGCAGATTGTGGCCCAAGCGATGCCGGATATGGATGAGGAGGCCGCCGCCGAGCTGGTGCGCACCGCCGCAGGCAACGCCCGCCGGCTAGACAAGATGCTGCGCGGTGTGGTGCGGCTTGCCCGGATTAACCGGCAGGAACCCTCCGTGGAAATGGTACGGCAGTTTGCCGAGATGTTGATTCACTAAGCAAAGAGGAGATGAAAAATGTGTGAATTTTGGACATGGTTTAACCAAGCTAATTTCGGCAGCGTGATAGGCGCGGCGCTCACTTTGGCCTTTGCCATTGCGATTGTGGGTTTCGGGGTGGGCTGGGCTATTGAGCTTGTACTCCGCGGCATCAAAGACGGGAGGAAATAATGTGGCAAGACAGCTTAAAACCGGCACTGCGGCGCTGGATGGTGGGCACACTGATTGCGCTGGCTTATGCCGCCATGACCGGCAGCTGCACCCCGCAGCCGGCAGCAAACAGGGTGCTGGTACAGACCGAGCCGGCAACCGACCGCATGGCCGCCCTGCAACAGCAGGCCGACCACGAAGCAACGCAATGGGAAGTGGCCTACAGCCGCATGAGCGACCAAGAACGGATGAGCGGCATCGTGTATGAGCCCATCACCGACAGGCTACCTGAAACCGAAAGGGTAAAACCATGATTAGGCGACCGATTAGACGGGGCTACAACTTGAGCGATGAGGAATTTAAGTTGCAATTGATGGAACGTCGGATATTGCAGCGCAAGGCGCGTCAGGCAGAACAAGCCGAACAGGCAGCAGCAAAACGGAAAAGGTATGGCGGATAAAGGCTACCTGAAAATGACCGAACCAACCTGCTACCGCTGCCGCCACTGGAAAACCAGCGAGCCGGGGAAAGACGAAGAGCCTAGGCCGACGCCGATGTTGAGGTTTGGCTTTGCGCCCTGCGCCAAAGGCGAAATCAGCCGCTATTGGTCACGCAAGGCTGTGGCTTGCAAACACTATCAAGCCATCGGCGCAGCGGCGCAAAAAAGGCGTGATGAGATGATGAAGAAGTTAGGAGCTTAGAAATGACACGGCAATTTAAATTTGGCGATAAGGTCAGGTGTTTTCCCACGCCGACATCTGTTGGCGTAGTGCTATCAGCAGTGGACGAATACGACTATGTAAACGTGATGTTTGATGACGCCCTTGAAGTGGAAGACTTCCCTGTTTCCGGGTTGGAGCTTATCCCCAACTCCGATACTGCCCGGCTCGATTGGATGATTCTGCGCGATTACCCCAGCGACATGAGCACCGAAGACAAGGCATTTACCCTGCAAGCCGAGCGCGAAAACATCGACACCTTTATCCGGCTGGATGCCGAGCAGCAAGGAGCGGCAGCATGAAAACCCGTTGCCCGTGCTGCGGCGCGGAAAACTCCCTCGATGCGCTGATTGCCCACGAACAGGCGCGGCAAAGCTTGTGGACGTTGGCCAATATCGGCGGGGCGATGACGCTGGGGTTAGTGAAATATCTCGGCCTGTTTCGCCCGAACAAGTCCGCGCTCTCTCAAGCTCGCATGGCTTCGTTGATGGCCGAACTGCTGCCGGACATCCAAGCCGGGCAGATTTACCGTAACGGCCAGTCCTACCCCGCCCCAGTGGCTGCCTGGGCTTATGCGTTTAACGAGGTGCTGTCCGCCCGCGACAGCGGCCGCCTGAAAACCCCGCTCAAATCCCACGGCTACCTGTACGAGATTATCGCCGGTTGGGCGGGCAATGTGGCATCGGTGCCGGTATCCATCAACGACGGCACCGCCACCCCGGCCATTATCGGCGGCAGCCGGCCACGGGGAAGCAAAGTGGTGGATGCCGTACAACAACTGGAGGAAATGAAAAATGAGCAAGCCACTGCCCAAGTTTGTCAGCGATGAGCTGCTGACCGGGCTGCAAAAACTGATGATGCTGCGGCTGGAAGGTGCGCCGCCCGCCGACGGCATCAAATTGACGGCCAGCGTATGGGTGGAGGCCATCGCCTCAGTGAATATCAGTTGGGCCGAACAGTTGGACAAAGGGCGAATCACCGCGGGATTTACCCGGTTATTTGCCGAAATCGAACGCTGGCCGACACCCAAAATGCTGATTAGGTGTCTGCCGCCGAGGCCGGAGCCGCCGAAGTTGGAGCACAAACGGCAACTCACACCGGAAGAAAAAGCCCGGGGACGGGAAAACCTGAAAAAACTGTATCAAATAATCGCTGAAATCTTTGAAAGGAAAAAGCAATGGTAGCGAAAAAGAAAACCCGCATTAAACAGGCCGCGCTGACGGCCGCCGTGCAGAGCCGCGTGGAAGCCTCGGCGCAAATCCGCCGCATCGGCGACTTGGCACGCGAAGTAAAACGCTTGGAAGCCGAGATGGGCGACAAGCAGGCGGCCATCGAGCAGGAATACAACGAGCTGGCCGACCCGCTGCGCGCCGAACTGGCCGAGCTCACCGGCGGTGTGCAGGCCTACTGCGAAGCCAACCGCGAAGAGCTGACCGAAGGCTACAAAACCAAGACCGTGGATTTTGTAACCGGCATCGTGAAATGGCGTGCCGACCCGCCCAGCGTGCGCGTAACCGGTGTGGCGGCGGTGTTGGCCTACCTGAAGGAAAAGACTGCGCTGGCGCGCTTTGTGCGGCTGAAAGAGGAAATCAATAAGGAGGCCATCCTCAACGAGGCCGAGCTGTTTGCCGACGGGCAGGTGCCGGGTATCAAAATCATGAGCGGGGTGGAAAAAATCGTGATCGAACCCAGCGACCCGGAATTAGCGGGGGTGTGAGATGGCTGTAATGCTGAATGAAGGCAAGTCCTGCGCCGATAAAGCAGGCAGAGAAATCAACTGCACCCTGAAAATTGATGTGTCCGACACCATCAATACTTACGGCTACCGCGCGCTGGAGTTGGCACAGCACTACTGTGCCACGGCTGAAGCCTACCGCCGAGAAGGCCGCTGGTGGTTTGCCTGGGCGGCTATATGGTTTGCCATCAGTGCCGCAATTTGGTTTGCTATGTAGGAGCTTGAAAAAATGAAGAAATATCTTTTAGTAGAAATGCCCGATTTTTCGGTTTGGCGCGTGCCCACCCAAATTATCGCCGATACCCGAACAGATTATTACGCCGAGCGCTGCGGCGAAGACCGCGAGAAGGTTAAAGCCGAAACCGAACAGCTGTTTACCGCGCATGAATACGAAATCGAAGACTGGGCAGCCAACAACATGGATTGGGACGAAGTGAAAGCCCATGCAGTGCAGGTTAAAGCCGGAGAGGTGGATTACCAAGAAGGCTGGATAAACGGCAACAAATGTGTAACCGACGATGAGGAGCAAAAAGATGTGGTTTAAGCAATGCCAAGCCTACAGGCTACCTGAAACCCCGGATGCGGCCGTTTTAGCCGCCGCATTGGACGAACACCGCTTTGCACCGCCCTGCGGGCTGGATTGGTTTACCGACGGTTTTGCCGTGCCGCAGCCGTTTGGTGACGAGCTGGTATTTGCCGCAGACAAAACTCTCGGCATCTCCCTGAAGCGCGAAGAACGGGTGCTGCCTGGTGCGGTCATCAAAACCGTCTTGGACGAAAAAATCGCCAAAATCGAAGCAGAGGAAGCCCGTAAAGTCGGCCGCAAGGAAAGGCAGGAGCTGAAAGAGCAGATTATTGACGAGCTGCTGCCGCGGGCCTTTACCCGCGCCAGCCGCACTGATGCAGTCTTAGTTGGCGGCTACTTGCTGATTAACCAAACCGGCAACAAAGCCGAAAACCTGTTGAGCCATCTGCGTGAAGCATTGGGTGGGCTGCGGGCACTGCCCACCTTTACCCGCCGCTCCGCATCCGAACTGATGACCCAATGGCTGCTGCGCGGCGAGGCCGACGGGCAGTTTGAGCTGGACGACTACGTGGCTTTGGTGGGCGCGGGCGATATGGGCGCGGAAATACGCATCAAGCGCGAAGACGTGACTGCCGAAGAGGTGGTGCAGCATGTGAAATGCGGCAAGCGCGTAGTCGAGCTTGGTTTGGTGTGGCGCGAGCGCGTGGTGTTGGTGCTGACGCAGGATTTGACCCTGAAACGCATCCGCTACCTAGACCACCTACAGGAGGATGCCCAGAGCCACGGCGACAGCGGCTCTGATTTGGCCGCCGCCTCGCAAATCATCGCCGGAAATGCGCTGGCTATGATACTGGATGAGTTGGCCGAATTGTTGGGCGGTTGGCAGGAGTAAAGACATGGCAAAAGTAATTATTACCATCGAAGACGTGGGAAATATGCTGGACATCGGATGTACCAGTGACGTACCTATGGTACGAGGCATATCTCAAAAGAATACCCCGGCACAGAATTATGCCGCCATAGCGATGATGACCATCAATGCCAACGCTCGCCTACGTGGTGAGGAAGTGCAGGGTGTTCCAGAGCTTAAGCAGTAAGCAGGCTACCTGAAAAATCGAAACCCGAGCGGCACGGTTTGCCGCAGTTTAAAACAGTTCAATAGGAGTTTAAATCATGAATAAACCGGATTTAATTAAGGCTATCGCCGAACACGGCAAGATGAGCCGCGCCGAAGCCGAAATTGCGCTGCTGGCGGTGCAGTATACCATCCGCGAGGCTTTAGCCAACGGCCGACGGGTGCCGCTAAACGGCTTCGGCGTATTTGAGGTAACCGAGACGGCGGCGCGCACCGGCCGCAATCCGAAAACCGGCGAGCCGGTGCAGGTGGCGGCCAAACGCAAGGTACGGTTTAAGCCAAGCGCGCAGCTCAAAGAGCTGGTGAATCAGTGATGCTCAATCCATGCCGCTGCATAGCGGCGGCATGAGTGGATCATTACAAGAGGCTACCTGAAAAATGCAGGCCAATCTGAACAAACTGAAAGCCAAAATCCACATTGGCAAAGCGCAACTGGGCTTGGACGACGACACCTACCGCGCCCTGCTGCACCGTGAAACGGGCAAAAGCTCCTGCGCCAAGATGACCCTGCGCGAGCTGGAAGCAGTGCTCGCGGCCATGCAGCGGCAGGGTTTTGCCGCCAGCCGCCCGATGGGGCGCCGCCCCAGCCCGCGCCGCTCGGCCTCCAAGATGATCGGCAAGGTGGAAGCGCTGCTGCTGGATAACGGCCTGACTTGGGCTTATGCGCACGGGATGGCCAAACGGATGTTTGGCGTGGACCAAGTGCATTGGCTGCCGGATGATAAATTGCACAAACTGGTGGCGGCCTTGCAGATTTATGCCAACCGCCGGAAAGGGGAAAATAATGTCGTTTGAACACTACGATGAAACGGATTTTGATGCGGTGCGCCACCTGCTGCCGGACAGCGTAATGGAGATGGTGGGGCTGATTGGCGCCGAGCCGACGCTTGCGCTGCTGCGCGCCTACGGCGGCACCACCTTCCCGGTGTCCTGCAATGTGAAGCGTGCCGGGCAGGCTACGCACGCTGCCTTGGCGGAAGTGGTGGGCGAACAGGCGGCAGACAAGCTGTGCCGCGCCTTCGGCCAACGCCAGCGGCTGTGGCTGCCGAAATGCGAACGGGCAGTGCGAGAGCTGCTGCACCGTAAAATCCGCCGCCAGTTTGACGAGCTGGTGAGCCGCGATAACATGACCGCGTTTTGGGCGGTGCAGAATTTGGCGCAATGCCACCACCTTACCGACCGCACGGTGTGGGACATCCTCAAAAAGACCGACAATGCCCCGCCGCCGGAGAGCCGGCAAATCTCGCTGCTTTAACCGTGTGAGCCGCCTCAAGCATTTTCAGGTAGCCTGCCGTTGGACAATAACCCCAGTGTAACCACTGGGGTTTTTATCATGTTTATTACCATTACAGCCGGACATTCCAACACCGACCCGGGTGCCGTGAACGGCAGCGACCGCGAGGCGGACATCGCGCAGGATATGCGCAATATCGTGGCCTCTATCCTGCGCACCGATTACGGCTTGGAGGTTAAAACCGACGGCGAGGGCAAGGGCAATATGCCGTTGCGCGAGGCGGTGAAACTGATTAAGGGCAGCCGTTTGGCGGTGGAATTTCACACCAATGCCGCCGCAAAGAAAGAGGCGACGGGCATTGAGGCGCTCTCCATTCTGAAAAACAAGGCAGCCTGCCAGCGTATATGCGCGGCGGTGGCCGCTGCCAGTGGTTGGAAACTGCGCGGCGAGGGCGGCTACAAGCCCGACAACGCCGGGCAGCACAGCCGTTTGGCCTATGCGCAGGCGGGCGGCATTATCTTAGAGCCGTTTTTTATCAGCAACGATGCCGACCTTGCGCAGTGGAAGCAGACCAAATGGCGCATCTGCCGCGCGGTGGCCGAAGCGATTGCGGCGGAGGTGGCGGCATGAGCCTGAAGAAAACATTGGTGGCTTTGGCTTTGGGCAGCCTGCCAAAGCACACCCACCCGCACCTGCCGCCACGGCGCGATGTGTGGATGGATCAGCCGCTGCCGAACTGGAAGTGCAGCGGCGTGGCAGCGGCCAAACGGGCGGCCAAGCGGCGCAGAAAGGCGAAACGATGAATAAGTTTGGCACTTGGCTGGCCGGTAACTTTACCAACCCGGCTACAGGGCAGGCCAGCCACACCAAAATCTGGACCAATATCGCCTATGCGGTCATGACCTATAAGTTTGTGATGGCTCCTGAGCCCGTGGAGTGGATGTGGTGGGCTTATGGCGGCATTGTGGGCGGTTTTGCCTTGGTGCGGCGCGGCTTATCGGTTATCCCGCAGCTGGCGGCCATCAAACAGGAAACGGAGCGCGAAAATGATGTGGATGCCCCTACTGAGTAAGCTGCTGCCCGCAGGCAGCCTGTGGAAAAAGCTGCTGCCGCTGCTGCTGGCTCTGGCTGTGGCGGCCACCTGCTACCGCGCAGGCTACCTGAACCGCGACGGCAAAGCCAAAACCGAGATGGCCGCCGTGGCCGCCGCACACCAACAGGCACAGCTGGAGGCGGAACGCGCCTACAGCGCCAAACTGGCCGAAGTAGCGGCGGAGCGGCAGAAATGGGTTGATTTTGCCCAAAGCCAATCCGTGAAGCTGGCCGAAGCCAACCGCCGCCTAGACAGTCAAACCACCCATATCAAACAGGAGATACCCCATGCGATTGCACGCGACAACAGTGCTGGCGGCTGCCATAGCGGCCTTGGCGCTGACAGCTTGCGGCTCTACCGCCAAGCCTTCGGTTACAGCGTCGATTAAAATGGTGGAGCGGCCGACCTTGCCGCCCGCTCCGGCGGAACTGCTGGCGGATTACGAACGCCCCGCGCCGCCCGCTTCGGGTAGCCCGGAAGCCCTGCTCAACCATGCCGCCGAGTACGGATTGTGGTGCGGCAAGCGTGATGCTCAGGCATCCGGCTGGCAGCAGTGGTACCGCAACGGACAGGGGGCGCATCGTGAGTAAATACCGCGAACTGGTACAGCGCCGCTTGTCGGTATGTCATGCCGGCATGGAGATGCGGCTTGCCCGTGCCCGCGAGCAGGAGCCGTTTGTACTGGCAGTGGAGCGCAAATTGTCGGTAGGCGGATGGGACTACCGTATGGGCATGACTCTGAATTTCGGCGTGGTGTTTACCGTGCTGCCATGCCGCCTCCCGTTCAAAGAGCAGTATCAAGCCGTCAAGGCCGCCCTAGCCGAATGCGGCGACGTGGAGTTTGATGTGCAGGACAAGCGACCGTGCCTGCATGTGAGCAGCCGCACCGATGAGGGCATCGATTGCTGCGTGGTATTTGACGGAGACGATGATGGCCGCTGAATTTTTAACCATCGATTATGTGTTTCAGGGCGCCATCGGCATCGTGATGACAGTGCTGTGGCGCTACATCGGCAAGGTGGACGGCAAGTTTGATTCCGTGCAAGCCGAGAATCACGCTTTGCGCGAACGCCTGCACGAGGTGGAGAAAGTCTATCAAACCAAAGCCGAAGCCCGAGAATACAAGGGTGAAGTGCTGGAGTTGTTGCGGGAAATCAAGAGCGACCTCAAAGAGGTTAGCGATAAATTAAACGAAAAGGCCGACAAAAAATGAGTAAACCCTACCAAGACCCGGTTGTGGAAATGCTGCGCGAAATCAGCGCCAAGCAGGATGTAACCATTGCCAAACAGGAAGCGATGGACAAACGGCTGGCCGAAATACAGGCCGATTGCCAGCGCATCGCCCGTACTAATGGCGGCTTGGCCGGCGCGGTATCCGGCGCGGTGAGCGGCGGCGTGGTGGCCACCGGCATTGCCTTTATCCGCGCTAAATTCGGCTTTTAATTTGGATTGATTGACTATGGCTCACCCGAAAGAAACCCGCGACCGCCTGCGCCAGCTGTATGTATCCGGCAATCAAACGCTGGAGACGGCGGCGATGATGTGCGGCACCACGCAGGCCACCGCGCGGCGCTGGCGCGAACAGGCGCGCGAGCGCGGCGACGATTGGGACAAAATGCGTGCCGCCTACACGCTGGCCGGCGGTAGCATCGAGGAGCTGGGGCGGGCAACGATGGCCGGCTTCTTGCAACAATACAGCTCGACCATGGAACTGCTGCAACAGGACGGCGACCTAGGCCCGGCGGCAAAGGTCAAGCTGTTGGCCAGTTTGGCCGATGCCTATAACAAGACCGTGGCGGCTAATGCCAGAATCCTGCCGGAAACCAGCAAGCTGGCCACCGCGCTGGAAGTGGTGGAATTGCTGGTGCAGTTTGTATCGGAAAAACACCCCAAACAGCTGGGGGCACTGGCAGAGGTGCTGGAGCCGTTTGGGGCGGAGGTGGAGAAGAGGTTTGGTTAGAAAGGTAATGTACTAAATTTGCCATCTGGATGTTTACGGGCAGAGCCAATAGTGACTAGCAAATTTAGATGATCGGTTAATTTCTCAAGTGATACATCATAGCCAGCTTGAGCAAGCAATTCCTTTATTTCTGAAGGGGTGTATTCTGCTTCAGCCAAGATTTCGGAGAGTACGATACCAAGATTCATCATCATTTCCTGTTAATTTATGATTGATTGAATAAAGGTTACTACGGTAGCAGCAGGAATCTGTTCAATTGCCTTTTCTGCTAATTTTGCTAAAAAAGCATCTCCAAATTTGCCTGATATGGTTTTTATTAATTTGTTCTTATCTTCATTCGGAAGATTAGCCTGTTCGATTTTGTCAGCCAATAGTTGCTGTATGGTGTCGCTGTGTAGTTTGACTGTAATTACCCCAAGAGAGGCAGAGAGTCCTCCATCTGGCTCAAGATAATCAATACCTTTGGGTGTAATTTCGACTAGGGCATAAATAGGAACTGTAGAGTTTATGTCTTTCGAAGAAATTAGACTATGGTCATACAGATATTTGATGTTCTGAAGAAGTTTTTCAGTAGTCACATTAATAGATGCTTCATCTGGCCAAATTTCTTTTACTAGCTCAGGAATAGAAATTGGCTCGAGGTAGCTATTCTGCAAAATTAAAAGTATCTGTTTCTGTAAATCTTTATCCATCCAACTCATTATTGTACCTCCATGAAAAATAAAGAGTTTCTAAAATCCCTCTCTGCTATCGCCGACCAACTGCGGCGCACCATCGAGGCGGAAGTGGTAGGCTTTGAATCGACCCCGGCGGCCATCGCGGAGCGCCGGGCCAAAGTATTCGACCCGCTAAGTGGCTTCGAATACTTTGTTTATACCTACTTCCCGCATTATGTGCACACGGCGGACAAATCTCAACTGCACGAGTTTTTGTTTACGAGGCTACCTGAAATCCTGCGCGAGCCGAAGGGTGTGCCGGAAGCGACAGGCGCGCCGCGCGGCGAGGGTAAATCCACGCTGGTGACCCAGCTGTTTACCCTGTATTGCATCGTAACCGCGCAGAAGCATTACTGCGTAATCGTGATGGACAGTATCGACCAAGCCTACCCGATGCTCGAGGCGATTAAGGCCGAGCTGGCTTATAACCCGCGCTTACTGACCGACTTCCCGGAGGCGGCGGGCGCAGGGCGGGTGTGGCAGGCGGGTACGATTGTGACTGCCAACGACATCAAAGTGCAGGTGGCGGGCTCGGGTAAAAAACTGCGCGGCCTGCGACACGGCCCTTACCGCCCGGATTTAACTATCTTGGACGATATCGAGAACGACGAGCAGGTGCGCAGCCCGGAGCAGCGCAAAAAGCTCAACGACTGGCTGGACAAAACCATTCTGCCTTTGGGCGGCGTGGGCATGAAATACGATGTGATTTACATCGGCACCATCCTGCACTACGACAGCGTGCTGGCGCGCACTTTAAACAACCCGTTTTGGCACCGTAAAAAATTTCAGGCTATGATCCGCTGGCCGGACAATATGGCGCTGTGGGAGCAGTGGGAAGAGCTGTACCGCAACGAGGGCGAAGCAATGGCGTTGGCGTTTTACCGCGCCCACCGCGCGGAAATGGAAGCCGGCGCGGTTACCAGTTGGGCGGCGCGCGGGGTGCTGGAGCTGATGACCATCCGCGCCCGCGTGGGGCATGCGGCGTTTGATTCAGAGTACCAAAACGACCCGGTATCCGGCGATGCCGCGCCGTTTGCCAACAGCCTGCATTTTTGGGTGCAGCGCGATAGCGAGTGGCTGTTTTTCGGCGCCTGCGACCCGAGTTTGGGCAAGGCCGGTGCCAGCCGCGACCCGTCGGCGCTGCTGGTGGGCGGATTTAACAAGCGTACCGGTGTGCTGGATGTGGTGGAGGCGCAGATTAAAAAACGCCTGCCCGACCGCATCATTGAGGACATCATCGCCCTGCAACGGCAATACCATTGCCTGCTGTGGGGCATCGAGACGGTACAGTTCCAAGAGTTTTTAAAAACAGAGCTGGTGAAACGCGGCGCGGCGGCTGGCGTACCGATTCCGGCACGCGGCATCAAGCCGGTGGCGGATAAGCTGTTAAGGATTGAGAGCCTGCAACCGCATATGGCCAACGGCCTCATCCGCTTGCATGCCAGCCAAAGCACGCTGATCCAGCAGCTGCGGCATTTTCCGATGGCCGACCATGACGACGGCCCAGATGCGCTGCATATGCTGTGGATGCTGGCACAAAGCGGCTTCGGCGCGATTGACTACACCGCCGTGCCGCGCCACAACGACAGCAACGGGGTGCTGACTTTCGGCAGCGGTGCTTGGTAACAACCCGCTGAGGCGGCTCAAACGGTTTCAGACGGCCTTACATCTGACAATAGCGGCAAGATTAACTGCATCTTGCCGCTTAATTATGTCTATCAAATCCCGTTTTACCGCCGTTTTATCCGCTATTACAGGCAACACTGAGCCTGCGCCGAAAGCACCGCGCAAGGGCGAGCAGACCGCGCAGCTGGCTAAAGCCCGCGGCACCATCGGCGAGCATCCGAGCAAGGGGCTGACGCCACAAAAGCTGCACCAGATTTTAGAAGGGGCGGAAGATGGCGACATCACGGCGCAGTCGGAATTGTTTGCCGATATGGAGGAAAAAGACGGCCACATCTTTGCCGAGATGAGCAAGCGCAAACGCGCTTTGACCGGCTTGGATTGGCGGGTATCCGCTCCGAAAAATGCCGATGAGGCCGGGCGGCAGCTGGCGGAAGAGGTGGCGGGCTGGCTCTACGGCCTGCCAGACTTTGAGGCGCTGCTGTTTGACCTGTTGGATGCGCTCGGCCACGGCTTCGCCGCGGTGGAAATCAGCTGGCAGCAGGTGGACGGCTTATGGCTGCCGGCCAAGTTTACCCACCGCCCGCAGGGTTGGTTTACCCTGAAACACAACCAGCTCAAACTGCTGGGCGTGAACGGGCAGGAGCCGCAGGACTTGTGGCCGCTGGGCTGGATTGTGCACCGCCATCAGGCGCGCAGCGGCTTCTTGGCGCGCGGCGGGCTGATGCGCTCGCTGGCGTGGCCGTATCTGTTTAAAAATTATTCGGTGCGCGACTTGGCCGAGTTTTTGGAAATTTACGGCCTGCCGGTGCGGCTCGGGAAATACCCGGCCGGCGCATCGGACAAAGAAAAAACCACCCTGCTTAACGCGCTGGTGGGCATCGGCCACAATGCGGCCGGCATCATCCCGGAAACCATGATGCTGGAACTGTTGGACGCGGCCAGCGGCAGCGGCGACACCTTTATGAGCATGGTGGACTGGTGCGAGCGCACCCAATCCAAAATCATCTTGGGCGGCACGCTGACCACGCAGGCAGACGGCAAAACCAGCACCAACGCGCTGGGGCAAATCCACAACGAGGTGCGGCATGACTTGCTGGCATCTGATGCTAAGCAGCTGGCGGCCACGCTGACCCGGCAGCTGATTGCGCCGCTGCTGTATCTCAACAAGGGCATCACCGACCCGGCCAACATCCCCTATTTTGAGTTTGACACCCGCCAGCCGGAAGACATGAAGCTGTATGCCGAGGCGCTGCCCGAATTGGTGCAGCTCGGCATGAAAATCCCGCTGGAATGGGCGCACGAAAAGCTGGCCATCCCGCAGGCGGCCGACGACCAAGACATGCTGGCCATACGTGGTGCCCAGCCGGAACTACGGCAGGCGCAGGCCAGCCGCTACCGGCAGGTAGCCTTGTCGCGGCAGGGCGAAATCATCTATCCCGACCAGCTGGCGTTGGACGACGGTATTGCAGGCTACCTGAAAAATACTGATCTGCCCGCACTGCTTGAACCGCTGATTAAGCAACTCGGCCAAGCCATCGCCGAAGGCGGCAGCTACGAGGATGCGGCGGCACGCCTGCTGGCGGCCTACCCGCAATTGGACACCGCACAGCTGCAAGAGGCGCTGGGGCGCGTGCTGTTTGTGGCGGACTTGTGGGGGCAGATCGGTGGGCGCTAATCAAGTGGATTTGGCCTATGCCTTCGGCCTGCCGCCGGAGCGTGCCATCCGTTATTTTGAGACTTTGGGCTACACGGTGCCGACCGATTGGCCGCAACGGATGCAACAAGCAGCGGCCAAGGCACAGACCATCGCCGGCATCTACCGGCAGGATGTGGTAGCCGACATCCACCGCGCACTGGGCGAATCGGCGGCCAAGGGCACGCCGTTTGCCAAATTTAGGGATGCGGTGGAGCGGCAGCTGACGGCTAAGGGGCTGCATCTGGATCAGGCAGGCGATATGGTGGATGCCGCCACCGGCGAGCTGCTGGGCAAAGGCATCACGCCGCAGCGCTTGGAGGTGATTTACCGCACCAATATGCAAAATGCGTATATGGCCGGACGTTGGCAGGAGCTGCAAGACAACCGTGCCGCCATGCCTTATCTGCAATACACCGCCGTTATGGACAACCGCACCCGCCCGCTGCACCGTGAGCTGCACGGGCAGGTGTACCACATCGACGACCCATTTTGGGATACCTTTTACCCGCCCAACGGCTTTAACTGCCGCTGCGCGGTAACCGCCTACAGCGCGGCCGATTTGACCCGGCGCGGGCTGGAAGTGGCCGACAGCGAGGGGCGGCTGGAAGAGGTGTACCGCGTGGTGAACAAAGCGGGCGACACCGAATCGACCCGCGCCATCCGTTTGGCCGACGGCCGCTCCTTTATGGCCGACCGCGGCTTTGACGGCAACGTGGGTAAGCGGCACTTGGCGCAGCTGGGGCAGTTGCAGATGCAACGGGCGGTGGATTTGCCGCCGCGGTTGGCGAGTATGTCGGTGGGCGAGGCGCTGAAACAGCCGGCCTTTTTTAAGGCGTTGTCGGATGAGTTTATCAGGCGCTTTGATTTTTTGGCCGCCGGCGGCCACGGCAGCAACCGCATAATGCATGTGGGCGTATTGCACACCGAGCTGCTGGATGCGCTGGCCGCCCACAACATCATGCCTCAGTCGGCTGTTATCAGTATGGGGGATGCGGACATTACCCATGCCTTGCGCGACAGCAAGGCGGCAAGCGGTCGGGCTTTGGATGCAGCCATTATCCGGCGTGTACCGGAGCTGCTGCTGAAGCCGGACTCGGTGTATGTGCAAACCAATGCCAAAAATCCGACATTATGGTTTATTTATGAGACCGAGCAGGGCAAATTGGTATTGTTGGTGGATAAGCCGGAGAGAAAGAGCAAAGAGATGATGAATATTGTGCGAACCGGCGGCAGGATCACGAATTGGAAAGAAGCATTGAACCAGCATACACTGGTTTGGGGGAAAGCCCCGGCAGGAATGAAGTAAAACAGGCAGGGGCGTCGGGATTCGAACCCGCATAATATGGGGAAACCATAACCTTTACCAGTTGGAAACTACCCCTGCCTATTTGTGAATTACAGTATAGCTATGATCGAAATCGAAATCAAGACGTTAGAGTTGCAGCAAAACATCAGCCGCGCAGCGCAGGGCTTGGAGCAGCGCGGCAGCCTGATGCGCCTGATTGCCGGCAGGCTGCATCAGGCGGTGGATGAAAACTTTAACAGCCAAGGCCGCCCGGCTTGGGCGGGGCTGAAGCTAGGCAGCCAGCTCTCCCGTGCCGGGGCGCTGACCAAACGCGGGCAGGTATCGCAGGCGCGGTTTGACAAGCATGTGCGCAACCACAAGATCCTGCAAAACACCGGCCGCCTGCGCAACAGCATCACCGAGGCCAGCGACAACGATAGCGCGCGGGTAGGCACCAATGTGGCCTATGCCGCCATCCACAACTTCGGCGGGCAAACTGCCGCACACATGATTTATCCGCGCCACAAAAAGGCGCTGGCATGGGCAACGGGGGCGTATCCGGTAAAAAGCGTGAAGCACCCCGGCAGCCGCATTCCGGCACGCCCGTTTATGCAGCTCACACCGCAAGACGAGCACGAGCTGGTGGAGACGGTGAGCGACTATTTGGCCTCTGTCTGCGGCCTACCGAAAGGCAGTTAAACGACACCCCGCCCAAAATCGCGCCAAACGGCGTTTAAACGGCTTGGGTATAGTTTGGTATATCCCCGTGCCCGACCCCCGCTAAAAAACGCGCTTTATAGCCTCTTTATAGCTATCACACCGCAGCCGCCCCGTCGGCTGTTTCATCCGCGCCAAAACCAAGTGAGGCGCTTCAAAGATTTTTCCCCCAATTCCGGCTGCACAATGCGGCCATGAACAAACATACCCCTCCCCCGTTTTTACTGGCTGCCTGTTCCGTCCCGGTGGACGGTACGGCGCAGCGCATCCAGCTTATTCCCGCCGGCGAGTTTCGCGCCAACGACGGCCGCCCGGCTGATGCGCCGTTTTGGCGTTTGAGCCCGCAGCGTGCCGCCGTCTTGGTGGCCGAGCTCAATGCGCGGCCGGTGCGGCTGATGGTGGACTACGAGCATCAAACCCTGTTTACCGCGCAAAACGGACAGCCCAACCCGGCATCGGGCTGGCTCTCCGGTTTTGAATGGGTCGACGGCAAGGGGCTGTATGCCGAGGTGCAGTGGACGGCCGCGGCCAAGCAGCGAATTGCCGGCGGCGAATACCGCTATATCTCGCCGGTGTTCCAGTACACGCCTGCGGGCGACATCCTTAGCCTGTTGCCGCCAGCGCTCACCAACACTCCGGCACTTGACCAACTCGACCCGGTGGCCTTGGCTGCCGCCTCCCGATTACTTAACCCCCTCCAACCCTCTCAAAAGGAAGAAGCAATGAACGAAGCACAAAAGCTGATGCTGTCGCTGCTCGGGCTGCCTGAAACCGCCAGCGAGGTGGAGCAGCTGGCCGCGATGCAGCAAATCCAAAGCAGCACCGACGGCAAAAAGCTGGCCGAAGCCTTGGCCGCCGCCAAAGAGGCAGCCAAGCCGGAAAACAAACCGGCCGAGCCGAACCCGCCCGCCGCCCCTGCCGCACCGGCAGACCAGCCGGCCAATGACGAGACCGGCGCACCCAATACCGCTGCCGCCTCGCAACAGGTGCCGCTGTCGGCACTGCAAGGCTTGCAACGACAAGTGGCCGCCCTGAGCCAGCAGCTGGCTGCGCACGAGGCGGAAAAAACCGCACAACTGATTACCGCCGCCCTCTCCGACGGCCGACTGCTGCCGGCACAAAAAGCATGGGCGGAAGGCTTGGGCAAAACCAACCCGCAGGCACTGGCCGAATTTTTGGCCACGGCGCAGCCTTTGGCTGCCCTAAGTGCCACGCAGACCGGCGGCATCCCGCCTGCTGCCGCGGAAAAAGGCCTGACTGCCGACGAGGCAAAGGTGGCGGAGATGCTGGGCATCACTGCCGAAGACTATGCAAAACAGAAATAGGAGTAATCCCCGATGATTATCACCCCGGATTTGATTAAAGCCTTGTTTACCGGCTTTAAAAAGAACTATCAGGACGGCCTGCAAATGGCTAAGAGCCAATACCCGGAAATTGCCACCGTGGTGCCGTCTTCCACCGCCTCCAACACCTACGGCTGGCTCGGACAGGCGCCGGCATTGCGCGAATGGGTGGGAGACCGTGTGTTCAACGACATGAAGGCACACGCTTACGCGATTGCCAATAAGCATTTTGAGAGCTCCATCAAAGTCAGCCGCAACGATATTGAAGACGACAACATCGGCATTTATGCGCCGCTGGTAACCGAGCTGGGTCGTGCCGCTGCCGTGTTTGCCGACGAATTGGTGTTCGGCCTGTTGAAAAAAGGCAACACCACCCTGTGTTACGACGGCCAAAACTTTTTTGACACCGACCACCCGGTGTTTGAAAAAGTGGACGGCACCGGCAACAAAACCTTGGTTAAAAACCTGTTTACCGCCACCGGCGGCACGCAGGGCACGCCGTGGTATCTGCTGGATACCAGCCGCGCCATCAAACCGATGATCTTCCAGCAACGCAAGCCGATGAAGCTCAGTGCGATGACCAAAGACGATGACGAAGGCGTGTTTATGCGCAACGAGTACCGCTACGGCGTGGACGGCCGCTGCAATGCCGGCTTCGGCTTCTGGCAGATGGCCAGCATGAGCACCGAGGAGCTGACCCCGGACAACTTTGCCAAGGTATTTAACGCGATGGCTAGTCAAAAAGGCGACGGCGGCCGCCCGCTCGACATCCGCCCGACTGTGTTGCTGGTGCCCAGCACTATGGAAGATTTGGCCAATTCGATTGTCAAACCCGACAAATACGAAAACGGCAAATTCAACCCGCACCACAACAAGGTCAAAGTCGTGGCCAGCCCGTGGCTGTTGTAACCCCTTTTGCGGCGGCTTTAACCGGTTTAAAGCCGCCGTTTTGGAGCAGATAAATGGCAAAAAACAAACCCCAAGACGATGCAGCGCAAAAGCCGCTGCAAGATACGCCGGACAATCCGCCCGAGCAGCAAGAAGCGCAAGGCGGCCAAACCGAGCAGCAGCCGGAGGCGCAGGACAACCTGCCCGAAAACCAGCCGGAACAGCAGCAAGACCCCGACACCCCGCCTGAAGCCACGCAGCCTGAAACCGCGCCGGTTGAACAGCAGCCGGAACAGGATGCCGTTGTGCAGCCCACCGCCGATGCAGGCAGGCTACCTGAAAAACCAACCGAACCGCCTGCCGCCGATGCAGTGGCCGTGCGCTCACGCACCGAGCGCTTTTTCCGCTGCGGCTTGGAATTTGTGCGCCATGAATGGCGTACGGTACAGCGCAGCGAATTGAGCGATGCAGATTGGCAGCGCCTGTTGGCCGAGCCGCATCTTGAAATCCGCCCGGCCGATGCGCCGGACGATAACGGGGACGTGCCGCAATGATTAGCTATGCCACGCTCGACGAACTGTGCCTGCGCTACGGCGACAACACCGTGTTGCAGCTCACCGACTTAGAGCGACGCGGCCAAATCAATGCCGACATTGCGCAGCAGGCGCTATTGGACGCTACCGCCGAAATCGACGGCTACCTGAACCGTTATACGCGGCCGTTTCCGCAGATCCCGCGGTTATTGACGGTGTACTGCTGCGACATCGCCATCTACCGCTTGGCCACCGGTATGCGCCAAGGCAACGATGACATGGACACCCGCTACAAAAACGCCATCGACTACCTCAAGCAGGTGGCGCGCGGCACGGCCACCATCAGCGGGCTGCCTGAAAACGGCCAGCTCGGCACCGGCGACACCGTGATGTTTAACAAGCCGCAGCAAAAGGTATTCGGCCGTGATCGCCCTTATTGAGGCTGCCATCGTGCAGCGCCTGCGCCAAGGCTTGGGCAAGCTGGTTACCGGCGTGCACAGCTACGGCGGCGAGCTGGACGACGAGGGGCTGTATCAGGTGGTGCAGCAGTTGCCGGCCGCTTGGGTGACTTTTGCCGGCATCGACAAAACCGAAGCCGTGAAAACCAGCCGCACCAAGCACAAGGCCGAAGCCAAGTTTGTGGTGATGGTGGCCGCCCGCTCCCTACGGAGCGAGGAAGCCAGCCGCGCCGGCGGTATCGGCCACTGGGAAATTGGCAGCTACCAGCTGATTTACGCGGTGCGCCGCCTGCTGGCCAATCAGGATTTGGGTTTGGCCATCGACAAGCTGCAACCACGCGCGGTACGCACCCTGTTTAACGGCAGGATGGAGCGGCAGGAAGCCATGAGCGTGTATGCCTGCGAATTTGCCACCCATTGGATCGAGGAGGCGTTGGACAACGGCCGCTGGCCTGCGTACCGCCGCCCCCTGCGCCGGCAGCCCGCCATCCCCGCCGCACCGACCAAATCTTTGTGACCTATCAGGCGGCCACCAGCCCGCCATACCCCGAACTGAAAGGCGCGAACCTGCATGTGCACGCGCCGCCCGACAACCCCACCCCCGCCATCGAGGCGGAAGTTAAAACAGGAGAGACACCATGAGTATCTTGGTAAAAGCCGCCGCCGGCCTGAAAGTGCCGAAGGAAGGCGAGCCGCACCGCTATATCGACGAGCATCAGGCCGTCGCCGTGGAGGAGAGCGCCTACTATCTGCGCTGCCTCGAGTGCGGCGACTTGGTGCGCGAATCCGAGGCCGAATCCGAGCCTGATCCCAAACCCGCCAAAGGAGGCAAATAATGGCCAGCGCCAACATCAGTTTTGACAAAATCCCGGCATCTACGCGCAAACCCGGCGTGTACGCCGAATGGAACCTCAAACGCGCCATGCGCAACCTGCCCACCAATCGGCAGCGCGTGCTGTTGATTGCCCAGCACACCACCGACTTGGGCGCAGTATCCGCCCTGACGGATGTGTATTCCGCCGCCGAAGTGGCCGAGCGCTACGGTGCGGGCAGTCAGGCACATTTGATGGCCGATGCCGCCATTAAAGCCTATGCCAATGCCGCCCTGAGCATCATCACGCTGGCCGACAACAGCGCCGGCGTGGCCGCCGCAGGCAAAATCACCATTACCGGCAACGCCACCACGCAGGGTGTGCTGCGCGTGGGCATCGGCAATGCCGATGTGCTGATGGTGGCCGTGGCCGCCGGCGACAGCGCCGATACCGTCGGCAAAGCCGTCAAGGCTGCAATTGCCGCCCAGCCCGGCCTGCCCGTATCTGCCGCCGAAGCCGCCGGCGTGGTGACCATCACTGCGAAAAACAAAGGCACCGAGGGCAATGCCATCCGCCTGTTGGCGGCCTGTACCGCCGCCGGTATCAGCACCACGGTAACCGCGATGGCGGGCGGCGACGCCAACCCCGATATCCAGCCCGCACTCACCGCCGTGATTGCCGACGGCCACGACATCATCGCCTGTGGCATCAGCGACGAGGCCAACCTGCTCAAACTGCGCGCCCACCTTGAAAAAGTCGGCGCGCCCACAGAAAAACGCTGGGCGATTGGTGTGTACGGCCACAGCGGCACATTGGCCACCGCCACCACCTTGGCCGGCAAACTCAACAACGGCTTTATGCTCTGCGCTTGGTATCGCGGCACGCCCAGCCTGCCGTGCGAACTGGCGGCAGCTTTTGCCTCCGTGATGGCGAGTGAAGAAGATCCCGCCCGCCCGTTGAACACGCTGGCCTTGGAAGGCATCGGCCTGTGCGACAGCAAAGACAAAACCATGCGTACCGAGCAGGAAAACGCGCTCTACAACGGCGTGGCACCGGTGGAAACCAGCCCGGACGGCAGCCGGGCGCAGATTGTGCGGGCGATTACCACCTACACCAAAACCGCCAACGGCACCACCGACGAGAGCCTGCTGGACGTAACCACCGTGCGCACCCTGATTTACGTGAGCAAAGCCTGCATCCAGCGCGTGGCCTTGCGCTTCCCGCGCGAAAAACTCTCCGACAAGACCCCGGCGCGGGTGCGCAGCGAGCTTATCGACGTGCTGATGCGCTGCGAGGAGCTGGAGATTTTGGAGCAGGTGGAAGCCAACCTGCCCAACCTCATCGTGGAGAGGGACAAGCAAAACGTGAACATGCTGGACGTGCGCATCCCGTCCGACGTAGTGAACGGCCTGCACGTGGTCGGCATGGTGGTAGACCTCTATTTATAGGAGCATAAAACATGAGTACCGAATACATCGGCAGCGTAACCCTCTATCTCGACGCCGCGGAGGTGGAAATCACCAAAATCGACGTCAAAGACAGCACCGGCCGCAAGCCCGTGAAAACCATGAACCGCAGCCGCCGCACCAAAGGCTTCACCCGCGGCGTGGGCCAATACGACATCACCGCCACCGCCGTGATGCCTACCGACGGCACCGCCATCAACTGGGGCAGCATCGAGGACGCCAAAATCTCACTGGTGCCCGACGTGCCCGGCGCGAAACCCACCAGCTATCTCGGCTTTTGCGTGACCGAGGTGGGCGAAAGCTACACGGTGGACAACGAGATGGTGATCGACATCACCGGCTTTGCCATCCGCAAGGTGTTGGAGTAAAGGCTACCTGAAAATGGTAAAATCAAGCCCTGTCATGAATCGGCAGGGCTTTATTTATGGAGAAGGGAAAATGAGAAAACTATTGTACGGCGTGCTTATCGCCCTCGGGCTGGCTGCCTGCGGAAAGCAGGAGCAGCAGGCGCCGGCGGTGTCTGAACCGGCTTCGGAAGCACAGGTGCAAAGCAGCTATTGCCCGCCGCCGTTGGGCATGACGGCTGAAACTTTATTGGAAAACATAGATGCCGGGCTGAAAAGTACAGGCGCATCAGCACGGGTAATCAACAAAGAGATTGTCCAAAACGAATGTGGCCATGATGTAATGATGGTAACCGATTTTGGTGGGGTTATTATTAAGATTGACGATAACCAAAATGTCTTATCTTTGGCTGCTGGGTATGAAATGACCGGCAATACTGTGAAAGATGTTGCTCACGCTTTGCCGGCAATACAGGTGATGACCTCGCCGTATGGCCGTGCCAAATTAGGTGAGCTGGCCATTGGGCAAGATTTGCTGAAAGCACTGCCTGAAGTTTTGAATGCCGCCGCCAGACAACAAGGCGAAGCCACTCAAGATATTATTCGTGATGGCTACAAATACAGCATCACGGTAGAAAACCGGAATGTGGCTTTTGTAGTGAGGAAAGCAGAATAGCGACCCCTCTGAAACGTCTCAACTACTTCCCCCTAAGCCTTTAAACGACAATTAAACCTACTCTTTATCTTGGTTTAATCAACGTTTAAAGGCTTTTCTTATGTCTGATAAAAAACCCTCTAATTCCATTGGTGCCGACCTGCTCCCCGCTGCCGTTACCGATTACAACCTTGTGGTGGCCGATGACCGCAAAACAGTTTCAGGTAGCCTGAAATACGGCATCGAATATGCAGGCAGCCTGCATTATGACTTTGTGATGCACCTACCTACTGTGCGTGAAGACATGGATATCGACCCGCAGTTGGACGGGCAGGCACGGATGCTGGAGAGCTACACCCTAGCCATCGACCGCTTGGGCGACATTCCCGCCGAACAGATTGATGCCGACCTGTTGGCCGACGGTTTGGCTGCCGGCGATTTCGATGCGCTGTATTTCGCGCAGGAATTGCTGGCAAAAAAGCGGCTGCGCCCGAACTCGACCGCTACCGATTAGCGGTGTTGCTGCTCGGACGCTTCGGACTGTCGGAAGAGCGGGTGGGTGAGATGACACTGCCCGAACTCAACAGTTTTGTGCGGCAGGCGCGCCAGCTTTTATCCACCTATCAACCCGTGCCGGTGCCCATCCCCGTTCCATCTGCACCGCCTCCATCCCCCTCTAAGCCCAAACCGTCCGGTAAGGGTGCCACCACCTACATCAGCAAAAGGCAGAAAAAATGAGCAGTAACACCTTAGAACTGGTTGCCAAGTTTAAGGACAATGCCAGCCAAGGCCTGCGCCGGCTGCTGACTGAAAGCCAGCGCGCGGCCACCGGGCAGGCGCGTGTGTGGGCGCAGGCCGGGCGGCAGCGGCAGCAGGCCATCAGTGCCTACCATCGGCTCGGCATCCGCTCCGAGCAGCAAATCCGCCGCGAAATGCAGCTCACGCAGGCGGCCTATAACCGTTTGGCACGCTCCGGCACGCTGTCGCAGCGCGAGCTGGCGCGGGCGGCGGAAGCCAACCGCCGCAACCTGCAACGGTTGAACAACGAGTTGCGCAGTGGCGCCGGTGCAGCCGGCAGCTGGCGGCAACGCTTGGGCGGCGCCATGACTACAGTGGCTGCTGCCGGTGTGGGTGCTTATACCGTGCTCAAACCGAGCATGGACAACCAAAAACAGCTTGAGGCCAATATCAGCCAAGTAGCGTGGCAGGCTTTTGGCGAAGACAACAGCAAAACGTCTGATTGGATTGCTACCACGGGTAAGCAGCAAATCCGCGACTTGGTAACCGAGCTTGTAGCCAAGAACGGCGGCAATGCCGATGCCGCGCTCAACCTGATCAACAGCCAAATGGCCAACGGCATGAGCTTCGAGCAGGTGCAGAAAGGGGCAACCGCCACCTATCGCGCCATGATTGCCTCCGCCGAAGGTGCTGGGCAATACGACCCGGAGAGTGTGGCCAAACTGATGAAAGTGCTGCACGACTTCGGATTTCAGGGCGAAGAGCTGGCTACCGCGTTTGAACACGCCATGAAATCGGGGATGCAGGGCAACTTTGAAATCGCCGATATGGTCACTGAGCTGCCCGCCTTACTACCTGCTGCCAAAAACTCCGGCTTGAACGGCATCCAAGGCTTCGATTACCTACTGTCCATCCTGCAATCTGCCTCCAATAAATCCGGCTCCAACAGTGAAGCCGCCAACAACGTGCGCAACCTGTTGGAAAAAACCTTATCGGCCGACACGGTAAGACGCCTGTCGCGTATAGATAACCCAAATGACCCGAGCAAGGGTATTGATTGGGCTAATTCGGTTTTACAAGGCAAGGCCAACGGCGAAAACGCGGTACAGGTATTATCGCGCTTGGCTAACGCCATGCTGGAGCGCGACCAGCAATACCAACAACTTAAAGCCAAGGCCGATGCCGGCGACCAAACCGCCGCCGAACAGATGAATATCATGCGCGGTTTCGTGCTGTCGCGGATTTTGCCGGATATTCAGGCCAAAGCCGGTTTGTTGGCCGCCTCAGATGTACAGCAAGTGCAAGAATATATCCAAGGATTGGCCGGGATTGACCCGAAAACCAATAGCTTGGTAGACAGGAAAATCGGTGTAATGAGCCGGGATGACATGTTTCGGCAAGAGCAAAACCGTTCACTGGCGCTGCTTGGGCGCAAAGATGCACTCGATACCCTAAACTCTGCTGAAACTAAATGGACGGAAGCCACTACCCGCTACCCCAAAGCCACTTTGGCCGCACAAGCCGCCGGCGGTGCAGGGCTGGGCGCCGGCATTTTATCGTTGTTTCGCAGTGGCGGCTCAGGCTGGGCAGGCAACCTACTGTCTAAAGCAGGGGGTGGTGCACTTGGTTTCGGGCGCGGGGCGTTAAGCTGGGGTACCGGCGTGCTGACTGCTGCACCGCGTTTCAATTTTGCCACCGGCCTGCTGCTGCATTCGCCGGAGCTGAATGCAGGCGAAGGATCTGCACTGGAGAGGATGCGGCAATTAAATCAGCAATATCATGGGCAGGCGTTGCCACGTTCGGCGCTGATTAACTATAGCGATGCATCCCGTTCTACCAACCAATCTCCACTCAACAGCCCAGAGTTACAAAAAAGCGCGGAGCAAATCCAGCAGTCATCGCAAACCTATCAGCAATCCAGCGAGCAATATGCGCAAGCGGTCAATCACAACCAGCAGGCCGCCGCCCAGTTTTTGGAGGCATCGCGCCTGATGGGCACGGCAGCGGGGCAGTTGGCGGCAGCGGCGCGGCAACCGGTGCCGGTAACCGTGTCGGTGTCGGGCGGCAACATCACCGCCGCCGTATCGCAAGCCGCCGAGCGCGATAACAGAAGGAATTAACAGATGAGTTGGCAAGATACCCTGCTTGATGCCAGTTACAAGGGCGTGGCCTTCGAGGCCACCGGCGACACCCTGCGCGGCGTGCACGCGCTGGCCGAGCACAGCTACCCTTTTGTGGACGGCTCGGATATTGAGGACACGGGCTGCGAAGCCTTGGAATTTAACCTCACCGCCGTTTTGTATGGCGACGACTACGAGGCGCGGCTGCAACGCCTGCTCAATGTGCTGCGCGAACACGGCAGCGGCGAGCTGGTGCACCCGATTTACGGCAGCGTGCCGGACACGGTGGTGGCCGATTTCGAGGTGCGGCACAGCGAAGACAGCCCGGACTATGCCGAAATCAATATCAGCTTCAAGCAGAGCGTGGCCGCCGCGCCGTTTTTCGGGCGCGAGCTGGCACTGGCTTTGGCCGACGAGGCGGATTGGGTGGCCGACTTGGCCGCTTTTCAGGGCTTTGCCGTACTGGAAAAGGCCTTGGGCAAAATCCGCGCCCAGCAGCACAGGTGGAACAATTTTCACGCGGCCGTGCTCAATGTGGTGGGGCGGCTGTACGGCCAAGTGAACGGGGTGTTTTCAGGCAGCCTGAACCTGCTCAACAGCCCGCGCGTGCTGCTGACCGAACTCAAAGGCGTGTTTGGCGCGCTGGCCGGGATGCACCGCACGGCGGAAAGCAGCCTGTCCGGCTGGCGCGATTTGGCTGGCGGTACCAAAACGGCCGCTGCCGTGCCGTGGCAATACCGGCAGGGTTTGGATAACGGCGCCACGCCCGCCCGCTCGCAGGCTGCCTTGCCGGATGTGGCCGCGCTCACGGCAGCGATTGCCATTGTGGGCAGCACCGCACTGGCCAAAGAGCTGGCGGATATTTTTGCCGCCGAACAAGACGAGCCCGAACTTACGCCGGCGGAAATCAGCCGCCTGCTGGCCGATGTGCGCGCCCAGCTCAACAGCGCGTTGGCCGCCAACCGCTTGGCGGTGATGATGCTGGCCGCTTCTGCCGAGCAGGCCGAACAGTTGGCCGCCTTGCTGCTCTCGCTGTATCAGGACAACCCGCCCGACCCCGAGCAGCTCTACCGCCAACTGGAACAGCGCCGCCTGTTGCCGCAGCAGCCCTATTTAGAGGGCAGCGCCGAATTGGCCGACAGCGTGCGCACGTTGGCGCATACCCTGCAAAAGCAGGCACAAGCCTTGATTAACCTGCGCCCGCCCTTGGTGCAAAAGGTAGTGCCAACCGATAGCAGCCTGCACCTGCTGGCTTTCCGCTGGTACGGCGACCACCGCCGTCAAGCCGAGCTGCTGCGCCTCAATCCCGGCATCGTGCATCCCAACTTTATCGCCCGCGGAACCGTATTAAATGCCTACGCCCAATAACACCGTGAGCCTCTTAATTGCAGGCAAAACCCACAGCCAGTGGACAGACTACGACATCGACAGCGACCTCCTCACCCCGGCCGATGATTTTCAGGTCACGCTCGGGCGGCCGGTGGACGCCAAACCGGATGCGGTGCAGCCGGGCGATACCGTGGAGGTGCGGGTGGGCGAGGATACCGTATTGAGCGGGCGCATTGACCGTGTGAGCACCACCACCGCCAAAGGGCAAAAAACGCTCACCATTTCCGGCCGCGACGATGCCGGCATCCTATTGGATTGCTCCTGCCCGATTTTTAACGCGCAGGATATGGATTTAAAGCAGATTATCGACACCATCGTCAAACCCTTGGGCATCAGCAAAATCCGCATCGATGCGGCGCAAACCGCGCGCACCAACAAAGTGCAAATCGAGCCGGGCAGCCGCGCTTGGGACGCCTTGGCGCAGTATGCCGAGGCCAACGGGCTGTGGCCGTGGCTGGAGCCGGACGGCACGCTGGTGATCGGCGGGCCCGACTACACCACCAAGCCGGTGGCCGATTTGATTGTGCGCGTGTCCGGACAGGGCAACAACGTGGAGCAGTTGCAGGTGGAGCGCGATTTTTCGCAGCGTTTCAGCGAGATTACCGTGCTGGGGCAGAGCCACAGCGGCAAGCACAACCTGCGTGCCACGGTAAAAGATGGCACGGTCAAGGTGCACCGCCCGCTGATTATCGTGGAGGCGGATGTGGATAACCAAGCCGCCGCCGAGCGCAAGGCCAAGAAGCGGCTGGGCGACAGCAAATTGGACGGCCTCACCATCACCGCCACCGTGCAAGGCCACCGCAACGACGACGGCGTGCTGTGGCAGCCGGGCCAGCGCCTGCAACTGTTGAGCGAGCCGGACGGGCTGGACGGTATCTATTTTTTAATGGCGCGCAAATTTGTGGGCGGGCGCGGCAAGCCCACGCAAACCATCCTCACCCTCAAAGAGGACAAGGCGTGGATTCCCGAGGCCAAACCGCCGAAAAACAACAAAGGCCAAGGCGGCAAAGGCCGCCGCAGGGGCAGCCGCAAACGCCGCAGCGGTGGACGGAAAGGCCGTCAGGCAAGACAGACGATGGCTTTTGAATAAGGATAAAAGGACGATAAATGGACGCTAAACAAGTAGACGGCCGCATCAAGCGGATGCTGGGCGGTATCCGGCAGGCATTCCGCGGCAAAATCGCCCGCACCGATGCCGCCGCCGGCGTGCAACGCGCGCAGATTGAGGGACTGGACGGCGAAACGGTGCAGGCGCTGGAACACGCCGAGCAGTTCGGCTTTACGGCGCACCCGCCTGCCGGCAGCGACTGCATTGTATTGCCCTTGGGTGGACAGACCAGCCACGGCATCGTCGTCAATACCTGCAACGGCGCCTACCGCATCACCAACCTGCAAGAGGGTGAGACTGCGGTGTACAACGCCGACGGCGCCAAAATCGTGCTTAAAAAAGGCCGCATCATCGATATCGACTGCCAAGTGCTCAACATCAAAGCGCCGGGCGGGGTCAATATCGACGCACCCAATGTGGATTGCACCGCCGAAGTTACCGCCGCCGGGCAAATCAACGGCAACGGCGGCATGGCTATAAAAGGGGGTAACGGCGCAACGTTTAGTGGTGATGTGCGCCAAACCGGCGGCGACTACACCACCGACCAAGATGTGGTGGCCTCGGGCAAATCCCTCACCGGCCACAAACACCCCGGCGACAGCGGCGGCACCACTGGCGCACCCCTCTGAAGCTCCTCAAGCAGTTCCCCCAGCGTCCATAACCCATAATGTGGTTATGGACGCTTTACTTAACCCCGCCACCGGCGACTACCTTTTAAACCAATCCGCGCAAGGGATCGAAAACGAAGTCTATGTGCGGCTGGTTACTCCGCTTGGCAGCTACTGGGCCGAACCCGCGCTGGGCAGCCGCCTGCACGAATTGCGCCGGCAGAAAGACCTGCCGCGCATCGCCGTGCTGGCCAAGCAGTATGCCGAGCAGGCCTTGCAGCCGATTTTAGATGCCCGCCGCGCCCGCCGCATCAATGTGGCCGCCTCTTTGGCACGGCGCGGCTGGCTGCGGCTGGATATTGGCGGTGAAGACATGAGCGGCCGGAATCTATCCTTAATCCACGAGGTGCGGCTGGCATGAAAACTAAAAACTTTGAGCAACTGCGCAGCGACTACCTGCGCGATTTGAGCAACCAGCAGCCTGCCGCCCACACCCACCCCGGTAGCGACAATTACGCCCGCGCCACCGCTTTGGCCGCACTGGCCGAGGGGCAATACCAGCATCAAGAGTGGATTTTGCGGCAGGTGTTTGCCGATACGGCGGACACCGCCTATTTGGAGCGCCATTGCGCCATGTACCGCATTTGGCGCAAGAGTGCCGCCGCTGCGGCGGGCAGTATCCGCATCAGCGGCGCGCCCAATACCGTGCTGCCTGCCGGGCTGGTGGCTCAAGTTGGCGACACCGCCTACCAGACTTCTGCCGCCGGCCAAACCGACGGCAGCGGGCAGGCTGTGTTGGCCTGCCACTGCCTGAGCGCTGGTGCCGCCGGCAATCAGCCGGACAATACCCCAGCCAAACTGCAAAGCCCGCCTGCCGGCATTGAGGCAGATGCCGTGCTCACCAGTATGGTGGGCGGCACCGATATCGAGAGCGATGCTGCGCTGTTAGATAGGCTGCTGTCGCGTTTGCGCCAGCCGCCCGCCGGCGGCAATGCCTACGACTATTACCGCTGGGCAATGGCCGTGCCGGGGGTGGAGGCGGCATTTGTGTATCCGCTGCGGCGCGGTTTGGGCACGGTGGACGTGGCCATCCTCACCGCTTCCGGCCTGCCGTCGCCCGATGTGGTGCGTGCCGTGCAGCAGTATATCGACGAGCGCCGCCCGGTTACCGCCAAAAACGTGCAGGTGATGGCACCGCAACGTGTGCCGCTCAATGTATCGGTGCGCGTATCGCTGGCCGACGGCTACACCCTGCCTGCGGTCAAGGATGCCGCCGCCCGTGCCTTGTCGGCCTATTTCGCGACCATCAAGCCGGGCGACACCGTCTATAAAAGCCATATCGAGGCGCTGATTAGCGATACCCCTGGTGTGCGCGACCGCGTGCTCGACAGCCCGGCCGCCAACCAAAACGCCACCATCACCCCGCACATCCAATGGCTCGCCTTGGGCACGTTTGAGATGACCCTGTTATGACCTACGCCGACCTGCTCCCCCTCTACTATCCGCCCGTCAGCTACGACGTGCGAGCCACCCGGCAGGCCGCCGAGCGGCAGGCGGAAGCCGCCATATTCGACGGCGTGCAGACACAGTCGGCACAGGTGCTGGCTGCCGCCTATGCCCCCACTGCCGGCGGCGACATCACACGCTGGGAGCGCCTCCTCGGCATCAACCCGCCGCAGCCCGACAACTACGCCCGCCGAGTGGCCGACGTGCTGGCCAAACTCAATGAGACTGGCGGCCTGAGCATCCCGTATTTCATCCGGCTGGCCGCCGCCGCAGGCTACACCATCACCATCAGCGAGCCGCAGCCCTTCCGCGCCGGTGTAAACCGCGCCGGCGACCGCCTCGCCCGCGAAGACATCATGTGGGTGTGGTGGGTGGATGTGGCCGCCCAATCGCAAACCGTGTGGCGCTTTCGAGCAGGCAGCGGCACCGCCGGCAGCCGCTTGAGCCAATACAGCGATGCCGTGATCGAGAGCCTGTTCAACCGCCTCAAACCCGCCCACACCGCCATCCGATTTACCTACCGCTAAAGGACGATTTATGCACCCCATCGAAACCCCCGATAAGACCTTCCACGACGGCGACGGCGTGTCCGAATTGGGCACCATCCTGCCCGCGTGGTGGCTCAACCAAGTGCAATCCGAGCTGCTGGCCGTGCTGACTGCGGCCGGTATCCAGCCGGATAAAGCCAAGCCAAACCAAGTGGTCGAGGCTTTGCGCAAAATCATCGACGAGCAGGCCGGCGGCAAAGGCTTACCCGTAGGCGCGGTAATGGGCTTCCCCCGCGCCGTTACCAACCAAGAAGGGTTTTTAAAGGCCGACGGTAGCACCTTTGCCCAGGCTACCTATCCAGACCTGTATCGCGTATTGGGTGGCAACAAGCTGCCCAACCTCACGCGCTCCGACATCGGTATGACCGCCTATTTCCCATTTGGCGACATCCCGGACGGCTGGATTAAGTACGACGAAATTGCCACTAGGGTTACTCAGACCGCCTATCCCGAGCTGTACCGCAAGCTGGTGGCGCAATACGGCAGCATTGCCAACGTCAAGCCGGTAGATGATTACTTTATCCGCAACGTGGGCAGCAGCGGTCAAATCGGCCAGCAATACCCGTGGACGGTAGGCGACCACCATCACATGATTGCCTTCGCCGCCTACGGTAACGACGACCTCAATTTGCGCCCGCTGCCCTATGAAAATTACTACCCCGGGCAGGTCAAAGTTGGTGACCAGAAATTTATCAGTTTGGGGCAGCTTTCCGGCACCGAGGGTAGCAACCAATCAAGCGACAAATACGGGCAGGACCACGTTAATGCTTTGAATGGTAGCTACTCGCAAAAACACGCTACTTTGCTGACATGGGATAGGGCATACACCGACAAATTCACGCCGCAGCCCTATTATCAGGACAACACCCCGAAATACATCGGCATGGTGCTGTGCATCAAAGCCAAAGATAGCTTGGATGACATCGTGTTTTGGATTAAGGCTTACGGCAAAGTAACCAATGCCGGAGCACTGGATGCCTCCACGCTGGCCGCACAGTTGCAAGATAAGGCCGACAAAAACCATACCCACCGCGCTGCTGACATCAGCGACTTGGGCGAAGTGGTTAAGCAGCAGATGGCCGCCGCCATGCCGCACCAAGCCGGCACCAATGGCTACACCAAACTGCCCAACGGCCTGATGCGGCAATGGGGGCATGTTAGTACCGGCTGGACGGGAGAGGGCCCGAAAAAAGTTGTATTCCCGGTGGCCTTTCCGAGCGAGTGCTTTAACGTGCAAATTACCGCCCACACCGGCGGGAGGCAAGGTGCCGTCAATGCCGACTTTACCTTGGGCGTAGACAATCTGACCGCTGCCGGATTTGACATAGTAGTTAATGCTATGCCGCTCAACGGCTCATCGGCGGCAGACTTTAAAGGCGTGTATTGGATAGCCATCGGCAAATAACGGGAGATAACTCATGACACTGTATTACTCACAATCCACCGGCGGTTTTTACGACAGCGACATCCACAGCAGGCTACCTGAAGATGCGGTAGAGATTAGCGCCGAGCAGCACGCTGCCCTGCTGGCCGGGCAATCTACCGGACAAGTGATTATGCCGGGCAAAGACGGTCAGCCCGTGCTGGCCGAGCAGCCGCCCTGCCCATCCAGCACTTGGGACGGCGAGCAGTGGCACATCGACCCAGAGTGCGCCGCCCAGCTCAAAGCTGAGCAGCAGGATGAAATGTGGGAGCGCATCAAGGCCAAGCGCTACGACAACCTGCGGCACGGGGTGTACGTTAAATCCGTGGGCAAGTGGTTTTATACCAATGATGAGAGCCGCACCCAATACATCCTGCTGCGCACCATGAAAACGCTGCCACCGGATCTGAAGTGGAAAACGATGGAAAACGATTTTGTCCTCATGACCCGCGAGCTGCTGGATGAAATGACTACGCAGATGATAGTGGATGAACAGGCTGATTTTGCCAATGCCGAACGCCATAAAGCCGCCATGCTTAAAGCAGAACACCCGCTGGAATACGACTACAGCGGCGGCTGGACAGCCAACTACGAACAGCCCGCTGCCGAGCTTGAGGAGGCGTAATCATGAAACCACGATACTACCTAGCCCTCTATAAAGGTCATCGCGACGGCTCCGGCTGGCGCGTATGGTGCGCTCGTGCGACCGACTGGCTCACCCGTGCCCTTACGCGCGGCCAATACAGCCATGCCGAGATTGCCTACGGCCCAGCTGAAGGCGGCGGGTACGACTGCATTTCTTCTTCCGTGCGCGACGGCGGCGTGCGCGCCAAAACCATGCCGCTGTCCGCCGATAAGTGGGATCTCATCCCGCTGCCCGACAGCATCAATGAGCACGGCCAGATCGACCGCCTATACCGCAACACAGTGAGCCAGCCCTACGACTGGTTTGGCGCCGTCGGCGTGGTATTCAAAACCCGCCAGCGGGGTGATAAGTGGTTTTGCTCCGAGTGGTGCGCTGCTGCATTAGGGCTGCCCGACAGCTGGCGCTGGTCGCCCAACGACCTTGCCGCCATCGTGCCCGCTCTAAAAAGGCAAGCATGAAAAACCCCGCCACACGAGCGGGGAGGAAAGAACTAAGACGGCGACACGGCGGATGCGGACACACCCGCCGCGACAGCCAAGCAGAGATAGCCTGCATTGACCCAAGGCCGCCACCCTCGAGGGCGCGCGGATTGTATCACGCAATGTAGGATAAATAATGCAATACCGATGCAAAAGCTGCGGCAAATTACTGGCCGTTGGCAGCGGCACCGTGCAAATCAAGTGCCAACGCTGCAAAACAGTAAACCAATTCAGTTCTTTAACAACCCAGAGCGCCCAGAGTGCCGAAACTGCGAACCCCACGCAGAAAGGCACTTATGTACCGCAAAGCCCCGCTACCGTTCACCGGCCAAAAACGTAACTTTTTAAAGCTGTTTAAACAGGTATTAAATGAGCACATCCCCGGCGATGGGGAGGATTGGACAATCTTAGACGCCTTCGGCGGCTCCGGCCTCTTATCGCATGCCGCCAAACAATGCAAACCGGCCGCCCGCGCTATTTATAACGACTACGACGGCTACAGCGAGCGCCTGCAACACATCCCCGACATCAACCGTTTGCGCCGCCTGCTTGCCGGGCTGCTGGCACCTGTTCCGCGTAGCAAACTGGTGCCGCCAGCAATTAAGGCTGCCATCGTGGCCGCCATCCGCAGCTTCAGCGGCTATATCGACCTTGACTGTCTGGTGTCGTGGCTGTTATTCAGCGGCAACACCGCCGCCGATTTGGACGAGCTATGCCGCAAAACCATGTACAATTGCATCAGCCTCAGCGACTACCCTGAGGCACAAGACTACCTGCAAGGCGTGGAGATAGTCAGCCAATCCTACCGTGAGCTGCTACCGCAGCATATTAGCAACCCGTGCACGTTATTGGTACTCGACCCACCCTACGTATGTACCCAGCAGGGCAACTACCGTAAGGCAGCCTACTTCGGCATGGTCGAGTTCCTGCGCCTGATGGCAATGGTAAGGCCGCCCTTCATATTCTTTTCGAGCACGCGTAGCGAGCTGCCCGCCTATCTCGACCTTGTAGCCGAGCTGCGCCTGCCCGGTTGGGAGCGTTTTGCAGGTAGCCAAACCCTGACAGTGAGTAGCACCATCAACCGCAATTCGAGCTACGATGACCACCTGATTTATAAGTTCTGACGACAAGCGGCATACTACTTATTAAAGGCATAAGACAATCCCCGTTTAACAGACCATTAAACGGGGATAAATTTGTGCAAAAGCTGATACAATTTCCTACGCTGCGGCGGTGCAAAAGCTAATGCCAATTCAGGCAAAAGCTGCCGCCGCCTTACACTGACCACACCCCAATATTCAACCCTGCAAGGCGATATGGTTTTAAAATCCAGCTATAACGGCATCAGGGGCTCTGGCCATACATTACTCATCTACAACAATAAAAATGAACTGCTTGCCCAAGCCAGCTGTTTGGGCATCAAAGAGCAGCTATGCGGCAGATCACAAGTCAGCCAACTACATAACTCTTCTATAAACTTCGTCAGCTACTTGGAAAATAAAAACGGTATTCCCGGCAGAACCTACGGCAGTATCAGCGAAATCACCGATAGCCAAGGGCATACCGTTCTCAAAAACAGTACACAAAACATCCAGAGCTCGTTTCGCGGTACACGCAACAGTTACTACTATCTAAAAACCAGCGTGCTTGTTATGTTTATCCTACTGTCTGTGTTTATCTTGAAAATTTTAAGTAAACTAAGCCCGTAAAATTTAAACCACAGACCAATACTTAAACAAAAAGGCTACCTGAAAAAATCATCCGCATACTTTCAGGTAGCCTCCTCCCAGCAACAGGCCACCTAAAAGTAAAGCCTCAACAGAGTTAAAAATGACTGCCCATTTCATCACCCTCGACGGCATTGACGGCGCCGGCAAAACCACCCAGTTGGCCGTGATCCGCGAATGGTTTGCCAAACAAGAGCGCCCTGTCTTATTCACCCGCGAGCCCGGCGGCACGCCCTTGGGCGAAGCCTTGCGCCGCCTGCTGCTCAACCCGAAAACTCAAGCCGGGCTGCGTGCCGAAACCCTGCTCATGTTTGCCGCCCGCGCCCAGCATATCGAAAGTGTTATCCTGCCCGCTCTGGAGCGCGGCGTGTCCGTGGTGTCCGACCGCTTCACCGATGCCACCTTCGCCTACCAAGGCGGCGGCCGCGGCCTGCCAGAAGCTGATATTGCCCAGCTCGAACAATGGGTGCAGGGTAGCCTGCGCCCCAGCCTCACCATCCTGCTCGACGTGCCGTTGGAAATTTCCTTGGCACGCATCGAACGCAGCCGCCACAAAGACCGCTTCGAGCAGGAAAAATCCGATTTCTTCACCCGTGTGCGACAAAGCTACCTAGAGCGCGCCGCCGCCGCACCCGAGCGCTATGCGGTTATCAACAGCAACTGCAGCAAAGCCGTGGTGCGCCGCGATATTGAGGCCGCACTGGAAAAGCTGTTCGCCTGATGTTTTGAACGCACTGCGTAAAAGTGCGATAATTTGCGCCGTTTTCGCTTGCCGGGTAATTTTCAGGTAGCCTCATTACTCTATCTAAACCAATCATTTAGGAAACACTATGCCCTCCCAACTTGCCAACGCCATCCGCTTCCTCTCCGCCGATGCCATCCAGAAAGCCAACTCTGGCCACCCCGGCGCGCCTATGGGTATGGCGGAAATGGCTGAAGTATTGTGGACAAAATTCCTGCACCACAACCCTGCCAACCCCAAATTCTACAACCGCGACCGCTTCATCCTCTCCAACGGCCACGCGTCCATGCTGTTGTACAGCCTGCTGCACCTGACCGGCTACAACCTGAGCATCGAAGACCTAAAAAACTTCCGCCAGCTGCACAGCAAAACCCCCGGCCACCCCGAATACGGCTACACCGACGGCGTGGAAACCACGACCGGCCCGTTGGGACAAGGCATTGCCAACGCAGTGGGCATGGCATTGGCGGAAAAAATCCTTGCCGCCGAGTTCAATAAAGACGGTTTGAACATTGTCGATCACTACACTTATGTCTTCTTGGGCGACGGCTGCCTGATGGAAGGCGTATCGCACGAAGCCTGTTCGCTCGCCGGTACTTTAGGCTTGGGCAAACTGATTGTTTTGTATGATGACAACAATATTTCCATCGACGGCAAAGTGGACGGCTGGTTTACCGAAAACATCCCGCAACGCTTTGAAAGCTACGGCTGGCACGTCGTTCCCAACGTAAACGGCCACGATACCGCCGCCATCGAAGCCGCTATCGAAGCCGTACGCGCCGAAACCGGCAAACCGTCCATCATCTGCTGCAAAACCTTAATCGGCAAAGGCAGTGCCAACAAAGAAGGCAGCCATAAAACCCACGGCGCACCTTTGGGCGCGGACGAAATCGAAGCCACGCGCAAACATTTGGGCTGGGCTTACCCTGCCTTTGAAATCCCGCAAGAAATCTACGACGCATGGAGCGCGAAAGAACAAGGCGCGAAACTGGAAGCGGAATGGAACGAACTGTTCGCGCAATACCAAGCCAAATACCCTGCCGAAGCCGCAGAATTCGTGCGCCGCATGGAACACAGGCTACCTGAAAAATTCGATGCCTATATTCAAACCGCCTTGCAAGACGTGTGCGCCAAAGCCGAAACCATCGCCACCCGCAAAGCCAGCCAAAACAGCATCGAAATCCTCGCCAAAGAGCTGCCCGAACTGGTGGGCGGTTCTGCCGACCTGACCCCGTCCAACCTGACCGACTGGTCTAACAGCGTCTCCGTTACCCGCGAGCACGGCGGCAACTACCTCCACTACGGCGTGCGCGAGTTCGGCATGGGCGCAATCATGAACGGCCTTGCCCTGCACGGCGGTATTAAACCGTTTGGCGCGACTTTCCTGATGTTCAGCGAATACGAGCGCAACGCCTTGCGTATGGCGGCACTGATGAAAATCAACCCTGTCTTCGTCTTCACCCATGATTCCATCGGACTCGGCGAAGACGGCCCGACCCACCAACCCGTCGAGCAAACCGCCACCCTGCGCCTGATTCCGAACATGGACGTATGGCGTCCGTGCGACACCGCCGAATCGCTGGTGGCATGGGCGGAAGCGGCAAAAGCCGGAGACCATCCGTCCTGCCTGATTTTCAGCCGTCAAAACCTGAAATTCCAAGCGCGCAACGAACAACAGCTGCACGACATCAAACGCGGCGGCTACGTCATCAGCGAAGCCCAAGGCAACGCCCAAGCCGTCATTATTGCCACAGGTTCCGAAGTCGGGCTGGCTCTGGAAGCGCAAAAAGCCCTCGCCGCGCAAAACATCGCTGTGCGTGTCGTCTCCATGCCGTCCACCAACGTGTTCGACCGCCAAGATGCCGCCTATAAAGCCGCCGTCCTGCCCGAAGACCTACCGCGCATTGCCGTAGAAGCCGGACACGCCGACGGCTGGTACAAATACGTCGGCCTGAACGGCGCAGTGGTCGGCATCAATCGCTTCGGCGAATCCGCTCCTGCCAATGTGCTATTTAAAGAATTCGGCTTTACCGTGGAAAATGTTGTCAATGCCGTGAAATCGGTACTGTAAACGCCCGCTATTAATCAGGCTATCTGAAATTTTCAGGTAGCCTTTCTCTCTCTTGTCCGCATATAACCCTATCAAACAATTAGCCGGCATCTGCTGCTCTTTTTGCTCAAAATATCTCTTCTACTTTCCCCGTCTCTACCATATATCCTCATATCCATATGTAAGTTTACGTTAAATATAAATTAACGCACAACAAGCATTTCCTGATTAATGATTTTTCATACCATGATATTATTTTGTTATATATAATTAATTCAATATATTATCAAAATATTTCAAATAATCATGCATAATTTCTTTTCTGTTATTTTTTAGTAAATTGTAAATAATTATTTACATTTGCTAATTTCCTATTGACATAATCGGAATATCGAAAAAAAATGCAACCTCATTCCAACCGAAGGTAAAGATTATGTCTCTCTCAACTCACGACCCTTATGCCAACTACAGGGAACTCACCCTGCGCGGCATGATATTGGGTGCATTGATCACTGTTGTGTTCACCGCTTCCAATATTTATTTGGGGCTGAAAGTTGGTCTCACTTTCGCCTCTTCTATTCCAGCTGCTGTGATTTCTATGGCAATTTTGAAGTTCGCCAAAGGCAGCAATATCCTTGAAAACAACATGGTGCAAACCCAGGCTTCTGCCGCGGGTACGCTCTCTTCCGTGATCTTCATCCTGCCCGGCCTCTTGATGAGCGGCTATTGGACAGGTTTCCCGTTTTGGCAAACCACTCTGCTGTGTATGGCCGGCGGTATTTTGGGGGTAATTTTCACCATCCCGCTGCGCTATGCCATGGTGGTGAAAAGCGATTTGCCCTATCCCGAAGGCGTGGCTGCGGCTGAGATTTTGAAAGTCGGCAGTGGCGACGGCGTGGTGGGCGAAGAAAATGCCGACACCGCGCAAAAGGCTGACAGTGGTATCGGCGAAATCGTTACCGGTGGCGTGATTTCCGGCATTTTCAGTTTCGCCAGCAACGGCCTGCGCGTAGTGGCCGACAGCGCCAGCCTGTGGTTCAAAGCCGGCGCATCTATTTTCCAAATCCCGATGGGCTTCTCATTGGCATTGCTCGGTGCTGGCTATTTGGTTGGTTTGGCCAGCGGTATTGCCATGCTGGTGGGCATTGCGATTGCCTGGGGCATCGCCATCCCCTATTTCTCTGCTACCAATCCGCAGCCAGCCGATATGGAAATGGTCGCTTTCGCCATGCAGCTGTGGAAAGAAAAAGTGCGCTTTATCGGCGCGGGCACCATCGGTATTGCTGCCATCTGGACACTGATTACCCTGCTCAAACCCACCCTCGAAGGCATGAAAATGTCATTCCGTGCCATCAGAGGCGGCGAGGGCGCTGCACTGGAACGCGTTGAGCAAGACTTGTCGCCCAAAGCCATGATTGCCTACGCACTGGGTATGATGCTGCTATTGGGCTTTTCCTTCTACCACTTCGTGGCTGATGCCAACCTGCCCACCGGCACGGCTTGGCTGCTGGTAGTGGTCTGCACCCTGCTGGCCTTCGTTATCGGTTTCCTGGTGGCAGCCGCCTGCGGCTATATGGCCGGCTTGGTAGGCTCTTCTTCCAGCCCGATTTCCGGCATCGGCATCATCTCCGTGGTGGCCATTTCACTGGTGTTGCTGGGTGTCGGTAGTGCCAACAACCTGTTTGCCGATGAAGGTACACGCAATTTCCTGGTGGCGCTCACCCTATTCTGCGGCTCCGCCGTAGTAGCCGTGGCCTCCATCTCCAACGATAACCTGCAAGACCTGAAAACCGGCTACCTGATTAAAGCCACCCCGTGGCGGCAGGAAGTGGCGCTGATTATCGGCTGTGTGGTGGGTGCATTTGTGGTATCTTCTGTGCTTGAGCTGCTTTACGCTGCCTACGGTTTCACCGGCGCCATGCCGCGCCCGGATATGGATCCGAGCCAAGCTCTGGCTGCCCCGCAGGCCACGCTGATGACCACTATCGCCAAAGCCATCTTCTCGCACTCGCTGCAATGGAACTACATCCTCACCGGTATCGGTATTGGTGTGGTACTCATCATCATCAACGAAATATTCAAACGCAGCGGCTCCAAACTGATGCTGCCCACCTTGGCCGTGGGCATGGGCATCTACCTGCCGCCGGCCATCAATATGCCGATTGCCATCGGTGCCATCATGGCTGCCTTCCTGAAACGCCATATCGGCAAAGATGAGGCCAAACAGAAAGATGCCGAACGCGTAGGCACCCTGTTTGCCGCCGGCCTGATTGTGGGCGAGAGCTTGATCGGCGTGATTATGGCTCTGATTATTGCCCTGTCTGTTACCAGCGGCGGCTCAGACTCCCCACTGGCGCTGAACCTCGAAAACTGGGACACCACAGGCGAATTCCTCGGCTTGGCCTTCTTCATTGGCGGTATGCTTATTTTCATCCGCCGCATTTTGAAAGTCAGCAAATAAGCCACAACAAAACAGCTAGAGAAGCAGCCGCCCGACACATTCAATCGGGCGGCTTTTTTTGCCGCAGCATTTTTCAGGTAGCCTCTTCCAACACAAACAGAGGCTACCTGAAAAATATATCTTCCCATTTTCAGGTAGCCCTTTGCCAACTAAAGGCAATAGCCAACACACAGAAAAATCGATACATGTGCAGGGTGGGCTTTAGCCACCCTGCAGAAAATGGTAGCCCGCAGATCGGGCATTGATGCCCGACATGCCCCACTTTTCAGGTAGCCTTCAAGCAGCGGGATAGATGTTTACAATATCTTGTTTTTTGTTACAATCCGATCATCGGCAATACTCTTATTCCCCTTTCCAAACAGGAGCGGCAAGATGAAGCAATCAATGATGAACACGGCAGCGGGTGCGTTGGCGGCAGTGCTATTGGGCAGTGCGGGCTTGGCACATGCCAACCCCTATCCGGTTGGCTCGCAGCAATGGCACAACTACAATGGCGCCATGCAATCGGAAGCAGATCGGATACAACGCGAGCGCAATGCCGTACGGCAACAGCCGATCAACCGCGGCCCCACCGCCGCCGAAATACGCGCCTGGCAGCAGCGTGAGGCGGAGGTACAAGCACGTATCGCCCGTTTCCGCGCCACGCCGTATTGGATGGCTTTGGCATGGGACTTTAACAATAGAGGGGTAAGCTGGCCGGGCGGATACCTTTCTAAAGAAAGAGCAGTTGAAGAAGCACTGAAGCAATGCGTTTCTTCTAATTGCCAAGTGTTTGCCACCTTCAGCAATACTTGCGCAGTATTGGTGAAAGCCACAGATAATCCTCGTTCAATCAACGATCTGTTCCTTGCCACCAACGACAATGACGTAATAGCGGCCAAACAGGCCATGAACGCATGTCAGGCGGTACATGGTGTGAGAAACGACCGATGCTTTTATACCGGCACCCGAACAGGCAAAGGAGCGAATGGTACAGCCTTCTGCGTAGGCTACGACCACGGTATTTACAATCAGCGCTAAAACAGCTGCTTGAGGCTGAAAAGGCTACCTGAAATATTTTCAGGTAGCCTTTTCCATTACTTTGTCGCTCCTTCCGCCAACCGCGCTTCCTCTTCCTGCTGCAACTCCTCGCGCACGCGCTGGCGGAAACGACCTGCCGCGAAATGATAAAACGGCTGCGGGCAAAACTGGCGGGCAATCACCGAAGCCGCAATCGACGACACCAACATCCAAAACAGCAGCGACTGGCTGCCCGTCATTTCCATCACCACCACGCTGGCCGTGAGCGGCGCCTGCGTGGCCGCTGCTAAAAACGCAGCCATGCACAGCAAGGCCAAAATCGCCGCCGGTGCTTCCGCGCCGGCAACTTGGGCAATGTGCACGCCCAAGAGCGCACCGATGGCCAGCGAAGGCGTGAAAATCCCGCCCGGAATGCCCGCCCAATAGGAAAACACCGTGGCTGCCCACTTCGCTCCGGCCAGGCCGTAGGCCAAATCCGTCTGCCCGTGCAGCGCGGCTGCCGCCACATCATAGCCCGTGCCGTAGGTTTTCCCGTTAAACAGCACGCCCAAGGCGGCCAGCATCAAGCCGAACACGCCCGCCAGCCAAATCGGGTGCCGGCGCATCCAGTTGCGCCATTTCGGCAGCGCCAGCCAGGTTGCACCCTTGCTTAAAAAACGCGCAAACAGCCCGCCTGCCACGCCGCACACCGCAGCACAAAGCAAGGCCCAGCGCAACATATGCTCTGCCGTTTGCCCGGCGTTAAAGCCTTGAAAATAGGTGCTGTTGCCCTCAATCGCCACCAAAAAAAAGCCCGAAGCCAGCACGCCGATAAAAATCTGCCGCTCCCAATGCAGCGACACCGAACGCCCCAGCTCTTCAATCGCAAAAATCACCCCGGCCAGCGGCGCATTGAATGCCGCCGCCAAACCGCCAGCCGCGCCTGCCGCCAGCAATTCCTTGTCCTGCAAGCGTTTGAATGCCAAATTGTAGCGTTTGCACCAAGAGCCCCATGCCAGCATTACCGCCGCCCCCACCTGCACCGAAGGCCCCTCGCGCCCAATGGAAGCCCCGGCCAACATGCCAAAAAACGTAAGCGGGATTTTCAAAGCCGTGCGCCCCAAAGCCACCAAGCGGTTGCTTCCTTTCACTTTCGGCATCGAAAGCGTGGCCAACACCTGCGGAATCCCGCTGCCCGCCGTATAAGGCGCATAACGGCGCGTGAACCACACAATCAGCATCATCGCTGCCGGCAACACCGCAAACGCTGCCATCGGATACTGCTGCGACCACTTGGCGTTCAGATGCAGCGCATAATCCGCCAATTTGGCAAAACCCAGCGACACCAACGACACCAAGGCTGCCCCCATCAACAGCAAAATCACCGCCGCCGTTTTGCGCGACAGGCGCTGCGTTTGTTTGATTTTGTGCGACAGCGCCCTGCCGATACCGCTGCTCAGCTTAAAACCCAATCGTTTCATATTGATTTATCCGTTGCGGCTGAAAAATTTGCTTGTCGGCACAAGCCATTCCCAAACGCAGTAGTACGTTAAATGAACAAAACATTTCTTTGCACATTATAGCAAACAGCGATGAAGCGGTAAGCCGTTGGTACATTTATGCTGCTTATCCGTTGCAAACTGCCTGCTATTCTGTCAGCTAAAAATCTTTACACTTCAAATCCATCAAACCCAAACACCCGCCCCGGGTACAAAATATCTTGCCTTTTAGGTACGCTTCCTATATTATCCGCCGTTCCGAACACGGAGTAGTGGCTGAGAGGCTGAAGGCACACCCCTGCTAAGGGTGCATATGGGCTAAAACCTGTATCGAGGGTTCGAATCCCTCCTACTCCGCCAGTATTAAAACTCCCCAACCGGCAAGGTTGGGGAGTTTGCTTTGCCTGTTTGGTGTGTGAAGCTTCAGGTAGCCTGTTTGTTCAACCTAATTGGGTTTTGAAACCTATTGAACAGAACGTCGAACACTTAGTGGGTATGGTGCCGATATCAGCGAATAGCTATCTACTCTGTGTATAAGGAATATCGGCATAGTTCTGCCGAGCTGCGCCATGAAGGCTACTTGAAAATCAAATCGCCCAATCCGCTGCTTCCTGCCAAACCCATCAAAAAAAGGCCACCTGAAACCTGCCGCCGCTACATCTCGCCGTAATTCGGTCCTCCGCCGCCTTCAGGGCAGCTCCAGGTGATGTTGGCGGCGGGGTCTTTGATGTCGCAAGTTTTGCAGTGGATACAGTCGGCAGCATGGATTTGCAGGCGCGGTTCACCGTTTTCCTGCACAATTTCATACACGCCGGCGGGGCAGTAGCGCGTTTCGGTGGCAGCGAAGCGGCGGTAACCCACCTCGATAGCAGTCTGTTCGCTGGCGAGCTTCAGGTGCGGCGGCTGGTTTTCTTCGTGATGGGTGTTGGCCAGATACACGCTGCTGGCGCGGTCGAACGACACTTGGCCGTCCGGTTTGGGATATTCAATGGGGCGGCACACGGCGGCCGGCTTCAAGCTGGCGCGGTCGCTGCCGTGATGGCCGATGGTCCACGGAGCGCGGCCGCGGAACAGATACACATCCAGCGCGTTGAGCCCCATAGCCGGCCAGAAGCCCCATTTAAAGGCGGGGCGGATATTACGGGCGCGGTAGAGCTCGTCGTGCAACCAGGATTGGCGGAAGGCTTCGGCATAGGCCGCGGCTTCGGCGCCCTCTTCCGCCGCACTGTTTTGCAGCACGCCAAACACGGCTTCGGCAGCCAGCATGGCCGATTTCATGGCGGTGTGTGCACCTTTGATGCTGGGCACGTTGAGGAAACCCGCCGCATCGCCCACCAGCACGCCGCCGGGGAAAGTGAGCTTGGGCAGGCTCTGCAAACCGCCCTCGGTGAGAGAGCGCGCGCCATAGGCAATGCGCCGCCCGCCTTCAAACACGGGGCGGATAGCGGGATGGGTTTTAAACCGTTGAAACTCTTCAAACGGCGAGAGGTAGGGGTTTTGATAGTCCAGCCCCACCACGAAGCCGACGGCCACTTTATTATCGGCCAAGTGGTAGAGGAAGGAGCCGCCATAGGTGCGGGCATCCAGCGGCCAGCCCACGGTGTGCATCACGTTGCCGGGCTGCGACTGTTCGGGCCGCACTTCCCAAATTTCCTTCACGCCCAGGCCGTAGGTTTGTGGCTGGCTGTGGCGGTCTAATTGGAACTTGGCAATCAGCTGTTCGGACAGCGAACCGCGGCAGCCTTCGGCAAACACCGTCTGCCGCCCCCACAGCTCCATGCCGGGCTGGTAGGCATCGGTGGGCTGGCCGTCTTTGCCAATGCCCATATCGCCGGTGGCAATGCCTTTCACGCTGCCGTTTGCCCGGTACAGCACTTCGGCAGCAGCAAAGCCGGGGTAAATCTCCACACCCAAACCTTCAGCCTGCTCCGCCAACCAGCGGCACAACACGCCCAAGCTGATGATGTAGTTGCCCTGATTGTGGAAACTGGGCGGCAGGGGCAGCCGCAGCGCGGATTGGCGCGTGAGGAAAAGCAGCCGCTCGCCTTTTACCGGCTGCTTGAGCGGCGCACCGCGCTCGCGCCAATCGGGCAGCAACTCGTTCAGCACCTTGGGAGTGAACACCGCGCCAGACAAAATATGCGCGCCCACTTCTGAGCCTTTTTCCACCACGCACACGCTGATGTCGCTGCCTGCCTCGGCCGAGAGCTGCTTGAGCCGTATCGCCGCCGACAGCCCGGCCACGCCCGCGCCCACGATCACCACGTCATACTGCATACTCTCGCGCGTTGTTTGTTCTGTCATATCTGCCAAACTTTCCTGATTACGAGCCGTTTTTCCACCCGTTTCCATACTAAAAACCGAAAGTTGGATTTTACCACTTTGGCGATGTTCCTGCCCCGCTTCTGAGGCTACCTGAAAACCAAAAAAGGCTACCTGAAACCTTTCAGGTAGCCTTTGTTCCCAATCGGCTGCTTACTCCTGCCCGCTGCCGTGGTCTTCCGGCAGCCGCATGATCGACACAATCAAGCCGCCCCAGATCACCACCAGCGCCACCACCATCATCACAATCGCAATCGTGCTCATTGTTCGTCTCCTTCGGTTTCAACAGGGGTTTCTTGCAGTTTGTCTTCGTGTTTCCACGGCAGGAGGGAAAGTAGGAAGGCAAACACCACCACCCCGATGGCCGTGCCCCAGCCGTAGATATTCACAAACCAAGCCGGGTAGCCGCCATAGCCTTCGGTGAGCAGCGAGCGCGTGTCGATGAAGAGCATGGTGCCCAACACCAGGGGTGTTACCGCGCCCACAAACAGCAACCAGGTTTTGCCCACTTTCAGCGAAGAAGTTTTGTTGATATGGCGGGAGAGCACGCCCAGATGGCGGCTCAGCACCACGCACAACACATACAGGAAGCCGGCGGCCACGATGCCGTAGGTATTCACAAATTTATCCAACACATCCAACACCGGCAGGCCGGTGGTGGTGCCGAATAGCAGCACGGAAGCCGTCATCATCGGCACGCCCACCACCAAGGTGGCGGCCACACGGCCGGTTTTCAGTTTGTCCTGCACCGCCGCAATCACCACTTCCAACACGGAAATCAGCGAAGTAAGCCCGGCGAACACCAGCGAGCCGAAAAACAGCAAACCGATCAGCGCGCCGGCCGGCGCCTGGTTGATGATGGTGGGAAACGCGATAAAGGCCAAGCCGATGCCGCCGGCAGCCACATCGCCCACCTGCTGCCCGTTGACCGTGGCAATAAAGCCCAGCGCGGCAAACACACCGATACCAGCCAGCAATTCGAAGCTGCTGTTGGCAAACGCCACCACCATGCCGGTGCCGGTTAAGTCTGAATCACGCTTCATGTAGGAAGAATAAGTAATCATGATGCCGAAGCACACCGAGAGCGAGAAGAAAATCTGCCCATAGGCCGCCACCCACACTTCCGAGCTGGCCAGATTGCTCCAATCCGGGGTAAACAACACGTCCAAACCCTTGGCCCCGCCCGGCAAAAACAGCGCAATCCCCACCAAGAGCACAAACATCACCACCAACAGCGGCATAAAGAAAGTGGACGCGCGCGCCACGCCTTTTTGCACGCCGAAGGCCAAAATCAGCAGCGTGGCCAGCCATACCAGCACCAGCGGCACGGTTACCTGCGCCACAAACTGCATCTGCACCGACACATCCGAAGCCATCTGCAAATAGTCTTTCAAGAAGAAATCGGCAGGATTCGCGCCCCAGGCCGCATTGAGCGAATAATAGGTGTAGCTGGCCGCCCAACCCAAAATCACCGCGTAGTAAAGCCCGATGAGCACATTTACCAACACATTCCACCAGCCGATGGTTTCAAACCGGCGGTCGAGGCGGCGGAACGCCAAAGGCGGCGAGCCGCGGTAGCGGTGGCCCACCGCATAATCGAGAAACAAAAGCGGGATGCCCGCTGTAAGCAGCGCCACCAAATACGGCAGGATAAACGCCCCGCCGCCGTTTTTATACGCCACATAGGGAAAGCGCCAGATATTGCCCAAACCCACCGCCGAGCCGATGGCGGCAAACATAAATGCCCGCCGGCTGGAGAAGGTTTCGCGCTTGGGATTTTGCGGATTAGACACGTTCGAATACCTCTTGAAATGTGAATGGCGGCCATTTGCCAAAGCTCAGCGGCCGCCGCAACTCAACAACGATTTTGCAAGCAATCGTAAAGAATCGCCCTCGTCCGGTCAAGCACCGCATTGCCAAATATCAGCAATTTTATTTATTCCAACTAAAATTTAAAGCAATAAAACACCACATATACGCCACAAAACAAGGCTACCTGAAAACCAAATGCCAAGCATCGGCAGGAATATAGCTTTAATTGGCCAAGCGGGTTTTACTGCGCAGAAACCCGCCGCACTCGTTTTCAGGTAGCCTCAAGTCGTGTTTTTCTTCAGAGAACCTAAATAAATCGCCGCCAAAGTCAGCACCGCACCGATCCACTGCCAACCGTTAATCGGCTTGCTCAGCAGAAAATAATCAATCAGCAGCGCCGCTACCGGCTCGGAAAGCAGCAGCCCGGTGAGCGAGAGCGACAGCAGCGGAATCGCATAAGCAATCAAGCCCCAGGCAAAGCACTGCATCACCACACCATACACCAGCACCAGCCCCACATCGCGCCAGCTGGCCGGATACAGCGCCCCGCTGTCGAGCAATAGCGCCGGCACCACCAATGCCAACGCCCCGCCCGCACTGAGCACCATCATCATCGGAAACAACGCCACCCGCTCCACCTCATGCGTTTTGCGCACAAACACCATCGACAGCGCCAACATCGCCCCCGAAGCCGTCCCGCTCACAAAACCCCACACCGCCCGGCCGTTGTGTCCGAACTCCGGGCTGCCGATGAGCACCACCCCAGCCACCGCCAACAGCAGGCTCGCCAGCTGCAACTTGCCCAAGCGCTCACCGTAAAAAACCACACCGATGGCCGACAAAAAGAAAATCTGCAAGCTGTTGAGCAGCGTAGAAATGCCCGGCCCTACCGCATGGATGCTCTCATGCCACAACGCCAAATCGACAGCCAGAAATACCCCCGCCAACGCAGCAAAGTGCAACGCCCGCCGGCTCTGCGGCAGCTTCTGCCCGAAATGGCGCATCAGCAGCCAAAACACCGCCGCCGCCACTGCCAGCCGCCAAAACGCCACTGCATATGAGCCCACCTGCACAAATTTCACAATCAGGCTGCCCAGCCCGAATACCACGCAGCCCAACACCAACAACGGCACGGCATAAGAAATAGTTTGTTGTTTCATCTGATTTTTCCAAAGACAAAGGCTACCTGAAAACTTAGCTTCGGTTTTCAGGTAGCCTTTATGGCAACCACCCGGCGCGCCTACACGATCCGCGCTTTGAGCAAATCGTGCATATTCAACGCACCCAATAGCTTGCCTGCCTCATCGCACACCGGCAAGCCGTTTACGCGGTTTTGCTGCATGGTTTTCAGCGCCTCGGTAGCCAGGCGGTTTGGCGTGATGGTTTTCGGATGCGCCCCCATCACAGCTTGGGCGGTGAGGCCGGAGAGATCGCGCTGCTGCTGGAACAGGCGGCGCAAATCGCCGTCGGTAAAAATGCCTTTCAGGTAGCCTGCCTCGTCGGCCACGGCCACCATGCCCAGTCCTTTTTCACTCATGCACACAATCAGGTCGGCAAAAGGCGTATCCAGGCGTACCACGGGCAGTTCGTCGCCTGAGTGCATCACATCGGCCACTTGCAGCAGCAGGCGTTTGCCCAGGCTGCCGGCAGGGTGGCTCAGCGCGAAATCGTCGGGCGTGAAGGCACGGGCACGCAACAGCGCCACGGCCAGAGCGTCGCCCAAAGCCAATGCGGCGGTGGTGCTGCTGGTTGGCGCGAGGCCGAGCGGGCAGGCTTCCTGCGGCACGGCCACGGTGAGGTGGATGTCGGCATGGCGCGCCAGCGTGGATTCGGGGCGGCCGGTCATGCCGATCAGCGTGATGTTTTTGCGCTTGAGCGCAGGCAGGATCACGGCGATTTCGTCGCTCTCGCCGGAGTTGGAAATGGCCAGCACCACGTCGCCGTCCACAATCATGCCCAAATCACCGTGCGCGGCTTCGGCCGGATGCACAAAAAAGGCGGGCGTGCCGGTAGAGGCCAGTGTGGCGGCGATTTTGCGCCCGATATGTCCGCTCTTGCCGATGCCGCTTACCACCACGCGGCCTTCGCAGGCCAGCACGGCTTCGCAGGCGCGGGAAAAACTGCCGTCCAACGAGTCGGACAAGGCACGCAGTGCATCGGCTTCTATCGCCAGCACTTCGCGGGCGTGGGCGAGATATCGTTGTTCACTCATCATTCTTCTTTCTTCATTCCGGCTTGCAGCGGCCGCCGGAATCGGGTAATTTCCAAAATTTACAAATTCAGCAGAGGCTCAAAATATGGCTATTTTGCAGGAAGTCAAACAGCTCGGCCAGCAAATTTGGCTCGACAACCTTTCCCGTTCGCTCGTGCGTTCCGGCGCACTGGCTAAGCTGCAGCAAAGCGGCGTGAGCGGGGTTACCTCCAATCCGGCCATCTTCCGCCAAGCGCTGGCCGGCGACGCATTATACACAGCCGAAATAGCCCAATTAAAGCAGCAGCCGCTTTCCGCTAAGGCGCGCTACGAAACCTTGGCCGTGACCGACGTGCAGGCCGCCTGTGATGTGTTTGCTGCGCAGTTTGCTGCAGAAGGCAACAGCGGGCTGGTGAGCCTCGAATGCGACCCCGCACTCTCGCACGACACTGAAGGCACTATTGCCGAAGCGCGCCGCCTGTGGAATTTGATCGGCCGCCCCAACGCCATGATTAAAATTCCCGCCACCGATTCCGGCCTCGCCGCCCTGCCCGCCTTGGTGGCCGACGGCATCAACATCAACCTCACCCTGCTGTTTTCCCGCGCCCAAACCGTGCGTGCCTACCAAGCCTATCAACAAGGCTTGGCGCAACGCGCTGGCCAGGCCGCGCCGCAACTGGTGGCCAGCTTTTTTATCTCCCGCATCGACACCGCACTCGATCCCCAGCTGCCGCCGCAGCTGCAAGGCAAAACCGCGCTGGCTCTGGCGCAGGCCGCCTATCGGGATTGGCAGCAATTCTTCGGCCAGCCAAGCAATGCCACTCCCACCGCCCGCCTGCTCTGGGCCAGCACCGGCGTGAAAAACCCCGCCTACCCCGACACCCTGTATGTGGACAACCTGATCGCCCCGCACACCGTCAACACCCTGCCCGATGCCGTGCTGCACGCCTTTACCGACCACGGCCGCGCCGCCGATGCCCTTTCCCGCCCCGCCGTGCCCGCGCAGCCGATTCTGGACGAAGTCGCCGCCCTCAGTATCGACCTCGAAGCCTTGGCCGCCAAGCTCCAGCAAGACGGCCTAGCCCAGTTTGAGCAGGCCTTTTCCCAAATGCTTGCCCCGCTGGCCGATTAGGCTAAAGGCTACCTGAAACCGCTATGCCATTTTTCAGGTAGCCTCCTACCTCTGTATAGGCGTATATTCACACACGAGATTTCCTTTAACTGTAACTAGGAGCAAAACATGAGTATCGTCATCCGTAAAGCCGTAGAAAGCGATGCCCCGCAGCTGTGGGAGCTGATGAAAGGCTTGGCCGTATTCGAAGAATATATCAACGACTTCGCTATTACCCCAGAAGTGGTGGTGAACAGCGGCTTCCGCAAAAATCCGCCCGATTTCTACAGCTTTGTGGCCACTGACGGCGACAAGCTGGTCGGCATGATTGTGTACTACTTCCTACCCTACACCCTGCATAACCGCCCTGCTGTATATATCAAAGAGCTGTATGTAGACGAAGCCTATCGCGGGCAGAACATCGGTGAAAAATTGATGCTCGTGCTAAAAGAGGAAGCCCAAAAGCACAACTGCGTGCAAATCAAATGGACGGTTGCCCCGTGGAACGAAGGCGGCCAGCGCTTCTATGCCCGCCTTGGCGCCAAGCAAGATAACGAATGGCTCAATTATGTGTGGAGCCTGTGATACCGCTTCCATCATACAAAACCGGTCTATATGGCCGGTTTGGTTTTTCAGGTAGCCTCCATTCCCAACAAAAGCTACCTGAAAACCATCCGCCCCTCCTCCCGCTCCCCGCTGTTCAACACGCTACCTGAAAATGCTAAAATCGCGCTTTGTCATCCCAACCAGATAAACAAGGAAAACAATATGGCCGGCCATAGCAAATGGGCGAATATCCAACACAAAAAAGCCCGCGTTGATGCCCAACGCGGCAAAATCTTCACCAAACTGATCAAAGAAATCACCGTAGCCGCCCGCCTCGGCGGCGGCGGCCCCGCCTCCAACCCCCGCCTGCGCCTGGCCATGGACAAAGCCTGGGACGCCAACATGCCCAAAGACAACGTCCAACGCGCCATCGACAAAGGCACCGGCAACCTCGAAGGCGTGGAATACATCGAACTGCGCTACGAAGGCTACGGCATCGGCGGCGCCGCCCTGATGGTGGACTGCCTCACCGACAACAAAACCCGCACCGTGGCCGACGTGCGTCACGCCTTCAGCAAACACGGCGGCAACCTCGGCACCGACGGCTGCGTCGCTTTCAACTTCAAACACCAAGGCTACCTCCTGTTCGGCCCCGACACCGAAGAAGACGCCCTGATGGAAGCCGCCCTCGAAGCCGGTGCCGAAGACGTCGTTGCCCACGACGACGGCTCGTTTGAAGTGATCACCGCCCCCAACGACTGGGCCGGCATCAAAGCCGCGCTCGAAACCGCCGGCTTCAAAGCCGAAGACGGCGACGTAACCATGCGCGCCCAAAACGAAACCGTGCTCACCGGCGAAGATGCCACCAAAATGCAGCGCCTGATCGACGCCCTGGAAGCACTGGACGACGTACAAGACGTGTACACCTCCGCCGTGCTGGAGCTGGAGTAAATAGGCAAAGGCTACCTGAAAGCTGGGAATAATTGCTTTCAGGTAGCCTCATATATGCATCATGCTACCTGTAAGGGCATTACTACGCCAATACTCCACGCCATGCATCCGAGCAAAGTAAATCACCAACAACTGCGACATCTCACTGATCTACCCAACGTCGGCTACGCTGTAGCCCAAGATTTGCAACTGCTCGGTATCTGCACTCCGGCAGAGCTCATCGGCCAAAACGCCTACGATTTATACGAGCGCCTATGTAGCCACACCGGCAGCTGGCACAACCCCTGTATGATCGATGTTTTCCTTTCCATCATCGACTTCATGCACGGTGACCAACCCAAACCTTGGTGGCACTACACTGCCGAGCGCAAGGCATTATTGAGCCAAGGAAAATAAGGCAGCAAACCCACTCATGATTTCCAGCTAACCATCAAGGAGCGCACCATGAGCGATAAAATCGAAGAACGTTGCGGCAAACTTATACTCGTGTGCTCAGCTGATGGCATAAAAATCCGTACACCGGCCGATGCCGACGACTTAATCGGCCACGCCTTTCTCGGCGTGGAATTGGTTGCTCTGCCCGTAGAGCGGCTGGATGACAGCTTTTTCTCCCTACAAACCCGGCTAGCCGGCCACATCATGCAAAAATTTGCCACCTACCGGCTACAACTGGCCATCATCGGCGACATCAGCCGGCATTTGGCCAACAGCCCCAGCCTGCAAGCCTTGGTGCAGGAAAGCAATGCAGGCCGGCATATCTGGTTTCTGCCCGATATGACTGCGCTTGATGACCGTCTGCAAGCCATCAGATAAAGCCTAAACCTGCCTCCACCAAAAAACCAAACCAGCAAAATTTGGACTGCTCAGGAATCAGCCTTAGCTACACCCACACATCAGCCTCTTTCATTGCAACCATGCTTTCAGGTAGCCTCAACAGCTGCCCTACCGATTTTGCACATAGCCTCCAAAGAGCACTCCCCATGACCCAGCTAAAAGACCCCGCCCTCCTGCGCACCCAGTGCTACATCAACGGCCAATGGCTTGATGCCGACAGCGGCCGTACCATCGCCGTCTCCAACCCTGCCACCGGCGAAATCGTCGGCAGCGTGCCGGATATGGGCGCGGCGGAAGCCGAGCGTGCCGTGGCCGCTGCCCAGGTCGCGCTGCCCACCTGGCGGGCACTCACTGCCAAACAGCGCAGCCAAATCCTGCGCCGCTGGTTTGATCTGATGATGGAAGCGCAAGAAGAACTCGCCACCCTGCTCACGCTGGAGCAAGGCAAGCCGCTGGCCGAAGCGCGCGGCGAAATTGCCTATGGCGCGTCCTACATTGAGTGGTATGCCGAAGAGGCCAAACGCGTGTATGGCGACACCATCCCCGGCCCCGCGCCCGATAAGCGTATTTTGGTGCTCAAGCAGCCTATCGGCGTGTGTGCTGCGATTACACCGTGGAACTTCCCCAACGCTATGATCACGCGCAAAGCCGCGCCTGCGCTGGCTGCCGGCTGCACCTTCATCATCCGCCCCGCTTCGCAAACGCCGTTTTCCGCGCTGGCCATCGCCGCCCTGGCCGAGCGCGCCGGCATTCCGGCGGGTGTGTTCAATGTGATCACCGGCTCGTCGCGCGAAATCGGCCGTGTGCTCACCGAAAGCGATGCGGTGAAAAAATTCAGTTTCACCGGCTCCACCGCCGTCGGCCGCCAGTTGCAGGCGCAATGTGCTTCCACCATCAAAAAAACCTCGATGGAGCTGGGCGGTAACGCGCCGTTTATCGTGTTCGACGATGCCGACATCGATGCCGCAGTCTCCGGCGCGATTGCCTGCAAATTCCGCAACGCAGGCCAAACCTGCGTGTGCGCCAACCGCATCTATGTGCAAAGCGGCGTGTATGACGAATTTGTGCGCAAATTCGCCCAAGCAGCAGGCTACCTGAAAGTGGGCAACGGCTTGGAAAACGGCACGGAATGCGGCCCGCTGATTGATGAGGCCGCGCTGGCCAAAGTGGAAGAACACCTGGCCGATACACTCGCCCACGGCGGCGAAGTAGTTGCCGGCGGCGCACGCCACCCGGCAGGCGAACTGTTCTTCCAGCCCACCGTTATCCGCCACGCCCATGCCGGCATGAAAGTGGCGCGCGAAGAAACCTTCGGCCCGCTCGCCCCCGTGTTCCGTTTCGAGAGCGAAGCAGACGTGTTGCAACAGGTCAACGCCACAGAATACGGCCTAGCCGCCTATTGCTACACCCGCAGCCTCGGCACGGCCACGCGCATGATGGAAGGCTTGGAATACGGCATGGTCGGCATCAACACCGGCGTGATTTCCAACGAAGCCGCCCCCTTCGGCGGCGTGAAGCAGTCGGGTATCGGCCGCGAAGGCGGCAAATACGGGCTGGACGAATATTTGGCAACCAAATACGTGATGCTGTCGGTTTAAGCAGCAGGCTACCTGAAAGCATCCGCTTCAACGCAGTGAAACGATAATCGGCGGAGCCAAAGCTCAGTTTCTGCAAAACGAAAACATGGCACAAATTTTCAGGTAGCCTTTGTGCCAGTCCTTTATAATGTGCATATTTGCACACGGCGGGTTAAAGCAAAATCCGGCGCACAGCCATACCACAACCCCGGCCGTAAGCATCATCCCACCCCAATAACGAATTAAGATTTTCAGGTAGCCCCAAAGAGGCTACCTGAAAACGGAAAGCACACCAATGAAATTTATCGACGAAGCCAAAATCGAAGTTGCTGCCGGGCGTGGCGGCAACGGCGCAGTCAGCTTCCGCCGCGAAAAATACGTTCCGCGCGGCGGCCCCGACGGCGGCGACGGCGGGCGCGGTGGCAGCGTGTTTGCCGTGGCCAGCGAAAACGTAAACACCTTGGTGGAATACCGTTTCGTGAAACGCTATCAAGCGCAAAACGGCGAAAAAGGCCACGGCTCCGACCGCTACGGTGCCGGCGCCGACGATATCGAGCTGCAAATGCCGGTAGGCACGCTCATCCGAGATGCCGACACCGGCGAAATCGTGGCCGACCTCACGCGGCACGGCCAGCGCGTTTGCTTGGCGCGTGGCGGCAAAGGCGGCTTGGGTAATATCCATTTCAAATCTTCGGTAAACCGTGCGCCCAAACAGGCCACGCCCGGCGAACCCGGCGAAGTGCGCCGCCTGCTGTTGGAGCTGAAAGTACTGGCTGACGTCGGCCTGTTAGGTATACCCAATGCCGGCAAATCCACCCTTATCCGCGCCGTGTCTGCCGCCCGCCCCAAAGTGGCCGACTACCCCTTCACCACGCTGCACCCCAACCTGGGCGTGGTGCGCGTGGACGAAGACCAAAGCTTTGTGATGGCCGACATCCCCGGCCTGATTGAAGGTGCAGCCGAAGGCGCCGGGCTGGGACACCGCTTTTTGAAACACCTTTCGCGTACCGGCCTCCTTCTGCACGTGGTAGACTTAGCCCCGTTCGACGAAGCCGTCAGCCCCGCCGCCGAAGCGCTGGCCATCATCAACGAGCTGAAAAAATACGATGACGAACTGTTCGACAAACCTCGCTGGTTAGTACTGAACAAACTGGACATGCTCACGCCGGAAGAGGCTGCCGAACGCAAAACCGAATTCCTCGAAGCCGTCGGCTGGGACTATCCTGCCCCCGACGAGCCTGGCTTCAATTGGCAAACCCCGCGCCTGTTTGAAATCAGCGCACTCGCCCATCAGGGCACGCAGGAATTGGTTCGGCAAATCGGGCAGTATTTGGCCGAGAAGAAACAACTGGCCGCAGCAGAGGCTGAAACTGATACTCCTCTGGAAACACCTATTACTACTGATATGTCGATTTTTAAAGCAGAATTAAGTTAATAAAATCAACTCATTTAAGGAGATATTTCTATGGACATTGGAAAACTCGTTAGCTGGCTCATCGTCGGGGCTATCGCCTACGGCGGCTACAATTACCTAAGCACCGGCGATATAACTATCACGCCCCCACCGCAGCAAACTGTCCTAAAACTGGCTAATGAGGCCAACCGCAACCTGCCTAAAGGCAGCCATTTAGCCACGGGCAAATCCTGCATCCGTACCGGTGGCGGTAAAGTTAAACGTGGAATTTATACATGTGAAATCAAAGTATTTACCGGCCTATCTTCCTACGAAGACGCCAAAAACAGTTACAACATTCTCGTTACCAAACGCGATGGCCGTTGGCAGCTTACCCGTTAGTTCGTCACAATGCCAAACCATCGAGAAAGGATTTAAGATGCAAACAAGATCCGCCCTCCCCCTTATCCTCCTGCTGGCCGCCTGTGCCCCGCAAGAGAATACTGCGCCAGCCTCCACCCCGGCGGCTGCTTCCACCGTTGCTGCCTCACAGCCTGCTGCTGAGCCTGCCGCATCAGCCGCTTCCACTGCTGCACAACCCGCCGCCCGATGGAGTGGCCGCTACTACGGTGTGCTGCCATGTGCCTCTTGCGAAGGTATCGAAACCACCTTGGTATTAAAAGAAGACGGCAGCTACCAACTCACCGAAACCTATAAGCAGCGCCAGCCGTTTACCGAAGAAACTGCCGGCCGCTTCACTTGGCGCAAGCCGCAAGAAGTACTCCAACTCGACAAAGCCGGCGGCGAGCGGCTCTACCAAATCGGCCACGGCCAGATTTGGGCGCTGGATGCAGACGGCAAACAAGTGGAAGGCGAACTGGCCAACCTCTACATCCTGAAGCAGACCGCAAGTCAGCCTTAACCCGAAAAGAAATCCGGCCTTGGCCAGGCCAAACAATTTCAGGTAGCCTTTATGCCTGCCCGCGCATAATAAAGGCTACCTGAAATTTTCACTACACCAAACCAAACACCACACGCCATGCCCCAAATCACCACCCACAGCACCCGCTTCCCCCTGCAGGAAGGCGAAACCCTACTCGAAGCCTTGGAGCGCACCGGCCACGAAATCGAATACCAATGCCGCAGCGGCTATTGCGGCTCCTGCCGCGTCAAACTCCTATCTGGCAGTGTCGAATACCAAGAAAGCCCGCTGGCCATGCTTCTGCCCAACGAAATTCTCACCTGCTGCTGCACGGTGAAAGAAGACATCCGCATCGACTGCCGACAACAGCAAAGCGAACCGGATTTATTCGACCGCAATCTGTTTGCCGAAAACAGCAACTAACCGGCAATTCCTCTACGGCAAAGGCTACCTGAAAGTTTTTCAGGTAGCCTTTTGCTGCAAATAAACACAGAAATACTTGAGGCGCAAATGTTCAACGATAGCAAGCCAAATTGGCTTGCAATACAAGGCGGCAAGCCGCAGTGAAGTACGGTAGCAGGCCAACATTGCAGCGAAAGTTAAGTTGATCTGCAATGCAGCCCAATCACTTCGCACAGCCCTAACCATAGGCTACCTGAAAAACCCAAACCAAACCCGCCGCCTGTCCACTCGGAAACAGGCGGCGGGTTGTGGTATCGAGCTTGCCGTTTAAAATGGAATATCGTCATCGATATCGTCAATCGGTGCCGAAGCAGGTGCTGCGGCTTGGCGGCGGGGCGGAGCAGGCGGCTCGGCAGCGTAGGCCGGTTCATTATAGCTTTGGGCGGGTTGCTGGCGCGGGCTGCCGGGGGCGGCTGCGTATTGGTCGCCGCCTTCGTAGGGGCTGCTGCCGCTGTTGCGGCCGTCGAGCATTTTCATTTCGTTGGCCACAATGTCGTAGGCGGTGCGCTCGATACCGTCTTTACCGGTGTATTTGCGGCTTTGGATACGGCCTTCGATATACACTTTGCTGCCTTTTTTCAGATATTGGCCGGCAATTTCTGCCAAGCGGCCAAACATACTGATATTGTGCCATTCGGTGCGCTCCTGGCGTTGACCGTTGCGGTCTTTCCAGTTTTCGCTGGTAGCGATAGAAAAATTGGCCACGGCATCGCCGCTGGGTAGGTAGCGCACTTCGGGATCGCGCCCCAAGTTGCCGATAAGTATCACTTTATTCAACATGATTTCCTCCTAAAATAATCTGTTTGGCGGCGGCTTCATCAAAACCCTGCTGCCGCGCCTTGATGTAAACGGTTGAACGGTCGGCGCTGAGGCTGGCCGCCTCCACTCCTTCAAACTGCTGCAAAACGGCCAAGAGCGCTCTTCGCAGCTCTGCCATACAGAGGGCGCCAGATTGCGCACGCCGATGGATTGCGCCATGTTGTACATGTGGCTATGTCTCTCAAATCCATCGGCGCCACTTTTGATACGATAGACAGCAGGCTGACTCCCAAAATATTGAAGCCAACAAAATACACCACCAGCGATACGCCAATGGCCAAGAGCAAAGCCTGGTCGGCATAAATTCCGCACAAAACCGCTGCAATCAGCATGATACTGGCTACAAACACCTGCTTGAGCCTGTTGCACGTTTCGCCCACCACAATCGACAGACTGGCAAAAATTTCCATTATCACCGCCTGCAGAACGAAAATACCGAAATTGAGCTGCATCAGGCGTTTGTTGCGTAACGCCTCGCTGATGCGGAAGTCTTCATTCTCATATCTTCATGAAAACGACCCCGCTACGGATTGGACATAATCTACACACCACACTACAGCCAACATACACAATACACCGGTGGATGCAAACAGGCCGAAAATGTTGACGTAGCGGGTGAACAACGGCAAAACCATTATGCTAGCAGCAAAAGTGAAATCGATAAATGAACCCCATTGGAGCCATGGCACGGGTACGCACTTCTTCGCACGTTAAATCCGCCAAAAGCCCGGCAACCGCCACAATCACTAAACGCTGTACGCAGGCGTACTACTAGGCAGCTCCTTGGCAGGCAACACCAAAAACATACTCAGCATACGCAGCACATATACGCCGGAAAGCTATGTGCTGGCGCACCCCATTCTTTGGACAATAAGGCGGTGCAGGAGATTCAGGGCATGGTGTTCAAATGGAAGTAGTTAGGGAAAAATTCTAGTAATTATACCCGAAGCCTTGCGCCATCGGGAGCTTTTCGGCAAGGGTAGATGTTTGATTAGACTTTCAGGTAGCCTGTTCCACTAAGACCATTGCCAGCGGTTCTGCCACGCGCCGATCACCGCGTCGGGATAACGCCGGCTACCTAGGCTGCCGTTGTAGCGCGCCAATGCCCGCTCCATATTGCCGTTTTCCAGATTGCTGTAGTGGCGCAAGATGGTGCAGCCGTAGCGCAGGTTGGTGCGGATATCGAATAAGTTGTGTTCCGGCTTGCCGATGTAGCGCTGCCAAAACGGCATCACCTGCATCAGCCCGCGTGCGCCCACGCTGCTGATGGCATACTGCCGAAACGCGCTTTCCACCGTAATCAGTCCCAGAATCAACTGCGTATCCAGCCCGGCACGGGTGGTTTCGTATTGGATGTTGATGAGCAGGCGGCGGCGTTCCAGCGGGTCGGACACAAAACGCGCCAGCCGCAGCGACATATCATTGAGCCAGCGCGGCGCGTTATACGGGTTTTCAAACACCAGGCGCGGCGGATTCACATTATTCACCGAATGGCGCATCAACGAAGTAACATCGTCCGACAGCGTCTCCTCACGCTGCGCCCCGGCACGGGCGGCTTGAGGCAGGCAGGCAACGGTAGAAACGGCAGCCAGCGAAGCGAGCAGGCGGCGGCGCTCGGGCTGTTCGGGGGCAAATGGATACGGCATGGCTAAAGTGCACCGATTAAGATGATAATGGCCCCTATTATAGTGGAGTTTCACCACACGGCGCAGATTGAGCCTGCCTGGTGTGCCAAAGCAGGCTATTTACAGTTCGAAAAACGAAACTACATTTCAGCTTCGCAGAAGCTGACGCTTTCAGGTAGCCTTACCCAATATAGCTGAAGTTATTACTTCTTCCCCAATGCGGTACGCAGACAGCATGAATAAGTCGGCACAGCACGCCCATGCGCTCAGAAGAAATGACGTGCTTTGGCTATATTCTGCAATAAACCTTTAGAATTTCCGCATATGGTTGTATGATGTGTTTCCCGAATGATGCGCACGGAGCGCAATCATTAATTAACATCCAAACCAATCTAGGAGAACCGACAATGAACATGAAAAAATGGCTAGCCACTGCCCTGGCCTGCTCCGCCATCGCCCTCAGCGGCTGCGGCAATTCCGGCGGCTCCCAGCAAGCCTCGCAACCTGTCGATGCCAATGCCTCCGGCGCTTCCACTCCCGGCAGCGAAAAAGTATTGCGCGTGGCCACCAATGCCGAATTCGCCCCCTTCGAATCTAAAAACCCCGACGACAGCCTGAGCGGCTTCGATATCGACCTCATCAACGCCATAGCCAAAGAAGCCGGCTACCGCGTGGAATTTAAAGACCAATCTTGGGACAGCCTCTTCAACAGCCTGCGCAACGGCGATGCCGACGTAGTAGTAGCTGCCGTAACCATCACTCCCGAACGCCAACAAAGCATGCTCTTCACCGACCCCTACTTTGAAATCACCCAAGTAGTGGCCGTGCCCGAAGGCAAACAGGTCGCTTCTGTGGAAGATTTGAAAAACCTCAACCGCGTAGGCGTGGTAACCGGCAACACCGGCGATTTGGCCGCTTCCAAACTCTTGGGCGCCACCAATCCTAAAGTAACCCGCTTCGAAAGCCTGCCCCTCTTGCTGAAAGAATTGCAAAACGGCGGCGTGGACGCAGCCGTGAGCGACAGCTCCGTGGTGATGGAATTCATCAAACACAACGGCGACAAAGGCTTCACTATGATTAAAGTGCCTGATTTCGAAGCTGAACACTACGGCATCGCCCTGCGCCAAGACGACACCGAACTGCGCGACACCCTCAACAAAGCCTTGGCCGCCATCAAAGCCAGCGGCGAATACGACCGCATCCACCAGCAATACTTCGGTACCGCCGCTGCCAAATAAGCTGGTTCTGCCAATCTTGCACCAAAACTGCCTGCAATTGTTTGTAGGCAGTTTTTTATAGGAGAAAAGGCTACCTGAAAATGCTTTCCGGCACTTTCAGATAGCCTTCATCTATATCGCTAGATGCCCATATTTCTTTTTATTACATGAGCACTTTAATCTGCGTTTATTCTTGATAATCAGTAAATCCTAACCGATTGCCCGACAGATCGACAATTTTCACCATCCATCTGGTACGGATGCGGAATGGCTCGCTTAGGAAACGGATATTTCTACCCTATAATGCGGCATATCTTGCCTGCATATCTTGCCTGCACATCTTCCACTTCAATCCACACAGTAAGAGTCATACCGGGGAACTTTTTCCGTTCTTTGAGGATGATGGCAGCTTCTTCATCGCCTACCCGAAAAGCAACCATGCCGTTTTTAGAAAAAATCGAATTTAACGGGCAAATCCAACACATCTTGGTAAAAGCGGCAGCTCGTAGCAAGATCACTTACAGGAAAAAATTATCATACTTCATTATTTTCCTCCTTATCAAAAAGTTGTTATTACAGCCGTTCTTCCACAATTACGCCGTTAAGATCGTCTGAAACAACACTGTTTAGTAGTCAATTTTCAGGGTTTCTTCAGCCACGCCGGCTACGGCTGGGGAGCGGGTGATGGCGAGTTTTTCTTCGGCACTGAAGCCGATGGTCTCGCCGTCTTGCAGGGTAATGTTTTGCGAGATGAGGTAGTCGCTGATATTGCACAGAAAGGTATGTAGGTCAGTGGGCTCGTGCGTGTTGTTGAGAATTTCGAGCTCCATTTTATTGAATTGCTCCAGACCGATGATGTAGGCATTGCTGCCTTCTTCGCTGCCAGAGAGGCCGATAAATATCCAGGCGAGAATGGGCAGGCCGCCTTCGTGCAGAATGCTGCATACGTCACGATAGAAATCGGGGCGAAGACGGCGGTGCCTGAGGTATAGATGCCGATGTTGTTTTCGTCGGCAAGGGCAACACTGGCAAGTTTGCTATAGAGGCTCATCACGTCAATTGGGGCGGCGTCGCTAATGGGCATCACGACAAGCAGGATGTGCGTCTTCTTCCACGGCTTCCGGCCAGTAGTAGTTGAAGACGGCGTTTTGCTCGGCTTCACCATCGGCCAGCAAGACGGGCATGAGTAAGAGGGCGCAGAGGAGGCTGTTTATATTGAAGTGAGGTTACCGTCTTCGTTGGTGATGTCTTCGCCTTCGTCTAGGCTGATGCCCCATTCGTGTTACAGGGTGTGCAGGAGGCAGGCAGAGTCGAAGCGTTTTTCTTTTAGGAGGACGAAGCCTTGAGCGTGGCTCATGGTGAGCCTTTCTGGAGTAAAAAAAAGGGGGGGTGAAATGAACAGTATAAGGGATGTGTCGGTGGGGCTACCTGAAATTCTTGAATTATTGGAAGCTGATGCTTGCGGCAGGCTGCCTGAAAAATCGAAAACAGCTTTTCAGGTAGCCTTTTCACGAATGCCCACCGCCTCCAGCCTATATAGTAGGCATGGCAACTCTGCCCTAGCTTTCTGCCATATGGTAGAAAGGCTACCTGAAATATGTTAGCCTCTTTTCAGGCAGCCTATTCGGGCGGGCTTATACGATGGTTTGTTTACCATAGCTTTCGATGATTTCCTTTATCCGCAGGACGGTTTCTTTGGGCGGGGGATGCACGCCTTTGAGCTTGTATTCGTCGCCGCACAGCTCCCATTTGTGGGCGCCTAGTTCGTGGTAGGGAAGGATTTCCACAGTGTCGGCGTTGGGCATATCGGCAATAAATTCGCCGAGCAAGTGGGCGGAACGGTCGTCGTCGGTGTAGCCGGGTACGACGACATAGCGGATGCGGGTGGGCTGATTTCGTTCGGCAAGATGGCGGGCAAACCGCAAAACTTTGGTGTTGGGGATGCCAACCAACACTTTGTGGATTTCGGGATCTATTTGCTTTAAATCTAGCATGACGAGGTTGGTATTGTCCAACAGCTCTTCCAGGGCACTGTCGTAGTGCAGGGCGTAGCCATTGGTGTCGAGGCAGGTGTGGATGTCGTGCTCGCGGCAGGCTACAAACCAGTCGCGGATGAATTGGTATTGCAGCAGGGGTTCGCCACCGGTGGCGGTTACGCCGCCACCGGTGGCGCGAAAGTAGTGTTTGTAGGAGAGCACTTGCTGCATGAGCTGGGGCACAGTGAAGTGCAGCTCTTTTTCACTGTGCCTGTCCCAAGTGTCGCGGTTGTGACAGTAGAGACAGCGCATAAGGCAGCCCTGCATGAAGAGGACGAAACGCAGGCCGGGGCCGTCTACGGCACCACCGGTTTCTATAGAGTGGATGTAGCCGATACCTTTGTAGGAGCGGCTGCGAGTGTCGGGCTGTTTTTTCGGTGGAGCACCGGGACTGATGGGGATGGATTCTGGCATGGTGGTTGGTGTGCGTTGGGTTTCAGGTAGCCTTTATGGCTTGTGGTGTTTTGAAAGCCCATCCTACCCTACTTGGGCTATACTTGGGCTATAGATTCTCAGGTAGCCTTTACAACAGGAATCAGGCTACCTGAAAACGGGAGGAAACAAAAGTGCCGGAATGAGTTCCGGCACTGATTCCTGCTAGCTGGGCATGATTACATCCGGCTGGTGAAGGTGCGGGTGATCACGTCTTGCTGCTGCTCTTTGGTGAGCGAGTTGAAACGCACGGCATAGCCGGACACGCGGATAGTGAGCTGCGGATATTTTTCCGGGTGTTCCATCGCATCCACCAACATTTCGCGGTTGAGCACGTTCACGTTGAGATGCTGGCCGCCTTCCACACCAACTTCGTGGTGGAAGTAGCCGTCCATCATACCGGCCAGGTTGCGTTCGCGGGAGCTTTCGTCTTTGCCCAACGCACCGGGGATGATGGAGAAGGTGTAGGAAATACCGTCTTTGGCAAACTCAAACGGCAGTTTGGCCACGGAAGTCAGCGAAGCCACGGCGCCGCTTACATCACGGCCGTGCATGGGGTTAGCACCCGGGCCGAACGGAGCACCTGCGCGGCGACCATCCGGAGTATTACCAGTTTTTTTGCCATATACCACGTTAGATGTGATGGTCAGCACAGACTGGGTTGGGATGGCGTTGCGGTAGGTCGGATGAGTAGCCACTTTCTTCATGAAACGCTCTACCAGGTCGCAGGCGATGCTGTCCACACGGTCGTCGTTATTACCGAACTGCGGGTATTCTCCTTCGATTTCGAAGTCCACGGCAATGCCGTTTTCGTCGCGGATCGGTTTCACTTTAGCGTATTTGATGGCAGACAAAGAGTCGGCAGCCACAGACAGGCCGGCAATACCGCAAGCCATGGTGCGGCGCACGTCGCGGTCGTGCAAAGCCATCAAGGCGGCTTCGTAGCTGTATTTGTCGTGCATGTAGTGGATGCAATTCAGAGCGGTAACATATTGAGTGGCCAACCAGTCCATGAATTTATCCATGCGATCGAACACAGTGTCGTAGTCGAGCACTGCGTCTTTAATCGGCTCGGTTTTCGGACCGACTTGGTCTTTAGATTTTTCGTCCACGCCGCCATTAATTGCATACAGCAGGGTTTTGGCCAAGTTGGCTCGCGCACCGAAGAACTGCATATGCTTACCGACCACCATAGGGCTCACGCAGCAGGCAATGGCGTAATCGTCACTGTTGAAGTCGGGGCGCATCAGGTCGTCGTTTTCGTATTGGATAGACGAAGTATCGATAGACACTTTGGCACAGAACTCTTTGAAACCTTGCGGCAGTTTTTCAGACCACAATACGGTGATGTTCGGCTCGGGAGATGGGCCCATGTTGTACAGAGTGTGCAGCACGCGGAAGTTGGTGCGGGTTACCAATGTGCGGCCATCCAAGCCCATACCACCGATGGATTCGGTGGCCCAAATCGGGTCGCCGGAAAAGAGCTGGTCGTATTCGGGCGTGCGCAGGAAACGAACCATACGCAGTTTCATCACCAAATGGTCGATGAATTCTTGTGCTTGGCTTTCGGTGATAATGCCGTTTTTCAGGTCGCGCTCGATATAAATATCCAAGAAGGAAGACACACGACCAAACGACATGGCTGCGCCGTTTTGCGACTTCACGGCGGCGAGGTAGGCGAAGTAAGTCCATTGGATGGCTTCTTGCGCGTTTTTGGCTGGGCCGGAAATATCGAAACCGTAAGAGGCAGCCATTTCCTTCATCTGCTTCAGTGCAATATGCTGCTCGTTGATTTCTTCGCGCAGGCGAATAACGCTTTCCAAGTTTTTGCCAGATTCCAAATCGGCTTGTAAAGAATGATACTGCTCGGTTTTGTCTTGCATCAGGCGGTCGATACCGTAAAGGGCCACACGGCGGTAGTCGCCGATAATGCGGCCACGGCCGTAGGCATCGGGCAAACCAGTTAAAACGCCTGATTTCCGACAGCGGCGGATATCGGGCGTGTACACATCAAACACGCCTTGGTTGTGGGTTTTACGATATTTAGTGAAGATTTCTTCCACTTCGGGATTTAGCTCCACGCCGTAAATCTTACAGGAATCTTTCACCATCTTCAGACCGCCGAAAGGCATGATGGAGCGCTTCAGCGGCTCATCGGTTTGCAGGCCGACAATGGTTTCCAAGTCTTTGTCGATATAGCCGGGCGCGTGGCTGGTGATGCCGGAAACAACTTGCGCGTCAATTTTATACGGAGCGTGGGTTTTATTTTCCACCTTGATGCCTTCCATCACTTCCGCCCACAGCTTGGTAGTGGCATTGGTGGCCGGCGCTAAAAAGCTACCATCGCCTTCATAAGGCGTGTAGTTTTTTTGGATGAAATCGCGTACATCAATGCTATTTTCCCAATCACCGCTAACAAAGCCTGTCCAAGCAGCCGGACGCTCTATTGCTGAAGCCATAATAACCTCCTGTTTAATTAAATAAATAAAACAACGTTACAAATTAGAATTCACCATTTAAAGAATGGCATTCTTCATGCCGTTTTGGGCAGAAAACTCTAACCAATAGTGCTTCTCTTAACCTAAATCAACCTTAATATCTTTTATTATTACTTATCAACACACTAAAATCAAGAAATTTTTCAGGTAATCTCATTTCCCAGCCAGGGGCTACCTTTGCTTCCGATGTGGTTAAATTATCCACCTATTCAGTCTCATCCTCAAGCAAACAAATAACCGTCTCCAAATAGGGAGCCCGCCTTGTTTCATGTTCGATTGGAACAGCTATTAATCCTACTTAAACCAATTTTCCAGTAAATATAACTCCCCCAAGCCACCTGAACATACCCTTCATAAATCCTTTCACGACTACCTCCGCCCCTGAAAGCTGTTTTTTCGTGCCTGCGGCATCGCCATCTTTATTGCCAGCTCCTACCTCCTGCCCGCGCCCTACTGGGACACCCCCATCAGTTTCCCGATGGCCTTAGCACCTACTTTTTCCGCTCCCACCAACTCACGCACACTGGCACGCCGGCAGTGGAAATACCTGCCGCTGGCATTGTTTGGTGTGGTTTTCCGTCGATGGCATCTACTGGCTGTATTGATCGTGGCGCGACCTGGTAGCATTCAAAATGATGCGCAGCGGCAACGCCCCCGCATCCGCCTGCCTGTAGCCTATGCGCCATGATTTGGCTGCACGACGGCACACTGCGCGACATAGTTGCGCTTGAAGAAATAAAGCACATAGGCCACCTGAAATCTACCTGGCAAAAGCCCCGCAAAAGCGGGGCCGGGATTGGTGCCGGTAAAGGGAGTCGAACCCCCGACCTTCGCATTACGAATGCGCTGCTCTACCAACTGAGCTATACCGGCCAAGTTCGGCAATTAGGCGCGTTTGCGGAACTCACCGGTACGGGAATCGATTTCCACTTTATCACCGTTTTCAATATAGGCCATCACTTGGATCTCGGTACCACCCACGAGGCGTGCGGGTTTCATCACTTTGCCGGAAGTGTCGCCTTTAACGGCGGGCTCGGTGTATTCCACTTCGCGCACGATGATGGTGGGCAGCTCCACGGAAATCGGGTTGCCTTCGTAGAAGGTTACTTCACACACGTCTTCCATGCCGTCTACGATGAATTTCATGTTGTCACCGATGTTTTCACCTTCGATTTCGTATTGGTTGAACTCTTCGTCCATGAATACATACATCGGGTCGGCGAAATAGCTGTAAGTGCATTGTTTGCGGTCGAGCTGGATAACGTCGAACTTGTCATCGGCTTTCACGATGGTTTCGCTGTTTGCGCCGGTGAGCAGGTTTTTCAGCTTCATGCTCACTTTGGCAGAGGAGCGGCCGCCTTTGATGTATTCGGTTTTCTGTACCACCATCGGCTCGCTGCCCACCATGAATACGTTGCCGGCGCGCAATTCTTGTGCGGTTTTCATAATTATATCTCTTTCAGTCGAATCAGGGAAAAACGGAAAAACATGGTATTTTAGCGCAAACGGTTTTGCCTGTCCAAAGTAAAGGCTACCTGAAATTTTCAGGTAGCCTTTCGCGCTACTTATTCGTAATAACGCCCCAAGTCCAACAAATCGCCCAACAGCGACCAATCCTCTGCCACCGCTGTCTTCCTCCCCCAAACTGTCTTCCAGCCCCCTGCGCGCCGTATTCCAAAAGGGTGAGCGGGTCGGAGTTGTACCGGCTATAGCCGGTTTCGGAGGTGATACCGTAGTGGCGCAATTCGTTTTGCAACTCTTGGCCACGCATGCGGTGCAACTCGGCTACCTGAAAAATAATCACGGCGCAGGAGTATTGCCACGGATCGCTTGTTTTCAGCTGCTCATCGGGCATCTGACGGATGAGCAGCCATTGTTCGTTAAACGGCGCAGACGAAGCAGTAAAGGCTTCTTGCAGTAGGCTGAGGCAGAGGGGGGGGTGTGCAAACGGCATCCTGTTGGCTTTGCAACAGGCCATGGAGCGCCAGGAGATAGTCTTCGAGATTACGGTTGGCGAATGATTGGCGGAGGTTTTCGATCTGAATAGAAAATTCGCTGTGGTTCATAGAATGGGCATAGGTTGTAGCGCTAAAACAAAGCGGCAACAGGCATTCGACCATCGCCGCCCTGCCCGATTGAAAACCAACTACTCAACTGCGCTGCTGTTCCGGCGGCAGCTGTTCGCTGGTGCGGCCGAAACGGCGTTCGCGCACGCGGAAGGAAGAAATGGCACGATCGAACTCGGCAGCATCGAAATCTGGCCACAGCGCGTCGGTGAAATAAAATTCGGCATAGGCCATTTGCCAGAGCATGAAGTTGCTGATGCGGGTTTCGCCGCCGGTGCGGATAAACAGGTCGGGCTCGGGGGCTTCGGCCAAGGAAAGGCGCTGAGAGAGGTCGTCTTCGGTGATTTCGCTTTTGCCTTCGGCAATCAGCTGGTTGGCAGCTTGCAGGATATCCCAGCGGCCGCCGTAGTCGGCAGCCACGGTGAGCGTGAGGTCGGTGTTGTTGGCAGTAAGCCGTTCTGCGGCTTCGATGCCGTCCACAATCGCGGCGGGAAAGCGGCCGCGGTTGCCAATTACTTTGAGCCGCAGGTTGTTTTGATGCATTTTGGCCACCTTCCCGTCTAGCGCCTGCAAAAACAGTTTCATCAAAAAGGAAACTTCGTCTTCGGGGCGGCGCCAGTTTTCGGTGGAAAAGGCGAATACGGTGAGGTATTCCACGCCGAGCTCGGCGCAGCGGGCGGCTAGGTTTTCCAGGGCGGTGAGGCCGCGTTTGTGCCCCATCACGCGCGGCAGCAGGCGTTTTTTCGCCCAGCGGCCGTTGCCGTCCATAATCACGCAGACATGGCGCGGGATGTTGGTGCGTTCGGGGATGGTTTGGGTGCTGCTGCTCATATGCTTTCCTCGGGCTGGGCGGGTTTCAGGTAGCCTGAGGCGGCACGGGCAAATATATCAGCCCGTGCCGCCGTATCGCTCGGATGGTTTACACCACCATCAAATCTTCTTCTTTATGCTCCAGCAGCTTATCTACTTCGGCGATGTATTTGTCGGTGAGCTTCTGGATCTGCTCTTCGCCGCGGTGGGCATCGTCTTCCGACACTTCTTTGTCTTTCAGCAGTTTTTTGATGTGGTCGTTGGCATCTCGGCGCACATTGCGGATAGACACGCGGCCGTCTTCGGCTTCGCCGCGCACTACTTTAATCAGGTCTTTGCGGCGCTCTTCGGTGAGCATCGGCATCGGCACGCGGATGAGGTCGCCCATAGAAGCGGGATTCAGGCCGAGGTTGGAATCGCGGATGGCTTTTTCCACGGCGGCGGCCATATTGCTCTCATAAGGCTTCACGCTGATGGTGCGCGCATCGAGCAGGGTTACGTTGGCCACCTGGCTCACCGGCACCATGCTGCCGTAGTATTCCACTTCCACCTGGTCGAGCAAGCCGGTGTGGGCGCGGCCGGTGCGCACTTTGGCTAAGTTTTCGCGCAGTACTTCCACCGAACGCTGCATCTTGGTTTCGGCTGAGGTTTGGATTTCTTTGATCATAAGGTTTCCTTAATTGAGATATTTTCAGGTAGCCTTCCGGCCGCCACGGCAATAGTGCATAACGGGCGGGATACTACCTTGCTTTGCCCGCTGCGGCAAGGTTTTCCGGCTGTCGGGCGCGCCGCCACCATAAACCGCGCATCCGCCAGCTCTCCGGCCTGATAATACTGCATCTGCATCCGGCTTAACACCTCGCCGCACAAACGGACAAACCCCGCCCACAACAACACCAAACCGCTATACAAAACTACACAAACCACTTTCCTATCAAGCCAGCATTTGCTAAATTCCACAGCAGCAAATTATGCCATATTCCCAGCCTCACTATATAAAAGGCTACCTGAACCCACGAGGATCACCCCATGCGCCGCCTCATCCTGCTCTCCGCCCTCCTCCTCACTGCCTGCCCTCTGCCCTATTACCCCGTGCGCCCCATCCCGCCCAATGCACCCAAACTCCACACAAAAGCCCCGAGCAGCACTGCTTTTGCTCGCGAAAAACAATCTGAATCCAAGCTCCCCGATGGCAACACCATGCGTATCGGCAGCGAATGCATCACCGTCCACAACCGCACCCTCACCCTTCGCTCCTGCCGCAACGCGCCCAATCAATATTTCGAACGTATCGTCCGCAACGGCACCATCCGCCAAAATAGCCAATGCCTCACCCAAACCGGCAGCAGCATCACCCTCGAACCCTGCACTGGCAACCGCAATCAAGAATGGTATAGCGATGGCAAGCGCCTGTGCAGCCGCAGCGCCAATGCCCAATGCTGGAGCGTCGGCCAGCACGGCGTGCGCCTGCAAACCCGCAACGATTCGCCCGAACAGGAAGTGCTACGCTAAAACAACAGCAAATGCCCACGTTCACCTTTTATAGCCAATCTTTCAAACATATCAGAACATAATAATTGTAAAAATAAAATACTCAGCACTACAATGGCTGCCAATCAAACAGTAATTCTTTTCCCCAACTCTGTTTAATAAGGAGCCATCATGAGCATCAACATCGGTATCAACGAAACCCAACGCCAAACCATCGCCCAAGGCCTGTCTAAGGTGCTGGCCGACACCTATACTCTCTATCTGAAAACCCACAACTACCACTGGAACGTGGAAGGCCCGATGTTCCACAGCCTGCACACCATGTTTGAAGAGCAATACAACGAGCTGGCGCTGGCCGTGGACGAAATTGCCGAACGCATCCGCGCACTGGGCTTCAAAGCGCCCGGTTCCTACAGCGAATTTGCCAAACTCACTTCCATTCCAGACGGCCAAAGCAGTAACGATGCCCCTGCCATGATCCGCGAACTGGTGGAAGGCCAGGAAACCGTGATCCGCACCTGCCGCGAGCTGTTCCCCGCTGTGGACCAAGCCAACGATGAGCCCACTGCTGACCTACTCACCACCCGCATGCAAACCCACGAAAAAACTGCCTGGATGCTGCGCGTGTTGCTGCAAAAATAAGCAGGCTTGCCCAACACACCAACGCCCGTTGTTGCAACGGGCGTTTTTTCTGCGGCACGAAAGACTAGCCGAAACAAGATTGCCAAAGAGAGCTGAGCTTCTGTGGAGGCCAAATTTGGGTTGGGCGGATTTTATAGTAAGCCAAATTGACTTTCGCTACAGCGTTGGTTTGCCTTGCTGTACTTCCGTACTGCTTGCGGCTCACCGCCTTGTATCGAAAGTTAAGTTGGCTTGCTATATATTAGTGCTTTTCAGGTAACCTCACCTCTATAGCAGGCTACCTGAAACCCAAAACATCAGGCCGCCTCCCAATGGGAAGCGGCCTATAATCTTGCCAATTCAATCAAATATGCACCAAAGTGCCTTCGTCTTCGCCCAGCACCACCCGTTTGAGCGCGCCTTCTTTGGCGATGCCGAACACCACGATATTCAGTTTGCGCTCGCGGCACAGCGCCAAGGCAGTAGCATCCATCACTTTCAGGTTTTTCACGATGGCTTCGTCAAACGTGATGTCTTGATAGCGCGTGGCCGAAGCGTCTTTTTTCGGGTCGGCGGTATACACGCCGTCCACATTGGTGGCCTTGAGCATGATGTCACAGTTCATTTCTGCACCACGCAGCGCGGCGGCGGTGTCGGTGGTGAAGAAGGGGTTGCCCGTGCCAGCGGCAAAAATCATCACTTTACCTTCTTCCAGATATTGGATGGCTTTGGGGCGGGCATAGGTTTCGACAATCTGCTGCATGGAAAGCGCCGATTGTACGCGCGCAGACTGGCCAAGGCTTTCAAACGCATCTTTCAAAGCCAACGCGTTCATCACGGTGGCAAGCATGCCCATGTAATCGGCAGTGGCACGGTCCATATCGCTGGCTTGTGCGGCCACACCACGAAACAGGTTGCCGCCGCCCACCACCACGCCCACTTCCACGCCCATTTTAGCTATTTCCACAATCTGTCCGACAATACCCATAATCGTGGCACGATTGATGCCAAAGGCATCGTTACCCATCAATGCCTCGCCGGAAAGTTTCAATAAAACACGCTTGTAGCGGATAGTCATGGCAGCCTCTCTTCATGGTTGGAAAATTCAAACGGCAGGCATTATACGCGCTTTCGACTGCGTCGGCTGGCTGATTGTAGCAGTTTATTAAATCAAGACTACCTGAGAATATCGGTTTTCAGGTAGCCTCTTTACCACGGTATCTATTAACTCTGCTTAAAAATCGTCTTCATGAATAAAATCGTATCTATCTTCAATTAAGGCAAGCAGATATTCATCGAAACTGTCGGCAATCACTTCCAGCTCGTCGGGATCGTGCAGGTAGCGGACGATTTGCCCACCCTTGCCGGATACCGATGGGGTGAGATCGATAAA